>JBHEMS010000080.1:0-13350 GCA_046262455.1 Candidatus Dormibacteria bacterium | reverse complement strand
CCACCTGGTGCGCTCTGCCAACAAGCTCAAGCTCGAGGCCGCGCGGCTGATGGGAATCTTCTCCTCCACCCACGAGGCTGAGGCCCAGGGCTTCAACGATGAGGTCGACTACCTGCGCCTGCGCGCCCGAACCTCGGTGTCGGAGGCCCTGTCATACCGCGCGGTCGGCAACCAGCTGGGAGCCCTGCCGGTCGGTGCCGAGGCCGTGAAGAACGGCGAGATCGGCTTCAGCCACCTCGTCTACATGGCCCACAACGCAGCCTTCAGCCAGCGGTCGAATACGGCCGAGTTTGACGAGGCGCCGCTGCTGGAGCGGGCCCGGACGGAGTCCGTCAGCCGCTTCCGCCGCACCTGCCTGAGCTTCCGCCACATCCAGGATCCCGAGGGTGTGGTGGATGCCGAGGTTGCCGCCGTCGAGCTGCGCAACCTGACGGTATGCGAGACCGACGAGGGCCGCCACTTCGTCAACGTCGAGCTTGACCCCACCGCCTATCTGCAGGTCATCACCGCCATCGATGCCCGCTCCGACCGCTGCGGCCCCGACGACCACCGCGACAAGGGTCGCCGCCGGGCCGACGCGTTCATCGAGATCTGCCTCGATGACATGGTCCGGGCCGCCAAACCCACCGACAGCCTGTCCCCCGTGCACCTGGTGGTCACCACCACCGCCGGGGCGTTGGCAGGCGAGCTGGGCTCCCCGGCGGCCGAGACCCAGTACGGCGTGAACCTTTCCGGGGCGGCGGTACGGCGGCTGGCCTGCGACGCCGCGATCACCCAGGTCCTGCTGGACGGGAGGCTGCTGCCGGTCGGGGTCAGCAAGCTCAAGCGCAGTCTCAGCAAGCGCGAGATGCGAGCGCTGCGGATGCTCCACCCGCGGTGCGTGAGACCGGGCTGCCGGCGTCCGGCGGCGGAGTGCGAGGCTCACCACATCACCTGGTACTCGCATGGGGGCAAGACCCTGATCGAGGAGATGTGCATGCTCTGCCCCTACCACCACTGGCAGGTCCACGAGGGTGGCTACCAGATGGCAAAACACGAGACCTCGGGCGAGTTCGTCTTCATCCCGCCGCAGTTCTCCCGCGGGCCGACCGAGCAGCTCTCGGCCTAATTCCCGATCAGCGGAAGACCGCGGAGATGAGGCGGCGGAGGGCCTCGTGGAGCCAGCTCCCGGCGCCGGTCGAGGTGGAGGGAAGCCCACTGCCCACCGACGGCGTCACCGGCCCGCCGCCGCCCGCTGATGCCGCGGGATTGCAGGCCCCCAAGGGAATGACGAATTGATGGGTCCCGGCGGGCACCGCCAGGCGGTCGGTGAAGGCCCCTGTCAGCGCCAGCGTCGACGGCGCCTCACTGACGGTGTTCACCGTCAGGGCGGCACAGGGGTCGAAGCCGGCGCGGGTGGTGTCCACAGTCGCCGCCAGGACATTGCTGAAGTTGGCGTCGAGAACGTTCTCCCGAGGCAGGGCCGCACCCTGCTGGGGCTCGTACCCGGTCATCACCGCCGGTGTCGAGTGCTGCGGGACGGTCGCCACACCAGCGACCGGGCCGCCGACGTCAACGTACCGCGGGCGCATGTGGGAGGTGACCTCGATGGTCCCGGTGACGTTCAGATCGGCCAGCGATGACGCGGTGTCCACGCAGGTCGAGCGAGATGGCGTCTGACGGGTGGTGACCCCGCTGACCCAGTAGGCGTGGTCCGCGCGCTCGTTGTACAGCGGGCTCCAGTTGACCGGGTCGAGGCAGGGCAGGCGGGAGTACACCACGTGGGCGGGGTCCCTGACCCGGGAACGGGTGCCGAGGTACTGCTGGGCCGCGAGGTACTCGTCGGTCAGGGCGAAGCTGAAGTGCTCGTACCCGGGGAACAGGAAGAAGCGGTACGGCTGCTTGTTCTGCTGGTAGGTCTGGGCCTGGGCGACGGCGCTGCTCACCGGCACCAGCTCGTCGTCGGTGCCGTGGTAGATCACGGTGGGCACGTGCTCGGCGTTGTGCACGATGGGGTTGGTCCAGTACAGCGGGCGGCCGTTCTGGGGGCTGTCCGGGGGCAGCGGGTAGGCCCACAGGCCGATGGCCGGCGGGCCCACCGTCGCGAAGGCCCCGGCGAAGCGGTCCGGGTACATCATCGACATCATGTACGTGCCCCAGCCGCCCATCGAATAGCCCGCCACGTCCACCCGGTCGGGGTCAATGTTGACGAACGCCTGGGCGTCGTTCATGGCGTCGAGCACGTCGATGTGAGAGTCCCCCACGTACCATCCCGAGGTGCCGCGGCCACGCGGCGACACCACGATGCTGCCGCGCTGCTCCCCCAGCTCGTTGGTCATCCCGGGGACGTAATACGCTGCCTGGTGGTCGCCCGGCCCCCGCCAGTGCAGCCAGAGGAGCATCCGGTTGGGAACCGTGGGGCGGTAGCCGGTGGGGATGTAGAGCCCGTACATCTGATGGGAGGTGATGCCCTCGCTCTCCACCGCCGGGTTCCTGCCGCGGCCCCCATCGGTGACGCGGGAGTTAAAGATTCTGGTGTAGTAGCCGGGTGCCAACCGCCAGGTCTCGTTGGCCCCGGAGGCGAGGCTGTCGATATCCACCTCCTGCGCCCAGCGCGCCCCGAGCACCGAGGCGGTGCCGTTCCAACCCCGGCGGAGGTCGAAGGCCTGGTCGTGCTCCATCCAGACCCGGAAGGGCTCCTGGGTCCCGCGGAACGCCAGGTTGAGGACGTTCGGTGAGGGGTCGGTGCTGTACTGTGGCGCCTTCCAGCGCTGCGCGGTCGGGTCCCACACACCCGCGCCCGCCCAAAGTCGCCAGGCCGAGGTCGCCGCCACCGCCGACCGCGGCACCGCGGCCTCGATGAACCCGCCAAACCCGCCGGGGTTGGCCGGCCCGGCGCGCCCGCCGTCGTTGGCCGCCACCCGCGACCCCGCGGCGGGGCTGCCGTCGATGTAAACCGCCCCCCGGGTCATGGTGATGACATGGTCCGCACCGGGCGTTTGCACCAGCGACCCCATGCCCCAATCCCCTGTGCCGGTGGCCAGGTTGTGGTCGCTGTCAATGGCGACAGCGACCACCGGTTTATCGCTGGCGGTCATCGCGTTCAGCCTGACGAAGAAATAGACGTTCGCTGCGTCCGCTGCAACCCTGAGTTCCTGGATGTCCGCCGACCCGGGCGTCGCCCCCTGGGGGTAGAGCGCGTCACCGTAACGCTCCTCACCCTTGAGGCAGCTGCCTGGGGGTGTTTCCAACAGGCCGGTGGCGTCGGCGTCGGGGATCAACTCCTCACCCAGCGCGGAGTCGTCCGAGTAGTACTTGTCGAAGGACGTGATGTCGACCAGCGGCGCGGTGGTGTCCTCCCGCTGCACCACGCAGGAGCGGGCCGCGCCGAGGTCGTCCATCAGCCAGTCCTCGTAGATCAGCTGTCCCGCCTGGATGGTGGTACTGCCGCCCAGGTGCGTAAGCCGAACCCCCTGGTCCCAACCCGCGCCACTTCCGTCGATGGGCTTGGCAGCGGGGCGCACGGCGGCGGTCGCGGTGCGCACCACCCGTCCCAGCGGGGGGTGCCGGTCAAGCGGGCCCGGGGGCACGCTGGCGGCGACCGGCGGGGCGCCTGCAGTCGCGGCGAGGGCCATCGAAAATGTCAGCACGCGCAGCCCATGACGGCGCAGGCGTGGGACCATCAACGCGGCCTCGACACCCGCCAAGACTAACGGTCGCGTTCCGCGGTGGCGCTCTTCTCAGTGATCGCGGCCTGGGCGGCGGCGAGGCGGGCGACGGGGATGCGGTATGGCGAGCAGCTGACGTAGTCCAGGCCGATCTGGTGGCAGAACTCGACCGACCGCGGGTCGCCGCCGTGCTCGCCGCAGATGCCGATCTTGAGGTCCGGGCGGGTCTTGCGGCCGGCGGCGGTGCCCATCCTCATCAACTCCCCGACGCCGTCACGGTCGATGGTCTGGAAGGGGTTCTCCTTGAGGATCCCGTGCTCCAGGTAGCTGACGAGGAATTTGCCCTCGGCGTCGTCGCGGGAGTAGCCAAAGGTGGTCTGCGTCAGGTCGTTGGTACCGAAGCTGAAGAACTCGGTGTGGTTCGCGATCTCGCCGGCCACCAGCGCGCCGCGCGGCACCTCGATCATCGTGCCGAACTTGTAGTCCACCTCCACGCCCTCGGTCTCCATCACCAGCTTGGCCACCGCCTCCAGCTGCTCGCGCACGGCCTGGATCTCGGTGACCAGCCCGACCAGCGGGACCATGATCTCGGGGTGCGGGTCCAGCCCGCGGCGCTTCAGCGCGATCGCCGCCTGGATGATCGCGGTGACCTGCATCTCGGTGATCTCGGGGCGCGTCAGTCCCAGGCGACAGCCGCGCAGGCCGAGCATGGGGTTGGCCTCGCGCATCGCCGCGATGTGGCTCAGCAGCGCCCGCTTCTCCTCGAGCTCCGCGCCCTCCTCGCCCCTGGTCTCCAGCCGGGTGACCTCGACCAGCGTCTCCTCGTAGCTGGGCAGGAACTCGTGCAGGGGCGGGTCGATCAGCCGGATGACCACGGGCAACCCGTCCATTGCCTCCAGGATCCCCTCGAAGTCCGAGCGCTGGAAGTCCAGCAGGGCGAAGGTGTGCTTGCGCCGCTCCTCGTGCTCGCTGGCGAGGATCATGTCCTGGACGATCGGCAGTCGCTCCTGCTCCATGAACATGTGCTCGGTGCGGCACAGGCCGATGCCCTGGGCGCCGTTCTCGCGCGCCTTGATGGCGTCGCGCGGGTAGTCGGCGTTGGCCCACACCTGCATGCGCCGCGCGCCGTCGGCCCAGGACAGAAGCTTGAGGAAGCGCTCGCTGGGCACCGGCTCGATGGTGTCGACTGCGCCCTTGAGGACCTGGCCGGTGGACCCGTCGATGGTGAAGATCTCACCCTCCTTGACCACCACGCCGCCCGATGTGAACTGCTTCTGCCGCAGGTCCACCTCGATGCTGTCCGCGCCGACCACGCAGGGCTTGCCCATCATCCGCGCCACCAGCGCGGCGTGGCTGGCGGTGCCGCCGGAGCTGGTCAGCACCCCCTGGGCGGCGATCATCCCGTGGACGTCATCGGGGTCGGTGGCGACGCGCACCAGGATCACCGCCTCCCCGGCCTTGCCCCGCTCCTCGGCGGAGTCGGCGTCGAACACCGCCGCGCCGATGGCCGCACCGGGGCTGGCCGGAACGCCCTTGCCGATCTCGACGACCTCGGCGCCGGGGTCGATGCGGCGATGCAGCAGTGCCTCGACCTGGCGTGGCTCGACGCGCATGACGGCCTCGTCCTCGCTGACCAGGCCCTCGTCGACCATGTCGACGGCGATGTTGATGGCCGCCTCGGCGGTGCGCTTGGCGGCGCGCGTCTGCAGCATGAACAGCTGGCCGCGCTCGATGGTGAACTCCAGGTCCTGCACGTCGCGGTAGTGCTTCTCGAGCTGAGCCGCGATGGTCTCGAACTGGCGGTAGACGTCCGGCAGCTCGCGCTTCAGCGCGTCGATGCGCTCCGTCTTGCGGATGCCGGCCACGACGTCCTCACCCTGGGCGTTGAGCAGGTAGTCGCCGTACAGCGCCTTCTCGCCGGTGATCGGGTTGCGGGTGAAGGCCACGCCGGTGCCGGAGTCCGCGCCCATGTTGCCGAAGACCATGGCCTGCACGTTGACCGCGGTGCCGAGGTCGTCGGCGATGCGCTCGGCCTTTCTATACGCGCGCGCGCGCGGGTTCATCCAGGAACGGAACACCGCCCGGATGGCGTCGGCCAGCTGGACGGTGGGGTCCTCGGGGAAGTCCTCGCCGATGGCGTCACGGTAAATGCGCTTGTACTCGTCGACCAGCGCGCGCAGGGCGGCCGCGTCCAGGTCCGAGTCGTTGTCGACGCCGGCGGTCTTCTTGGCCGCCTCGAGGGCGTCTTCGAAGGGGTTCTCGTCCTCCCCCTCCCCCCGCTTGCCGATGTCCTTGGCGGTCTTGCCGAACATCTGGATGAAGCGGCGGTAGGCGTCAAGCGCGAACCGCTCGTCCCCGGTCAGCCTGGCCAGGCCCTCAGCGACCTCGGCGTTCATTCCCAGGTTGAGGATGGTGTCCATCATCCCGGGCATCGAGAACTTGGCGCCCGAGCGCACCGAGACCAGCAGCGGGTTCTCGGGATCGCCGAACTTCTTGCCCGCCTTCTCCTCGATGTGGAAGAGCGCGGCGATCGCCTGCTCCATCATCCCCGGGGCGAAGTCGTCGTTCTCGTAGTAGGCGTTGCAGGCGGCGGTGGTGATTGTGAACCCGGGCGGCACCGGCAACCCGGCATTGGTCATCTCGGCGTTGCCGGCCCCCTTGCCGCCAAGGAGGTCGCGCATGTCCCGGTTGCCCTCTTCGAACAGGTACACCCACTTGCTGGACGTGCCGGTGCCCCCGCTCTCGGCTCCCTTGCGCTCCAGTTCGATCGCCATCCCGGCCTCCCAGCCCGTCTTATCTCAGGAGGGACAGTCTAGGCTTCCCCGGCCTCTCGCTTCACCGGGTCAGGTCGTCGAACTCGCGGACCGTCTCTTGGTCGAGGTCCGGGCTGCCCTGGTCCTCCGGGAACGCACGCCTGTATGCCTCCGCATCCAGCTCGAGCTCGTACAGCCGGTTTCCTTTCGCGACCAGTCGAACGCATACGCTGTTGTCGCCCAGCCAATCCCGGAAGCGCTGGGCCGCCTTCACCTGGTCCGCAGCCGCGAGCGTGAGCGCCCGCGGGTACGCCATCATCAGGGCACAGGCCACGCGGTGGGTGACCATCGCGCCCGTCGCGCGATTGCGGACGGCGCCATCGCGCATCTGCAGGTCACCGATCGTGGGGGTCACGAACTGCCGAATGCGACGGAGCAAGGTCTCCTCGCCAAATCGCTTCTCATGCAGGATCGCGCTCTTGTGCGCGGCCCACACCTGCGACTGCTGGGCCAAAGTCCCAATTGCGTTCGAGAAGACGAAGACGGTGCAGGTGGGGTGGCGGCGGTCCAGCGCCGCTAGCACGTCGAGGCTTGTGCGATCGCGGTCGTTGGCCTTGCTCATGTCGCGGTCCACGATCGCCAGTACCGGTGGCAGCTGCTCCATCAGCCTGAGCGCCTTCGATGGATTTTCCGCGCAGACTGCGCGCAGGCCATTGCCCTCAACCAGAGTCCTGATGCTCGCCAACTGGTCCGGGTCATCCTCAAGGACCAGGACGGTGACCTGGTTGAACACGTCTACGAGCTGCCCGAGAGGGCTACGGCGCCGTCGCGGTTGTGGAACTTGAGTGGAAGCCTGTGGCGCTCGACGGCGCGCGCCGCCGCGCGTGCCGCCCGCGATGACAAGCGCATGGGCGCCGGCGCGGCCGACACCAAGGCTTCGAGCTCCGGCGATAGGACAAGGCCGGCTTCGGGTGAGAGCAGCCCGCGGTTGGGGGCTAGCCGCACGCCACCGACACAGCGGCCGAGGCACCCCTGGATGTCGACCAGGACCTCTCGCCATTTGGCGTGCGCACGGGTGCCAGAAGGAACCGTGGCAGGCGGGGTGCCGAGCCAGAACCACAGAACCGGCGATCCAGAGAGCGGTTCTATGACCGGCACGGCGAGCTCACCACCTGTCCCCGCGATCGCCCATGGCCATGGCACAGCGGCGTCGGCGGCCTCGGCGATGAGTTCGGGAACCGTCCAGGTCACCTGCACCATGGCCGGGTCAAGCTCCGGTCGCAGCGCGGCGAAAAGATCAACCTCGTGGCCGACCACGAGAAGTGTCCTCCGGGCGTCCCTACCCATAAGGCTCCATTGTGTGGCATGAAATCCCTCCCCCCCTTCAGAATGCGCACAAAGTGACAACGCACGACCGGCGTCCATCTTGCTTCACCGAGGCGCGCCCGCAGGCGGGCCAGGCGCTGGTGGAGTTTTCATTCGTTGCGCCACTCTTTTTCTTCCTTCTGTTCTTTGCCGTTTCCGCCGGGTTCTACACGCTGGAACGCGCGAGCGCGGTCAATGCCACGGCTGCCGGGGCGCGCATTGCAGCCGGTGCGCAGGCTGGGAACCTGAACCAGCCCGCCCTCGCTGAGGCCCGCGCCGAGGCGGTGCGGTTGCTGGCGAGCGCCATGCCCGGTACCCGCATCGAGGTTGAGGCGGCGGCGCCGGCTCCATGTCCCGCGCTGGACACAATCCCGATGGCTACGGTGTTCGTCTGCACCAGTGCTCCAACGTCGGACACCGTGCGCGTGGAGGTGATCGGCCACCCGGCCAGTTTCCTTTCGCCCCGAGCCGGCGGTCTCACCCTGCCGCTGGACATATACGCGCAGGTGCACACGGCGGTATTCAAGCGTTGAAAGGCCTTGCTGACGCGCCGGGCCAGGCCGTCGTGGAGATGGCGATGGTGTTGCCCGTGATGCTGGCGATCGTCCTCGGATTCCTCGGTCTGCTGCTCTGGCTGGAAACGGCCCACGACCTCCGGGCGGCAACAGCCCTGGCGAGCACGACGGCGGCAACGTTCCGCGACGACTCCGCGGCCTCCGCCGCAGCTGAGTCAGAAACCTTTCTTGGCACCATGCGGCAGTACGGGTACGTGGACATCCGCGGTTTTTCATGCAGCCACAGCGGGCCAAGAGTCACGTGCAATGCGTCCGCGGTGCTGCGATTTGACCGGACGCCGCTCGCTGTCGCCTGGCCCACCAACCCTCGGATCGCGGCCACGGCGGTCTCATATGCGTCGGAGTTCCGAACCCGCTGATGAGGTCCCAGAAGGGACAGGTGGCGATCATGTTCGCGCTGGTCCTCGCGCTTGTGCTAAGCGGGCTGATCGCGCTGGTGGGCGACGTGATTCTCCTCTACGACGCCGCAGGCCGGTACGACAACGGGGCGCTGGTGGGAGCCCAGGCGGGCGCCAGCCAGGTGAACCGGACAGCCCTACGAGACGGGCAGGTCACCCTCGACGGAGGACGGGCAACAGCCGTCTGCGTCGAGGCGGCGGTGCTGACATCCGGCCTCGCGCCGTCCGAGGTGCGCTGCACGCTGAGCCCGGACAATCGATCCGTGACGTCGCGGGTCAGTCATCGTATGCCCCTCGTATTCGCCGTCTATGGTCCCGGGCTTACCATCACCCGGGGCCACACGGGAACCATTGCGGTCGGCGAGAGCCAGGGGACCGCACCGTGATGGGAGGAGATAGAGCATGAGCATCATCGAGCGATTGGGCGGCCGGCGAGGCCTGCAGGTTGCCGTCCTGACCGGCGCCCTCCTGGTGGTCCTCGCGTTTCTCGCAGTGGACACGATTGGCCACGGCCAGGAGACGCGGGCAGTCTGGGTGATGACCAGGAGCGCGGCGGCCGGCGCCCCTCTGGACCTTGCCAGCGTGCGCGAGGACCACATCCCGGCGTCCCGCGACCCCTACTCGTACGTTGCCTCGTCACCGGCCGGCCGGTACGCGGTGCATGCGCTCTCGCCCGGGGACATCCTGCGGCAGGATGACGTCGAGGGGGCACCGCTCGTCGCGGTCCCGGTGAAACTTGGCGGGTACCAGCCCGCGGCCGCAGAGACCATCGACATCTACGCCGTCGAAAACGGCAAAGCCACCTTGGTCGGCCGGGATATCACGGTTCTCAACCCAACGACCATCCAGGTGCCGGCCAGCGACGAACAACTGTGGGTAGCCCTGTATGGCAGCTCCGCGACCTTGCTCGCTGCTCGCAGCAACGGCACCGGTGTCCCGGATGGAGGCGCTCTCTCCGGAAGCGAGGCGGCCCGTCGGCTGTCTGGAATCGCGCAGGGAGGCTCGGGGACCCGCCCATCCCCGTCTCCCTGATGAGCTACCCCGTCGCGGTCCTGACGACGCGGCCTGGCCAGGGGTCAAGTACCTTCGCGATGAGCCTGGCGTGGGACCTGTCGGCAACTCGATCGGTGACCCTGGTCGATGCCGACATGATGGGCGGCACCATCGCCGACGCACTGGAACTGGATACCCAGGGCCGGGGGATTGCCAACCTGCTGACGGCCAACGACATCGATCCCCGCGCCCTTGACTCCCAGGCGGTGACCCACCACACCCGCGGTTCGCTGCGCGTGGTGCCGGGGCTGCGCGGCTTCTCCGGTCCCTCACTGGGCCGCCTCCTCCCGCGACTTCACGGCGCCCTGATAGGGATGACAACCGATTTCGTCGTCGTCGACCTCGGTTGTCCCCTGGCGTTTCCCGACCTGGAGTCGCCCCGGGTCACCGCCGAGACAATCGCCCATGCGGTACGGCGCACCCTCGTGGTCCTGCGCGACGACCCCACCCTCCTGCCGGGGTCAATTCAACAACTGAAATTCGCGCGCATTCCGCAGGCCGACCTGGTCGTGATGAAACGACGGGATAGCCGCATGGCGCGCGTCGCAGTAGAGGTGCTGGGCGTCCAGCTGCCCGGCTATCCGACCTGGCAGTTCGACTGGGACGACCGCCGTGGTCGCCAGGCCACCTATGAAGGTCGCGTCCTCGAGCAACCGGGTCTGGCGGATACCCTGCGACTGGCGCAGGCGATGGCACCCGGCTGATGGACGAGGCGGCATGGTACCCGGCACCGTCGTCCCCGGACGACCTGCCCACCGTCCCCTGGCCGGACCTCGCTGACTTCGAAGAGATCGCTGTGCCTGTTGCGGAGGCGATCAAGGCTGAGCGCCCGCCCGGCGTGCGAACTGTTGCGCAGGAGGAAGCCCTGCCGCAAGACGCCCAGCGGCTGCTCCAGCGCGTGATGAGTTCCGCGGCCGAGCGCGAGCGCCTGGGCCTGAACGCGACCGTGGCTGAACGACTGCAATCGTCGCGCGTGTACTACGAAACCGCTATAGATGCAGTGCGAGTACGGGCTTCCTTCTTCTGGCCCCTGTCTCGACTCCTCTATTTGCTCAAAGGCATCGAAGAGCTCGGCTGTTTTGGCTATGACCGCTGGGTGGCTCGCGTCGGCGGCCAGAAAGTACAGATCGAGGGCGGTAACCCGCTGCGCAATGATGACGACCTGGTGGCGCTGATGCGCGAAGCCCTGAGCCTCACCGGTGTGGTAGGCAGCCGCGCACTGAGCACCTCGACCCCCATTGCCGAGTCAACGTTTGGAAGCCTGCTGCGTCTATCGGTCGCCATCAAGCCGGCGGTGGCCCTCGCATCCGACATTCAGATGGCGGTGCGATTCCCGCAGCCCACCCGTTTTCGATACCTCGAGGATTTCGTGCGCCAGGGAATGATGTCTCCGGGGGTAGCACGTTTTCTGGAGGCCCTCGTGCGCGGGCGCTGCAACCTTCTCATCGCGGGTGGGACGGGTTCGGGCAAGACGACGCTTATGCGCGTGCTCTCCACGCTCATCCCACGGGATGAGGTGATCGTGACCATCGAGGACGGCGCTGAGCTGCACCTCGAGCAGGACCGCGGCGATGGTCAGCCCTGGGTCAACCTTTTGTACGCGTTCACCACCGTGCCGGACGTCACCCGTTCAGGCGGCAAGCAGCCGGGGTCGGATGCTGGTAGCGCTGGAATCGGGATGCGGGACCTGGTCAAGAACGCGCTTCGCGTGACCCCCGACCGGATTCTGCTGGGCGAGGCGCGCGGGGCGGAGATGGTCGACGTGGTCCAGGCGATGACCACAGGACACGATGGCAGCATGGTCACAATCCACGCCGACAGCGCCGCGCTGGCTGTCAACAAGGCACGCAACTACATGCTCCAGAGTCAAGATTTTCGCGGACAGGACCGGCTCGCGGAAGAGGTGCTGCAGCAGGCGATCCACGTCGTCATCCACCTGACCAAGTACACCGACGGAACCCGGCGCATCTCCGGAATCGTGGCAGTGGACGCTGGGGGCAACTCGCGGCCGATCTACGAAGGCAACGCGGTGCGCGGCCTGCGCCGGGTGGAGCGCGCACTGGACAACCTACCGATCCGGTTGCAGGAAAGGTTGCGCCCGGTGCTTGGGGATGAAATCCCCGATAGCACATGAGATCCTCCCCAGTACTGGTCTTCAGCCTCTACCTGGCATTCCTTGCGCTGGCCGCCGCGCTGGCAGCGGCGGTAGGTGGGGGTGACGTCCTGCTGCATCCGCGACTCGCCAGCAGGTTCCGACCGATCGCCGAGCGCGAGCGGGACCTTGCGGCAAGCCTCGGATGGCGCTTCCGGTCCTGGTTGGCGGTGAGAATCCTGGCCATCGTCGCGGCGCTCATTGCCGCGATGCCCACGGGGATTCCTCTCCTCATTGTCGCGGCGCCAATCGCGATGGTATTTGTCGTGCCGTACCTCTTCAGCGGCCGAGCCGCGTCGCGCCGCCTGCGCAGGGAACGGACACTGGTGGACTGGGTACGCACGATGATCAGCCGGATGCGCAGGAACCAGGGCATCGACGTCGTCCTGCGCGACAGCGGGCTCAATCCCCCATACGGGCTCGAGTGGGTCCTGCAGCCGCTGGGCGATCCCGCTCTGTTGATCGACGAAGCCCTCGTGCAGATGGCGAATCGCGCCCGGGTGCCGGAGGCTGAGATGTTGTGTATCGCCCTCCTCGCGAGCCGAACGCGACGACAGGAGGACCTCGTGATCATGCTCGAAAGGGTCGTGCTCCCGGTCATGGAGGCCAAGCTGACGGAACAGGTCGACGCGTTGGAGGCAATGACCCAGAAGCGCTCACAGGCGGTTGCCATGAGCCTGATCATGCTGGGCATGTTCCTCGCGTTAATCCGCGTGGACGCCATCAGGCATGGGTTCGCGAGTTTTGCAGGCCAGGTGCTGCTCGCAGTCGCGGCGATGGCTTTCGCCCTGGTCCTCGGACTGGTCGCTAGCCTCTACCGTTTGAGGACGTTCACCCGGTGGGACCTCGAGGCGTATCGCAACGAGCTTCGGGGCCTGGGTAGCGTGTGACCCGCATGGCCGTTTCGGTCTGGCCCACCCTGGCCATCGCGCCACACTGGCTGGCCTTAGGTGCATGCCTCGCTTATGCGGGGGCGCTGTGGCGATTGGATGCGTATACGCCGCCAGAGATACGGCACTGGCAACGCCTGGCGAAGCTGCGGGGCCTCGAAGGCGCCCCCGGCCTCGGCGACCGCCTCGGCGGCCGGTTGCCACTGTTGCGGCGCCTGCGCGAGGAACTGGATATTGGGCTATTGCTGGTGATCGCCGGCTCGTCCGAGACCATCGACAGCTGGCTGGTGGGAACCGCCGCGTGGATGCTGGGGACAGCCGCGACTTTTGCCGCCCTGGATGGGCTCGCGCTTGTGCTGTCTGGCCAGCTGGCGGTTCCACTGTGGCTGCTACTGGTGTCTGTGATCGCCGTTGCCCTGGCCCGCTACGTGGGCCTCCGCAGCCACGCGGTCAACCGCCAGGCGCGTGTCGGCGAACAGCTCGCCGATGCCCTCCTTGGCCTGGCTGTCCTGATACC
>JBHEMS010000079.1:0-28991 GCA_046262455.1 Candidatus Dormibacteria bacterium | reverse complement strand
GCTGGTCGACGGGATGGTACAGCTGGAGTCGGTGAAAACCTTGTACGTCACCGTCCCCTTGGGGGCGTAGCTGGCACCGCTCAGGGTTGCGGTGTCATTCACCAGCGTGCCGGCGGTCACGGGCGAGGCTGGCTGGAGCTGGGTGTTCAGCGTCGGGCTGTAGCAGATTCCAGCTGTACCCCCGAGGTGGGTGATCCCGTAGTCCTTGAGGTCGGCCGTGGTCAGCGGCGAGGACCGGGTCTCCGGGAGGAAGGTCTGGACGCACGGAACCTGCCCCGGAGAGTAGATGGCTGTGAGGTCGATACCGGCCTCAAAGAAGGTGCCCGGGGACAGGGTGTTGGCGGCAGTGTTGAAGGGCGGCCAGGGGGCGTTGATACTGGCCGTATTGACACGGCCGCACACGCCGTCGTATGTGCCTGTGCTGAGTGACGTGCAGTCCACGCCGGACGCCACCAGATGGATGTTGGTCGGCGCGACGCCGTCCCATTCGTATACGTTGATGCTGGTCACCCCCCCGCCGCCGAACTCAGCCACCACCAGGAGGTCGCCGACGGTGTGGGTGCCGTTGAAGGTCGTATTCCCGACTCCCCCGGTGCAACTGACGGCGGGATCCGAGAACAGCCAGAAACCGGCGTCGGTGGCGCCGTTGGGTTTGAGCCGCTCCTGGCCGAGGTAGAGCAGGACGTGGCCCGCGTCGGGTCCCAAGGTCGGCTGGAAGACGGCGGCGTAACCGTTAATCAGGTCGTCCGCCGGGAGAGGTTTGTTCTGACTCGAGCAGGCCCACTGACTGAGCGGATAGATGTCCTTGCTGGCTGTGGCGAAGTAGGTGGTGTCGGGAAGCGCGTAGTCGGCCGTGAAGGCGGAGGTGAGCAGCGGCGCGCCGACGTTGATCGGGGTGCCCGATGCGTTGAACAGATCGGCCCAGTCGTACGGCGGTGTCGTCGCCGACTGGCGGGCTATGTCGCCATCCAGCTCAAAGACGCCCGAGTTGTGAAGGGCCAGCGCTGGAGTGATGCCGCCGCCGATGTTGGCGGTCAGGGCAATGAGGAGCGCGGCGCATACTCCAGCCAGCTTTCGGCTCCGAGCGGCTTGCGCCAACGACAAGAGGCGCTCGTGTCCCATGCTCACATTCACCACCCCGGGGCGTCTTTAAAGACCACAAGGTGGCCGTCAGTCTTGCTATCGACGATACATGCCACGGCGCGGAGAGTCAAGGTTCCGAACTTCAATTGAGCAGGCTGCCGCCGGCCGCGTGGGTAGACTCAGGCGGGAAGCGCTTCTCCAAGGCGGCTGCGGAGATGCTCGACCGCCGCCCGCTGCAGCCTCGAAACATGCATCTGCGAGATCCCAAGGCGCGTTGCCACCTCACTCTGTGGCAGCTCCTCGACGAACCGCAGGTACATGATCTGGCGCTCACGCGGGGTGAGGTGGTTCATAGCACTGCCCAGCAGATCACGCATCTCGACGCGCTCCAGGTTGCTGTCCGTGCTGCCGAGGCGGTCCGCGAGTGCGCGGCCGTCGTCGCCATCAGGCGTTGATTCCGGTCCTGACTCCAGGGGCACGGTCTGCTGCGCCGGGCTGGCCTCGTAGGCTTCGAGGATCTCTTCCGTCTCCACCCCCATGGCCTCGGCGAGCTCCTGCACGCTGGGGGCCCTGCCAAGCTGGGCCTGGAGTTTCTCGCCCGCCAGGCGAGCACGCTGGTTCATCTCCTGCAGCCGGCGCGGGATTCGGATGGCCCAGCTCTTGTCTCGGAAGTACCGCTTGATCTCGCCCACGATGGTCGGGGTCGCGAACGTCGAAAACTCGAGTCCGCGGTCCGGGTCGAAGCGCTCTATTGCCAGCAACAGGCCCACGAAACCGATCTGGACGATGTCCTCCAGGGGCTCACCCCGCCCGGCGAACTTGCGCGCCAGGAAGTACACGAGGTTGGTGTAGGCGTCGACCAGCTTCTGCCGCGCGACCTCGTCGCCGGACTCGTGGAAAGCCCGAAACAGCTCGCGCTGTTCGTCAGTGGTGCTGCGGGGACCCGGGTCTGCGGCGGTCAGTCGGCGACGTACTTGACCATCCGCATGCGCATGCTGCCATGCGCGTCGACGTTGTATCGCAACTCGTCGACGAAGAGGCGGATCATGTTGACGGCGACATCCTCGAGCTGGCTCTCGGTCATGGTCTCGATCAGCTCCTGCTCGCGGGCCGGCTGGGTTGGCGCAGCACGCCTCAAGGCCTGGGCTTCGCGCCGTGCCCGGACTCGTTGCTGACGCTCGATCTCGACCTCCCGAGAAAGCAACGCCGCCGTGCGACGCATCTCCTCCGCCTGCCGCTCCAGCTCCACCTCACGGCGGCGCGCGTCATCGTCGCCCGCTCCTCCCCGGTTGGGCACACTCTTGACCTCGACCTCCATGCCGCCGTCGACCAGACGAAAGGTCAGTTTGAGCATCCCATTGCCGGGACCCCAGATGCGGTCGCCGGCAGTGATGCCCTTCTCGCACGCCTGGGCCAGGGCGATGTTGAGATCGTCGATGGCATCAAGACCAAAACCCGCACATGTGCCCAGCGCTCCCGCTGCCCGCTTGGCGACCAGTACGTACTGCGCCATCGCCGGGATCTTCAACTCGGTGACCGCCCCGCGGGCTCTCGGACCGCTCACATGTGGACCTCCAGGAAACGGGTTACTCGGACGCCTGGGCTGCCTCACCCATCGCCGCCGCCGCGCTCCGGCGCTGCAGCACCGGCGTGAGGTCGATGGTCTGGGGGTCGGCCAGCTCCTCCGGGCTCTCCGAACTCTCTCGTTTGATGAGATACCCAAGGGCAAAGCCCGCCAAACTCCCGAGGGCCACGCCTAGGGCAAACTCGTTCCGGGCCATCAGCTACCTCCTACGATCCCCGCCGCAGGCGACCATCATAGTCCCGAGGTTCGTTACCCCGCGGCGTGACCCCTACAGGGGTCGCCGGCCCCCTGCGGTTCGGCGGCCCAGCGCCATGCCGAGGGCCCAGCCGAGGGCCCCGACGCCCACCAGGGTCCTGGCCTTGCCGACGCGCTCCCGTGCCGCCGCCAGCCCGGCGATCCCGGCATTGGCCTCCTCGGCCATCTCCGGGGTCAGCACCGCGACGCCATGATCAGAGACAGTGCCGCCATGCTTTTCGGCCTCGCTTGAACCTGCCAACTTCTGCGTGGCGATCTTCGGGTCCGGCGTGACCCCCGGCACGGTATTGGGTTGCTCCACCGGCACCGGGTAGAGGACGCTGTTCAACTCCGCGCCAACCATCGTGATGATGCCGAGGAAGAAGAAGAATGCCATCAGGGTGAGGAGCAGCGCGGGGGTCTTGCCGTAGTTCTGGATCCCCTTGTTGACCTCCAGGTAGAAGGGGAACAGCAACACCAGAAGGGAGAAGAGGGTCCCCGCCAACAGCGAACCCGGCCAGACCTTGGTCCACTCCTGGCGGCGGTTGGGGACGATGAAGTAGATCAACGCGAAGAGCAGGAAGCCGGTGATCGCGCCGAGCAGGATCTGCAGCAGGTAGGACAGGGGGCCGCCGCTGAGGAAATCAGGCACGTTGGGCACGTTCTTGAGGGCGGGCAGCACGCTCGAGCTGACGATGGCCAGGCCGGCGAGCACCGAGAAGGGCACGATCAGAAATATCGCGACCAGCTTCTGCTTGACGAAGGAGCGCGGGGCGGCGTGGTAGATGATCGCGAAGCCCTGTTCCATTGAGCCGAAGAGGGCAGAGCCGCCGAACAGCAGGCCAAGGAAGCCGACGACGGCGAAGATCCCGCTCCGCTGCTTGAATGACGTCAGCGCGCTCTTGACCACCTCCTGGGTGCCCTGGTCGCGGATCGCCCCCGACACCTTGCCGACAATCTGGGCCTCGCTGATGCCCGCCATGCCAAGAACCAGCCCTACGATCGAGGCTCCCAGGAGCAGGATCGGGAACATCGCCAGCAGCGCGCTCCAGGCAATCAGCGTCGCCCAGTTGAGGCCCTGGTCCTGGCCGAACTTGACGACGACCTTGCCGGGGACCGAACCCTTCAGGGAATCGACGTTCAACCCGCTCAACCTCTCCTGCACTGCAACGCCACGCCCCTCACGAGGGTGGCACCACCAACGCTATCAGGTTTATTGCTATTGACCTGGCGCGCGGAACCTGCCTAGGGCGTGGGCTCGCGCAGGAAACGGTTGCCCAGAAGCTGCAGCGCGGTGGTCAGGGCAATCCCCCAGCCCACGTGGAGCTCACCAAGCATTGGCCCCGACAGCACCAGGCGCCCGGCCAGTTCCCCCAGCGCAACCCCCACCACGGCGAGGATCAGGCGGCGCAGGTAGGTGATCCGGCCCGGGAAGAGGGTGTGGAACAGTTGCGCGAGGATCAGAACCGCGAGGACGAAGAGGACGACAACCGGGGGCAACGGGCGCCTACGCCAGGGTCGGGTCGCCTGGCGGGCGCGGCTGGGTGCGCAGGCCGAGGCCAAGCTCTCCCAGCTGGCCGGGATCCACGGGTGACGGCGTCCCGGCCATCAGGTCCTGGCCCTGCTGGGTCTTGGGGAAGGCGATCACCTGGCGGATGTCCTCCTCTCCGCAGAGCAGGCGAACGATGCGATCGATGCCGGGGGCGAAGCCGCCGTGGGGAGGCGTGCCGTACTGCAGGGCTTCGAGGAAAAAGCCAAAGCGCGACTGCGCCTGCTCCGGGCTGATGCCCAGCGCCGAGAAGACCCGCGACTGCACCTCGCTGTCGTGGATCCGCAGGCTACCGCTGGAGAGCTCGAGGCCGTTGCACACGATGTCGTAGGCGATCGAACGGACCTTCAGCGGCTCGGTCTCTAGCAGCGGCAGGTCTTCGTCGTACGGGCGGGTGAATGCATGGTGCATGGCGTCGGCGCGGTTCTCGGTCTCGTTCCACTCGAACATGGGGAACTCCGTGACCCAGAACATGTCCCACTCGCGGTCCGGCTTGATCCCGACGCGGCGCGCAATCTCCAGGCGCATGAAGCCCAGCAGCGTCGCGGCCTCCTTCTCGCTGCCGGCGGCAAAGATCACCATGTCCCCCTCTCGGGCGCCTGTCGCGGCGGCGGCGGCGGCGCGCTCCTGCGGCGAGGTGTTGTTGGCCACCGGACCGCTCGGCTCCCCGGTGACGGGCAGCCAGGCCAGGCCCCTCGCGCCCAGGCCGCGGGCGTAGTCGACCCAGGCGTCCACCTCTCGGCGCGGCTGGTTGGCGCCCCCCGGCACGGCCAGGCCGCGCACCACGCCGCCGCCGGCTATTGCCCCGGAGAAGACCTTGAACGCGCTCTCCCGAAACACCTCGCTGAGATCGGCGATCTCCATCCCGATGCGGCGGTCGGGTTTGTCGCTGCCATAGCGGGCCATGGCCTCCCGGTAGGTCACGCGGTCGAAGGGCGTGGCCAGCTCCGCGCCCACCAGGCTCCAGAGCCGCGCGAACATCGGCTCCATGAGCCCGAATATCTCCTCCTGGCTGGTGAAGGAGATCTCGAAGTCCAGCTGGGTGAACTCCAGCTGGCGGTCGGCGCGGAGGTCTTCGTCACGGAAGCAGCGCGCAATCTGGTAGTAGCGCTCGACCCCGGCAATCATCAGCAACTGCTTGAGCGTCTGGGGTGACTGCGGCAGGGCGTAGAACTCGCCCGGGTGGAGGCGGCTGGGGACCAGGAAGTCTCGCGCCCCCTCTGGGGTGGTCTTGTAGAGGATCGGGGTCTCGACCTCGAGGAAGCCGTTGGCGTCCATGTACTCGCGAATGGTCCTGGTGACGTGGTGGCGCATGCGGAGGTTGCGCTGCATCCGCTCTCGGCGGAGGTCGAGGTAGCGGTAGCGCATTCGGATTCGCTCGTCGACCGTGCTCTCCTCGTTGATCGGGAAGGGCGGCGTCCTGGCCTTCGACAGCACCTTCGCCGCCGTGGCCACGACCTCCACCTCGCCGGTGGGCATGTCGGGGTTGACGGCGTCCGCAGGCCGCTCGCGCACCTCGCCCTCGACCTCGACGACGTACTCCAGACGGAAGGTGTCGGCGACCTCGAACGCCCCGCGCTGCAGCTCCGGGTTGAAGACCACCTGCGCGATGCCCGCGCGGTCGCGGAGATCGACGAACAGCACCCCTCCGTGGTCACGGCGGCGGTCCACCCAGCCCTGCAGCAGGACCACGTTGCCGGCGTCGGCCTTGCGCAGTGAACCTCCGAGCGTCCGTGCGGTCATGCCGGGGCCCACCCCCCAACCGGCGACCCCTCACTCCGCGCCATCTCGCTGATCCGTGGCACCACCAGCCGCTGCGACACTCGCTCCTGGTTGCCCCCGGCCATCGCCCTCAGGGTCACCTCCTCCGACGCCAGCTCCTCCTCTCCCAGGATCAGCACCCAGCGCACGCCCCGCTTCTCGGCCTGCCGCATCTGGGCCTTGAGGCTGCGGGCTCCCCATTGCACCACCACGGTGCGGCCGGCCGCGCGCAGACTGGTCGCGAGGCGGATCGCAGCAAGGGTGCTGCCCTCGGCGGCGGGGATGATGCTGACCTCCGGCCGCGGCTCGGCGCCCCCCTGACCCCGCTCCTGCAGCGCGAGCACGAGCCGGTCCTCCCCCATCGCGAAGCCCACGCCCGCGGTCGATGGGAAACCAAGGACCTCGGCGAGCCCGTCGTAGCGCCCGCCGCCGCCCAGCGCATTCTGCTGGCCCCCGATGCCGGGATCCCAGAACTCGAAGGCCGTCCGCGTGTAGTAGTCGAGGCCGCGCACCATGGTGGGGTTGGCGTTGTAGCTGATCTCCATCGCGTCGAGCGCCGCCAGCAAGCGCTGGTGATGGACGGCGCACTCCTCACATAGGTTGTCGATGATCTTGGGGGCGGCGGCCTGGTAGGGCTGGCAGCCGGGCACCTTGCAGTCCAGCAGGCGCATCGGGTTGGTCTCGAATCGCCGGCGGTCGTTGTCGCATAGCTCGCCCACGTGCGGCCGGTAGTAGTCCCGCAGCAACTCGCGGTAGGCCGGCCGGCAGCGGTAGTCGCCGATGCTGTTGACCTCCAGGGTGAAGTCGTCCAGTCCGCTCTGGCGGAGCCAGGACCACGCCAGCTCGATGACCTCGGCGTCGAGCTCTGGAGCCTCGTCGCCGATGGCCTCGATGCCAAACTGCCGGAAGGAGCGATAGCGCCCCTTCTGCGGCCGGTCGTAGCGGAACATCGGCCCCTCGTACCACAGCCGGGTGGGCTGTGGGCCCTGGTTCAACCCCCCCTCGAAGTAGGCTCGCACCGCCGACGCGGTCGCCTCCGGGCGCAGGCTGAGAGAGCGGCCGCCCTTGTCCTCGAAGGTGTACATCTCCTTCTCGACGATGTCGGTGGCGGCGCCCACGCCGTGGGCGAAGACCTCGGTGTGCTCCAGCACCGGCGTGATGATCGGCAGGTATCCGCGCTGCTCGCAGAGCTCGGAAGCGCCGCGGAATAGCAGGTTCCACGTCGCCATGTCGGCGGGCAGCAGGTCGCGCATACCTGCGACAGATCGCACTGGAGGCACCTCGGGATTGTATCGACGCCCCAGCGCTCGCCGGGGCAGGAGTCCGTCAGCCCTTGATCGCCAGGGCCTTCTCAGGCACCCCATCGCGCAGGACGTCACGCACCAGGCCGGCGAGCCCCTTTGGGTAGATGGCCTCGCTGGTCGTCTCCATCTCATCCAGCGGCCACCATCGGTGCCCGAGGGTGATGTCGGCCTCGAAGGAGTCGAGTCCGTCAGTGCTGACCACCGTGGACTTCACCCTTGCCAGGAAGAAGGTCTCGAACTGGTGGACGAGGTCCTCGCTCGAGCGGAAGAAGTGGCTGGACTTCCAGAGCGGACCCTCGAGGTCGTCCACCTCGATACCCGCCTCCTCGACGAGCTCCCGGATGGCCGCGGCCTTCGACCTCTCCCCCTCCTCCAGGCCCCCGCCGGGGGTCGCCCACCAGTTGGTCCCCTTCTTACGGTTGGCCCAGTTGAAGAGCAGGACCCGGTCGTCGGCGTCCACCACCACGACACGCGCGGCGAACCGCCGCACGGCCATCTACGCCTGGATCCATCGATCCGAGCGCCGCAGACCCGGATGATGGACGTTCGAGTTGAAGGAGCCGGCCGAGCCGCGGACCGAGCGCACCCGTAGGTGCGGGAGGGAGCAGCGCAGGCCCGCGCAGCGGGCGAAGCCGGCGACGCCCAAATCGGGCGTCCAGCGCCGGAGATGCAAGCTTGGCATCGGTGGATCCAGGCTAGGTATCGCGCGCCACGGTGTGCACGTCCTTGACCTGCTCGATCTTCTCCAGCAGGCGCGAGAGGTCGGTGAGGGAGGCGACCTCCACGCCGGCGCTGATCACCGCGGTCTTGTCGTCGTAGACCTGCACCTCGACGCCGGTGAGGTTGGTGTTCTGGGCCGCGATCACCGTGGCGATGTCGCGCAGGAGGCCGGTGCGGTCCCAGGCCTCGATCTTCAAAGACACCGGGAACATCTCCCGCGCGGAGCGATCCCACTCGACGTCGATGACCCGCTCCGGGTGCTGGGCATTGCGGATGTTGGCGCAGTCGACACGATGAACACTGACGCCCTTACCGCGGGTGATGTAACCCTTGATCTGGTCCCCCGGGACGGGCTTGCAGCACTGCGCCAGGGACGTGAGCATGTTGCGCGTCCCCTGCACCTTGACGTTGCCACTCAGCGACTCTTTGGGCGTCGGCGGCAAGGGGGTGAGCGGCGTCTCGACCGCGGGCTGGCGCGCCACCAGCTTCAGCAGCACCGACTGCGCGCTGAGGTCGCCATATCCAATCGCCGCGTAGAAGTCGTTCAGCTCGTTGTACTGGACCTCGCGCGCGACCGCCTTCAGCGTCGCCTCGTCGACCGCCCCCAGTGACCGCTGCTCCAGGCGCCGCAGCTCCTTGTCCAGCAACTCCCTGCCCCGAGTGATGTTCTCGTCACGCCGCTCCCGTTTGAACCACTGGCGGATCTTTTCCCGTGCTGACGAGCTCTTGGCGAAATTCAGCCAGTCCCGGCTGGGGCCATGCGCACTCTTGGTCGTCAACACCTCGACGATGTCGCCGTTCTGCAGCGGGGTCTCCAGGCTGACCATCCGCCCGTTCACCTTGGCGCCGATGCAGTGATGGCCGACCTCGGTGTGCACCCGGTAGGCGAAATCGATGGGCGTCGAGCCAGCGGGCAGGCTGCGCACGTCGCCCTTGGGGGTGAAGACGAAAACCTCCTCCTGGAAGATGTCGACCTTGATCTGGTCGACGAACTGCTCCGCGTCGAGCATCTCCTTCTGCCACTCCATCAGGAGCCGCAGCCAGCCGAACTTCTCGTCCATGCGGGCGTCGCGCTTGCCGCCCTCCTTGTAGTGCCAGTGCGCGGCGATCCCCACCTCCGCCGTCTCGTGCATCTCGTGGGTGCGGATCTGGATCTCCATCGGCTCGCCCGAGTGCGAGACCACGGTGGTGTGCAGCGACTGGTAACCGTTGGACTTGGGCATCGCGATGTAGTCCTTGAACCTGCCCGGCATCGGCTTCCACAGCGAGTGGATAACGCCGAGCACCCCGTAACAATCCTTGATGCTGTCGACGGCCACGCGGATCGCGATCAGGTCGTAGATGTCGTCGAAAGACTTCCCCGTCGCCTCGAGCTTCTTGTGGATGGAGTAAACGTGCTTGGGGCGGCCGGTGATGTCAGCGCTGATGTCGACCCGCTCAAGCTCTCGCCCGAGGATCTCCTTGACATCGGCGACAAAGGCCTCACGCTCCTTGCGTTTGACCTTGAGCTGGCCTACGACCGCCTCGTACTGCTCCTTCTCCAGCTCCAAGAACGCGAGGTCCTCCAGCTCCCACTTCATCTGCCAGACGCCCAGCCGGTGCGCCAGCGGGGCAAAGATGTCCATTGTTTCGCGGGCCATCCGAGTACGCCTGGCCGGCGGGAGCGCCGCCACGGTGCGCATGTTATGGAGGCGGTCCGCGAGCTTGATGAGCACGACCCGGATGTCCTCTGCCATCGCCACCAGCATCTTGCGGATGTTCTCGGCCTCAGTCTTTTCCGCCGAGGCCATGGAGATCTTGTCCAGCTTGGTGACCCCTGCGACCAGTCGGGCGATCTCGGGCCCGAAGTCCCGCTGCAGGTCCGCGGGGGTGATGTAGGTGTCCTCGACGACGTCGTGCAGGATCGCGGTCGCCAGCGTCTCGCCGTCCAGCCGCAGGCCCGCGAGGATGTCGGCGACCTCCAGCGGGTGCTGGATGTATTTCTCGCCCGACAGCCGGTTCTGGTCGAGGTGGGCCTTCGACGCGGTGGCGTACGCCTTGGTCAGCAGCGCGACATCACCCTCGTGGAGGTAGTCGGCGCGGCGGAGCAGGTCGTCGAAGGTCATGCTCGAATTATCGGCCGCAACCTCGTCTGTAAGACGCGGGAGCGGTGACTGTCCGCTAGGTCAGCGGCCGGTCCCTGACCGGCGAAACACCGGCAGCGCAAGAAATGCTGCCAGCAGCACCACGAGCAGTGCCGGTGCCGGGCGAAGAGGTCCCACCGCCGTCCCGGTTATGGGCAGGATGGATGGGGTCGGACTGGGCGCGGCGGCCACCGCTGGACCGGTGCTTGTCGTCGAGGCCGCGAGCGGAGGGCCAACGACAGCCACCCAGGTCTGCTGGTGCTGGTGGCCCTTGCCGCTATCGAGCAGCGTGAGCCGCTCCGGGTTGGTGGGATCCGGGACCAGCGCAACGGGTTCACCGGGCGATACCGGGTAGGCCTCCTCCCTGACGATGTAGGAGACGCGGCCGATGCTGGCGATACCGTTGTAGTCGCCCTCGAATGTGCCATTGCGGGAGAATGCGCCGTTGTAGAGGTTGTTTGGAGGAGTGTTCACCTGCAGTGGGGCGCTCCACGTGCGTCCACTGTCGGTGGACTCCTGGTAGTACATCTGCGCGCTGGCACTGAAATCTCTGAGGTTGGCGCCCTCCAGCCGTGAGCGGTAGGCGACGTGGAGCCCACCGGCGCCGTCGCCGCTGATCGAGGGGTTGTACCGGTCGATGTTGTCCGTGGTCGTGGACGGGTTGACCTTGGTCGGCGCCGACCAGGTCGTCCCACCGTCGGACGATGTGCTGACCAGGACATCGTTGACGGGATAGGCCTCGCTGTGGAACCGCGCGTCCTCCCAGGTCACAGCGAGGGTGCCGGTCTTGGCCTCGTAGTTCGCCGAAGGCAGGGTCCCGGCGCGCTGCGCCCGCACGTTGCTCTGGAGGTTGTCCGCGACCTGTATCGGGGGACCGAATACCAGTGGGGTGCCAAACGGCTGGCCACCCGCCAGCGGCGCCACCACGCAGGTCAGCCGGGCCGTCGCGAAGCTGCTCAACGTCTGTTCCGAGGAGGCACCGGTCGGGACCCCCCCGGCGGCCGCGTTGAAGATGACCGCCAGGCTGCCGTCATTGAGCACCACGGGAGTCGCGCCGATCGCTTGCGTGACGTACGGCGATCCCAGGTCGAGCTGGTGGAACGAGCCGCCGAAAGCCCAGCCCGACAGTTGGTCGCAGCCGCCGTCACAGTAGTCGTAGTAGACGGCCGCGATCCGGTCCCAGACGACGTAGACCCGACCCTTGTGGTGTCCGGGCGCGCTCGAGTTATCGACGACGACCCAGTTCTTGTCGTTCAATCCGGCCAGCTGGTCGTCGGCGAAAAAGACCGGCTCTCCAAACGTGTGCCCGCCATCGCGGGAGACATTGATGGCCATGCCGCTCTGGAGACCGGTGCCGCTGACCGGCGAGAAGACCAGCGAACTGTAGTACACGTCGTTGGCGGTGCCGAAGGCCACCACCGCGTCGGAGGCACGATCATATGGCCCGTTCTGCCCGGGATAGGACGTCAGGTGGGGAACCTCACCGTAGGTCCAGGTCCTGCCACCGTCCATCGTGGTGGCGAAGCCATTGGTGGCGTCACCGCCGCCGGCAACCCTTCCCTCCTGGTAGCCGGTGACGACGTTGTCGGGGTTATTCGGGTTCGCCGCGATGGACGGCTCTACCTGGGTATCGGGCTGGATGTAATCGTCCGGGGTAGTGGCCTGGCTTGTCGCCGCCAACCGGTCGGTGGCTGCCCTGACGTCGCGAAGGAGCACCGTGCTCGAGGCGGCGTCTGCCTGCAGCGATCCCCGCGCGGGGACACCAACCATCAGCGCCAGCGCGCCCGCGACCAGCATCCCGGCCGCGCGAAACCGTCCAGCAGCGGGCAAACTCATCCCTATCGCAATGGTACCGAACAACTGGTCAAGGCCTAATATGCCCTCGCCCAGTACGCCACCGCGGTCGCAGGCCTGCCGCACGCCGCGCAGGCGCCGGTCGGCGTCTCCTCGCTGAGCACCCGGATGGTGGCGCCGTGGGTGGCGTCCTTGACCTCGAGCTCGCATCCCGGGTCCCCGCACCACGGCCCGTGGGCGAGAGAGTTACGGCCGTCGAATGCCGCCAGCAGGTCGGCGCGGGATGTGACCTCCACCAGGAAGCCCTCGCGGGTGCGCAGCGCGCGGCCGAACAACCGCGCCTGGAACTCGGTGAGCATGGTCTCGATACGCTCCGCGATGCCGGCGATCGGCACCTGGTGCTTCTCGCGGTCGAGCCTGTCAACCACCACGGCCTGGCCGGCCTCGATGTCGCGGGGCCCGAGCTCGACCCGCAGGGGCACGCCCCTAAGCTCCCAGTCGTTGTACTTGTAACCCGGCTTCTCGTCCCGCTCGTCGACGTGCACCCGGGCGACACCCTTGAGCGCCTCTCGCAGCTCGTACACCGCGCGCATGACCGTCACCTTCTGCTCCTCACCGCGGAAGATGGGGATCACGACCACCTGGATCGGGGCGACCCTCGGCGGGAGGATCAGGCCGGCGTCGTCGCCGTGGCACATGATCACCGCCCCGATGATCCGAGTCGACATCCCCCAGCTCGTGCCGTACGGGAATTGGCGTGTGTTCTCCCGGTCGGTGAACGCGATGTCGTAGGTCTTCGTGAAATTCTGACCCAGGTTGTGGCTGGTGCCGGACTGCAGCGCCTTGCCGTCCGACATGATGGCCTCGATGGAGGTGGTGTAGTCCGCCCCGGGGAACTTCTCAGCCTCGGTCTTGCGGCCCTTCAGGACCGGCATGGCCAGCCACTCCTCGGCCAGGACGCGGTAGATCTCGAGCATCCTGTCGGTCTCCTCGACCGCCTCGTCCCTGGTGGCGTGGAAGGTGTGGCCCTCCTGCCAGAGGAACTCTGCGGTGCGCAGGAACAGCCGCGTGCGCATCTCCCAGCGCATCACGTTGGCCCACTGGTTGATCAGGACCGGCAGGTCGCGGTGGCTGCGGATCCACTTCTTGTAGAGGGTCCCGATGATGACCTCGGACGTTGGGCGGATGGCCAGGCGCTCGGCCAGCTTCTCGCTGCCCCCATGAGTCACCCACGCCACCTCCGGGGCGAACCCCTCTACGTGCTCCGCCTCCTTCATCAGCAGCGACTCCGGGATCAGCATCGGGAAGTACATGTTCTGGTGCCCGGTGTCCTTGATCATCCGGTCCAGCGCACCCTGGATGTTCTCCCAGAGCGCCCAGCCGTACGGCCGGATGACCATGCACCCACGCACCGGCGTGTAGTCGGCCAGCTCCGCCTTGAGGACCACGTCGTTGTACCAGCCGGGGAAGTCGTCGGACTTCTTGCGGATGAACTCGACGTACTCAGGCTCGCGCTCCGGCAGGTCGGCGTCGGGCGCCAGTCCCTCACTCATGGCGGCTAGCTTACGGGAAGGCCGCGAGGCGGCTCCGGGACTACTTTCCCTTTCGGGTCACTAAACCTTGACGCCCGCGGCGTCCTCGGCGGCGATCCTCTCCAGCTCCTGGATGATCGCGGGCAGCAGCTCGGCCTCGTCCATGCTGCGGACCACCTGGCCGTGTTTGTAGAGGATGCCGCGGCCCTTGCCGCCGGCGATCCCGATGTCGGCGTGGGCGCCCTCGCCCGGCCCGTTCACGACGCAGCCCATCACGCTGACGGTGATCGAGCGCTTGATCTTCGCCATGTAGGGCTCGATCTCCCTGGTCAGCTTGAAGAGGTCGATCTCCAGGCGCCCGCAGGTGGGGCAGGCCACCAGGTTGGGCCCGATGGGGTGCGCCGAGAGCGACTTGATGATCTCCTTGCCGGTGAGGATCTCGTCGACGGGGTCGGCCGTGAGGCTGACCCGGATGGTGTCGCCGATCCCCTCTCCCAGCAAGGTGCCCAGCGCGACCGAACTCTTCACCGTGCCCGCCGGCGGCGGCCCGGCCTCGGTGAGGCCAAGGTGCAGTGGGTAGGGGTTGCCCAGCGCCGCGAACTTGCGGTACGCCAGCAGCGTGGTGGGTACATCCGACGCCTTCAGGCTGACCTTGATCATGCCCATCCCGAAGTCGTTGTCCTCGAGGATCTTGATGTGGCCCATCGCGGCCCGGACCATCCGGTCGGAGGTTTCTTCGGGAGGCCGCGGCGGCGCCGTCTCGATCGCCGCCTCGAGTTCCTCCAGGCCGTCCTCCTCGCCCTGGCCGATGCCTTCGGACGCCTCCTGGGCGGCCCTCGCCTCTGAGGCTGTGCGGTTGTTCACCGCCTCCCGGCCGCCGTACCCCGCGCCGGTCATCTCGTCGGGCGGCAGCGACCCGGCGTTGACCCCGATGCGAATGCTGATGCCGCGCTCTTTGGCGGCTCGCACCACCTCCACCACCTTGTCGCGATCTCGGATGTTCCCGGGGTTCAGCCGCAGCCCGTGCACGCCGGCGTCGAGGGCCATCAGTGCCAGGCGATGATCGAAGTGGATGTCGGCGATTATGGGCAGCCGTGTTCGCCTGACGATCTCGGCCATCGCTTCCCCCGCCTCGCGGTTGTTGCAGGTTACGCGCACGATGTCGCCCCCGGCGTCCGCCATACGCGCGATCTGGTCGACGGTTCCGTCGACGTCCCGGGTGTCCGTCTTGGTCATCGACTGCACCGAGATCGGCGCGGCGCCGCCGACGATGACGTCACCGACCCGCACCGGGGCCGTCTTGCGGCGGGGAACCAAACCGGTGAGGGCCATCACCTCTCCCGCCTGGTGCGGGCCATTGAGGATGGGAAGTTCTTCGCTCACGTCAGTGGTTACGCCTCACCCGGCACACTGGTTCAGCAGGGTCGAGAACGGCGTGCCCAGCCGGGCCACGTCGTTGAAGGTGATCAGGAGCGTGAAGGCCAGGAGCACCAGCAGGCCTGCATAGTGGACACGCTGCTCCTTCGAGGGGTCGACCGGCTTCCGGCGGACCCCTTCGACCACCAGGAAGCCCAACCGGCCACCGTCCAGGAAGGGCAGTGGCAACAGGTTGAGGATACCGAGGTTCACCGAGAGGAAGGCCATGAATCGCAGCAGCGACACCCACCCCGCAGAGGCGGCGGCCGCGGTTGCCCGCACGATCCCCACGGGGCCCGACGGACCGCAGTTACCGGTCAGTCCCCCGGGGATGTGACCGGTGAACAGGGAGACGAATCCCCCGAGGGTGGCCAGGATGGCGTCCCGGTCCTCCAGGGCGCTGTCGCCGATCGTGCCGAGGACGTCGTAGCCACCCCCCGTCGTGCCCACCCCGATGCGGTAATTGCCCTGCTGTAGCGTCGGCGTGATCGCTTTGTCGACCGTGCGCCCGGATGCCGGGTCGCGGTACTCCACCCTGACCGGCCGGCCACCACTCTCGCGGATCACCTGTCGCAGCTGCTTGGCATTTCCAACCACCCTGCCGTTGAGGGACTGGACCTGCGCGTTGAGGGGAATGCCGGCCTGCGCCGCGGGGCTCTTGTCCAGGATGGATACCACGACCAGCGGACCGCCCTGTTGCGCGATGTTGGCGATGAAGAAGATGAGGATCGGCAGCAGCAGGTTACTGACCGACCCCGCGGAGATGATCAGCAGGCGTCGCCAGACCGGCTTGCGGTTGAAGCTACGGTCCGACTCATCGCCGTCGTCCATCCCGGCGAGGCGCACGAAGCCTCCGAGGGGAATACTGCGCAACGCATAGCGGGTCTCGCCCCGCGTCGTGGAGAGCAGGGGCCGCCCGAAGCCAACACTGAACTCGATCACGCGGACCCCGTTCAGCTTGGCGACAATGAAATGCCCGAACTCGTGCACCGTCACCAGCACGCCAAACACGACAACAAAGGCCAGCGCGACGGTCAGCGCGCTCACAGCCTCGGCCGGGGCCTCAACCGAGGCCTGAAGTGGATAGGTCGATACCGGTTAAACAGCCAGGGCCCCGACCTTATGCCGAGCCCACGCGTCGGCCTCGAAAAGGGCTTCCAGGGAATCGGCCGGCCGGGGATCGTGGGCGTCAAGCGCGTCGGCCACCAGTGGCACGATCTCGTCGAATGCGATCTGCTCGTCCAGAAACATCTGCACCGCCATTTCATTGGCCGCGTTGAGTACCGCAGGGTAGGTCTGCCCCTTGCGGCCCGCCTCCAGGCCCAGGGGGATGGCCGGGAACCGCCTGGGGTCCGGCTCCTCGAAATCGAGGCGGCCGATCTTCTCCAGGCGCATCTCCTCCGGGGCGCGGTTCAGCCGCTCCGGGTAACCCAGCACGATTGAGATCGGGATGCGCATGTCGGGCAACCCCATCACCGCCTTGGTCGAGCCGTCGTAGAACTCCACCAGCGCATGGATGATGGACTGCGGGTGCACCAGGACCTTCATTCGCTCGTAAGGCACGTCGAATAGGTGATGGAGCTCGATCAGCTCGAGGGCCTTGTTCATCATCGTCGCGGAGTCGATTGTGATCTTGGGGCCCATCTGCCAGGTTGGGTGCTTGAGGGCCTGCTCGATCGTCACCTCGTGGAGCTTGTCCAGCGGCAGTTTGCGGAACGGGCCCCCGCTGCCGGTCAGGGTGATGCCCGAGATCGTGGTCAGGTCCTCACCCCAGCGGCACTGCCAGACGGCCGAATGCTCGCTGTCGATGGGAAGCACCCACCTCCCCTTCTTGCGGGCCTCGGCCATGACCAGCTCGCCCGCGACGACCAGGGCCTCCTTGCTGGCCAGCGCCACGTCCTTGTCCGCCTGCAGCGCCGCCAGGGTGGGCTTCAGGGCCGCGGCGCCGCTGATCGCCACAACCACCATGTCCGCGCGGGGGTCCGTGGCCGCGCGCAGGACCGCCTCCTCGCCCACCTCGATCCCTTTGGGCGCCGAGCTCCTGCCCGGCGGCAACTCATGGACGGCCGCGTAGGCGTCGTGGTGCAGCATGTGGTAGTGGACCATCTTGGCGACGTCGCTGCCGGCGGCCATCGACACCAGCTCGTACCGGTCCTTGAACTCGTCGATGACCTCGATCACCTGGCGCCCGATCGACCCGGTCGCGCCGAGCAGCGCGATCTTGTGGTGGTTCATTGCGGCAGTGGCGTGTGCAGGACCAAGGCCATGTAATAGTAGGCAACTGCCGGGATCAGGACGAGGCTGTCGATGCGATCTAGCATCCCCCCGTGACCCGGGATGAACGAGCTGGCGTCCTTCAGGTTGGCCGCGCGCTTGAACTGGGACTCGATCAGGTCGCCGGCCTGCGCGGCCACGGAGATCAGTGTCCCCAGGATCAGCCCGTGCACGAAGCTCACATCCGCGAGCTGCACCATCAGGGCGAAAAACAGCGTCTGGGCGACGAACCCGCCGATCGCACCCTCGATTGTCTTGTGCGGGCTGATCTGGGGAAAGAAGGGGTGCCTTCCCAGCCGGCTGCCGACGAGCAACGCGGCGGTGTCGCCAATCGTCGTCGAGCCCGCCAGCGAAACCAGCCAGGCGGTGCCGATACGGGCGGGGTCGGGATCGTGCACCGCGAAGATCGCAAAGTAATAGCCCAGCATCCAGCCAAGGTAGAGGGCACCCGCCACGGCGTATGCCCAGCGCGTCATTCCGTCGACAGCGCGGGGCACGAATAGAAAGGCCCCGAGGCCAAACGCGACGGCCAGCGCGATCGCCGCGGGCACAATCGCAGGGGACACGCGGTCCAGCTGGAACCGCAGCACGAACACCATCGCCAGCGGAAACAGCACCCATGGGGCGGCGGGCGAGCCCATGTGGCGGGTGATCAGGTAGAACTCGAAGATCCCCAGCAGGATCAGTGCCCCGAGCACCACGTACGTCGCCACCTGGCCCACCGCGAAGGCGCCGACGATGAAGGCCAGCAGGATCGCCGCACTGCCGATACGGACAACCATCTGCCGCGCGGTGCGCGGCGCCGGGGCCTCAGCCGCCGCCGTCACGAAGTCCCCCGAACTTGCGCTCGCGGTTGGAGAAGGCGGTGATCGCCTCGCGGATGTCACTCTCGTCGAAGTCCGGCCAGAGGCGGTCGGTGAAGTGGAACTCGGAGTATGCCGTTTCCCAGATTAGGAAGTTCGAGATGCGCTGCTCCCCGGCGGTCCGGATGACAAGCTCGGGGTCCGGGAGATCGGGGTTGTACAGCGCGGCACCCAGCGTCTGCTCGGTGAGGGTCTCGGGGTCGTGCCCGGCGCGCAGCAGGCGGCGGGCGGCGTCCACGATCTCGGCGCGGCCGCCATAGTTGATCAGCAGGTTGAGGACCCGACGCCGGTTGTCACGCGTGAGGGCCTCAGCCTGCTCGATCTTGCGTACCAGCGCGGGCGACAGCTGCTCCCGGCGGCCGGTGATGCGCACCTGGACGCCCTGCTCGTGCAACTCGGAGATCTCGCGGTCGAGCGTCTGGGAGAAGAGACGCATCAGGCCGGTCACCTCGGTGCGGGGCCGGGTCCAGTTCTCCGTCGAGAACGCGTAGAGGCTGAGCACAGCGATCCCCAGGTCGTCGCAGGCGGTCATCACCCGGCGGATGGCGTTGAGACCGGCGCGGTGCCCCTCGAGGCGCGGGCGGTGGCGGCTACGGGCCCAGCGCCCATTGCCGTCCATGATGATCGCGATGTGGCCGGGAACCTGCATCACGGTGCTGAATTATCCGGTCGGCGCGTCAGACAGCCAGCAGGTCGGTCTCTTTCTGCGCCCCAGCCTCGTCGGCCTTCTGGACAAAACGGTCGGTCACCTTCTGCAGTTGGTCGAGCCCCCGCTTGGCATCGTCCTGCGAGACCATTCCCTCCTTTTCGAACTCGTTGATGCCGTGCTGCTCATCACGGCGGATGTTGCGGATCGCGACGCGCGCCTCCTCGACCTTGTGCTTGACCACCTTGACCAGCTCCCGGCGCCGCTCCTCGGTGAGGGGCGGGAATGGGATCCGGATAACCTGGCCGTCGTTGGCCGGGTTGAGCCCGAGCTCGGATTTCTGCAGCGCCTTCTCGATGGGCCCGATGGCGCCGCGGTCGTACGGCTGGATCACCAGCATCCGGGGCTCGGGAGCGTGGATCTGCGCCAGCTGCTGCAGCGGGGTTGGGGCGCCGTAGTAGTCGACGACGACGCGGTCCACCAGCCCCGGGACCGCCCGCCCGGTGCGCACCGTGCTCAGCTCTTTGTGCAGGGAGTCGAGGGATTTCTGCATCTTCTGCTCCGCTTCCTTCAAGAGGTCGTCGATCAAAGGCTCACCTCCCGTAAACCAGCGTGCCGATCTCCTCCCCCAGGACCACCTTCTCCACGTTCCCCTCCTGGAAGAGGTCGAAGACGATGATCGGCAGGTTGTTGTCCATGCACATCGTGATCGCGGTCGAGTCCATCACCTGCAACCCCTGGTTGATCACCTCGAGGTAGCTCAGCGTACGGTACCTCTCTGCGCCCTCGTCGACCATGGGGTCGGCGCTGTAGATGCCGTCGACCTTGGTCGCCTTGAGGATGACCTCGGCGTTCAGCTCGACTCCTCGCAGGGCGGCCGTGGTATCCGTGGTGAAGTACGGGTTGCCGGTGCCGGCGGCAAGGATGATCACCCGTCCCTTCTCGAGGTGGCGCATCGCGCGGCGGCGAACGTAGGGCTCCGCCACCTGGGCCATGCTGATGGCCGACTGGACCCGGGTGGGGACTCCAATCTTCTCCAGCGAGTCCTGCAGCGCCAGCGAGTTGATGACGGTTGCCAACATGCCCATGTAGTCGCCCTGGGTGCGATCGACGCCGCCACTGCTGCCGCGGAAGATATTGCCGCCCCCAACCACGACCGCGACCTCCACATGATGCTCGCGAACGCGATTGATCTGGCGCGCCACCGTGGCGACGCGGTCGGGGTCGATGCCCGCGCCCTGGGGACCCACGAGGGCCTCCCCGCCGAGCTTGAGAAGAATCCGGCGGTATTTCGGCGCCGCGGCGACCTCCTCGCTCATTGCTGCGGCGCTACTGCTCCACTGCGGTCACATCGACGGTCGGGCTCTGGCCCACCTCGAAGCGGACGAAACGCGAGACGACGATGTTCTCCTTCAGCTGCGCGACGGCCTCGGCCACGACGTCCTTGACCTTCTTGGACGGCTCCTTCAGGTACACCTGGTCAAGGAGGCAGACCTCGCCGAAGAACGAATTCAGCTTGCCCTCAACCATCTTGTCGGCGAACTTCTCCTTTCCCTGCTCCCTGGCCTGGGCCATGGCCACGTCCCGCTCGCGCTGCACCAGCGCAGCCGGCACCTCCTCACGGCGGACATACAGTGGCGAGCCGCCGGCCACCTGGAGTGCGAGTTCCCGAGCGAGGTTCTGGAAGATGTCGGTCCGGGCGACGAAGTCGGACTCGCTGTTGACCTCGACGAGGACCCCCACCGAACCGGCCCACTGGGATCCCTCCGCGGTCGGCTTGTGGACATAGGTGGCGATGACGCCCTGCCCGGCGTGCCTGCCCTCACGCTCAGCGGCCTTGGTCACCCCCTTCTGGCGCAGCCAATCCTTGGCCTTTTCGATGTCGCCGTTGTTGGCGTCCAGGGCTTTCTTGGCATCCATCATCCCCGCCTGCGTGGCGTCGCGGAGTTCCTTGATCAGGGCGGTCGTCACTTCAGGCATGGTGTCCTCACTCAGGCATCTCCCATCATCTTGTCCTGTTCGTCGAGGCCCTCGAGTTCCTTGGCGAACTCCTCCTCGTCGACCTCGGGCTCAGGCTTGATCTCCTCGTCCTCCTCGGCCTCGGCGGAACCCTCGACCGGCGCGGTCTGCTCGACGGCGGCGGGCGCTCCGGCCTCAGCCACAGCGACCCCACCCGCTTCGGGGGCGGCCCCTGGTGGCGGGCCCGCGGGCGCGGCCTCTGACTTGGGAGCGGTCGCCTCAGCGACGGCGCGGGCAACCGCCGCCGGCTCGGGGGCGACCGCCGGGCCGGCGGCGTCCTCGTCCTCACCGGTCTCAGGGCGTGACGCGCGGCCCTCGATGCAGGCCTCAGCGATGCGCCCGGTGATGAGCCGGACGGCGCGGATGGCGTCGTCGTTGCCGGGGATCACGTAGTCGAGGAGCTCGGGGTCGCAATTGGAGTCGGTGATCGCGATCACCGGGATCTTGAGACGGCGCGCCTCGGTGACAGCGATGTGCTCCTTGCGCGGGTCGACCACGTAGACCGCGGAGGGAAGCCGCTTGAGTTCGGCCATGCCACCGAAGTTGCGCTCCAGCCTCTCCAGTTCATCCTCCAGCTTGGCGGCGTCCTTCTTGCTCAGCTGCTCGAACTCGCCGCTCTCGCGCATGTCGCGCAGTGCCCGCATGCGGTTGAAGCGCTGCTGGATGACCGTGAAGTTGGTCAGCATGCCACCCATCCAGCGGTGATTCACGAAGTGCTGGTGGCTCTTCTTGGCCTCTTCCTCGATGATCCCCTGCGCCTGCTTCTTGGTGCCCACGAAGAGAACAGTGCCGCCCTGGGCGACCTGCTGGGTGACCCACTTACAGGTTTCTTCGAGAAGCTTTACGGTCTGCGCGAGGTCAATGATGTGGATGCCGTTTCGGGCAGTGAAGATGTAGGGCTTCATCTTCGGGTTCCAGCGGCTGGTCTGGTGGCCGAAATGGACACCGGCCTCCAGCAGCTGCTTGAGCGTTACCGCAGCCATGAGTACCTCCTGGTTGTTTCCTCCGCCGGCCCTGGAGTCGGGGCCCGGGTCTGACCCGGGCACCTCCGCCCCGTCGGCCGGCGTGTGTAGTCCCCGCGGCGTGCGTGCGCACGTTATCGCGGAGCCGGGAGAGTATATGAGGTGCCGCCCGACTCCGGGCTACTCGAAGGACGACACCAGGAACTCGTAGGCGGCCAGGCCGCCGAAGCCGAAGATGGCCAGGATGAAGAACAGCGTGCGGCCCGTGGCCAGCGTGGCGACCACCCCGGCGATCAAGATCAGGACACCACCAATGATCTCGGTGCGCAGCCGGCCGCGACGCTTCTCAGCGGCCCAGGTCTCGAAATCCTGGTCGCGATCGCCGCCCGGATACTGCAGCGGCGGAAGGGCGCCAATCTGTTCCTCGAGAGGCACCTCAAGCGGAACGGGCTCCGCGGGGGGCGTGGCCGGCGCGGGCTCCGGCGCCGGCGCATCGGGGGCGGGACCCGAGGCCGGGGAACCCTGGCCGCTCGCCTCGGGCTTGTTCGCCTTTTGGGGCATTAGTGGACTGTAACGGCCATATCCGGTTAGCGGGTGGCGGCGGGCTTCTTGGCGCCCCGGCGCGCGGGGCTGCCGCCGGGGCGGCCGGGTCCCTTGCATTTCGGGTAGTCGCTGCATGACTTGAAACTGCCGAAACGTCCCTCACGCATCGCCATGGGCTTGCCGCAGACCTCGCAGGTTTCGTCAAGCAGCTGCAGCGGAGGGCGCTCCACCCTGGCAGCCGCCTCTCCCTTCGCACTCTCGATGAACTTGCAGTCCGGGTAGCCCGAGCAACCCACGAACGGGCCCCGGCGACTCTGGCGCAGGACCAGGGGCCGGTTGCAACGAGGACACGTGCGGTCGAGGGTTTCGGCCTGCGGCCGGCCAGAGCCATCGGCGCCCTCCGTCTTCTCGATGAACTTGCACTCCGGATATCCGGAACAGCCCACGAAGGGACCGCGGCGACTCTGGCGCACGACCAACGGGCGACCACAGTCGGGGCACATCCGGCCGGTCTCCTCGGGCGGCTGGCGCTCCTCACGGTCCTTGATGTAGTCGCACTCGGGGTAGCGGGAGCACCCCACGAACTCGCCATAACGGCCCTCCCGCTTGACCAGCTCGCCGACCTCGCACTTCGGGCACGCCTCGCCCGTTCGCTCCGCCGCCGGGCGCACAGGATCGGCCTCCCGGGCGCTGGTCAGCCATGCGTCCAGCTGGTCGTTGAACTGCTGCATGAACGGGACCCAGGCGGTGCCCTTCTCGATCCTGTCCAGGTCGCTCTCCATGTTCGCGGTGAAGTCGTACTCCAGCAGCTTGCCGAAGTTGGTGACCAGGAAGCTGTTGACCGCCTTGCCCAAGGGGGTGGGATGCAGCCGGCGCTCGACCAGCTTCACGTATGCCCGCTTGACAATCGTCTCGATCGTCGGGGCGTATGTGGATGGGCGGCCGATTCCCCGCTCCTCGAGCTCCTTGATGAGCGAAGCCTCGCTGTACCGCGGTGGCGGCTGAGTGAAGTGCTGGTCACTGGCGAGGTCGAGGAGTGTCAGGGCATCTCCCTGTACAACCTCGGGGATCCCGCTGTCCTCGCTGGCCTCCCGCTCCCAAACGCGTTCGAAGCCGTCGAAGCGGCGGATGGAGCCGGTCGCCCGCAGTTTGTGCGGCCCCGCGTCGATATCCACGCGGGTGGTGTCGTAGCGGGCCGGGGTCATCTGGCTCGCCACGAACCGGCGCCAGATGAGCGTGTAGAGGCGCAGTTGCTCGGGGGTCAGGTGCGGCGCGACGGCCTCGGGGGTACGGGTGACGTCGGTGGGGCGGATGGCCTCGTGGGCGCTCTGGGCTTCCACCGCGGGGACAGCCTTGCCCTTCGCCGGCTTGGCGTTCTTCTTCCCCCAGGCGCGGGGCTGCGAGTAGCTGTCGCCGTACTGCCCGGCGACGAAGCGCCTGGTCGCGCCCACGGCCTCGTCGCTGATGCGGGTGTCGTCGGTTCTCATGTAGGTGATCAGGCCGGTGAGGCCTTCGGCGCCCAGCTCGATGCCTTCGTACAGCTGCTGCGCGACCTGCATGGCGCGGCGGGGGTTGAAGCCCAGGCGCGTGGATGCATCCTGCTGCAGCGAACTGGTCTCGTACGGTCCCCGCGGGTTGCTCGCGCGCTCCTTCATCTCCACGCCGGCGACCACGTAGCTGGCACGGCGGAGGGCCTCCAGGGCGGCGTTGGCGGCTTCCTCGCTGGCGATCTCAGGAAGCGCTGCCGCATCCTCAGTCTCGACGTCGCGGTTCTCGTCCGGGTCACCGGAGACGGGACGGCGGGTGCGAAGCCTCGCGGTGAAGTCGGGGCTGGTCCCCTCCTTGCGCAGGGTGGCCTCGATGGTCCAGTACTCGCGGGAGTTGAAGGCGTCGATCTCGGCCTCACGCTCGCACACCAGCCGGACAGCGACGGACTGAACGCGGCCGGCGGAGATGCTCGGCTTGACCTTGCGCCACAGTACCGGGCTCACCTTGTAGCCCACCAGGCGGTCGATGACCCTGCGGGCCACCTGGGCGTTGACCAGGCCGCTGTCGATCGGACGCGGCGACTGAAGCGCCTTCTCGACCCCCGTCTTGGTGATCTCTTCGAACTCCACGCGCAGCGGGTCCGCGAGTTTGAGCTCATCGGCCAGGTGCCAGCTGATGGCCTCGCCCTCGCGATCCGGGTCCGTTCCGAGCAGGACCTGGCTAGCCTTTTTGGCCGCCGACTTGAGCTCCTTGATCGTCTTCTCCTTGCCGGGGATGACGACGTAGGTCTGGTCGAAGTCGTGGCCCTCGTCGATACCCATGTCGCTCTTGGGCAGGTCACGGACCGCGCCAACCGATGCACGGACGACAAAGCGACCACCGAGGTATCGCTCCAACGTTCGCGCCTTTGATGGCGACTCGACGATGATCAGCGGGGTGCCGTTACCGGTTCCCGCGGTCCCCGCCCCGTTCTTCGGGGTTGGCATGGCTGACACTATACGACTCGATTTCGCACCGCCTTATTCCTCGGGTTCGCCGTGGCGGCGAGGCAGTAAGCCCCGTCGCGGAGCCGGATGAAGCCATCCAGGCGGAGCCTGGCTACCGCCGCGACGGCCTCCGTGGGGCCGTCGCGGACCGCCGCGACGATCTCATCCAGGGTCAGGCTGCCGCACTCCAACACCGCGACCACCTCGTCCCGGGTGTCACCAAAGGCTCTGCCGGCAGGCTCCTCAACGCCGGGGAGCACCATCTCCGACACCCCGTCCGGCCGAACGGCCTCCAGCACCTCGGCCGCCGACGTCACCAGGATGGCGCCGTCCCGGATCAGGTCGTGGCAGCCACGCGAGGCAGGATTGTGGACACTCCCGGGCACGGCCATCACTATCCGGCCCTGGTCGCCCCCCGCCCCGGCGGTCAGCATCGCCCCACTGCGACGCCTGGCCTCGATGACCACCACCCCAAGGCAAAGACCGCTGATCGTCGCGTTGCGCGTTGGGAAGTTGCCCCGGTGGGGCGGCGTACCGAGCGGGAACTGCGTCAAGAGCGCGCCTGACTCGGCAATCCTGTCGGCGAGGCCCCGGTGCTCTGGGGGATATAAGCAGTCCGGTCCGGTGCCCATCACCGCGACCGTCCGACCGCCGGCGTCGAGCGCTCCGCGGTGAGCCGCGCCATCGATCCCTCGAGCCATGCCGCTGACCACGGTCACACCGGCCGCGGCTATCCCGCCGGCGATCTCATAGGCCAGGTCCTCCCCGTAGGCGGTCAGGCGCCTGGCGCCGACCACGGCGACCATCACCTCCTGGGCTTCCAGGGTGCCGCGGAGGGCCAACCTGGGCGGGGCGGACAACTGGGCCAGAAGGACGGGGTAGCCCGGCGTCCCCGGGACGCAGGCGCGCCATCCGGGCGGCGTCTCAGTGGCCACGGAGCTCACCGGCTTCGAGCATGTCCGCAGCCGCGATGCGCTGCCTGCCGGCCAGGTCGGCGATGGTCCGGGCCAGCCGGAAGACCCCGTGGGAGCCTCGCCCCGTGAGCTGCTGCTGGGACGTCAACCGAAGGAGAAGCCGGCTGGCCGCGGGCTCCAGGAGGCAGACCTCACCCAGCTGGGCGGGGCTGAGGGCCGCGTTCAACCGCGAAGCCTGGCGGGCGGCCTGGACCTGGCGCGCCCGGGCGACGCGCGCGGCCACCGTCGCCGACGGCTCACCCTCCTGCTGCCCGGGCAGGCCCTGGATGCGCACCGGCCGAACCTCGAGAGCGAGGTCGATGCGGTCCCGCAGCGGCCCGGAGATGCGCCGCTGGTAACGCGCGACCACGTCCGGCGCGCATGCGCACGGGTCCTGGCCCTCGGCGGTGGCCCTGCCGCAGGGACAGGGGTTGGCGGTCGCCGCGAGCACGAAGGAGGCCGGGAGAAGACGCGTGCCGCGAGCACGGCTGAGGCGCAGCACGCCCTCCTCGAGCGGCTCCCGAAGCGCCTCCAGGCAGTTTCGGCTGAACTCCGGAAGCTCATCAAGGACCAGCACCCCCCGGTGGGCCAGCGAGACCTCGCCGGCCACGGACGCATGGCGGCCGCCGACCAGGCCGGCGATAGAAACGGTGTGGTGCGGACTGCGCATCGGCGGGCGGGTCACCAGGCCCGGGTGGTCGAGCAACCCTCCGACGGAGTGAATGGTGGTGACCTCCCTGGCGGCGGCGTCGTCCAGGTCAGGCAGCAGGCTCACGAGGGCCCGGGCAAGCAGCGACTTGCCCGCCCCCGGCGGCCCCGTCAGGAGGAGGTGATGACCACCGGCCGCGGCGATCTCCAGGGCGCGCTTGGGCACCGCCTGGCCCTGGATGTCGGCCAGGTCGACGCCGGGTGGAGGCGGCTGGGCCCCTCCCTCGCTCCGGGGCGCGGGAAGCGCGCCGCCGCTGCCGGCGAGGTGACCGATGAGTTGGCCGAGGCTGTCGACGGCTCGAATCTCCCCGCCGCTGGCCGACGCCTCGGCGAAGTTCTCGCGCGGCACATAGATCGGCGCGACGCCGTCATCGACCAGGCGCACGCACATCGCCAACACCCCGCGCGTGCGGCGGACGGTGCCATCGAGCCCCAGCTCACCGATGAACCCGGCGCCGTCAATTCCGACCCGGCTGCCTCCCGCCTGGACGATCGCCACGGCAATGGCGAGGTCGAATGCCGAGCCTTCCTTGCGCAGTTCGGCGGGCGCGAGGTTCACGGTCACCCGCTGCTCGGGGAATTTCAGCCCGCTGTTCCTGATCGCCGATCGAACACGCTCCCGGGCCTCCTGGACCGCGCGGTCGGTCAGGCCGACGATGGTGAAAACCGGGAGTCCCTGGCCGGCATCCACCTGGACGTCCACGGGAAGCGCGGCGAAGCCGTCGAGGCAGGCGGTGCGGACGATGGCGACCACGTCGGTATTGTATCACGGATTTGTGTGCTTGCACTCGCAAGTATCGCTTAAAAGTCGAGATCGATGGCCGGGATGTGTCTGAAGGCGGATGGGCGTCCGGCCCGGTCAAGGTCAACCGCGACCACGTCCACCCGGAAAGCCCGCGTCCCGGCCAGGTGGATCGCGCGATACTCAGCCGCGAGCCGGCGCAGGCGCCTCCGTTTGCGCCAGTCGACGGCCTCTGCCGGGAGCCCGAACGCGGCACTGCTGCGGGCCTTGACCTCCACGATCACCAGGCAGCCGCGGTCGAGCGCGACGACGTCGACCTGGCCGGACGGGAGCCGCACGTCCAGGGCCACGATGTCGAATCCCAGGCCAGTGAGGTAGTCGGCGGCGGCCACCTCCGCGGCGGTCCCTATCTCCGCCCGCCGGTGGCCGTCCACAGAGCTATTCTAACGTAGTTGTCGTTTCGCTAGCGCCTAAGTTCATGGCGGCGAGGAAGTCCGTGTCTCCTGTCAGGACGGCCTCGGCCACCGCGACCGGGTTGAAGCTACGCCGATGCAGCGGGCAGGGCCCAAGTTCGCGCAGCGCCTGGGCGTGGGTGGGCGTGGAGTAGCCGAAGTGCACCTCGAAGCCGTAGCCCGGGTAGCGCTCGCCAGCGCGCCGCATGAAATCGTCCCTCGTGGTCTTGGCGATGATCGCCCCGGCCATGATCGACGCGCTGCGGCGATCCCCTTTCACCAGCGCCTCGTGGGGAATGCCCATCTCGGGCACCGCGAAGCCATCGACGAGGACATAGTCGGGTTCGATGGGCAACGCCTCGACCGCGCGCTTGAGAGCCCGCCGGCCGGCCACCGCGATGTTGACCTCGTCGATCTCCTCCTGGCCGGCCTCGCCAATCCCGATCGCCAGTGCCACCCGCCTGACCGCGATGGCCAGCTCGGCACGCCGGTCGGGGGTCAGCAGCTTGCTGTCGTTGAGGCCAGGTATGAGCACCCCCAGGGGAAGGATGGCCGCGCCGGCCACCACTGGCCCGGCCAAAGGGCCCCGGCCGGCCTCATCTACGCCGGCCACCACCATGTAACCGTTGAACCGTGCCGTCCGCTCTCGCAGCCACACGTCCACCGCGGGGAGCTCCATCGGCAGCGGCTGCTGGGCATTCAGCTGGGTCACGCGGCGGCCTCGCTCGCGCGCGATGGCCCTGGCCCGCCGGCCGGCGTCCCCCCGTTCCCCGTGGGTCGTGGCTTTAGCGCAGCTCCTTGATGCGCGACTGCTTACCGACCTTGTCGCGCAGGTAGAAGAGCTTCGCCCGGCGCACCTGGCCGTGGCGCAGCACGTCGATCTTGTCGATACGCGGGGAGTGGACCATGAAGGTCCTCTCCACACCCACTCCGTGCGCCACGCGTCGGACGGTCACGTTCTGACGCAGCCCGTGGTGGTTGACCGCGATCACCACGCCCTCGAAGACCTGGATCCGCTCGCGGGTCCCCTCGACGACCTTAACGTGAACCTTCACGGTGTCGCCGGAGCGCAGGACTGGGACCTCGGCCTTGAGGTACTCCTTCTCGACCGCTTCTACGATGTTCATTTCTTGTCTCCTTTCAGCTCTTGCAGCAGTTCCGGGCGCCGCTCCCTGGTGCGCGTCAGGGCCATGCGCTGACGCCAGCGGCGAATCTCCTCGTGGTGGCCCGAGAGCAGTACCTCCGGCACCCTGA
>JBHEMS010000078.1:0-55998 GCA_046262455.1 Candidatus Dormibacteria bacterium | reverse complement strand
CGAGTGGCGCAGCTCGGTAGCGCACTAGTCTGGGGGACTAGGGGTCGCAGGTTCAAATCCTGTCTCGCCGACCACCACTCACCGAGAAAACCAGGAGAAACGCTTGAGAGTCTGGACGCTGGAGAAGGGCGGGTCGACGGTAGAGGTCACCGACACCGGGTGGATTAGTGGCACCAGCCAGCAGTTCCTGGAGGAGGTCCGGATCCTGTTTGAGCAGCCGCTGGACGACACCGGTGGGTTCCCCCTCCCGGGTATGCGTGGCTACCAGGAGCAGCGGGTCGACCAGCTCGCGGAGCAGGGCTACAGGGTCCTGTCCACGCACGAGGTCTGAGGCCGCAGTGACGGCGGCCGTGGCTTCGGAGCCCCGGCCGGCTTTCCTGGAATTGTTCGAGGCCTCGTGCAGGTCGCACCAGTCCAACCTCTGCGTCGGCCTCGACCCTGACCTGGGCGGCCTGCCCCAGGGGTTCGAGCCAACCCCGGATGATGTGCTCCGTTTCGTAACCGCGATCATCGAGGCGACTGCCGAGTTCGCCGCCGTCTACAAGCCCAATGCCGCCTTCTATGAGGCGATGGGCCCCGCCGGCATGGAGGTCCTGCAAGCAGTTGTCGCCTACGTGCCGGCCGGGACGCCGGTCATCCTGGACGCCAAACGCGGCGACATGGGCAACACCGCCGAGCGTTATGCCGCGGCGTGCTTCGATGTACTGGGCGCGGGGGCGGTAACCCTGCACCCCTACCTCGGGCGAGACGCGCTCGAGCCCTTCCTTCGGCGGGCCGAACGCGGGGTCTTCGTACTCTGCCGCACGTCGAACCCGGACGCCGACATGATGCAGTTGCTGGAGGTCGGCGGCCGGCCGCTGTACCTCGAGGTCGCGCGCCGGTGCCAGGAGTGGAACGACCTCGACAACGTCGGCCTGGTGTGCGGCGCCACGCGCCCCGACGACGTCGCGCAGGTCCGCGCGGTCTGCCCCGGGCAGCCGATCCTGGTGCCCGGGGTCGGCCCCCAGGGCGGTGACCTGGAGGCGGCGGCGCGGGCTGCGGCGGGCGAGGGCGCCGGGCACCCCTTCGTCATTTCGGCCTCGCGTTCGATCACCGGCGCCAGCCGCGACCACGACTACCAGCACGCGGCCAACTCGGCAGCCGATGACCTTCGCCGCCAGATCAACGCCGCTCTGCACCGCTGATGCACCGCGCCGTCGTCGCCCTCGAGGGGCACATTATCGACAGCCTCCAGCTTCCGGGCGTGTTCGACACGGTCATGGACATGGGCGGCAGCTTCGACGTGGAGGAGTTCCGTGTAGGCAAGAAGAAGACCGAGAAGTCCTACGCTCGCATCTCCATCCAGGCCCGCAGCGAGGACCGCCTCAACGAGATCCTCGGGGCCATCCAGATGCTGGGCGCGACGCTCATCGACCACGTCGAGGCCAAGCTCGGCCGCGTTCGCAAGAACGGGGTCTTCCCCCTCGACTTCTACTCCACCAGCAACCAGCCGACATGGGTGCGACACGGAGGCAAGTGGCTCGAGGTGGAGCACATCGAGATGGACTGCGGGATCGTTGTCGAGGAGGGGACGGCGCGTGTCATCCCGGTCGACGAGGCCCGCGTGGGGCAGATGGTGGTGTGCGGCTATCGCGGCGTACGCGTGCAACCCGTCGAGCGGGCGCGCAACCGTGACCTCTTTGGCTTCATGCAATCGCAGGTCTCGGCGGAGAAGCCCAAGAAGCTGATCATCCGCGACATCGCGGCGTCCATGAAGGAGGTCCGCAAAGCGGGGGGGGCGATCATCTTCGTGGGCGGCCCGGCGATCATTCACACCGGTGCGGGCCGGCACCTCTCCTGGCTGATCAAGCACGGATACGTGCAGGTGCTCTTCGCGGGCAACGCCCTCGCCGCCCACGACATCGAGTCATCGCTGTTCGGCACCTCACTCGGAATCTCACTGCAATCAGGACTTGGGATGGAGCACGGGCACGAGCATCACATCCGGGCCATCAACCGGATCCGCAACGCCGGGTCCATCGGCGACGCCGTCAAGCAGGGGATTCTCAAGGAGGGGGTGATGTACGAGGCGGTGAGAGCCGGGGTGCGGATGGTGCTGGCGGGCTCGATACGCGACGACGGACCGCTGCCCGACGTGATCACCGACATGGTGGCAGCCCAGAAAGAGATGCGCCGGGCGATCCACGAGTCCAACGTGCAGATGGCGCTGATGGTCAGCACGATGCTGCACAGCATCGCGACGGGTAACCTGCTGCCGGCATCGGTGCGGGCGGTATGCGTGGACATCGAGCCTTCGGTGGTCACCAAGCTGGCCGACCGGGGGTCGTTCCAGACGATCGGCATGGTGACCGACGTCGAATCCTTTCTGCGCGAACTCGTCGCCGACCTGGGAGGCAAGTGACGGGGCCGCTGGTCATATCCCACCCGGCGTCCTACCTGCATCACCCCCCGGACCACCCCGAGCGCCCCGAGCGGATCGCGGCGATCGAGTCCGCCATCGCGGCGGACCCGGGCCTGCTGGCCCTGCCGTCACTCCAGCTGGACCTTCCCCCTGACTCGCCGGTACCAGGCGCGGCGGAGGGCCGGCGGCTGGCGGCGACGGTCCACGACGATCGCCACGTCGACGCCATGTTCGCCGCCGGCGCGGAGGCTGAGAATCGCGGCGCAGGGGCGTGGCTCGATGCCGACACCTACTTCGGGCCCGGGACCCTGGAAGCAGCGTGCGCGGCGCTCCTGTCCAGCCGCGCCGCGGTCGAGGCGGTGCTTTCCGGGGACACCAGCAGCGCCTTCAGTTTCTGCCGACCGCCGGGCCACCACGCGACGCGCCGCCAGGCGATGGGCTTCTGCATCTTCAACAACGTCGCCGCCGCCGCGCAGTACGCGCTCGATGCGGGCCTGGAGCGCGTGGCGATCGTGGACTTCGACGTGCACCACGGCAACGGCACCCAGGATGTCTTCTACGAGCGTGCCGACGTCCTCTATATCTCCACCCACCAGTGGCCGCTCTACCCCGGCACCGGCGCGGTGGAGGAACAGGGCAGGGGAGAGGGTGAGGGCTTCACGGTCAACGTGCCGTTGCCCGCCGGTTGCGGGGACCGCGATTATGTCGCGGCGTTCGACGATGCGGTGCTGCCGGCCATCGACCGCTACGCCCCCGAGCTCATCCTGGTGAGTGCCGGGTTTGACGCGCACAGCAGTGACCCCCTGGCCGCAATGGAGGTCACCACCGCGGGGTTCGGCAGCCTTGCGCGGCGGCTGCTCGGGGCCGCGGAGCGCAACTGCTCCGGGCGCAGCGCCTGGATCCTGGAGGGAGGCTACGACCTCCAGGCGCTCGGCTCAGGCGCCGCGGCCTGCCTTCAGGCGGCGTCACAGAACAGTTGAAATGCGGCGCGGCCGCACTCCGATAACTTGACACCAGGCGCTCGGCTCCATAGCGTGGAACAGGCCAGCCCAATGCTTTTGCGCACATCTGTTCGACACGTCCTGCACAGGTCCCCCCACCGGCGCCGGCTTCTAGCCCTCTCCGTGGCCTTCCTGGTGTGCCTCGGTATGAGCGCGCCCGCCGCCGCGGATTCAACCCAGGACCAGCTCCAGCAGCTGCGCGCCCAGGAGGCCAGCCAGAGGTCGCAGCTGGACCAGCTGTCGACCCAGCGGCGCGACGCCCAGGGTGCGCTCAACCAGTTGAAGGCAAACCTGGACGCGGTCAACGCCGACCTGGGCGCCGCGTACCAGCAGCTCCAGGCCCTACAGGACCAGGTCAAGACGATCGAGCGGCGGGAGAACGTGCTCCAACAGCGCCACGACCGCCGCATCAGGGAGTTCCTTGACAGCACCCGGATGACCTACAAGAAGGGGACCGGGGAGTGGGTCCTGTACCTCTTCAATTCCAGCAACTTCTCGACCTTCCTCGACCGGCTGGCCTATGTCACCGCCGTTTCCCGGCACGATATCGCGGAGGCCGAGCGGCTTCGCCAGGAGCGCGAGGCGATCGGCCGCGAGCGGCGAAAGACGGAGGAGCTGGCACTGCAGCTCCAGCCGATCCTGGCGCAGATCGCCGCGCGCGTCGGCGATGTTTCCGCGACCTACCACGCGGAAGCGCTCGTCGAGTCGCAGATCGAGCAGCAACAGCGCGCGCAGCTCGCGGCCCTGCTCGGCACCCAGCATCAGGAGAAGCAGCTTGAGGCCGCGCTGGCGGCTGCCCAGGCCGCAGCCGAGGCGGCGGCGCAAAAGGGGAGTGGGCGCGTTTACGGCTCGGTGTGCCCGGCGGTACCAGCGGGGATGGTCATCTTCTGCGGCCACGGCTTCGGCCACGGCGTCGGCATGGGGCAGTACGGCGCCCTTGGCATGGCCCAGGCCGGTATCGGGTGGCAGCGCATCGTCACCAGCTTCTACAGCGGGAGCAGCGTCGCGGTGGTACCAGACCAGACGGTGCGCGTCTTCCTTCACGCGGCGAGTGGCAACATCACGCCGCATTTCAGCGGCGCGACGATCGAAGACCTCGCGGGCGCCAGCCTGGGCCACGTCGCAGAGGGCACCGCGGTCAACTTCACCCGTAGCCCGGACGGCAGCATCGAGGCGGCATGGGCGGGAGGCGCGGCTCGGTCGGGCACCCTGCGCCTGGTACCCGACACGGCCGGCGTGTTCCAGGTTGGGGGCAGCGGCACACGCTACCGCGGCGAGGCCTGGCTGGACGGCAGCAGCGGGCTCAAGGTGATCAACCACGTCCCCGTCGAGTCCTATCTCCAGGGCCTCGCCGAGGTCCCGTCCAGCTGGCCGCTCAACGCCATAGCGGCGCAGATCGTGGCAGCCCGCACGTATGCCCTCTACCACCTGGGTGGTGGGACCTACGACGTGACCGACACCACGGCATCGCAGGTTTACGGTGGCTTCGACCGGGAGACGCCCCAGCAGAACGCCGCCGTGGCGGCGTCCAGGGGCCAGGCGCTCTACGTGCAGGGCCACCTGATCGACGCGGTCTTCTCGTCCAGCGACGGTGGACACACGGAGTGCGCCTCAGCCGAGTGGGGCCAGGGCGACAATCCCTGCAGCCCGAGCTACCTCCGCGGCGTGATCGACAACTACGATGTGTCGCCGCTGCACACCTGGTACACCCCTGCGCACAAGCTCTCCGAGATCCAGGGCTACCTCATGGCTGGCGGGGTCTACAACGGGTCCCAGTGTGGCGTGCTGGACCACTTCGTGTTCACGCGGGACGCGTCGAACCGGGTGCGCCAGGTCCAGATGGTGGGCGACAAGGGTGCCTGTGCCTCGGGGATCGCAGACTTCATGAGCGGCCTCAACAGAGGATCGCCATCCGACTTCATCGTCTACGGTGAGATGTTCGGCGTCACGCCGGGCAGCCGCTCCTGGCCGTACTTCTAGACGCGACGTTGTAAGGTGGCTAGCGTGCTCGGCCACAGGGACGAGGCTAAGGGGTGTTTTGCACTGGAGGTGCACGCATGGCGTTTGAGGACATGACGCTGCGCTGCCGCGACTGCGCGGCAGACTTCATCTGGACCGCTGGGGAGCAGACCTTCTTCGAGCAGAAGGGTCTCCAGAACCAGCCGCAGCGATGCCCTAATTGCCGCCGTTCGCGCCGGGGAGTGTCACAGGCCGGAAGAGAGATGTTTGACGTGGTTTGCGCCGATTGCGGCAGGACCACCCAGGTGCCTTTTGAGCCACGGGAGTCGCGGCCGGTCTATTGCAGCGACTGCTTCGAGAGGTCGCGCGTCACAGCGGCAAGCTGAGGCACCCGCGGGACTATTCCGTCCGTTGGTTACCCGAGTGGAACTGGCGATGTACGGCCCGCAGCTGGGGGTTGGTCACGTGGGTGTAGATCTGGGTCGTGGCCAGGTTGGCGTGGCCCAGCATCTCCTGGACGGAGCGCAGGTCCGCGCCGTTGAACAGCAGGTCGGTGGCGAACGAGTGCCGCAACGTATGCGGTGTAGCCCGGATCCCCAGCCCGGCAAGGCGCACGTACTTGGCCACCATGCGCTCGACCGAGCGGGCGGTCAGCCGCCAGGCCTCGCCGTCCAGGGCGGCCCGGCCTGACGCCGATTCCTCGTCCCGAGCGTGTCCCCGGTAGCGGATGAAGAGCGGCTTGAAGCGATCCTTGCGGATCCCCAGGTAGGCGCGCAGCGCCTCGGCAGCGTCATCGGTCATGAAAACCACGCGCGTCTTGCGGCCCTTGCCCATCACCGAAAACTCCCGGCTCTCCAGGTTCATCTGCTGGCGGTCAAGACCGACCAGTTCAGAGACGCGGAGCCCCGTCGAGAACAGCAGCTGAAGGATCGCACGGTCACGCATGCCCGGCTCGTCCTTGACCTCAACGGCGGAGAGCAGCCTCGCCACCTGGCGCGAATCGAGGAACTTGAGGCTGCGCCCGGCTCCCTTGCCCAACTCGACGCGGTCCGCCGGCATGGCCTGCTCGCCGGCCCGCGTGAGGTAGCGGAGGAGGGACCGGAGGGCGATCAGGTAGGAGCTCTGGGTGCCCCGAGCCAGTTGACGGCGAGTCAGCGGAGAGACGTGGCGGTGAAGGTGCAGCCGGTACCGGCGCGCCACCTCGGGGTCGATGTCCTCGGCACTGGTGAGCTTCTCGGTCGCTGCCCACGACAAGAAGGCGTCGAGGTAGTGGGCGTACATGCGGACCGTCCCGGGCGAGAGATTGCGATCGATCTCGCAGTGTTCCAGGAAGGCCTGGACCTGGTCGTGAAGGCGTGTGGAAGGCATGACCGGCTGCGGGCAGTGTACCCCGAAGCCCGACATATTGCGACGCTGGGATCTAGGGATGCGCCTCCTGTGAAGCTCACCGCGACCCAGGAGCAGATCTCAGCCGCCGCCAGGAGCCGCGCGCGCATTCGCTCAGACTAGCGCGAGAACTCCAAGAGGTCCTGGAGCTCGTCACCAGCAACCGGGACGCGGCCCTTCAAGGCGCTGGCGAGGTTATGCCTGGCGGGGCCGTGGTCCAGGACGATGGTCTGTGGCCCACTGCCGGAGCCACTGGACCAGGTGCAGCGGACCAACCCTCCACTTGGCCAGGATATCGATCACCCCCATCCGCCTCAGGCGACCCTCCTGGTCAGGCGTCAACTCGGCGTTGCTGAGCACCACCACCGGCTGATCCTCGGTGGTCGGGTCGCCACGAAGCTCCTCGACCACCTCGACGCCGTTGGCGCGGGGCATCTCGAGATCCAGGATCAGCAGATCAGGGTCGCCCCGCCGGACTGCCTCGATCGCCTCCACGCCGTCGTGCGCGATCTCAACGTGGTGACCCGCCGAGACCAGGGCAAACTTGTTCATCGCGGCCACGTCGGGATCGTCCTCGGCGAGCACGACGTCAAGGCTCTGGCTGGGGTCGACCTGTTCCACGTTTCAGAGCATGGGGCCCGAGGCGCCTTAGGCGCCGCAAAAACCGGTAAAGACTTGTAGCGATTTCTAGGGCGCCAAGTTCAGCGAGAGATCACCGGCCACTCGAGATTGGACTACTTTGGAGAGCGAAATCCCGATGCTAGGAGGTCAGCCAACCATGGAATGGCCAGCGGACATCGAGGCGGCGATCCCCACAGCACGGCTAACGCTAATACCGCAGCGGCGCGAGCACGCGGCGGAGATGCTCGGCGCGCTGAGCGATCCGGCCCTGTATTTCTTCACTGGTGGAGAGCCGCCTTCTTCCCGAGAATGGCTCGAGGATCGGTTCTCGCGCCTTGAGACTCGGCGGTCAGGCGACGGGTCCGACCTGTGGCTGAACTGGGTCATCCAGCTCAGTCCCGCCGGCCCCTTGATCGGCTACGTCCAGGCGTCGGTGACCTCAGCCACCGCTGAGCTGGCGTGGGTCATCGGGACCCCCTGGCAGCGTCACGGTTATGGCACCGAGGCGGTGGCGGCCATGATGGCCTGGTTGCGCGTGCGCCTGCCGTCGATCCCGATCACCGCCGCTATCCATCCGGACCACGTCGCCTCGGGTTCCCTGGCGCGGAAGGTGGGCCTGCGTCCCACGGAGCGAATGGTGGACGGAGAAGTGCTGTGGTCAGACCCCTCCCTCCCGCTTGAAGCGCAATAACGTCGTAAAAGATACAATTTACGACGTCATGGAGATCGGATCGACAGCGCCGAATGGCCACGTGTCGCCGCGGCGCTGAGGAAGATGCGCACGCAGGGACGCTAACCCGCGGTAGCATTGGGCTACCTTTGACCCATGGCCGTGCGCTGGTTGGTGGTTTCCGTGGGGCTGGCGGCAATCTCGTGGGCAGCCGTGGCGGCCGACGCGCAGGGCGCGGGGCGCACCCTGATGATCATCAGCGCCTCCGGCTGGACTCTCCTGACGGCATTCCGAGGCTATGAGGTGTTCCGAGGGCGCTCGCGAAGGCAGTAGCGACCGCTGTTTGACGGATCTTTGACGGTAGCCACCGGTTCACCGTTGTGGTAGGTAGCAGCCACCCCACCGCACCGTGAGGTAGGCATCCTTGTCGTGGGCGGCCTGCGGCGACACAATGCGACCGTGAAGAGAGGAGCAAGCACCGTCGCCTGGACCGTACTGGTCTTGACGACCGTACTGGCGTGCACGAGCGTACCTTTTGCGGTCACCCGCGGGACCTCGGCGCGCGGGGTAGTCCCGGGAAACCTGTTCGTCTTCCTCTACGGTTTCAATTCAGTGGCGTTTGCCGTTGCGGCGCTGCTGGTCGCGCGAGGGCAACCGCGGAACCGCACGTGGATGGCGATGTGCACCATCGCGCTCAGCGGAGCAACCTTTGGGGCCGTCACGGAGTACACGATCCAGGCGGCGATCCTGCGACCTGGCCTGCCCGGCGAGCCCGTCACCGCGTGGATCGCCAGCTGGGTCTTCTCCGTGCTCCCGGGGGGTCTCGCCGCCCTGCTGCTCATCTTCCCCACCGGCCGACTCGCGTCCCCACGTTGGCGGCCCACGCTCTTGCTGCTCGGTGCCGCGATGCTGGTCGTCGTGTCCAGCAGCGCCGTCAGCCCCGCGTTCCCGCAGGACTCGCCGGGGGGCCGTGTCGGAGTCATCAAGAACCCGCTCGCCCTGCCGCCCGCCTTCGACCCCCTCCTCAGCGTGATCGGACTGGCGGGCCATGTGCTCCTCGGCGCCTGCTTCGTGCTGGGATTGGCCTCCCTGGTGGTGAGATACCGCACCGGTGCCACCCAGGAGCGCCAGCAGCTCAAGTGGTTCATGTTCACCGCGCCATTCGTACCCCTGTCCTTCCTGGTTTATTCGTTCACAGTGACCGCGCAACCCAACGGACGGATCAGTACGCCCGCCCTCCTCTACCTTCCGCTCGGGCTCATCGCCACCATCGGGCAGCCGGTCGCATTGGGACTGGCCATCCTCAAGTACCGGCTCTACGACATCGACGTGGTGATCAATCGCACCGTCGTCTACGGGGCCCTGGCGGTCTTCATCACCGCCGTCTACGTGGCCATCGTGGTGGGCGTCGGAACGCTCATCGGTACCCAGGGACGCCCCAACCTCCTGCTGAGCATCGTGGCCACGGCGGTGGTCGCCGTCGCTGTGCAGCCGGTGCGCGAAAGGCTCCAACAGTTCGGCAACCGGGTCGTCTACGGACGGCGCGCCACGCCCTACCAGGTGCTGGCCGAATTCAGCGCCCGGGTTGCGGACACCTATGGCGGGGAAGATGTGCTGCCCCACATGGCGCGGCTGCTTGGCGAGGCCACGGGTGCGGCTGAGGCGCGCGTGTGGGTACGGGCGGAGAATGAGATGCGGGTTGGCGCTATCTGGCCCGCGGTGCCCGCGACCGTGGAGTCCCGCACCCTCCCGGTGATCGGAATGCTCCCGCCGACGGTCCCCGATGTGACCCGCAGCAGCGCCGTGCGCCACCAGGGCGCGCTCCTCGGGATGCTCAGCGTACGGCGGCGCGGGAACGAGTCGCTGACGCCGGTGGAGCAGGCGCTCATGGATGACCTCGCCCAGCAGGCGGGCCTGGTGCTGCGCAACGTCGGCCTGGCCACGGAGTTGCTCGGGCGCCTCGAGGAGTTGCGCGCCTCCCGCCAGCGCCTGGTCGCCGCGCAGGACGGCGAGCGGCGGCGGCTGGAGCGTGACCTCCACGACGGGGCACAGCAGAACCTGGTTGCGCTGAAGGTCAAGCTGGCCCTTCTGGAAATGACCATGGATAGGGACCTCAGCAAGGCAAAGGCGCTGGTCGCCCAGATCAAAGATGAGGCCGACGAGACGCTCAGCACGCTGAGGGACCTCGCCCGGGGCATCTACCCTCCCCTACTTGCCGAGAAGGGGCTGGTCGCCGCCCTCGAGGCGCAGACCCGCAAGGCGACGGTTCCCGTAACCCTTGCCGCCGGGGAAGTCGGGCGCTACTCTCAGGAGATTGAGGCCGCCGTCTACTTCTCCTGCCTGGAGGGACTCCAGAACGTCCAGAAATACGCCCAGGCACGGTCGGCGGATCTGGCCATAGGCCAGGTCGATGGGCATCTTGACTTCGAGCTCCGCGATGACGGCATCGGCTTCGACGCCGCCTCGGTCGCCCGGGGATCGGGGCTGCAGAACATCGCCGACCGTATTGACGCCATCGGTGGCACGCTGGTGCTGGAATCCGAAGTCGGCGCCGGCACCCGGCTGGCAGCGGCGATACCAACCTTGCCCCGGAACGCGCCGGACCTGGTCAGCTAAACGCCGGCGTCCTCAGGCGGTCGCAGGCCTAGCGCGCCGCTGATGGGAGATCTTGCGGGCGGCTAGGGATGCGTCGGGGTCGGAGCAACTGCCGGTCGGCGCGACGATGGACTTGGCCGGCCAGCCTCGCCCTCTGCTTCCTGCCGTGGTGAGGCTCCGGAGTGATCTGCGGGGGTGCGCAGGGGCTCCCCCACCTCGGGACGGCCCTGGCCGCGAACAGTAAACCCGGCGTTCGGTGATCTCTCCGGCGTGGGACGTACCGCCGGGGCCGCGGCGCGGAGGCTAGGCTGACGGCCTTCGTGGTTCCTGCTGCTCCTGGCAATGGCGCTCACGCAGTCACCCACCGACTGATGCGCGGTGCCGAGGGCGTCCCTACACGTGGATCCCGCATGGATCGCCGCGGCACCCCAGGCCACTGGATTGGCGCTCCCCGTGGCCGCGGCCGCCCCGATCACCGCGCCACCGCTGGTCAGGGTGACCAGCACCAGGGCAGCAGCCGTCTTGCGTGCGGCGAACATCCTCACCCTGTCCACGGGCGACACCGCGCTGGCTCGCTCGAGGTACCGCGCATGGTAGAGGGACTGGGACGCCAGTGGGCGCGGGCCTTTGACGGAGCCCAGGCTGTCGCGGAGTTCACGCTCCACCCAGCGGTCGATGTCAGACAGATTCATGTTGCCCATTCGTCTACTCAACAGAAGAAACGTCCCGGACGCCCGAAGTACCCAAATCGGCAGCGTATCCGTCGCCAAGGCGATCTCGCAGCGCGACCTTTGCCGCAGCCAGGCGGGAAGCCACGGTCCGCTCCGGAACGCCCAATGACACCCCGATCTCGCGGTTGGAGTAGCCGTGGAGGTGACGCAGGATCAGCGCGGCGGCCTGCTTGGGGGGTAAAGCTCGGAGTTCCCGGAGGATGTCGGGGCCGAGGCCCGCCTCCGTAGGGTCGTCCTCCGGGGGACGGCCGAGGCGCCGGACGAGCTCGCCGACGTCGCGTAGTTTCTCACGGCGGAGGTGCGAGATAGCGACGTTCACGGCGATACGGTGGATCCACGCCTCGGCGGGCGCCTCCTGCTTCCAATCCTTCCATGCGTTGAACGCCTTCAAAAAGGCCTCCTGGGTGCAGTCCTCCGCCGCCGCGCGGTCGCGAAGCAGACCGAGAAGGGTTGCGAAGACGCGCTGGTAGCTTGCCTGGTACAGACGGTCGAAGTCGGCCTTCGACCCGGGGGTAAAGTCGCCCCTGCTATCGGCCGGGGGCAGGTCATCTGCAGGCAAGTTCTGTGGTCCCTTTTCTGTGAAGCGGCCAAGGCAGGCCTGGGGCCCAGTTCACCATAGGCTACGACCCCCGCCTCAGACGTTGGGCAGCCGCGGGCAAAATGAAACAGGGCCGGCCCGATTGGGCCGGCCCCGTTCAGTGGGCGACAGATCTTGTCGGTCAGCCCTGGGCAGGCTTACTTACGGTGGCTACCGCTCTGGCCGGGACTCGCAGGCTCGCCATGGGTGGCGTCGGACTCACCGGGAGTGACCGGCGCGCCACGGGTGGCGTCAGATTTGCCTTCCGTCGTCGAGCGGTGTGATGCGCTGGCGCCGTGACCGCTGGCGTCGGACTTTCCTTCGGTACCCTTGGCACTGGAATCCGTGTTGTCGGCCCTGCCATTGACGTCAGCTTTGCTGTCGCCCTTGTGACGATGAGCTGCGCCATGGTTGTGATTCTTGGCCCAAGCTGAGACGCACTTGCCGATACCGTGCTCGCCGGAGGGCAGCGCGGCCTTGCAGGTCGCGACCTGGGCGACCACCTTCTGACCAAACGCCTGGGCGTTTGACTGCCGCTGTCCGTCGGCACTGCGCTCTGAACTGGGGGCGGCAGCGGCCGCGGTACCGCCGGCTGCCAGGGCGGCAACGGCCAGCCCGGCGGCGGCCTTGGTCTTGGCGACAGTGGTGATTCCGGCGAGCATTGACATCGGGGATTCCTCCAGTGATTGGCCGTCTTCTTGGGGAGCCTTGCAATGAGAACGCGGTAGGTGGCTGAAGTACCCATTGCGGTATGTAACAACCCTGTCGCGGTTGCCTCCCGCCGATCACGTCGCGCCGCGACGGGTCCGGCTGCAACTATTGCCGGGTGACAGAGTGGCTGGACGTCGGCGGCAGGCGCTATGCCTGCGACCTCACCGGCCAGGGACCGGCAGTGGTGCTGCTGCACGCCGCGATCGCGGATCGCCGCATGTACTCAGCCCTGGTGGTGCTCCTGTCCGCCGACCACCGCCTCCTCTCCTACGACCAGCCCGGGTTCGGCGAGACCCCACCGGCGCAGGATCCCGTCTCCCCCGTCCACGACCTCGCGGCGCTGATGGACGCCGCGGGAATGCCAGAGGCGGTGGTCGTCGGGACCTCCTTCGGCTCGCGGGTCGCCTTTGACGCCGCGCTGGCGATACCGGCGCGGGTTCGCGGCATCGTGGCGGCGGGTCCCGGCCTCAGTGGCCGAACGGCGTCAGGCGCGCTGAAGGCCGCCAGCGAGGAAGTGGACGCTGCCCTGGGTGCGGGCGACCACAACCGGGCCAACGAGATTGAGATGCGTACCTGGGTTGATGGCGTCGGGAGGACCCGCCCCGCCGACCCCGCGGTCCGCGCGATGGTGGCGCAGATGAACGCCGCCAACCTGCGGGCGGAGATGGCCGGCCACGAACTGCGGGAGTTGCCTCCCCGGCGCCCGGCAACCGACAGCCTGGTCTCCATCGGCTGCCCCGTGCTGGCGGTCGTCGGCGATTGCGACCAGCCTCACTGCCTGGAGACCGCCCGCCTGATCGGTCAGCGGGTGCCTGGGGCCCGCCTTGTGCGGATGGCAGAGACAGCCCACCTGCCAAGCATGGAGCGCACTGACGAGTTCGCAGCCCTCGTCAGGGAGTTCGTGGCCGGCTTGCCTTCGCCCTCCCCTCCGCCGGGCTGACTCTCCAGACTCGCTTGGCGAAACCCAGCACCAGGCTGAGCGCGGCGAGGAGGGCGACCCCCAGGGCTGAGCCCAGAGCCATGAGTGCGGTCGAGGTTGGCGGCAGCTGGGCGGCGACGACGAGCGGACCGGCTGGAGAACTGGCGATACTCGCATCGACCACGGCGCAGTTCGGTGCGGGACCGGCGGCGTCGCCAAAGGGCGGAGCCGCCCCACCGTCGGCGGGCTGCGCCAGCAGCGGGGTCATCTGCGTGTAGTCCGGCCCTGTGGTCAGGCCCAACGTCCGCGCGTTCGCCAATTGCCTGTTGATGACGTCGTTCCCAATCGTCGGGTTGACCGAGAAGATCCCCTCGTCGCCACCGTATAGGACCGCGACGGAATACTCGTCGGCCGTCGGGGTGTAACCCAGCTGGTCATTGGTTAGGCTCAGCGCGAAGACATGCCGGTTGTCGCCGCAGACGGCGGCGCCCAGCACGCGCGACTGCAGTTCCGTCGCGACCTCGGGGTAGGCCTCCGCCGGCGCGCCTCCAATGAACAGATCGCCGACGCGAAACGCGGCGAGGTCGCTACCGACAGCCGCGACCCCGTAGAGGTAGGGCGGCAGCACGCTGCGCATGGTCCCGCAGACCCCCGCTCCGGGTGGACACGCCTCGGTGACCAGCAGGGCATCCGCGGCGGGATCGGTGATCGCCTGGATGAAGGCCCCGCCGGTCCCCCCCACCGTGCCGTCGACGATGGGACGGGCCCTCGCCAGTGCCGCGTCGACCTTGGCGACGAGCAGCCGGCCGAAGGCCGCGAGGTACGCCTGCCAGTTGTTCCCGGTGTGGGGGTCGGGGAAGTTCGGCCAGGTGCGGCCGACGGCCCCGGGCACGACCACGGTGGTCCCTCTCCCCCACCTCGCATCCAGTTGGTACGCCACCTCGCCCGGCCAGTCCGGCGAGATCTGGGGCTCCGGGCCGAGCACCGTTCCGTGGTTGCCATAGTTGACCAGCGTCGCCACCACCTTGCCGCCGGCGTCCTTCGCCTGCAGTACGCGCAGCAGGCGGTCGATCGGGTATGTCGTGGGATTGGCGCGCACCTGGTCCAGCGTGTCCTGGTACTCGCGCGCGTCCACCATGCCCACCGACAGGGTCGCGGGCCTACGGTTCGCCAGCGCGCCCTCGATGCTGGCAACGGCGCCGTCGCGCACCACGGCCAGGTAGTGCACGTTGTGGATGTTCTGTCCCCCACCCCACACCCCGATGCTGTCCGGCGAGTTGTGGGTGTGGGTCGTGGCCACGATCACGTGCTCGGGGTCGAGGCCGCGGTCGCTCATGACCTGCTGCCGGATCGCGGCCGTCCCGTAGCCGGGGCCGCCGACCGGGTCCTCCTTGTAGGCGATGAAGTAGCCCTGGCTGTCGAGGACGGTCAGCACCACGGTGTGAGCCATTGATCCGTCCATCGAAGAAATGGCGATCGAGCGAGCCATGAAGTCGCGTCCCTCCTGCACCGACGAGGCATCGTGCATGCCGTACGCGGCGGCGGCGACCGGCCACTCTTTGGGGTTGATATTGACCGCGGCGGTGCCGACGAGGAACTGCGCCGGGACGGGAGGCGCCGCCGCGGCGCCCAGCGGCGTCAACGCCGCCATTGTGAGCAGAGCCAGGCCCGCCAGGGCGAATTTGCGCCCAGCTCTCCCGCCACCCACCGGGGTCAGACCGAGGTCCTCAGGACTGATCCGGCGGTCCTCCCAGCGCGAATCACCAGGTGGGACGCGGAAACCCCCGCGACCTGAACCAAAGAGGTGATGACCATCGCCGCGTCATCGGTAGCCAAAGCACGGCCGTCGACCGTCACACGCCGCCCTGTCGGGGCCACCCTGGCGCCCTTCGTCGGGCTCGCCGTCGTGAGTGCGGTCCAGGCCTGGGAGTGGCTCTTCTCTGGACTGACGAAGCTCCAGAATGACGCCTTCATCCACGGTTTTATGGCATTCGTCGGTCGCGTACCGGGACCGTATGGGAGGTTCATGGTCTCCATGACTCGGTTGGCGCCCGGCCTGCTGCCGCGCCTGGTCGAGGCCACCGAACTCACCCTGGGCCTGAGCCTGGCCGGTGCCACCCTGGTGCTCCTTCTCCCCCACCGCGGCGCCCGTCGGATCGCCATCCTGGTCGCCGGTGGCGCCTCGCTCGTCGGCGTGGTGCTGGCGGTGAACATCGCGGTGCTTGCGGGGTCCAGGGCCCCCTGGCGCTTGGGCATGGCGCCGTTCAGCACCGGGGTGCCAGTGGAGGCGCTGCTGGCGGGCATCAGCCTTGCCGGTGTCGCCGAGGCCTACTCAGCCCTGCTGGTTGCTTCTAAAGCTCATCTACGAACTGCGCCTGGCAGGCAGCGTCGACGAGCTCAGCATTGATCACCACGTCGCGCATACCCTCGAAATGGGCGATCTCGCGAATGTGCGTCAGCAGGTCCCGGGGATGGACGCCGCGCAGCGGGCGGGGAGGGTTCTGCGACTTGTAGGCGAGGTTGAGGATGTACTCGATCCAGGCATCGGTGATGGCCACCTTCTGCTGGTCGGCCTCGCGCCTGAAGATCTCGGTAAAGGCCTCCTCGGAGGGGTCGTCAATGCGGACCTTGTGCCGGATTCGGCGCAGGAACGCCTCGTCGACCAGCTCCCGTGGCTGGATGTTGGTGGAGAAGATCAGCAGGACCCCAAACGGGATGTCGATCTTGCGACCCGACGCCGTCATGTTGAGATAGTCGATGTTCTCCTCCATCGGGATGATGAAGCGGTTGAGCAGCGTGCGCGGGTCCGCGACCTGGCGGCCCAGGTCGTCGACGAGGAAGACGCCTCCGTTGGCCTTCATCTGCAGGGGGGCGTCATAGAACCGGGCATCCGGATGCCAGACGAGGTCCAGCATGGTGATATCCAGCTCACCGCCGACGGTCACCAGCGGCCGGCGGCAATAGAGCCAGCGCTGGTCGGCGTTGGGATCAGGGTGGCCGCTCGGTTCGTGGTAGCCGCGGTCGAGGAGGCGGATGATCTGGTCCTCGATGGCGATCGCGTAGGGGATGTACATCCCGCCGCCCAGCAGGTCCCGAGTGGCGCGTGAGATCGAGCTCTTGCCGTTGCCCGAGTGCCCGTAGAGGAAGATCGACGACCGCGAGTTGAGGGCGGGACCCAAAAGCTTCATGGTCGACGGAGGGAGCACCAGGTGCTCTAGCGCGTGGTTGAGGCGCTCAGGGCTGGCGAAGTCCTCGGGGAGCGCCTGCTGCACCACGGAGAGGGTGTACTGGTCGAGGGGCACAGGTGCCGCCCCGACGTAGGCGTTGCGCACGGAGGCCTCTCGGGCGCGCTCGATGCCCGTCGGTGTGATGCCGTAGTTGAAGCCCTCGTCCAGCGAACCCAATTGCGCGGGGCGTCGCGGGGAATCGCCGAGCTTCTGCACCTGGCTCTGGCTGACGAGGTCTTCCAGCAGGTGACTGAACACTGGATAGTCCAGGCGAAGCCGCTGAGCCAACTCAAACCCGGCCAATGGGCTGGTCTGGTAGAGAGTCTTGAGAAGGAGGTCCGAAATCAGGTTCGGCATGACGTCGAGGGCGCCAGCGTTTCGCGGCCGGCGTGGGGTCCACTGCCTGCTGCTGATCGGGTTCGTCTCTTTGGGGGCGACTACTTGCGTCATATATTTGGCTCTGAGCCCTCCATAGATATCACAGGGGACGCCCCAATCTGTGGATTGAAGCCCCGACCTCGCGATCGAAGCCCCAATTCCCCTGCCCTCCCCCGGCGTCGGTCGGACCCCCTCACAGGGCCGGCCTGGGTCTTACCTGCCGGGGATCAGTCCCCCCGCGGCTGAGGCCACGAGGTAACCGAGTGCCAGCAATAGCGCAAAGAGCCCAAGGAGCCCGACGAAGTCCCACTGCAGCCCCTGCAATTGGGCCGCCCAGGCCGGGACAGGTCGCGGCCATCCCTCCGGCTGCCAGCCGCAGATCGGGCACTCCCCATGAGTGTAGAGCGGATGGAAGTCCCAGTCGTCGGCCTTGCAGTGAACCGTCAGCGTGCGCGAAGGGCCGATGTTGAGCCAATCCAGCAGGTAGGTCACGGCTGCACGCGCGCCGCTCGGCGCGCCCAGACCGTTGACGCGGCGGCCCCCAGAACCATCGCCTCCCAGAGGAAGAACATGCTCGCGAGGGGAAGCGGGATTCGTCCGCCCGCAAACGCCACACGGGCGTGCCGAGCGACCGGGGTCGTGGCCTTATGGGCGCTGCCGGTGACATCGCTGGGTGCGGCGCCGGTGAAACTACTGTCCAGTCCGGGGTTGGTCGTCACGGTGTCAGTGGTGACTGATCCGATCGACCCGCCGTCTCCACCTCCGAGCGGCGAAGTGGACGATGACGTCGTGTCCGCGGCGGTGATGCCGGACGGCTTCACGAAGCCCTGCGCGAACGCTTCCCCAAAGACGTACTCGATGTGATGCGAGTACTGCCCAAGCGCGGCGGGCTGGTCGACCACCACGTGCGTGCCGGTGGCGGTGATGCTGCCAGTATCGCCGCTGGTTCGATCGTCCGGCTTGACCGCGAACACTGTGACCGTCGTCGGCACCAGCCCGGGGATATCGTAGTGCTGCTTGGTGCCATCCGGGCTGACTGGGTGGTCGCTCTTGCCGTCGTTGACATCGCCCGCGTTGACCACTGCGGTGGCCTTCGCCACGCCGTTCGCAGATGTGACCTCGACCACGACGTCGACGTTCTTGATGGTCAGCGGCCCGATCCCCGCTGAGCTGACATGCGCATGGCTTTTGACGTGGATCATCCCTGCCTGGTCGAGCACCGTGTGAGCGTCGGCGGTGGCCTGGCTCACCGCAGAACCGGGGGTGCCACCGCTGTAGGTCCCGTCGGACTCCGCCCCCAGCTCGCGGGCATAGGCGTCCGCGTGGTCCGAAGCGCCGCTGCTGTAGTGGTCCTCGGGCTTGCCCGGTGGCGCGGGGTACTGCGCCAATGCATAGACGTCTGGTGGCGGCTGGTGGTTGTCGCACAGGGTTGTCGGGAAAGGCGGCGAACAGAGCGACGGCGGCGGGTCGGTGAGTACTGTAGCGGCGAGCGGGCCGTAGTCTGCGGGGCTCGCCGCGCTGTGCGAACCAGGGGAGGAATCCTGCCCCGCCGAGGCTAGGGGATAGCGGTTGTCAATGGCCCCGCTGGCGAAGTTCGGGTACTGCGACGTCCCGCCCACCGCGTGGACGCCGGCGGCGCGGGCGGCGCCGCCATAGACGGAAACCGAGGTCGGAACGCTCGCGGCCGCGGCGAGCGAGAACGCGAGCATCGCGCCGACCGGCAGGAGACCGGCGGCCAGGGTGACTCGAAGACGGCGTGTGTTCATTTTTTCGCGCTCCCGGCGAGCAGCTCTAGGGCCAGCTCGTCCTTGTCCTTACCTTCTTTGATCGCACGCTCCTCGAGCGCCCGCTTGATCTCCGCCGGCAGCCGCAACGTCAACTCGTCCAACAGGTGAGGTGAGACGGCGACAGGCTCCCCACCTTCCGCCGGATCCACCTCCGCGGCCGTACCCAGGTACGCGCTGGTTATCACTGACTGGTCGGCCCGGAGGTCCGCGGCGGACGCCTCGCGCGCCACAGTGCCCTGCTCGAACACGTAAGCGCGGTCGGCGACGCTCAGCGCGCTGTCCACGAACTGTTCGACCAGCAGCACCGCCGTACCCTGCTGTTTGAAAAGTTCGATGCGCTCGAACAACTGCTGTACCACCAGCGGCGCCAGACCCTGTGACATCTCGTCGATCAGCAGCAGCTTGGGGCGAACCAATAGCGCGCGCGCCATGGCCACCATCTGCTGCTGTCCCCCGGAGAGGGTTCCAACAAGCTGGCGCTGGCGGTCCTTCAACACCGGGAAAGCCTGGAAGGCCACGTCGTAGTCCGCGAGCTTGCCGCCGCTGTAAGCCGCCAGGCGGAACGTCTCCTCGACGGTGAGCTTGGGAAACAGGCCACGGCCCTGCGGGATGTGCACCATGCCCTGGCCTACGATGGCCTCGGCCGGCCGCCGGGTGATGTCGTTGCCATCGAAGTGCACCTTGCCGGCGGTCGCTTTGATCACACCGGAGATGGCTCGTAGGGTCGTCGTCTTGCCAGCCCCGTTGGCGCCGATGCAGGCGACGACCTCACCTTTGCCCACCGTCAGCTTCACGTCGCGGATGACCTGGATCCCGCCATACCCCGCGCCGAGGCCGTCGACGGCGAGAAGTATCTCGTGAGGCTGGCGCTGTGCGGTGCCCGTCTTCGCCGCCTTTCGGGACACTTTCTTGGCGCCGGTCCGGGGCGCTTCTGCCTTCTCGGCCTCCTCGCCCAGGTACGCGGAGATGACCTTCGGGTCGTCGCGGACCTGTTCGGGCCGGCCGGCGGAGATCATCTCGCCAAAGTCGAGCACGTAGATGTACTGGCAGGCGCGCATCACCAGGCTCATGTCGTGGTCGACGAGCAGGATCGAAACCTTGAAGCGGTCGCGCACACGCTTGAGCAGGTCAGCGAGGTTGATTGTCTCCGTCGCGTCCAGGCCTGATGCGGGCTCGTCCAGCAGCAGGAGCTGAGGACGCATGCAGAGCGCTCGCGCGATCTCGACTCGCCGCTGAATACCGACCGGGAGGTCACCGGCCATTTCGTTTTCGTGGTGGCCAAGCTCCAGCGTGTGCAGGATCGCGCGGGCCCGCTCGGCGGCCTCCTTCTCGGCGCGCACGGACCCCGGCAGTCGCAGGGCGTCACCGACGATGTTCCGCCGCCCCAGGGCATCCATCGGCGTCATGCAGTTCTCGAGAACGGTCATCGTCTTCCAGAGCTGAAGGTTCTGGAAGGTGCGGGCGACGCCCAGCTCCGCCCGCTGGTGGGGCCTGAGGTGGTTGATCGGCCTGTCATCGAACAGGACGCGCCCATGATCAGGCACGAGCACCCCCGACACACAGTTGAAGAGCGTGGTCTTGCCCGCGCCGTTGGGGCCGATCAAACCGAGGATCTCGCCCCGGTTGAGCTCCAGCGAGATATTGCCGAGCGCTCGGACACCGCCGAAGCTGATGCCGACGCCATCGACCTTGAGCAGGCTCACGTAGTCAGCACCTTCGTCGGCTTGGGTGCGGGCCCTGGTGGTCGACGATGTCCCGTGAGGCGGTGGGCGACATCGCCCCAGAGACCGTCAGGAGCCGTGATCAGCTGGAAGACCAGCAGGGCCCCCAGGACAACGTTGAAGTAGTTGTAGCTGATCTGACCGTGGCTGACGCGGTTCAGCAGTTCTGGCACAAAGGACATGAACACGCCCGCCAGCGCCGCTGCGGGCACAAAGCGCACACCCATCAGCACCGCAAACCCCGCAAATTGCAGCGAGTAGAAGAACGAGAAGGGCTGGGGGCTGACCCGGCCGATGACCAGCGGGAAGAACGCGCCGGCAATCCCGGCGACGGCCGCCGAGATGCCAAACCCGAGGAGCTTGTACCGCGTGAGGTTCACGCCCATCGTGGCGGCTGCCAGCTCGGAATCGCGAATCGCGCGGAATCGTCGGCCGCTGCCGGAATCGTGCAGGTTGACGACGAGCAGGCCCACCACCGCGAAAACGGCCAGCAGTAACCAGTAAACGTGAAGCACCGCGTCCGGATGGACGCTGTCCATGGACGCACCGAAAAACGAGACCTGGTCCACGGACCAGCCGCCCTGGCCGCCGTTGAACCATGCGAAGGCATCGTCCTGGAAGAAGTAATAGTCAAAGCTCAGCGCCACGCCAACCGTCACGATCGCCAGGAGGATGCCGCGGAGCCGAAGCGCGGGCAGGCCGACCAGGACGCCCAGCACGAATGCCAGCACCACGCCGGCGGCGGCCGCGAGAAAGTAGTTGAAGCCGCTGTTGAAGAGCCACCCCGTGGCAAAAGCGGAGATGCCAACAAATGTCCCCTGGCACAGTGAGACCTGGCCAACGTACCCGGTGAGGATGACGACCGAGAGGATGGCGAGACCGAAGAGAACGGCAAGGGCGGCATCCGAGCGGATGCTCAAATTGCTGGTGCCGGCCGGGAGGAGGGCCGCCACGAGCAGCGCGGTGAGGCCAAGGCCGAGTCGGGTCGAGCGGCGGGTCAGGACCTCAGGCATCGGTCGAGGTTCTCAAGAGGCCGCGCTCGCTCCGAAGGAGCAGGACGGCGAGGATGACGACGATGGCGATGACCTTGGGAAAGCCCGGCGAGTGGATCCAGATGCGCGGGTACGCCTCTGCCAGCCCGAGGACAAACCCACCCAGGACCGTCAGTGGAAGCGAAACCAGTCCGCCGATCAGCGCCGCTGCCAGTCCATCGACGATGAGGACGGTGAGGCTCACCGTGTCGAAATTGATGAAGGGCGTGATCAGGATGCCGGCGATGGCCGCGACGAAACTGCCGAGCATCCAGGAGATGCTGCCGACACGATTGACGGGCACCCCCCACAGGCTCGCCGCCACGGTGTCATCGGAAACTGCGCGCATGGCAATACCGAACCTGCTGAAGCGCAGGAATACGGCCAGGGCCGCGGCCAGGATCAGGGCTGCGGCGACGGCGATGAGCTGGCCGTAGCTGACGAAGATCAGGTTGGCGATGGACACGACGCCATCCGTCCCAGGGAACCTGATCGCCTGGTGGTACTGGGTGGTCCCGAAGAGGAGCGCCGCCCCCGCCTGGAGCACGAGCAAGATGCCAATCGTCACCACCGCCTTTACCAGCTGGGGCCGTCCGCGCAGCCAGCGAAAGACCAGGTTCTCGAGCACCAGGCCAAGCAGCAGCGAGAACAGCAGGGCCGCGCCTACGCCAAGAAGGATGGTGGGCCAGTGCTTCCCCCCCGCGTCCGCCGTCCGGGTCAGAGGGTGCCAATCGTAGATCACCTTCCAGGCGACGAACGTCGAGAACATCCCCATCGCGCCGTGGGCGAAGTTCAGCACGCCCGTGACTCGGTAGACCAGGACAATCCCCAGTGCCGCGAGGGCGAAGATGCCTCCGTTGACAAGGCCAAAAACCGTCGCGCCGCCGAGCTGGAGGAGCATTTTCCTATCCCCTTGGGGCTATAAGCACTTGTAGTCGCTCACGGTGTGCCAGGTCCCCCCCTGGTCCGGCGGTTTGTTGTCGTGCTTCATCCATCTGAAGCAGTGGTTCGGGTCATGGGTGCCCGGGCCGTAGGTCAGCGGGACGCTCCAGCCCGTGTCAAAGTTCTGGATACTGTTGAGGGCGTCGACCAGCGACTGCCGGTTCAAATTGTTCCCGGCCCGCTTCACCGCTTCGACGAAGACCATCGCCGATGTCCACGAGATCTGGGTGTAGATGTCGAGCGCGTTGTACTGGCTGGGGAAGTAGGTCTTGACCGTGCTGAGATAGTCGTGCACGGTGGGGTTGTCGGCGTTGTCATACGGCGAAAGGAAGGGCACCAGTGAGTTGGCATTCTGGATCTGGCCGGTGTAGTCCTGCTGCGACGTTCCCTTGTCAAGGCCGCCCGCGAGGATCGTGGGATGCCAGTTGGCATTGTTCATCGACTTGAACAGCCGCGAGTAGCTGAACGGGTCGAGCGCCGCGATGACCGCGTCAGGGCAGGGCTGTGGCTGCGGGTTGGCGCACCCGTGGCCGGTGTCGTCCTGGTGCTCCATCTGCAGGACGTCTTGGTCGTACGAGCCCTGGGTTCCGCTGGCGTTGTCCACGTGGGTTTCGTAGATCCCCCGCGCGTGCAGCGCGTCGACGAGGGCCTTCTGCACCACCGAAATCCAGGGCACGTCGCTGAGCACGACGATCGCGGGGTGCTTGATTCCGAGTTCAGATGCCCGCTGGGCCAGCCCGACGCCGGAGCGGGTAAAGGAGGCCGAGACGGGGAATGACAGCGGCGAGGTGAACTCGTGCGGGGTGCCCAGCCCACCGATGATTGGAATCCCCGCCTGGTTCAGACGCTGAACCTGGTCATCCTCGCCCTTCGGGGCGGTCCAGCCAACCACCGCCAGCACCTTGTTGCTGATCGCGCTGTTGGCGCACTGGGTCGCCGCGGTCGTGTCATAGCGGGAGTCGCAGTCCAGCAGCTCCAGCCGCCGACCGTTCACTCCCCCGGCGGCGTTGACCTTGTTGAAGTAGGCGCGCACAGTGTCCCGCTCAACCGAGGAGTCGACGGCGCCGGTCTCGTCGAAGATGCCCTGGACGGAGATCTTGTCCTTGGTGACCCCGGACTCGGCCTGGCTTGTCGCCAGTGAGCTGCGGCTGGCCGACGCAGTCGAGCCACCACCCGTTCTCTTGGAGGTTGAACCGCCACCTGACGGACCGGCAGCGCCCGCACCGGGCGTGCTCGCCCCGGCGGCGTCGCCAGTGGCGTCGGTGCCCGTGGTGTCAGTCGCGATGCCCACCGCGCCCCCGTTGGTGCCCACCGCCTTGGCGTGGTTGAACGCGATCACGGTTGCGACGCCAAAGACGCCGGAGAAGACGACCGCCGCCGTGATGAAGACGATGGCGACACGTTCGCGCACGATGTTTGAGCCCATCACAGTACCCGCATACCTCGATTTCAGGGGCTTCGCGAGCCGATCTCGACGGCGTCGCGACCAAACAACTAGTTACAGCTGCTTACAGGTCAATACAACGGTAGTTCTAGCAGAAACCTACGGGGGGCCGCCAGAATGACTTCGTTATCGCGCGGGGACCTGGAGCTTCTCCCCGGCGTAGACCGGCTGATCGCCCAGGCTGTTGAGGCGCACGATCTCCCCCACCCTGCCGCGAATATCCGAGTCGTCCGGGTAGCGCTCCGCGGCGATGCTCCAGACCGTCTGACCCGGCTGCACGACCACCTGCTCGGTCCCGGTCCGCCCACCGCCGTATGCGGCCTTCATGAAGACGATCCACAGGATGGCGAGGACGATCACCACGCGGCCCACCTTGATCCGGGCGGCCTTGCGCCTCGGTACCCGGGGCGCGTGGTAGCGGGCGCGCCGGCACGACTGGTTGAGGTCCACAGCCATCGAACTCATGTTCGCTATTGTGCACGAACACGCGTTCGCTGTCAAGCCGACTGGCGCCCCTACGCTACCCGCCTCCCAGGCCGCTTCCCCCCGGTTCGGTCATCTTCGCCGCGTCCAGGAGTTCGTCGAGTTGCTCCTCCGTCAGGTCGGTTTTCTCGCGCGCGAGCTCGCGGATCGTGCGGTTCTCCTTGAAGGCGGCCTTGGCGAGGTCGGCGGCGGCGTCATACCCGATCGCTGGGGCCAGCGCGGTGGCCAGCATCAGGCCGCGTTCGACCATCTCCGGTCCGTGACCTGTCTCCTCGATGCCGCTGATGCACTGGTCCGCGAAGTTGCGGGCCGTCGCCGCGAGCAGGTCGATCGACGCCAGGAGATTGTGGGCCGCCACCGGCATCATTAGGTTGAGCTCGAAGATCGAGCCCGCGGCGCCCGCAAAGGCGACGGCCGCGTCGTTGCCGATGACCTGGGCGCTGACCATCGTCACGGCTTCGCAGATGACCGGGTTGACCTTGCCGGGCATGATCGAACTCCCCGGCTGGACCGCCGGTAGCGCCAGTTCCCCAAGGCCGGCCCGTGGGCCGGATCCGAGCCAGCGAATGTCGTTGGCGATCTTGTACAGGCTCACCGCCACCGTGCGCAGTGCGCCCGAGGCGCTGACGACGCTGTCCAGGGTCGACTGCGCCTGGAAGTGATTCCCAGTCTCTCGGATAGTCACGTCGAGCGTTTTCGACAACCGCTCGCAGACCATAGCGGCGAACCTGGCGTGGGTGTTGACCCCGGTCCCCACCGCGGTCCCGCCCAGCGCCACCTCGCCCAGCTCGTCCTCGGCAGCCCTCAGGCGCGCTATCCCCCGCTCCACCTGCCCCGCCCACCCCTCGAACTCCTGGCCCAGGCGGATGGGCGTCGCGTCCTGTAGGTGGGTCCGTCCGGTCTTGATAACCGGGTGGAAGAGCTCCGCCTTGACGCGCAGCGCCTTCTCGAGGTGCTCCAGGGCGGGCACCAGGTCTTTGTGGATCGCGACCAGGGCGGCGACGTGGATCGAGGTCGGGATGGTGTCGTTGCTCGACTGGCCCATGTTGACGTGGTCATTCGGGTGAACGCGCCTGCTGCCGCGGTCGCCGCCCATGAGCTCGCTGGCCCGGTTGGCGATCACCTCGTTGAGGTTCATGTTGGTGGACGTGCCGGACCCGGTCTGGTAAACATCGATCGGGAACTGGTCGTCGTGCTTGCCCTCGGCGATCTCCGTGGCGGCCTCGACGATCGCCGCGGCGATCCCGTGCTCCAGCAGTCCAAGCTCGTCGTTGACCTGCGCGGCAGCCCCCTTGAGGACAGCGTGGGAGCGCGCCAGGCGGCGCGGCATGGTCAGCCCGCTGATCGGGAAGTTGTGCACCGCGCGCTGGGTCTGGGCGCCGTAGTAGGCGGCGGCGGGCACCTCCAGCTCGCCCATCGAGTCACGCTCCATCCGGGTGTCATCAGTCGCGTCAGCCATCGGGCAGCCCTCCCTCAGACAGCAAAACAGCCAGGTTCCCGGCGGACGTCACGCCGGTGCCTGGCTGTCGAGCTGGTGGTCCAGTGAATTTACCCCGGATCGGTGGATCCCGGCTTAGAGCGCGGTACGCCCGGTCTTGAAGTAGTCCGCGTTGAGCGCGGTGAACGCCGCCCACTGCTCCGGCACGTCGTAGTCCACGAAGATCGCGGTCACCGGGCATGCCGGCTCGCAGGCACCACAGTCGATGCACTCCTCTGGGTTGATGTAGAGCTGGGGATCCTCTTCTGCCCCGTGGATGCAGTCAACCGGGCAGACGTCGACGCAGGACTTGTCCTTGGTCCCGATGCAGGGCTCAGCGATCACGTAGGTCATCGGCGGCGTCTCTCCTTTGAGCCCGACGTGGCGGGCGGTTGCAAGTTCGGGGGTAATTCTAATCAAGGCGGAGTCATACGCTTCAGAACGCCGCGACGAACATGCGTTTGCACAAGGCAAACATATGTGCTACGGTAACCACCGCCGAACTGGCACGAGAGGAGGAATCACCTTGCCCGAGGTCCTGACCCAGCGACAGCGCGAGATCCTGGATTACCTGCGCAAGATGCTTCGTGAGAAGGCCTACCCCCCCACCGTGCGCGAGATCGGACTGGCCATCGGGCTGAGCTCCAGCTCGACGGTCCAGAACCACCTGAACACGCTCGAGCGCAAGGGCTACATCAAGCGCGACGCCGCCAAGTCCCGCGCGATCGAGATTGTCGAGCGCGACGGCGAACGTGGTTCCAACCCGTCCGGCCGAACGGTGTACATGCCGATCGTCGGCAACGTGGCCGCCGGTTCACCGGTCCTCGCCGAGCAGAACATCGAAGACCACGTCGAGTTGTCGGGCGAGCTCTTCGGCGGTGACAGCTACCTCCTCCGCGTGCGGGGCGACAGCATGATCAACGCCGGCATCATGGATGGCGACCTGGTTGCCGTCAAGCCTTCGAAGGAGGCCCGCGACGGCCAGGTGGTGGTGGCGCGAATCGAGCATTCCGATACGGGCGAGTCCGAGGCGACCGTCAAGCGCTTTTTCCGCGATGGCGGCGGGTACCGGCTGGAGGCTGAGAACCCCGCCTACAGCCCGATCAAGGCCAGCGAGCTCACCATCGAGGGGCTGGTGGTCGGGGTCATCCGCGTCAGCCCGCGCGGCCTCTAGCGCCCGCGGTTCGCGCCGGCGCCTTCCTGACGCCCTTGGTGGGCGGGGACGGGCGCCGGAAACGCGCATATCGGCCGGCCATGCCTGCCGACAGCTCCACCATCACACTGATCCCGTCATCACCATAGTCGAGGTCCAGGACCCGGCCCCGCTCACGGAGCTCTGACTCCAGCCCCGACTGCTCGTATGGCACCAGCAGGTCGACGCGGACCATGCCCTGGTGGGTCAGGCGTTCGACAGCTTCGAGCAGGCTGTGGACTCCCGCCCCCGTTCGGGCTGAGATCGGCACCACCTCCTCGTAAGGAGCCCAGTCGCCGCGCCGCTTGATCATCGCCGCGGTCGCCGGGTCGACCAGGTCGGCCTTGTTGAGGGCGAGCAGCAGCGGCTTGTCCATCGCGTCCAGCTCCTCCAGGACCACGTTGGTGGCCGCGAAGTGCTCGGCCATGGCAGGGTGGCTGATGTCAAGGACGTGGAGGATGACACTTGCCTCCGTCACCTCTTCCAGGGTGCCCTTGAAGGCCTCCACGAGGTCGGTCGGCAGCTTTTGGATGAAGCCGACGGTATCGGTCAACAGGATTCGCATTCCCCTCGGAAGCCGTGTAGCGCGGGTGGTGGGGTCAAGGGTGGCAAACACCTGGTCGGCCTCGAGCACCCCTGCGCGGGTGATCGCGTTCATCAGGGTGCTCTTACCCGCGTTGGTGTAGCCCACCACCCCGACGACGGGGATGCCGTCCCGCCGGCGCGCCTGACGATGAAGCGAGCGCGACTTCTCGACCTTGGCGAGGTCGCGCTTGAGCTCGCTGATGCGCATCCGGATTCGGCGCCGGTCAACCTCCAGCTTCTGTTCGCCGGGCCCCCTGGTGCCGATGCCACCGCCGAGTCGGGAGAGTTTGCGCCCCCCCGTCAGACGCGGCAGGAGGTGGCGGAGCTGGGCCGCCTCGACCTGCAGGCGCCCTTCGTGGGTGCGGGCGTGGCGGGCAAAGATGTCGAGGATGACCTCGGTGCGGTCGAGCACCTTCATGTCCAGCGCGTCCTCCAGGTTGCGCTGCTGCCGGGGGGCGAGCTCGTCGTTGGTGACGAGGGTGGTGAAGTCGAGGTCGGCCTTGAGGGCCTTGAGCTCCTCGACCTTGCCCTTGCCAAAGCAGGTGAGGGGGTTTGGCGCCCGCAGGTGCTGGACGTCTGACCCCACGACCTCCGCCCCCGCGGTGCGCGCCAGCTCGGCCAGCTCCTCCATCTGCTCCTCGAGCTCCTCCCCGGAGACCCCGGGAAGGCCCAGGCCCAGGAGGTAGACGCGCTCGGCCTCCTGGTCCGGTGCGAATACGAACTCGTCGAGGCGTGGCATCCGCTCAGGCCCGCGCCAGCGCCAGCCCCGTGCCAGGGGCGCCGCCGAGACTCAGAACCGCAGCTTGCGCAGCCGTTCCAGTGCCTCGTCGAGACGTTCGTCGGCGACAGTCAGTGATACCCGGAAGTAGCCTTCCCCCGGCTCGCCGAACCCATTGCCCGGTGTGACGTTTACCCCCGCCTCGTCCAGGACCCGCGTCGCAAACGACACCGAGGTGTAGCCGTCAGGGACCGGGAGCCAGAGGTAGAAGGTGGCATCAGGAGCGCTGGCATCCGGCCACCCGATGCCGCGCAGCACCTCCAGCGTCCGCGCCTGTCGGCGCTCATAGAGCTCGTTGAGGTGTTGCAGTTCGGGGCCCTCCAGCGCCGCGATGGCCGCGCGCTGGACCACCGGGAAAATACCCGAGTCGATGTTCGTCTTGACCTGCCCCAGCAGGCGAAGTACGTCCGGGTTGCCAACCGCCATGCCCACGCGCCAACCGGTCATGTTGAAAGTCTTCGAAAGCGAGTGAAACTCCACCGCCACCTCCTTCGCGCCCGGGAACTGCAACACGCTGGGCGGCCGGTAGCCGCGGAAGGCAACCTCCGAGTACGGGAAGTCGTGGCAGAGCACCACCTGGTTGTCACGGCAGAACTGGAGGGCTCGCTCGAAGAACGCGGGTGGCGCGGTCGCAGCGGTGGGGTTGTTGGGATAGTTGAGCCACAGGATCCGGGCGCGCCGGGAGACCTCCTCAGGGATGGCGTCGAGGTCCGGCAGCCAACCGTTGGCCGCGCTCAGCGGCAGGATGTAGGGCTCGCCATCGGCCATCACCGTACCCGTCAGGTAGACCGGGTAGCCGGGGCTCGGCATGAGCACGACGTCTCCCGGGTTGACCAGCGCGAACGGCAGGTGCGAGATCCCGTCCTTCGAGCCCAGTGTGGGCAATACCTCGGAGCCGGGGTCGAGGTCGACGTCGAACCGCCGCTTGTACCACCCGGCGATCGCCTCCCGAAGCGCGGGCATGCCGAAGTAGGACGCGTATCGATGATTGGCGCCGTCGGCCAGCGCGGTTGTGGCGGCGCGCACGATGGCGTCAGCGGTGGGCGTGTCGGGATCACCGATGTCGAGGGCGATCACATCCACGCCGGCGGCGCGCTTGGCTGCCACCTTGCGATCGATCTCCGCAAACAGGTACGGCGGGATCCGCGCCATCCGCCGCGCCGCCAGGACGTCAGGCGCCAGCGTCACTCCGCCAGGGTCCCCGCGAACGCGGTCTCGGCCGGGCCGGTCATCATAACGTCCTCGCCATCGCGCCAGTGGATCTCGAGGGTGCCCCCGGGGAGGTCCACCCGGGCGTCCTCGTCGGTCCCTCTGACCAGGCGGCTGGCGACCGCCACCGCGCAGGCCCCGGTACCGCAGGCCATGGTCTCCCCCACCCCTCTTTCCCAGACTCGCATCGCCAGTTGACCTGGCGCCAGGACCTCCACGATCTCGAAGTTGGTGCGCTGCGGGAAGGCAGGATGGTGCTCGACGAGCGGGCCCAGGCGCTCCAGCGGAAAGTCCTTGATGCTGTCGACGTAGGCGACGGCATGAGGATTTCCCATGCTCACACAGGTAAGTGAAAGGTCATGCCCATCCACGGTGATCGGCAACTCGCGAACCACGTCGCCCTCGGCGTCCACGGGGATCTCCGCCGGGCGGAACCGCGGCCGCCCCATGTTCACCCGGACTCGGGCGCGCAGCGCGTCGTGCTCCAATACCTCCGTCGAGATGGGTCCCGCGGCTGTGTCCCATGTCAGTCGCTCCATCTCGGTCGCCCCGATATCCAGCGCGAACTTCGCCAGGCACCGGATCCCGTTGCCACACATCTCGGCCTCGCTGCCGTCAGCGTTGTGATAGCGCATATGGAAGTCGGCGTCCCCACCATTGGTTCGCTCGAGCACCAGCAGGCCGTCGGCGCCCACGCCGCGACGCCGGTCACAGACCCGCGCCGCCAGAGCGCCCCAATCCTGGCGCCGGCTGCGGCCGTCGACCACGACGAAGTCGTTCGCGGCGCCGTGGATCTTGTGAAAGTCGATATTCAATCCAGCATCTCCAGGATGTGCTCAACGATATCCGAGACCTCACGATTGCCGGCGTCGATCCAGGCCACCGCGCGGTCGGCCCTGAACCACGTTCGCTGCCGCTTGGCGTACTGGCGCGTGCGCACAAGAACGGTCGACCTCATGCCGCCTTCGCTTATCTCACCACGGAGGTGCGCGGCCATCTCGGCGACGCCGATGCTCCTCAGCACCTGGGGGCTGGGCGCCGGGTCTCGGCGCAGAAGGGCCTGGACCTCCTCCCGCCACCCGGCCGTGAGCATGCGCTCGATACGCGCCTGGATGCGCTCCTGCAAAAGCGCCGGCGAGACGCGGAGACCGACCTTGGCAGCCTCCATGCGGGTCGCCGGCGCCCCGGTCCCGGTGCGATCCTCGGCGAGGGCCGCAGCCCACAGCAACTCCATCCGCCGTACCACCCGCACCGGGTTCTGAAGGTCGGTCGAAGCCGCCAGCCCCGGGGAGAGCTGCTGCAGGCGCCGGGCCAGGCCGGGGAGGTCGCGGCGTGCCTCGTCCTCGAGCTGTTCGCGTAGGCCCGCAACCGCCCCCATGCCTCCGAGGTCCAGGCCGTCCAGGTACGCCTTGAGGTACATTCCTGTCCCCGCGGTCAGGAGCTGGGGGCGCCCGGGCGCGATCCCCGCCGCCGCTTCGCGCGCCATCGCAACGTAACGCGCGGCGGTGAGATCCTCCTCCGGGTCGAGGCGGCCGATCATGTGGACCACGACACCCGCGGACTCGTCGGGCTGCGGCGCATTGCTGCTGATCTCGATGCCCCGATACACCTGGCGCGAGTCGAAGGAGATGACCTCGCCTCCCAGCCGCGCTGCAAGGGCCACCGCGACCGCCGTCTTGCCCGACGCGGTCGGGCCAAGGATGGCGAGCGGCTTCAGGCGGGACTGCGCCGAAACTCCCGCCTGAGGCGAGACTCCGGGATCTCCAGGATGGTGGGCCGTCCATGCGGGCAGGTGATTCCGGGGTCCGCCACCTCCAGGTCCCGCAGGAGCTGTTCCATCTCCTCCCGCGAGAGGCGCTGGCCAAAGCGCACCGCGGAGTGGCAGGCGACGGTGTAGAGCGTTCGCTCGAGGCGCCGGTGGAGGTCGACCTCACGCCCCTCGCTCAGCAGCGTGTCGATGACCTCCAGGGCAAGCCGGTCGACGCGGCTGGAGGGCAATACCGGGTCGTACCCCACCAGCCGCGCCAGGTTGCTGCCGAACTCCTCGACCTCCAGCCCGGCGGCGGCAAGGTCGGGGCGGCACTCCTCGAGGCAGGCGGACTGCGCCGGGGTCAGCTGTAGTACCACGGGTACCAGCAGCGGCTGGAGTTGCCGGGTGCGCCCGGTGCTGGCAAGCCGGTTGTAGACGATGCGCTCGTGGGCGGCGTGCTGGTCGACGACGACGACGCCCGACGGTCCCTCGGCGAGGATGTAGCTGTCCATCACCTGGCCGACCAACCGGTAGGGCCCGCGAAGGAGACGGCTGGTCTCCACCGCCGAAGCCGCCGGCACACGGACTTCACCGAGCAACGCCGGCGTGGTCGCCGGCGCGACAACCGGCGCGGAGGCCAGGTCAAGCTCTGCCTCCACGCCGTCAGCGTCAGGGGCCGCCCCGCCCGGACCGCCGTCGAAATGACTCGCGCGGACGATCAGCGGGTAGGGGCCCTCCGAGGGCAGCAAGCGCTCGCCACCGTACGTGCCACTGGACGCCAGGGCACGCACCACCGCCTCCTGGACGAGGGCGAACGCCTGCCGCTCGTCCCGCAGCCGCACCTCCCGCTTGGTGGGGTGCACGTTGATGTCGACGAGGTCGGGGGGAAGTTCAATCATCAGGGCGCCGGCGGCAAACAACCCTGGCTCGGCGAGACCGCGGTAGGACTGCTCGACGGCGAACGCCAGGCTCCGGCTGGAGACCGGCCGTCGGTTGATCGCCAGGTAGAGGTGCTCCCGGCTGCGGCGCAGCCCGGACGGCTCGACGACGACGCCGGCGACGCTGGTCTCGCCGCGGGACCCCGACACCGACAGGAGCCGGCCCCGAGCCCGGCTGACGCTGCCGTATACCGCCTCCAGGTCTGCAGCTCCGGCCAGCTCGAGTACCCTCCGACCATCGGCGGACATCCTCAGGCGCACCGCCGGGTGGCAGAGCGCGAGGCCGGCGAGGATGCGCACCGTCGCGGCCAGCTCGGTCGCGGGACGCTTGAGGAATGCGCGCCGCGCCGGCGTGTTCTCGAAGAGTCCCCGCACTTCCACGCGCGTCCCGGCAACTGGCGGCGCCGCGTCCACGGCGCCGGGGCGACCGTGGTCAACCGCCAGGCGCGCGCCTGCGTCGCCGCCGTGGAGACAACTGCGGCACTCCACCCGAGCCACGGCGGCGATGCTGGCGAGCGCCTCGCCCCGGAAACCCAGGGACCCGATTCGGCCCAGTTCCTCGATCGACGCCAGCTTCGAGGTGGCGTGCCGGGTGAATGCCAGGGGGAGCTCCTCGGGCCTGATGCCGGCCCCGTCGTCCACCACCAGGATCCGCTCGAGGCCACCACCATCCATCTCCACCTGGATACTTCGCGCCCCGGCGTCGAGCGCGTTCTCGACCAGTTCTTTGACCACCGACGCGGGGCGCTCGACAACCTCGCCGGCGGCGATGGCGTCCGCGACCACCTGGTCGAGCCGGCGGATCGAAGCCGACCCGCTGATCATCGCGATGGCTCTACCGCGGTCTGACCCAACTCCTTGAGCCGCGCCAGCCGGTTGAGCGCCTCCAGGGGGCTGAGATTGTCGATCTCGAGCGCGGCCAGCTCACGCATAACCGCGTGGGGCACTGAGATCGGCAGGGCCAGCTGGTCCGCTCCTCCCTCTCGCGCGCCGGCAAGGGGGCGCGCTGCCTCGAGCGCGGCGAGGATCTCCCGGGCGCGCGCAGTCACCGAGGGCGGCAGACCTGCGATGTCGGCGACATGAATGCCATAGCTGCGGTCCGCGCCGCCGGGGACGATGCGATGCAGGAATGTGATCCGGCCCCCCTCTTCGCTGACCTCGACGCGGTGGTTGCGGAGTGCAGGCAGGCGACCCGCAAGCGCCGTGAGCTCATGGAAATGCGTCGCGAACAGCGTGCGGCACCCCAGCTGGGGGGAGTCGTGGATCTGCTCGACGACCGCCTGGGCAATGCTCATGCCGTCGTATGTGCTGGTTCCCCTGCCAATCTCGTCGAAGATCACCAGGCTGTCACGGGTGGCGTGGTTGAGGATGTTGCTCGTCTCCACCATCTCCACCATGAACGTGGACAGACCCTGCGCGATGGCGTCCTGCGCACCCACACGCGTGAATATGCGGTCGACCATCCCGATCGAGGCTGACGACGCCGGCACGAAACTCCCGACCTGGGCGAGCAGCACCAGGAGGCCCACCTGCCGCAGGTACGTCGATTTCCCGGCCATGTTCGGCCCGGTGAGCAGCATCACGCGGCCTCCCTCCTCCAGCAACACGTCATTGGGGACGAAATGCCCCGGCCCCAGGGCTGCCTCGACCATTGGATGCCGGCCGTCCCGAATATCGACGTCATACCCCTCGTGGATGGACGGCCGCACCCAGGCGTGTTCGATAGCGGCCGCGGCCAGGCTGGTCAGCGCGTCCACCGCGCCGATCGCCTCGGCCGTCGCAAGCAACGGCGTGGCCCGTCGGGCCACCTCGCCGCACAGCTGCTCGAACACCTCGCGCTCACGAGCGTTGATCACCTGCTCGCCATGCAGGACAGCGCTCTCCTTCTCCTTGAGCTCTGGGGTGACATAACGCTCAGCCCCGGCCAGCGTCTGTTTGCGCTGGTAGGACTCCGGGACCGCCACCCGGTTGGCATTGCTGATTTCGATGTAGTAGCCGAAAACGCGGTTGAACCCCACCTTGAGCCCGCGGATCCCGGTGGCGTCTCGCTCCTTCTGCTCGAGGCCGGCGATCCATTGCTGGGCGTCACGGATGGACCGCCGCAGGACGTCCAGCTTCTCGTCGAAGCCGTCGCGGACGATCCCCCCATCGGCCGCGCTAGGCGGCAGGCTCTCAACCAGAGCATCGGCGAGGAGCGCGCTCAGCCCAGGCTCGGGCGTGAGCGCATCACGCAGGCCTGACAGCAGTACGCTCTCGGCGCCAACCAGGCTCTCCTGCAACACTGCGATGAGCGGCAGGGAGTCGCGGATTGCCCCAAGATCGCGGGGGGTGGCACGGGCCTGCGCGGTGCGCGCCGTCAGACGCTCGAGGTCGCGCACGCGACCGAGCGCAGACAGGAGCTCCTCGCGCAGCGTTGATCGCGATGCGAGCTCGTCCACAGCCTCCAGGCGCTGGTCGAGCGCCTGAACGTCGAGAAGCGGGTTCAGCAACCACCCTCGCAGTGTTCGCGCCCCCACCGGGGTCCGGGTGCGGTCGAGGAGCCCGAGCACGCCCGGGCCGCCCCCTCCCAACCCGTCGACCAGCTCGAGGTTGGCGATCGTGGGTCCGTCCAGGTGCATCGTGACCCCGGGGCGAACCCGGCGCACGCGCGCCACCGACGAAGGCAACTCCAGCCGGTTTCGCTGGAGGTAGTCGAGAGCGGCACTCAGCGAGCCAAGCGCCGGGCCGAGGTCTTCGGCGTCGAAGCCGCGCAGGCTGGCCACGCCAAGGAAGGCCAGCGCGCGCTCGCGACCGCGCGAGGCGTCGAACCGCCAGCCCTCGAGGTGAGACACGCGCCATGCAGCCGAGACCGGTCGCCAGGCCATCACTGCGCTCTCGCCCTCCTCCGACACCAGGACTTCGGATGGCCGCAGCCGCTCGACGATCTCCGCCAGTTGGGCGGTGGCTGAAAGTGGCAGCTCGCTCAACTCGATACGACCGGTCGACACTTCCAGCGCGGCGATGCCGATACGTTCATGGTCCCAGCTCAGTGCCAGCAGCGAATTCTCTTTCCCGGGGTCCAGGAGGGCACCCTCGACCACCGTCCCCGGGGTGAGTACCCGAATCACTTCGCGGCGGACCAATCCCCTGGCCGCCGAGGCGGCCTCGACCTGGTCGCAGATGGCAACTGAACGGCCGGCGGCGAGCAGCCGGGCGACGTGGCCCTCGACGGACTGCTGCGGAAACCCCGCCATCGGACGCCGGCCTATCTTGCCGAAGTCGCGCGAGGTCAGCGTGATGCCAAGGATCGCGGAGGCCGACTCGGCATCGTCCTCGAACGTCTCGAAGAAGTCGCCAAGTCGGAAGAGGAGAATGGCCTCAGGATGCTCACTCTTGGCCTGCCGCCACTGGGCGAGGACTGGGCTGACGCCGCCCTCCGCGGTGGTCACCGCGGTCCCCGATCAGGCTGTCCCTGCCCCACCGTGGAAGCTTAGCCGGGATTCACCGGCCTCAGGTCAGCGCGATTCCACGAGCAGACGGATGCCCGTTCGCTCCTCACCATCGATCGAGATGTCGATGAAGGAAGGGATACAGACCAGGTCGATTCCCCCGGGCGCCACGTAGCCACGGGAGATCGCAATGGCCTTGATCGCCTGGTTAATGGCGCCCGCGCCGATGGCCTGTACCTCCACCTTGGACTGGGTGCGCACCACACCAGCGATAGCCCCTGCGACTGCAACGGGCTTCGATGTTGCTGAGACTTTGAGGATTTCCAACTGCGTCGTTTGCATCGTCAATCGCCCGGTGAGACGTCAACAGAGTGGTCGATCCGCTCGATGCTCTCAGCGAGGCCAGTGGCGGGCCTGATTCTAACCAGTACCGAATTGAAAGTCACCACCCCCCTGGCAACTTTGAATCGCTGAGGGATCCCGGTGAGGAACCGCTTGAGCGATCCGTCGGCATCCATGCCAATCACGCTGTCCCGGGGCCCGACCATCCCAAGGTCGCTCACGTAGGCGCTGCCCCCCGGTCGGATTCGGTGGTCCGCTGTCGGCGTGTGGGTGTGCGTGCCGAACAGCAGGCTCACCCGTCCGTCGGTGAAATGGCCCATGGCCTGCTTCTCGCTGGTTGCCTCACCGTGGAAGTCGACGATCCGCACCAGCGTGTCGGCGGTGTCCCGGATGAATTCCTCGACAGCCCGGAAGGGTGAGTCGATAGCCGGCATGAAGACCAACCCCTGAAGGTTGCATACCGCGACCGGACCAAGCGCGCCGAGGTCGTGGACCAGCCATCCCCGCCCGGGCGCGCCCGGTGGATAGTTCATCGGGCGCAGGATCGGCATGTCGTCCAGAACGGGAAGAATCTCCTTCTGGTCCCAGATGTGGTTGCCGCTGGTGATGAGATCAACGCCGCAGTTGAACAGCGCACGGGCGTCCCCGACCGAAAGCCCGAAGCCGCCAGAGGCGTTCTCACCGTTGGCGATGACCATGTCGACGCCGTGCCGCCGGCGCAGTTCGGGGATCATGTACATCGCCGCCTGCCGGCCCGGACGCCCGACGATGTCACCCACCGCCAGCAGCGTCAGAATCTCCTCCACCACGAATTGCCCCTCAGAGCTGCCTGAGCAGGGTGCTGTAAAGCTGCTGGACCAGGCGCACGAGGTACAGCCTGAAGCGAACCACCGCCCGCAATCTCCCGCCCGCCTGAGCGCCTTTCACCCCTGTCAGTATGGAGACCCCTGGATCTACATTCAATGTATGGTAAGGCGTTGTTGAGCAGCGACCCGCGCTGCACTCGGAGAGGAGAGCTCATATGACTGAACAGCGCATGCGTGCCGTGAGGGGAGTGCTGCTGGCGCTCCAGGGCGTTTTGATCATCCTGGGCGGTGCCCTGCAATTCGTGGCGTCGCCGCTCACACTGCGGTTGGACCAATTCTCGGCAACCGACATAACGATGGCATCGATAGCTCTTGGAGCCGGGCTGGTGCTGGCGTTCCGGGGCCCACACCGGCCCTGGGTTAACGTCGCCATCCTCTACAACGTCCTGGCGATCTTGGCCTGGGCGTACAACTACTTCGGCAGCCAGGGAAACCGCCTCACCCCGACCGTCGGCGTGGTGTCCCTGGTCTTCCTCATCGGTTACGGCATCACGTACCCCCGTGGTGTGGATCGCAACGCGAGCGAGCCAGCAACCGCCTAGGAACGAGACCCCGCGTCGCAGAGCGGCCGCGGCCGCATCAATTGAAAAAGGGCGGCCAGCCGCTGCTGGCCGCCCTTTCACTTGGCGTATTCGATGACGCGGGTTTCCCTGATGACCGTCACTTTGATCTGGCCTGGGTAGGTCAGTTCGCCCTCGATACGCTTCACGATGTCTCGCGCCATCACCTGGGCGGTGGGGTCGTCAATGTCCTGCGGCCTCACGATGATGCGGATCTCGCGACCCGCCTGGACGGCGTAGGAGCGCTCAACTCCCAGGAACGAGTTGGCGATGGTCTCCAGCTTCTCCAGCCGCTTGATGTAATTGCTCAGCGTTTCGCGCCGCGCCCCCGGTCGGGCCGCAGAGATGGCATCAGCGGCGATGACCAGCATCGCCTCGATGGTTGCGGGCTCCTCGTCGTAATGGTGAGCCTTCACGGCGTGTATGACGCCGGGAGCCCTGCCCACCCGGGCTAGCATCTCACCCCCGATGATGGCGTGCGGCCCCTCGACCTCGTGGTCGACGGCCTTGCCGACGTCGTGCAGCAGGCCGGCCTCCCTGGCGATTGCCTGTTGCTGGGGTGAGCAACCCATCTCCGCGGCCATGATGCCGCAGAGCGAAGCCACCTCCGTGGAGTGACTGAGGACGTTCTGACCGTAGCTCGTACGGAAGTGAAGGCACCCCATCAAGCGCACCAGCTCGGGATGCGCACCGTGGACCTCGGCCGCGAAGAGGGCGCGCTCGCCCTCCTCCTTGATCTGGGCCTCCACGCTGCTCCGCGCCCGGGCCACCACCTCCTCGATTCGACTCGGGTGGATGCGCCCATCGGTCAGCAGCTGGCTCAGGGCCTGGTGGGCGATGGCTCGCCGCACCGGGTCAAAGGCCGAGATCATCACCGTCTCCGGGGTGTCGTCGATGATCAGGTCGACACCGGTGGCCAGTTCCAGGGCGCGGATGTTGCGCCCTTCGCGGCCGATGATGCGTCCCTTCATCTCCTCGCTGGAAAGATGGATCACCGCCACGGTGCTCTCAGTGGTCTGCTCGGCGGAGAGCCGTTGGATGGCGGTGACGAGGATCTCCCTGGCCTTGGCATCGGCGGTGTGCCGCGCAAAGACCTCGGCTTCCCGGATTCGGGCAGCCACCTCCTGTGACAGCTCGCGCTCGACGGTGCCGATAACCTGCTCGCGGGCCCGCTCGGGCGTGAGCCCGGCCAGCCTGTGCAGGTCAGCCTCAATGGCCGCGTTGGCGGCCTTCAGGTCGGCGCTGACCGCCGCCTGGGCTTGCTCGGCATCCTTGAGCGCCTGCTGTCGCCGGTCAAGGTCCTCCAGGCGCCGGAGGAACAGTTCCTCGCCTGCCTGGGCTCGCCTCTCCAGCTCGAGCAGTTCGGTTTGTCGCTGACGTGCTTCGTTTTCAGCAGTAGTCCTGATGTGGTGGGCTTCCTCCTTGGCGGCAAGGACGATCTCCTTGGCTGAGGTCTCGGCGTCTGAAAGGGCACGATTGGCCGAGACCTGCGTGTTTTGCAGGTCGGCCTGCCCTCTCGCGCGGACGAGAAAGATGGCGCCAGCGGCACCGCCCACCACAGCAGCTACAAGCCCCAATAGGACCCATAGCAACATGTCGTGTCACCTCACTATTCAGTTTTCAAGGTGCTTAGCTTTCAGGCTCCCGGGGCGTCGCAGCCCCGAGGGCGGGTGACTAAGTCAATAACTCGATTTTAGACCTGCTGAGACTGCGCCCATGCGTCAGTCGGCGTCCTCGAGGGCCCGGGCCAGCGCCTCGCGTCCCACGTGCCCTGAGAACCCCCTGCGGGCCAGGGCGGCAAGCACCTTCTCCCGACGCCGCGCCGGCGGCTCGGCCTCGTGGCGCCGCACCAGCCTCCCGGCTAGGTCGACCGCCGAGCGTAGCTCCTCCTCGGTTTCGATTGTCCCTAGGGCTTCTCCCAACATCTCGTCGGAGATGCCCTTGCTTCCCAGTTCCTGTCCGATCAGCCGTCGTCCTCTGCCCTGGCGGAGGCGCTTCTGGACCAGGGCGGCGGCATACGCCGGGTCGTTGACGTAACCGAGAGCCACAAGTCTGCGGCAGGCCTCATCGGCTGCGGCCGCGCTGAAGCCGGCCCGCGTCAGTTTGGCGTGCAGACCGCTCCTGGTCTGGGAGGCAGCGTTGAGGACCCGGACGGCTTTCTCGAAGGCAGCGTCCGAGTCCTCAGGATCGGCTGATACTGGTTGGCGCGAGGTCGGCGCGTCCGGGCCTCAGGCGATGGTCGTCGGGCCGGTGGTTGGGCTGGACGCCTTGGCGGCGGGGCTTGCGCCGCGGCTGGTGATCGGGGCTGGCGCGCCAGCGTCATCGTCGAGGTCAGCCATGCCCGGGCTTGCAGAAGCCTGGGCAGCGACGGCCTGCGAGGCCTTCCCGGCCACCGAGGCCGCCGGCTCGGAGGACGCCGGAGCCGCGGGCTTCGGCGGCGCCGCGTTCGTGAGCCGCGTGCGCAGTTCGGCCACCACCTGGTCGGTCACCTCTGGGTGCGCCCTGAGGAAGTCGCGGACGTTCTCGCGGCCCTGGCCCAGCCGGTCATCGCCGTAAGAGAACCAGGAGCCCTGTTTGTCGATGATGTTGGCCTCGATACCAGCGTCCAGGACGCTGCCCAGGAAGGAGATGCCCTCGTTGTAGAGGATGTCGAACTCCGCCGACCGGAAGGGCGGGGCAACCTTGTTCTTGACCACCTTGACCTTCACCCGCGAGCCCACCACGTCGAGGCCGCTCTTGATCGTGTCGATCTTGCGCACGTCGAGCCGGACAGAAGCGTAGAACTTGAGTGCGCGCCCACCGGTCGTGACCTCAGGACTGCCGAACATCACCCCGATCTTCTCCCGCAACTGGTTGATGAAGATCACCGAGGTGTGCGACTTGGAGATTGCCCCCGTGAGCTTGCGCAGAGCCTGGCTCATGAGCCGCGCCTGCAGGCCGACGTGGCTGTCGCCCATCTCTCCCTCGATCTCCGCCTTGGGCACCAGTGCGGCCACCGAGTCCACCACAACAACGTCCACCGCCTGGCTCCGCACCAGGACGTCCACGATCTCCAACGCCTGCTCCCCGGTGTCCGGCTGGGACACGAGAAGGTCGTCGGTGTTCACCCCGATGCGGGCCGCGTAGAGCGGATCCAGCGCGTGCTCGGCATCGATGAACGCCGCCACGCCGCCGAGCTTCTGAGCCTCCGCCACCACATGCAGGGCGAGCGTGGTCTTGCCGCTGGACTCCGGGCCGTAGATCTCGATGACACGTCCGCGCGGCACGCCGCCGATGCCCAGGGCGAGGTCCAGGGTCACCGCGCCGGTCGGGATGACCTCGATGTCGTGGGTGGCGGGGGCATCACCGAGGCGCATGATCGCGCCCTTCCCGTAGCTCTTCTCGATCGCCGCCAGGGCGGTGTCAAGGGTCTGGTCCTTGGTCGGCTCGCTCTGCTTGCTCATTGAGTGCTCCCCTTCGTGCTTGGACGTGTGGTCGAACGTTTGTTCGATCCTAGCACAGTCCCCCGTCTACGGATAGTCTATCCCAAATAGTGATGTTGTCAGGACAATATCTCGCTCGCCAGGGCCAGTGCGGCCTCAACGCTGGCAACCCGGTTCGATGCCCTGCCCCCGATCCAGTGATACTCGCGGACCTCGACCGTGTCCCGGAATGCGACGCCGATATACGTCAGACCCACGGGCTTGTCGCCCTGCGCGTCGGGTCCGGCGATGCCTGTCACGCTGATCGCGACGTCGGCACCGAACAGTTCCCGCACCCCCGTCACCATGGTCTGCGCCACCTCATGACTCACTGCACCCAGGCGATCGAGCATCGACCGGTCCACGCCGAGGAGCCCCATCTTGGCGTCGTTGGCGTAGGTCACAACGCCACCCATGAAGTACTCCGAAGACCCCGGAAGGTCGGTCAGCGCGGCACACACCAGGCCGCCGGTGCACGACTCGGCCGCGCAGATTGTCAGGCGCCGCTCTCGGAGCGCCTTCTGCAACGGCGCCAGCACCGGGCTGAGGGAGCTGCCTTCGATCATCGGCGCAGACTGGACACTAACGGTAGAGGAGGCGGCGGTAGCGCCAGAGGTAGTCGACGCCCGAGAAAACCGTGAAGCCCACGGCCAGCGCCACTGCCACGAAGGCGACGGTCCCCAGAGCCGGGTACGGTCGCTCGAGCATCACCAGCCCGACAGCCAGCATCTGGCTGATGGTCTTGGTCTTGCCGAAGGGTGTGGCGGCGATGATCAGTCCCTGTGCGGCACCGATGCTGCGGAGGCCGGTGATCAACAGCTCCCGACCGACGATGACGATCGCCACCCAGGCCGGCAGCAGGCTGTCCTGTACTAGCAGCGCGAGGACGGCGAGGATCAGGAGCTTGTCCGCGAGTGGGTCGAGGAACTTGCCGAGGTTGGTGACCGTGGCATACCGCCGCGCGATCCGCCCGTCGAGGGAGTCGCTGATCGATGCCAACGAGAACAGCGTGAAGGCCACCAGCTGGTGGTGGGCGAAGCGGCCGTCGAAACTGAACAAGATTCCGGGGATCAGCAGGAGGCGTATCACCGTGATGGTATTGGGGACGTTCAAGCTTGGGCTCTTGACCAGGATCGCGGCGTTTGACTGGGGTTCCGCGGTGGGTTCGGTCATCACCTCCAGCGTAGCCGGTGCGGCGGTCAGCGCGAGGGCAGCGGCGTCGCTCCGCTGCCGCCGGGCCATCAGCGGTAGTTGTTGAACTGCAGCGGCACGGGGAGGTCGGCACCCTTGAGGAGCTTGATCGCCGCCTGCAGGTCGTCCCGGGACTTCCCAGTCACCCGGACCTTGTCGCCCTCGATCCGGGACTGCAGCTTGGGCAGCTCCGCCTTGATCCTCTTGACGACGTCGCGCGCAAGGTCATCGGACAGGCCGGCGCGCAGGTTGACCTTCTGTCGCACGCGGCCCTTGGCCGCCGGCTCCACCTTCTGGAGGTCGAGGACCTTGAGGTCGACCTGTCGCTTGACCATCTTCCCTTTAAGGATGTCGAGCATGGCCTGTAGCTTGTACTCGCTGTCGGCCTCGAGCTCGAGTTCTTTCTCCTTCAGCTCGAGGGACGAATCAGTGCCCTTGAAGTCGTAGCGGTTGCCGATCTCCCGCTGCGCCTGGTCGACGGCGTTCACCATCTCCTGTCGGTCGTACTCGGAGACCACGTCGAAACTCGCGTCAGCCATTCCTTATGTCCTCGTGTATTTCTTGTTGGCGGCGGGCATCGGGCCCTGGTCCCTGCCGTTCACGGACACCACGGTGTTGCCGGGGTTGCCGCTGATCACCCGGACCTCCTGGGCGCCATTGAATGTGAGCGCCGTCCCGGCCGGGAAGACCCTGCCGCCATTTCCCGTGTCGGCCGACGGCTTACCATCCACGTCCACCTGCAGCCATGTCCGGGTGTCCACCCTGACCATCACCAGCAGGCCGCTGGTGGAAGCGCTGGGCGAGGGAGAGGACGATGGCGCCGCGCTTGCCGACGGGCTCGGCGTGGGAAGCTCGCTGAGGTGCAGCTGTGGCGTGGGCCGGGTGTCGGCCGCCCGCGAAGCCTGGTACTTGTCGAACTGGGTCTTCAGGTAGAGGCCGAAGATGCCGATGAGGACGATGAGCGCCGCCCCCACGATCATCCCCGGAGTGAGCGTGAAGTCGCGCTGCCTCGATTGAACCGCAGGTCGGGTCGAGACTATCTCGGTGGCGGCGGTCGAGCTGTTGTATTCGGCGACAAGGGCGTCCGCCTCCAGCCCCAGGTACCCCGCGTACGAACGCAGGAAGCCCCGGGCGTGTGTCGTCGACGGCATCCTGTCGAACTGCTCGTCCTCCAGGGCCTGCAGGTACTCGCCCCTGATCTTGGTTGCCCACTCGACCTCCTGCAGCGTCAACTGCCGAGCCTCGCGGGCCTGCTTGAGCTTGCTTCCTAGCATCCCTTTTCCCGGGCGCGCCCAAGCGACGGTGAGGCCGGGCGTGCCGAGGGGATTCTACGGGCCGGACCCGGGGCCGGTCAGTGGCGCTCGTCGTCGGACTGTTCGTCCGGGGGCGTCTCGCCGCCCGAGTTCATCTTGTTGAAGAGCTCGTCCAGCTCGGCCAGGGACATCAGGACCTCGCGCGACTTGCTGCCCTCGTACGGACCCACGACCCCGTACTCTGCGAGCTGGTCGATGACCCGGGCGGCCCGCGTGTAGCCGATCGACAGTTTGCGCTGTAGCAGGCTGGTCGCGGCGCGGCCCTCGCTGGCGACGATGCGGGCGGCCCGCTCGAACATGGGGTCTCGCTTGCTGCCCTCCTTGGCCCAGCTGACAGTGCTCACCAGGTTGAAGATCTCCTCCTGGTAGGCGGGAGCGCCCTGTGCCTTCCAGTGGTCGACGACGGCCTCAAGCTCGGTGTCCGAGACCATGACCCCCTGGATACGCGTCGGCTTGCCGGCGTCCACCGGCAGGTAGAGCATGTCGCCGCGACCCAGCAGTTTCTCCGCGCCCATCTCGTCCAGAACGACCCTGGAGTCGATACCCGAGCTGACCGCGAAAGCGATCCGGCTCGGGATGTTGGCCTTGATCAGGCCGGTGATGATGTCCGCCGACGGGCGCTGCGTCGCGACGACGAGGTGGATCCCGACCGCGCGCGCCAGCTGGGCGATCCGGCAGATCAGCTCCTCGACCTCGTTTCCCGACACCATCATCAGGTCCGCCAGTTCGTCGATGATCACCACGATGTACGGCACCGGCTCGAGACCAACCTCGGGCGCCTTGGCGTTGAACCCGGCGATGTTGCGGACCGAGTGCGAAGCGAACAGCTTGTACCGGTTCTCCATCTCGGTGACCGCCCAACGCAGGGCCGCCACCGCATGGTCGGATTCGGTGACCACCGGCACGAGGAGGTGCGGGAGCTCCTTGTACATCGACATCTCGACCCGTTTGGGGTCGATCAACACCAGCCGCAACTGGTCGGGAGTGTGCTTGAGGAGGAACCCGGCCAGCAGCGCGTTGACGCAGACCGACTTGCCGCTCCCGGTGGCTCCCGCGATGAGCAGGTGGGGCATGCGCGTGAGGTCGCCGGCGATTGCCTGGCCGCTGACGTCGGTTCCGATGGGCAGTGGCAGCAGGTGGCTGCCGGCCTGGAACGCCGGGCTCTGGATGATCTCGCGCAGGGTGACCAGCATGCTGGCCTTGTTCGGCACCTCCACGCCCACCGCCGACTTGCCCGGGATGGGCGCCTGGATCCGGATCGGCGCCGCCAGCGCGAGGGCCAGGTCGTTCTGCAGCGCGGTGATCTTGCGGACGGGCACGCCCTTGGCCGGCTCCAGCTCGTACTGGGTCACGCTGGCGCCTGAGTTCACCCCCCGCACGCGGGCCGCCACCCCGAAGGAGCCGAGCGTCGACTCGATCACCTCGATGTTGTGCTTGACCTCCTCCTGGAGCTTCTCGCGCTTGGCGGTGGCGGCATCGAGCAATGAGAGCGGGGGCATCTGCCACACCTTCCGCTCTTCATCCCCAGCAGCGTGCGCCGCGGCGGCGGCCGCCTCCCACTCCGCCTGGGCCTCGGCGCGCTTGCGCTCGACCTCGGCGGCGTCGAGGCTGATCGGCTCGCGCACCTCCGGCTCGATCTCCGGGCCAATCGCCTCCTCGATGGGCGGCTCAGGAACCACCTCGAGGTTCGGGAACAGGGGTATTGGGGGCGCTTCCGGGACCGCCACCGCCGCTTTCAGGAACTGGCCTTTTTCAGCATCCCTGGCGATTTCCGTCAGTGCCGCGCGTGGCTCGGGATCGCGGTCAATCCGCACCCTGGACACCACCGCTGCGATCGACAGGTCGAAGCTGAGCATTGCCCCGAAGAGCCCCGCCCCGACGAGGACGATCGCGGCGCCGACCGCGCTCAGGGCGTCGTTCAACCGTCCGGCCACAAAGGCGCCGGTATAGCCCCCCGCCCGCTGGTGCTCCAGCAACCAGTCCGCGGGGTTGAGAAGAAGCAACTGCAGCAGGCCCAGGATCGCCAACGCCAGCAGGGCCATCCCGATCAGCACCACCAGCTGGTTGCGGCTGGCGCGGACTGACTCGTCCTTGCCCGGGGCCGTCGGCGGCGCGCCGCGGCGGCCGCTGATCAGCGCGATGCCGCCGCCCACCAGGATCAGCACGATCGCCACCCAGCCGAGCCCGACAGCGTCTAGCAGGAACAGGCGCAGGCTGCTCAGCCCCGCCCCCGGCCGGAAGATGATGGCCAGCGCGAAGAGGGCCGCGACGACGATCAGCAGCAGGCCCAGGCCCTCACGGCGCTGGGGCTCGGTCAGCTCGATCTCGGGAAGGCGGATCGACCGGGCCGGCGTGGCGCGGCCGCGGGGGCGCGCCGGCGCGCGACGGGCGCGGGAAGTACCGCTGCGTCCCTTGCGGGCGGCAGCGGGTGCTGGGCTGCGACGAGTGCGGCGACGCGTTGTAGACATTTAGTGAGACGTGAACCGAGTTCAGGCGCAGTCTAACAGCGATTTGCGCCAGCGGCACAGACCAGTCCCAGGGTCAGCGCCTCCAAGCGGAGAGCCTTCCTAGCGGTGGCGCGCCCAGCGGAGCACGGTGCTCCCGTCATTGAAGCCCAGGGGCAGGGCGTTGCCGACGCCGAAAACCAGCAGGTTCTCAGCCGCAAAAACAACCGCCACCCACGTGAAGTGCGAGCCGAGGACGCTGAGCACGAGCGCGGCCACCAGGCCGAGCAGGCCCGCACCGATGTTGGCCGCCGGCCCACCGAGAGCGCGGCGGATGTGGACCCGCGCAGAGACCTCCTGCTCACTGTCGGGGTATACGGACGTGCCGAAGATGATCATCCCCTCACGCGTGCCCAGGCTCACGCCCTCCATCGGGAACCCGGTTCTCTGCGCAGCGATGAAGTGGCCGTAGTTGTGCACCAGCTCGCTGAACCAGTGAAGCAGGGCGAGCATGAAGGCGCCGAGGAGGGCGTTGCCGGGGCGCCGATGGAAGAGAGCTATGCCGACGATCCAGTACGACACCAGCACGATGACGGTGCCCAGCGCAAAGCCCCTGGCGAGCGAAACCTGCATCCCGAGGATTCGCCCCAACCGGGTGTCGGCGTCGTGGGGGTGGTATCGGTGGCTCATGCGGCGTGCTCCACAGCGCCTGAAGGTACCAGACTGCTCAGACCTCGACGATTACCGGGATGACCATCGGACGCCGCTTGGTCTCGTCGTAGAGGTACTTCCCGAGCAGGTCCTTGATCCGGTCCTGGAGCAGCGCCGGCTCCAGCTTGTCCCGGTGCATCTGGGTCATGGACTTCACCACCGCGTCCTTGGCGGCCTCGATCAGCGCCTCGGCGCCGCCCACGTGCACGAAGCCGCGCGTGACCACGTCAGGGCGCCCCACGACCTCGCCGTTCAGGTGGTTGACGCTGACGACGATGACAAAGATGCCGTCCTGGCCCAGGTGCTTGCGGTCCCGCAGGACCACGTGGCCGACGTCGCCAATGCCCAACCCATCGACGAAGACGTAGCCCGCCTCCACCTGGCCCGCCTGCTTGAAGTGCTCGGCGGCCACCTCGATCACCGCGCCGTCCCCGGCGAGCAGCACGTTGTCCTCCGGCAGGCCGACCTCCCGGGCAAGGTTGATGTGGTGCGCCAAATGCCGGTCCTCGCCGTGGATGGGGACGAAGAATTTCGGTCGCACCAGGTTGAGGACGATGCGGAGGTCGGCGGCCGACGCGTGGCCCGAGACGTGCACCCGGTTCCTTGTCGAGTAGTAGACGTTCGCGCCGTGGCGATACAGGTTGTTGATGGTCCGGTGCACCAGGGCCTCGTTGCCGGGGATCGGGGTCGCCGAGAGGATGATGGTGTCACCCTTGTGCACCTGTACCTGCGGGTGCTCGCGGTTGGCGATGCGCGAGAGCGCGGAGAGCGGCTCACCCTGCGCGCCAGTGCTCAGCACGACCGCCTGCGCGTCCGGCAGGTTGTTGAGCTGTTTGATCGAGACCAGGGTGTTCGGTGGCACCTGCAAGAGGCCGAGCTCCTGCGCCAGGTGGATGTTGTTGGTCATGCTGCGACCGATCACCGCCACCTTGCGCCCAAACTGGGCGGAGACCTCCAGGGCCTGCTGCAGGCGATAGACGTTGGAGGCAAAGGTGGTGATGATGATCCGGCCCTCGACGTGGGGGAAAATGTTGCGAAACGCGTCCCCCACGATCTGCTCTGAGAGCGTATTGCCATCCAGCTCGGCGTTGGTCGAGTCGGACATCAGCAGCGTCACCCCGCGCTCGCCGTAGTAGCCCAGCCGGGCCATGTCCGTGGGGCGACCGTCGACAGGTGTCTGGTCCAGTTTGAAGTCCCCGGAGTGCAGCAGGACCCCTGCCGGAGTGGTCACGGCGAGCGCCACGGCGTCGGGTATGGAATGGGCGACGTGGATCGGCTCCACCTGGAATGGCGGCAGGTTGATCATCTCCCCGGCCTTGACCTCGTGGAGGGTGGCGTCAGCCAGCAGCCGTGCCTCCTTGAGCTTGTTCTTGACCAGCCCGAGCGTCATCCGCGTGCCGTAGATCGGGACCTTGAGACGGCTCATGACGAACGGCAGGGCCCCGATGTGGTCCTCGTGGCCGTGGGTGAGCACGATCGCCTGGATGCGATCGGCGCGCTCGGTCAGGTAGCTGATGTCGGGGATCACGAGGTCCACCCCCAGCATGTCCTCCTTAGGGAACATCAGCCCCGCGTCGATGACCAGGATCCGGCCGGCGTACTCGAGGGCCATCATGTTCAGACCGATCTCCCCAAGGCCGCCCAGGGGAATCACCTTCAGAAATTCGCTCACGGCATCAGAGTACGTGGAACCTCGGCGCTAGAAGAGCGAAAGCTGCTCCTCAGGCGTGAGGTCACGTTGCGGCGAGGCTGCCAGGCGCCGCGCTTCGATGACCTCGATGTACTCCCGGACCCGCTGAAAATCGGCCTCCAGTGTCTCGACCAGGAAGCCGTTGTACAGGGCCGCCGCCGGGTGGTACAGCGGCACGTACGCACGGTCGCCGCGCTCCACCAGGGAGCCGTGGATGCGGGAGATGCCCTCGGAGCCCGGCAAAAGGCGCTGCACCGCGTGCCGCCCCAGGAGCAGGATCACAGCCGGTCGGATCATCTCGACCTGGCGGTCCAGGTAGGGGGAGCACGTCGCCACCTCGGCCGGTAGGGGGTCACGGTTGCCCGGGGGGCGGCACTTGACGATATTGGTGATGAAGACCTCCTCGCGCGGGATGGCGACGGACGCCAGCAGTTTGTTGAGGAGCTTGCCGGCAGCCCCCACGAAGGGCACGCCCTGCTGGTCTTCCTTCTGGCCGGGCGCCTCCCCGACGATCATGATCCTGGCACGCGGCTCGCCCGACCCGGGGACGGCGTTGATGCGGCTCCGGGACAGGGCGCAGAGCGTGCACCCCCGCACCTCCTCGTGTAGGGCCTGGAGGGCCTCGATCAAATTGTTGTGGCGATCAGGCGGGGACGCGCTGGGGTATCTGCACGGCAAGGTACCCGAGCTCTGTGCGACCGAGCTCCGCGACGATCCGCCTGAGGTTGTCGAGTTGTTCGTCCGTGATCTCGTCCATGACCAGGGGAAGACGGGTACCTCCGACGTCGTAGCCGAGGGCGTTGAACAGGGCCTTCACCGGGACCGGGCTGGCGGTGCAGAACACCTCTTTAAAGATCGGCATCAGGCGGTGCTGTAACTGCATGGCGCGCGAGTTGTCGCCCATCAGGAAGTACTGGATCATCGCGCTGATGCCGGCGGCCGCAAAGTGCCCAGCGACGCTGACAACCCCGTGCGCGCCGACCGACATCATGGAGAGCGTCAGGCTGTCCTCGCCGGAGTACACCCGGAACCCCGGCGCCATGCCGGCACAGATCGCCGCGCACTGACTCACGTCGGGGTTGGCCTCCTTGAGGGCGACGATGTTGTCGATTTCCGAGAGTCGGATGGCGGTCTCCGGGGCGAGGTTGGCGATCGTCCGGGTGGGCACGTTGTAGAGCATCAGCGGCCCATCGATGCCGGCGGCGATCGCCGAGAAGTGGGCGTGCAGTGACTTCTGGGGCGGCTTGTTGTAGTACGGCACCACCGCCATGACGGCGTTCACCCCCAGCTTCTCCGCCTCGCGCGAGAGGTCAATGGAGGCGCGGGTGTCGTTGCTGCCGGTGCCGGCGATCACCACCTTGGATGGGATCGCCTGGCGCACCGCCCCGAAGAGTTCGAGCTTCTCCTGGTGGCCTAACGTCGGCGACTCCCCGGTCGTGCCGGCGACGACCACCCCGTCATTGCCGTTTTCGACCAGCAGGTTTGCCATCCGCTCGGCGCCTGCCAGGTCGAGCACCCCCTCTTTGTCGAACGGCGTGATCATGGCCGTAAGGACGCGACCCAGCTCGGTCTCGGAGCGGCTCATAGTCACAGTGTAGCCACCTACCGGAAGAGGAGCTCTGCGACCTGGACGGCGTTGGTCGCGGCGCCCTTGCGCAGGTTGTCCGAGGCCAGGAAGAGGGCCGTGCCGCGCTCGTGCGAGAGATCGCGCCGAATGCGTCCGACGAGGACCTCATCCTGCCCCGCAGCGTCGAGCGACAGCGGGTACCGCTGGCTCCCAGGGTCGTCGCGGACCACGATGCCCGGTGAGCCGGCGAGGCGGTTGCGTACGTCGGCGGGAGCCAGGGAGTGCTCGGTCTCGATCCACACCGCCTCGCTGTGGCCAGTCTCCACCGGCACCCGCACCGTGGTCACACCGATGGCCAGTTCGGGGAGACCGAGGATCTTGCGCGTCTCGGCGATGATCTTGAGTTCCTCCTGGTTGTAGGCGTAGCCCGCCTCGGGGTCTTCGAATACCGGGGGCGCCAGCGCCGGCATCGTCTGGTCCATGATCCAGCCCCCCGGGACGACGTTGCCCTCCAGGACGTGGGGATAGACGCTCGCGGTGGCCCCCTCCCCCGCGGCCAGCTGACGGCGCTGAGCGTGGAGCTCCTCGACCAGCGTGCGACCCGCGCCGGACGCCGCCTGGTAGGTGTCCACCAGCACCCGGCGGAGGGGCGACATGTCGCTGATCGGCTTGAGCACCACTGTGAGGGGAATCGCGCAGCAGTTGGGGTTGGCGATGATGCCGTGGTGGTTGCGCGCCGCCTCAGGGTTGACCTCTGGGACCACCAGGGGAATCGTGGCGTCAAGCCGCCACGCCGAGGAGTTATCGATGACCACGGCCCCGGCCTCGACCGCCTCCGGGGCGAGCGCGCGGCTGGCCGTGGCACCCGCGGAGAAGAGGATGACGTCCAGGCCGTTGAACGCGTCCCGTCGCGCCTCGACCACCGTGATCGATTCGCCCTTAAACGTCAGCGACTGGCCGGCCGAGCGCGCGGACGACATCGGTCGCAACTCGTCCACGACCAGGTTGCGCTCCTCGAGGATGCGCAGCATGGTGCGGCCGACGAGACCGGTTGCGCCGACCACGCCGATGTGAAGACCCATGCCAGAGTCTAGGGGGAGGCCGCGACCGCGGTCACCCCAGCCCGAGCACCTCGTCCAGGCTGCGGAAGAAACAACGCTGCTCGCTGACGGCGCGGATCGTGGCGATGACGCCCGGCATGAAGGCTTCCCGGGTGGTGGTGCGGTGGGCGATCGAGAGCGTCTGCCCGAGCGTCCCGAAAAGCACCTCCTGGTCGGCGACCACCCCGGGGAGCCGGAGGCTGTGCACCGCCACCGAGCGGTGCTCCGCGCCGCGCGCGTTGTCGAGGATGGACGTCTGGGGCCGCGCGTAGCGGAAGGGGTGCTCGCGGGCCGCGGCAAGGCGCTCGGCGGTGGTCACCGCCGTACCGGAGGGGGCGTCGAGCTTGGTCTGGGAGTGCGTCTCGACCACCTCCACCGCGTCAAAGTACGGGGCCGCGATCTCCGCGAGGCGCATCATCAGCACCGCCCCGATCGCGAAGTTTGGTATCACCGCTCCGCCGATCTCAGCCCGCTCGGCATGTCGCGCCAGCTCGCCGACCTGCTCGGTGGACATCCCCGTGGTGCCGATGATGGGGGCCACGCCGGCCGCCAGCGCCGTCTGGGCATTGTCGAAGGCGGCGTCCGGGGCGGTGAAGTCGACCATCACCTGCGCGCCGTCGAGGGCCGCGGCCAGGTCGTCGGCCAGGTCCGCCTCGCCGACGATGCTCATGCCCTCAGCGGCGTTGACTGCAGCCGTCACGGTGCGCCCCATCTTGCCCAGGGCGCCACAGACGACCACGGGGATGTCAGCCATCGGTCCAAGTCTAGAGACGGCCACACGTACGAGCCCCGCGTCTAGTCGTCGGCGAGCATCTCCGCGACCAGGCCGGTGGCGAGCCCAAAGGCGAGGTGGGCGCTCAGGTCGTCCCATAGGGTCTGGGTGTCGTATTCCCAGATGGGCTTGTAGACGCCCAGCAGCGGCAGGCTGACGTAGTCGAAGCCCCAGACGCCGGCACCCAGCAGCAGGCCGGCGCGCAGACCTTTCGCGCCGCCGAGCGCCAGGCAGGCCCCCCAGCTAGCGCCGTAGACCCAGTGCATCGCGTTGGTGACGGTGCGCACGGAACTAGCCGGGAGGTCGATGCCGGCCATCCCGGCCAGCTTACGGGCCGCCTGCGCAGGCGCGCCGGCGCCGTCCCAGTCCTCGGTGCCCTCGGCGGTCTCCCAGGCCAACGGGCCCTGCTCCCCTCCCCCCTTCCGGTACCGGGCGTAGAGCAGCACGTCCATCGCCAGGGTTCCGGCGGTGCCGGCGACGATGCCGCGGAGTAGTCTCACACGCCCAGTCTACGGAGCCGGCACCACGTGCACGCGCATGGTTGCGGTTCGCTCCCGTAGGATCGGTGTCTCAAATCACGGTAGGAGACGAATGCGCAGGCGGGCCCTTCCGGTCGGGTACAAGGTGGTGCTCCCATTCCTGTTCCTGAGTATGCTGGCGGGCCTGCTTGCCTCGGCACTGGTCGGCTTACAGCTGGCAGCGGCCGCCCGGGCCCAGCTCGACGCCGAGGCCATACGAGAGGAGGACAGCGTCTCATCCAGCTTCGCGACTTACGAGCAACGCCAGCTCACTGACCTCCGTACCCTTGCCGCGACCGAGGGCGTCGCTCGCGCCGTGAAGGCCCGTGACCGGGCCGCCCTCCAGCGCCTGGTCACGCCGGTGGTGGTCGCCCAGTTGCCCGACCCCCTGCGGGCGAGCGTCATCCTCCCCGGCGGGCTCGAGATCCTCAGCGCTCAGGCCGACCCGGCGCGACTCGACGGCTGTATCTGCGGCACGGGCCGCCAGCTGGGGAGCCGGCCCCATGTCTCCGATGTCCTCGCAGGCAAAGCAGACCGCTACGGCCCCAAGTATGTCGGGGTCGCCATGGACAGCGACGGACCGGTGATGTACACGGTGGGACCGATCACCCTCGATCGCGCCATCGTGGGCGTGATGCTTGTCGCCGAACCGCTGGACGCCCTTCTGAAAGACCTGCGCGGCCGTCAGAACTTCGAGGTTGCCTTCTACCGCGGTGGCGGGAGTTTGATCGCGGCCAACACCTCGATTCCTGACGGCTCGTCGCTTGCCGGCGCGGAGCGCCAGCGCCTGATCCAGCACGCGGGGTTCATCCACCACACGCTGCAGCGCCAGGGTGACGATTACGAGGTCTTCTTCGTCCCCTGGCGATTGCGCCACGAGGACGCTGGTTTTGCCGGTGTGGTCCGCCCAGCAGCTGCCCTCGACACTGTCTCCACCCGGATCCCGCTCCTGATGGCAGCGGTATTCGGCAGCGTTTTCGTGGTCACCGTGGCCACCGGCCTGTTCATCAGCCAGCGCATCACCCGCCCCCTGGGCAACCTGGTCCGCGCCACCCACGCGGTTGGCGGCGGAGACCTGCAGTACCAGGCCCCGGTGTTGACCTCCGACGAGATCGGCGCTCTGACGGTGGCCTTCAATTCAATGACCACCCGATTGTTCGACGGCCGCACAGAGATTGAAAAGAGCGCCGAGGCGACAATCCGGACGCTCGCCTTCGCGATTGACGCACGCGACTCATACACCCACGGACACTCCCAGCGGGTCACGCGTTACAGCGTGGAGCTCGGGCGGTTTGCGGGCTGTGATGAGTCGGAGCTGGAGCTTCTCCGCCGCGGCTGCCTGGTCCATGACATCGGCAAGATCGGGGTTCCCGACCGGATTTTGAGCAAGGCCGGACCCTTGACCCGTCGGGAGTGGGAGGCAATGCGACGTCACCCGGAGTTAGGCGTGGAGATGCTGAGTCCCCTCGACTGGCCGCCGGGCGTCCTCGAGATCGTGCGCAACCACCACGAGCGCTGGGATGGAACTGGTTACCCGGACAAGCGGGCGGGGGAAGAAACGCCCCGCCTCGCCCGGCTGGTTGCGGTATGTGACACCCTTGACGCCATGACCTCCGATCGGCCGTATCGTCGCGGCTTCGCGTTTACGCGCGCCGCAGCCGAGATAAAGGCCGGCGCCGGGACGCAGTTCGACCCCGCGATGGTCGATCACTTTGTCGCCGCCAAAAAGGTTCTGGCGAAATTGGTCAAGGAAATGCAGGCCACCAGCACCGCCAGGGCAGACGGCCTCCTTGAGGTTGTCAACTAATGGACCGGGACTCGCTGCTCGGTCGGCGGCGCTGGCGCGTTCTCCTCCTGCTCGCGCTGGTCCTGCTGCTGGGCTACCCGGTCCTCCTTGTGGTCTCCACTAGGGCCGGCCTATTCCTCGGGCTCCAGCGTGACGTCAACGCCCGAAGTGAGCTCGTTAGGGCCCTGAACTACGCCGGGGACCGCGATAGCGCCGTCAGGTTCGTGGCAGATACCGGCCAACCCCCGATCGCCCCCCTCGATCCCAGGGCGCTGATCGCGCAGACCACCGATGATCCCTCAGCCACGAGCAGCCCAGCGGCCTCGGAGCTGGCCTCCCCGGAGGTTTCGCCGGCACCATCCGGGGCAGCAGCCAGACCCACGCCGCGCCCAGGGCCGACCGCGGCGCCCCGTCCCGCTCCAGCACCGTCGGCAACCTCGTGTCCCAGCCCGCCGACGGGCACCGATCACCTGAACCTGCACGCGGCGGAGCAGGGCGGCGCGCCCGTCGTCGGGGCGAGCGTGAGGATCTACTACCACGGCTGCCTCTTCGGGACCGGTACCACCAACGCGGCGGGCCGGATGACCAATGTCGGCAACCTCGCCCCGAACACCACCTACACGTATGTCGTGAGTGCGACGGGTTACCAGGACGCGACCGGTTCGTTCGACACTCCGGGCACCTCCTACTCCAACGTCCAGGTCGAAGTCGTGATGACCCTGTCCTGAGACCCCCCACTCGTCGCCCCGGCTAGGCTGTGGGCGATGTCGCGGCAGACAGGGTCGCTGGTCGTCCTGGCCCTCAACCTGGCGCTTCTGGGAGTCCTGGTCATCGTCGGCATTTCTTCGCATTCCCTGGGAGTCTTCGCCGAGGGCGGTGACTATCTCGTCGACGCGGCGGCTGTGGGTGCGGCGGTGGTTGGGATGCGGTTGGGGGGTGGCGGCCACGGACGGCCGGGCCGGTACCCCCGAGCGCCCATCGTGGTGGCGCTCATCAACGCCGGCTGGCTCCTGGTGCTGGAGGTCATCGTCGCGCTGGCCGCGATCTACCGGCTGGCCCGGGGTGCGCCGGAGGTCCAGGGCTTGCCGATCCTCGTGGTCAGCGGTGTGGCGGCGCTGGTGATGATGGGCGGCGCCCTTATCCTCCGCGGCGAGGTGGGCGCTGGTGACGATGACGCCGGCGGCGACCTGAGTCTGGCGGCTGTGATGCTGGACACGGTCGCCGACGCCACGGCGGCAGCGGGCGTCGCCCTCGCCGGCGCCGTGATCTGGCTCACGCACGGGTGGTACTGGCTCGACCCGGCGGTGGCGCTGGTGATCGCGGCCATCATCGGTTACCACGCGGTGCGACTGCTGGTGAAGGTGATCCCGCGGTTGCGCGGTCCGATCTCGACCAAGTCGGGGTGACACTGGACACACGGGGCGATTTTGTCCTCCCAATGTCGAACATTTGTTTGGTATAATTAGTCGGTGATCTGGGGGTGGGGGGAAGACCTTGGCTGTCGCCGCTGAGCCGGGCGCGCTGCGCGCCGTGCTGGAGGCGGCGGCCGGCGCTGACGGGCCGGTCCCGGAGGCATTGCTGGCGCTTGAGGAAACCATCGCCTCGTTTCTCTCGCGCCCGTCTGCCGTGCACACCGCCGCGGAGGTCGGTCAGCAGATCGTCCACCTGGTGCGCTGCGTCGACCAGCTGCGGCTCGAGGCGGCGCGGCTCACGGGTGTGTTCGCCGCGACGGACGA
>JBHEMS010000077.1:0-24886 GCA_046262455.1 Candidatus Dormibacteria bacterium | reverse complement strand
CCCGACAGCTTGCGAGAACAGCATCTCGAGGCGATCTATGGCGCCTCGGAGTTGGACGAGGTCGGCTCCCAGGTCGACGGGATCCGTAGCTGAACGGAACTGGGCCGCGAACGCGTCCACCGAGGCCACCAGTTCGGCCAGGGACCGACCACTGGATACAGCTACTGCGCCCCCAACCCCCATTCATTGATCATACCAAACGCATGTTCGTTTGTCAAGCGCGAGTCCACACGTCGGTATAGGCTTTGGACCATCGAGCTGGAGGGCGTCGCTCGCTTGTAGATGTAGCGAGAGTGGACGGGGTCGTCGCGGATGCCACACGAGCGCGCCAAGTGCCATGTCGCGCACGCCGAAGAGCCGCCCCATGGAGCGCTCAACGCCTGGGTCGACGGTCGCGACACCGCCGCAATAGCCTCGGCGCTGATCGGGCGCATAACGATTACCGGCGTTCTGCGACCGTGGCTTGGTCCCGGGTCGCGAAGTGGCCTCTAACCCCCCGGACGGCAACCTCCCGGCGGCTGCGGCAACGAGGGCGATATTCTGAGCGCATGCTGAGCCTCGAGGAGGTGGCGCGCATCGCGAGCGCACTGCCCGGCGTAACCGAGGGTCAACAGCACGGCAATCGTGCGTGGTTCGTCGGGGACAAGGCATTCGCCTGGGAGCGCCCGTACAGCAAGGCCGACATCCGCCGCTTCGGGGAGGCCAAACCGCCGCCCGAGCCGGTGCTTGCGGTTCGGACCGCCGGGCTCGATGCCAAGACGGTCATCCTCGCGCGCAACCAGCCCGGGTTCTTCATGATCCCCCACTTCGACGGCTATGCCGCGGTGCTGATCACGCTTGCTTCGGCGCGCCGCCGCAACCTCGAGGACATGCTCAGCCACGGTCACCAGGCGATGGCAAAAGCCGCCCCCACATGACGTAGCCCCGGGTACCCGAGCGGCCTTCACCCGGGACTTAGCGCTGAATGCCGTTCGTGGGCCGCCTCATATGGCAGGGCACGCCGGGGATGTGCCGTCCGGGCGCGTAATTGCCCAACCTGGCGGCCCGGGGCGGCGGACGGGCACGCAAGTTAAGAGGGCGTCTACAACCACCCCGTGCCGACGGAGGACTTTGCGCCGCTGTGCTCCGCGCGATCTAGCTAATGGACATCGCGGCGCGACCGGACCGGACGAGGCGCGGGGTGCCGCAGCGTCTTCGCTCCGAGGGCCCGTGCCCGGCGGCCGAACCGGGAGGGAGCGAAACCAGTCTCCCCGCGCCCGGATGGCACGTCCCCGGGGTGCGGTCGTTAGGGGTAGATCCCCCGCACCTCGGTGGCCTGCGCGACCCGGTCGACGGCGAGGACGTAGGCCGCGGTTCGCATGGTCAGCTTGCGCTCCTTGCTGATGCGGCTGACCTCCCGGTAGCCGCGGCTGATGATCTGGTGCAGGCGCTGGTTGATCTCCGTCTCCTCCCAGAAGAACTCCTGCAGGTCCTGGACCCACTCGAAGTAGGAGACGGTGACGCCCCCGGCGTTGGCCAGGATGTCCGGGATGATTACGACGCCGCGGTCGGCGAGGATGTCGTCCGCCTCGATGGTGGTCGGGCCGTTGGCGCCTTCGGCGATGATTTTGGCCTTCACGCGCGGAGCGTTCTGGGCGTCGATGACGCCCTCCAGCGCGGCGGGGACCAGGACGGTGCAGTCGAGCTCCAGCAGTTCCTCCTGGCTGATGGCGTCACAGCCCGGGCAGCCCTCAAGAGTTCCATTGCGAGCCTTGTACTCGGTGACCTCGTCCATGTCCAAACCGTGACCGTTGTATATCCCGGAGGTCGAGTCGCTCACCGCCAGGACGCTGATCCCCGTTTCCCGGGCGAGCAACCTGGCCGCGGTGCCCCCGACATTGCCGAATCCCTGCACCACCGCCGTCGAGCCCTGGGTGGTCGTCAGGCCAAGGTCCTCCATGGCGTCGAGGACGCAGAACAGGATGCCCCTCCCGGTGGCCTCGGGGCGGCCTTCCGACCCGCCTACTGCCAGGGGCTTCCCGGTGACCGTCGCCGGCACCGAGTACCCGCGGTGCATGGATATGGTGTCCATGAACCAGGCCATGTGCTGTGCCGTGGTCCCGACGTCGGGCGCTGGGATGTCAGACTCCGGGCCGACCAGGATCGAGATCTCCGTCGCGAAGCGCCTCACCAGCCGCTGCTGCTCGGTCTCGGTGAGCTTTTTGGGGTCGCATATGACGCCACCCTTGGCCCCCCCGAATGGCAGCCCCACGACCGCGCACTTCCAGGTCATCCACATGGCGAGGGCCTTGACCTCGTCGAGCGAGGTCTCCGGGTGGAAGCGCAGCCCACCCTTGGCCGGGCCGCGAGTGAGGTTGTGCTGGACACGGAACCCGGTGAAGACCTCGATCGAGCGATCGTCGAGCAGCACGGGGAAGTGGACCGTCAGCTCACGCTTGACCTCCCGGAGGACCTTGCGCACGCCATCGTCGAGGTCCAGGACATCGGCGGCACGGTCAAACTGGGCCTGGGCTATTGAATACGCGCTGGCGCGGCCTCCCGGCATAGCCAATATCATCCCCTACCCATGGCAGTAGCGGATCCTCGCCCCGCACGCGCGAGCATTTCCACGATCGTCGCGGTGACCCTGGTGATGGCCGCGGCGGTGACCGCTCAACTCAAATCATCGATCGTGCCGACGTCCAACCAGGTGGCGCGGCAGCATGCCCTCGTCAACAGCGCACAGGCCCTGGAGCGCGACAACCAGGCGCTCCGCGACCAACTCACCGGGCTGAACAAGCAGGTGCGGGACCTCAACGCGCGGTTGGCCCGGCGCTCGACGGAGGCCCAGGCCGCCGCGGACGCGCTCAAGACGGAGAAAGACCGGGCCGGGCTCAGCGCCGTCGCGGGTCCCGGGATCGCCGTGCTCCTGAACAATGGGAACGACCCTCACGTCCCGGGAGACACCAAGCGCGACTGGGAAGTGAAGTACGTCGACATCCAGGACGTGGTCAACGTGTTGTGGGCCGCCGGCGCGGAGGCCGTGGGCGTCAACCATCAGCGCGTGGCACCGAGCAGCAGTTTCTTCGTAGCGGGCAGCGACCTCCTGCTCAACGGGACTCACCTGCACGCGCCGTACGAGGTGGAGGCGGTTGGGGACGGGTCCAGGTTCAACGACTCGCTTTCAGATGGGGGCAACCTGGCCGACCTCAAGAACCGCAGTGAGCAGTACCAACTCAAGCTGACATGGCAGACGCAGCGCAGCCTGCACCTGCCGGCATACGACGGGGCCGTGGTGGTCAGGTACGCGGTTGCCGGACAGTAAGCGCTTCCCACCGCTGCAGGTGGCGTCCCTGCTGGTCATCGTACTGGTGCTGGGGTTCCTGTTCGCCGTGCAGGTGCGCTCCCAGGCCACCGCCCAGCGCTACCTCTCGGGCCAGGACAACGTCAGCCTCGGACTGCTGATCACGGGCCTGTCAGAGTCCAACCAGCAGCTCTCCGACGCGCGGGCTCAGGTCCGGGGTCAGCTGCAGCAACTCAGTGCCGCAGCGGCGTCAGGCAGCAACCCGGCGGCTACCCTGCAGCGCGAGCTGGACAGCCTGGAGGTCCTCGACGGCACCGCCCCGGTGCACGGCCCAGGCCTGGTGATGACCATCCAGTTCGACCTCCACGACTACGAGGTGCAGGACCTCGCCAATGCCCTTCGCCAGTCCGGTGCCGAAGCCGTCGAGATCAGCGGACACCGGCTGACGGCGCGCTCGGTGATCGGCGAGAAATCCGGCAAGGCTTCCGTGGATGGCCGGGTCATGGCAGCCCCCTACAAGATCACGGCGATCGGCGATCCCACCAGGCTGGCCACCGGCGCCGATACCATCGCGGCCTCACTGAAGGCGCGCGGCGGGGTGACCGTGTCGCCGCAGGCGGACGTGAGAATCACCGCAACGGTTCCCGAACGGCCGGTGATCTACAGCGCCTTTGGGGGTTGAGTTAGCCCGCGCTCTCCTGGCGCTGGTAGGCCACCTCGCGGTCCAGTAGCTCGAGGGTGTCCTCAAGCTGCCCCCAGCGTGCGTCCCTGGCGCCGACCTCGAGCGGTTGCGACACCCGAGCCTGGAGGACGTGCGAGATCACCCTCGGGTCGTACGCGGCGCGCTTTACCGCGCGCAAATGGCCCTGCAGGAGCGACCTCCGGATGGTCATCCCGTGGCGGGCCAGTACCTCCCGGTTGCGGCGGTAGTTCTCGTCCAACTCGACCAGCACGGACTGGTAGCCGTGGCGCGCGACAAGCATCCGGGAGCTGAAGCGCATGGGGTTGTCGAAGAACATCCGGGCGTCCGTGCGCTTGGGCTCGATGAGGATGATGTCGACCTCGGGGTGCGCCTTCCGCACGTGCTTGAGGTGGTAATGGAGGCCTGAGTGGAGGGCGGTTCGCGCTACCTGGTTGGTGATCGCCTGGAACCCCTTCTCGCTCACCGTCCGAGCGTCAGATCCCAGCCGGGGGATGGCCTGGGTGCGATTGTCAAAGGCAACCAACGGGTTGATGCAGATCACCAGGTCAGCACCGCGCTCGATGGCCACGTCAATGCTGGCGGTGCCACGCAGCCCGCCGTCGAGGAACTCGCGACCTCCGAGTTTCACCGGCGCGTACATGACAGGTATTGCGGCTGAGGCAGCGGCCGCACGCGAGATCGGCACGCGGTCGTTGCCCGCCCGCCCGAAGACCACGCGCTCACCGTTGTCCAGGTCGGTGGCGATGATTTGGAGGTCGGCTTTGACCTTGCGAAAGTCGTCAGGCTTGCCGTTGAGCTTGAAGACCCTGGCGAGGTAGCGACCGATGGCATCGCCATCGAAGAAGCCCGATGGCAGGGCATCGGCGAAGAGCATCGCGAAGTCAACGAGGTCCATGTCGCGGGTGTGGCGAAGGTAATGCCAGCAGGCCCAGGCGGTAATCGCGGGCAGGCCGACGACCTTACGAAGCATCTCCTCGTAGTTGGGGCTGAAGACGTCCGAACGCTTGAGGTTTGCCGCCCCGGCGTCGCCGGACACCGCACGGACCAAATCCTTGGGGCGGATCCCATTGGCGATGCACGAGCCGATCACCGCGCCGGCACTGGTGCCGACATAGACGTCAAGCTCGTTAACCGACCGGTCCAGCAGTGCGTCATTGAGCGCCCGCAGCGCGCCGATGTGGTAGACGGCGCCGGTGAGGCCGCCGCCTGACAGAACCAGGGCCGTCTTGCCCACGGTCAGGGCCGCTTCTTGGTCGAGGAGCGCTTGTGGCCCGCCGCCGCCTTGCCGGCGCGACCCTTGCCGGCCCTGGCGGGGGCGGGCGGCTGGCCCAGGGCAATCGCCAGCTGGTCGACGCGGTTGGTCAGCTCGCGAAGGCGGCGATCGAACCCCGCCATCTCACCCTGGCTGGGAATCTTGAGGCCGCGCAGCGTTCGCAACAGCGTTTCCTCGAGGGCGGCCTCGGGGACCCGCACGACCCGTTCCTCCGCACGCTGGAGGAAGTCCTGCCCAACGGCGATCGACTGCCGGACGGCCTGCGTGACGGCCTCGCCGGGCGCTCGCACGAGTTGCTGCAACAGCTGCTCCGGAACGGCGCCGTGGCGCTTGCGCTCCCGCTCGAGGACCACCTGGGAGAGGGTCACCGCCGTGAGGTCCTCCCCGGATGTGCGGTCGATGACCCGCACACTCTCGCCCCCATGTAGAAGCTCCCCGATCCGCTCCAGGGTGATGTACTGCCGGCTGGTGGTGTCGTAGAGCTTGCGGTTGGAGTACTTCTTGATGAGCCGCGCGCCGCCCTCCGGCCGGGTCGGGTCCACGCTTGGAGGGCGACCAGACCGCGGTCGCCGCGCTGGCGAGTCGCTCAGTGCCCGCTCCGCTCGTGCCGCCCGAGGAGGGCGTCAACCTTAGCGGTGAGCAGGTCGACGCTGCGGTTCAGCCGCTCGATGTCAGACCGCGACGGGATGTTGACACGGTTCAGCACGATTTCGATCCGGCCCTCGATGAACTTGTCAAAGCCGCCCGCTGCCGATGCCGCACGGCCCTGGGCGCGCCCACCGGCGCCGCGCAGCTCGCTGAGCAGGCGCTCTGCCTCGCGCTGCCCGGGGATCCGACGTGGCTCCGCGGCGGGCTGGCGGGCGGCGGAGTTTGCAGCTGGGCGCCGTCGCCTGGCCCCCTCAGCCATGCCCCACCGCCGTGACGCAGTGCAGCAACATCAGGCGGATTATACGCAGCACTGCCCCTCCGCCGGGAGGGCTGCTCACGCTGCTCGCAGGCCCGCGATGAAGCTGTAGACGGCCATCACCGTGAGGAGCAGGAGGACGACCCGGAGGGCCCACAACCCGGCAGTGGTCAGTGGCCCGACGCGCGCCCGAGGCAGGTGGAGGTTCATCACCTCCACCAACTGGTCAGGCTCGAGTCCCTGGATGAGATCTTCGTCGGGCTCCCCCTCGAAGATGTGTCGACGATGTTCCTCAGTCAGGTGCTCCGGGCCCAGCGGACCCGGTGGGGGCAGCGGCCGGCTCACAGTTGCTTCCCGGTGACCGTGGTGAAGAAGCTGACGATCGTTGAGCTGGCTCCCGCCAGGACAACCATGACCATCACCAGCCCCGCGGCGATGTTGAAGCGACGACCGTTGGCGCGGCTGCCCATGATCTCCCGGTCGTTGGCCAGCAGGATGAGAAATGTCAGGGCGGCGGGCATCAGGATGGTGGCCAGCAGGTTGGCGTTCAGGGAGATCGCCAGCAGCGGGGCACCGGGGACCAGGACCACCACGCCGGCGAGGAGGGCCACCCCGACGGTCACGCTGTAGAACAGGGGGGCTTCGGTGAATCGCCTATTAAAGGAGTGAGCCCCGCCAATCGCCTCTCCCACCGAGTAGGCGGTCGCGGTGGAGATGGTCAGGCACGCCAGCGCGCCTGCTTCTATGAGACCCAGCGAGAGGATGGCGGGGACGACAGGTCCAACCAGGCCCCGCAGGGCCGCGGCATAGTCGGCGCTGCCGGCCCCTGGCCCGGGGGACACGTGGTGCGTGAAGAGGACTGAGGCCACCAGGAGGGCCCCACAGCCGGCCACCGCCGCCAGCAAGCCGCCTAGAACGACATCCAATCGACCCTGAGCGATGTCCTTGGGCGTGACCCCCTTGTCCACCACCGCGCTCTGCTGGAAGAAGATCATCCACGGAGTCACGGTCGCGCCAACGTTGGAGGCGATGATCAGCAGGAGAACCTGGAGCCGCCCCGCCGGCAGGGGAGTCCAGGTGAGAAAGGCCTGGCCGACGGCCCCCATGTCGGGATGGGACAGCACCGCCGCGAGGACGAAGAGCATGTTGAATGCCGCCAGTGCCAGCGCCGCCCGCTCCCATCGCCAGTAGCGCCCTCCCAAAGTGCTCGATGCGACGAGGGCGAGGCCGAGGGCCACGGCCACTTCGGGACGTATGCCGAAATAGGACATCCCGACCCGGATTGCGATGAACTCGGTGATCAGCGTGATGACATTGGTGACCACCAGGTCCCCGACCGACACCCAGCCCCAGAACGACCCGTACCGCTGAAACACAAGCTCTCCGTATCCCCTGTGGGTGATCGCCCCGACGCGCAGCGCCATCTCCTGGACGACCATCGCGCCGACAAAGGTCAGCAGGATGAAGGGAAGAAAGAACCCCACCCCGTAGGTGGCGCCGGTGGCGGTGTAAGAGAGCATGCTCGGCCCATCGTTCTCGCCCAGCATCACCAGCACGCCCGGACCGACGAGGAGCCACAGCAAGCGCAGACGAGAGCCGCTTCGGCGCGCGCGGATCACGCGCAGGCGGTCGGCCGAGCGGAGCTGGTCCTCGCGGCCAAGGCGCTCGGCCTGTTGGGAGAGCGCCGCCCTAGGATCGCTCGACAAAGATCCTCTCGGCGGCTTCGCGCCCCAGCATCTCCTCGCGTCGCCCCACGCGCAGGCGCAGGGCGCCGCCGCTCTCGTGGCGCACCCCCCAAACCACCGCGCCGGGGACGATCCCCAGCCGCTGAAGGTGGCGGAGCAACCCTGGGTCGCCGTCGGTCACGCGGGAGACGCGCACGCGCCCAGAGTCGTCGGCATCCCAGAGGGTGTTCCGGCTGGGCCTGGGCAGAGAACCATCCGCACCCGGGATCGGGTCACCGTGAGGGTCGAACGCCGGCTGCCCCAAGGCGTGGGCGATTGCCGCCTCGACACGCGGCGAAATGGCGTGCTCCAGGAGGTCCGCCTCGGCGTGGACCTCGTCCCATCCCAGGCCAAGAAAGCGCTCCAAGTACAGCTCGATGAGGCGATGGCGGCGAACCACGCGAAGCGCCGCGCGCCGACCCTTGCGGGTGAGCGACGCGCCCGCGTAGTGGACATAGTCGACGAGACCGTCCGCCGCCATACGGTCGAGCATCGCGGAGACCGAAGGCTGCGAAACGCCGAGGCGAACGGCGATCGCCTTGGTATTGGCGGGTTCTCCTCCGCGCGCTTCAGTGACCTGGTGAATCGCCTTGAGGTAGTCCTGCAGAGCAGGCTTGGGGTTATCGCGCGGCATGGCCCAGAGTTTAGCTCATGGTAATACGGAAGTTAGTTCCCTCTAACTTTTCCTGTGCCGTTTGACACCTAACAGCAAGGCTGTAATGATTTGGTGGGATTCGGCGGTGCGCACACGCGGGCCGACAGCAATGGAGTGTGGAGGCTAGACATCGTGAGTAAGCGCAAGAGCCCAGGTAGGCCATCCAGCCGCAGGAGAAGCAGCGGCGGCCTGCAGGACATTGTCGACAGTGGAAGCCAGTTGATCAGCGACGCGCAGGACCGCGTGAGCGACGCCGCGAGCCAGGTGGGTAGCCTCGCCGCCGGCGCTGTCAGCACCCTCGAAAAGCGGGGTGATGCCGAGCTGAAAAATCTTCGCGGCCGGCTCAAGGACCTGAACACCGCGATGGGCGGCCTGGAGCGGCGCTATCGCACGCTGGAGAAGCGCCTCACCAAACAGATCGAGACCCTCTCGGGACGGGCTGTGAAGGCATCCGACCTGGACAAGAGAATCAGGGCCCTGGAGAACGAGCTGCGCCGCGCCGCCGGACTCGGCCGAAGCGCCGCCAGCGGGACGGCCTCGCGCGCCCGGAAGGCATCCTCCACCGCCAAGCGATCGACGGCCCGGCGCACCGCTGGCGCCGGGAAGAAGACTGCAGCGGCCAGCTCGGCCGCCAGCGCGCGCAAGACCGCCACCGGGCGTACAGCGGCGTCCAAGAAGCGGAGCAGCGCCAAGAAACCCGCGGCCGCCAGGAAGCCCGCCGCCGCCAGGAAGCCCGCCGCCGCGAAGAAGCGCACGAGCACTGCCAAGAAGCGGACAAGCTCGACGGCGACCACCACCCGGCGCAAGACCACAAGCACCGCCAGGAAAACCACCACGGCGGCAAAGAAGACCACCACCGCCGCGGCCAAGACGGCTCGCAAGACCGCCCGCACCGCCGCGAAGCGCACGTCAAGCGCGGCGAAGAGCACCTCGCGGAGCGTCTCCGCCGCCGCCAAGGTGGCGTCGACCACGGCGACAACGGCGGCGAAGGCCGTTGGTACCGGCACTGCGAAGGGCGCCACTTCCGCGCGCCGGAGCGCAGCGGGGTCTAAGGGCGGTCGCACCAAGAAGCGCGCGACAACCCGCAAGCCGTCCACCAGGCCGGCGAGCACCTCGTCATCGAACGGCTCCTCCGGCACGCCGTCCGGCGGTAGTTCGAGCAGCTAACCTAGATAACGCGACGGCGGGGCCCCTCGAGGCTCCGCCGTTTTTTTATGCCGAGCTGACCGAGCCCCGACTCGCCGCCGACGCGCTCTGTGGGGCGAGGTACTCGGCGCGGGCGCTGGGGCGCCCGAACCCATACCCCTGGCCCAGCTCGACACCAAGCTCCGCCATCACCTCTGCATCGCGGGGCGTTTCTATACCCTCGGCGATGACGGTGGCACCAGCCGACGTGGCGAACGCGACCAGCGCGCTGGTGGCGGCGCGCGGCCCGGGCTGCTCCGCTCCCAGCGTGAGGCTCCGCGCGATCTTTATGTACTCGGGCGACGCCGCCGCGAGAACCTCGAGAGTGGAGTGTCCCTCCCCCACGTCGTCCATGGCGAAACGGAACCCATGGTCGCGATACTCCGCCAGCACCTCTTTCAGGCGCGCCATGTCGGCCACTGCCTCACGTTCGCTGATCTCGAGCACTATGTCCCACGGCGAGCGCCGGGCCCACCGCAGCAGCAGCAGCATCTGGTCGACCTCGTGGAGCGGGTCAAGCAGCGCCGGGATGCTGACATTGATAAAGATCTGCACCCCCGCGGGGATGTGTGACGCGCCGTGCACAGCCGCCCGCCGGCAGAACCAGTCGATGTCGCGGCCGTGGCCCATGCGTATTGCGGTGGCGAACAGGGCATCCACACTCATGGAAGGGTCGCCCCCCGCGGGACGGGCAAGGGCCTCCCAGCCAACGAGGGAGCGATCGGCGAGTCGGACAATCGGCTGGTAGACGGCGTCGATCCTGCCGGGGGCGAGCATCGAGGGGACGACCTCGGCCCAGTGTCGCACGCCGGGATTCATGTGGGGGGCGCCGTCCTTCGTGGCCTCGACGCGGTCGCCGCCCAGGCGCTTGGCCCGGAGCAGGGCTTCGTGGGCACGGCCCCAGACCTCGCGGGTGTCGCCGTGGGCGGGGCCCGCGGCTAACCCGACGCTGACCTGCTTGTGCCCGAATGGGACGTCCAGGCCCCGGAGCACCTGGCGCATGCGCTCGGCGACCGCCGCAGCCTGGGCCTGGTCGGCGCCGACCACGAGCGCGGCGAACTCGTCGCCGCCCACCCGGGCCAGGACGTCGCGTCCCCGCAATCCTCCGCGCAATCCTCGGGCGATAGCCTGCAGGACGCCGTCTCCCGCCTGGTGGCCGTACTCGTCGTTGATCACCTTGAGGTTGTCGATGTCAATCGCGAGAACCGCAAACGGCGTGTCGGTGATGGTGCCCAGCTGGCGTTCGAACTCTCGTCGGTTCGGCAGGCCGGTGAGGAAATCGGTGGCGGCGCTGTCGGCCACCAGGCGGTAGCTCTCAGCGTTGCTGACGGCCAGGGCGGCGAGGTCGGCCGCGCTCTGCAGCACACTGAGCGTGTCCGGGGGAATGTCGGCGACCACGCTGGTGCAGACCACGAGGGCCCCTACAGATCGCCCTCCACTACGCACGATGGCACAGGCGCCAGACATCAGCCCGGCCTCGTCGGAGCCCGCAGCGACAAGGTCAGGTTCGCGGTCGAACCGGAACGCGAAACCGCGGTTGTCGACGGCGGCCCGCGCAAGAATGGGGTTTGCGACGACCTGCTCCACGACCTCACCGGGGTGTGTCCCCGGCGGACCGTGGTGGGCCATCGTGCGACACCAGCCTTCGTCGATCCGGTAAAGCGTCGCTGTGGCTGCGGGGTCGGTGGCGACGGCGTCACCAAGGAGGTTCACACTGGCGCGCGTCAGCCGGTCGAGAACCTCCTCGTAGTCGAGGTTGGAGGCCAGCTCACGAACGAGGCCCTGGAGTGCCCGAAGGTCACGTCCCGCGTCGCGGCCGGTTCGCCCGCCCCTAGATCTCGGCTTTGATGTCACGCCTTCCCCTGCAACACACGCAGCAATAATCGGCTGGAGCCGGTGTTAAGTCGACGCACAGTCTTGTAAAGAAATTGTGTGCGACCAGCCCTCCGGACAGACATGGCCTCCAGGCGGCGCCGATCAGGCGATGAGGCGGCGGACGAGCTGCTCGACGAAGCGGTAGGCCATGTCGACGGTGTCATTCTCGATGGCCTCGAATGTGTCGGTCCTCCAGTGCCAGTTGACGGGGACGCCATCCCGAGTCGCGATCACCGTCATTGCCTCCAGCCCCCGGAGCAGGGCCGGCTCGGTGTCGTTGCTCATGACCGTGAAGGGAGTCCCCGTCACATCGATGCCCGGGAGTTTCGCGACCTTGGCCGCGGTTGCGGTCAGTTCGCTACCGGTGCGATGCGGCACCAGCATCCCCTCACGAGTCGTGTAGTGGACGTCGCCGGCGCCGACGTTGTCAATGTTGATGATCCACGAACGCGCCAGCTCCACACGATGCTTCTTGAGAAAGGACTGCATGCCCACCATGCCCGCCTCCTCACAGCCCGTCGCGACGACCAGGACCTCCGTGTCGGCGGGGGCGTCGAGCGACATCGCCTCGGCCATGGTCAGCATCACCGCCACCCCGCTGGCGTTGTCGTTGGCGCCGTCCACGTGCTTGTAGAAGAGCTCGCGTTGCAGCAGCAGAAAGAGGACGTAGGCGATGTACACGACAAACGGGACCGACGCGGGAAAGAAGACCCGCTGGCGGGTGACCAGCTCTGCAACCATTAAGAGCGGCATGGCCGCCATGCACCCGGTTAGAGCCAAAAAGGTCATCCTGAAGCTCCCAACCAACCGCGGATGCCACATCAGCCCGGAGCGCGTCGAGTCCAGGTGGGCAACCAGCACCAGGCGCCTCCGGGGCAGTTCCCGAGGCGCAAGACGGCCCACGACGTTCTGGCTGCGGGCCCTGGGGATAACCGCTGAGATGAGCTTCAGGGAGGTGGTGTTCTCGCCGACGAAGGCGACCACGGCGACCCCGGTCAGGAGCAGCGCTAACGCGGTGCTGCCAAGGGCGTTGGCCGCGAATCCCAGGATGGCGAGGACATAGATGGGGATGTAGACCTGGCTGAAGGACTCGGGGGAGCGGAAGCCTTCGTCCTTGACGAGGTACCCGTATTTCTCCAGCTGCTGGTGGACGTACGCGGCGGCCCTGCGTTCACCCTCCCCGGTGGAGGGCCTCGGGCCGATCACCTGGGCCAGCTGGCGGATATGGTCGAGAGGGTCGGTCATGGCCCCAATTATGGCGACGGCCTGCCTTACGCTAAGCGCCATGCGTGTACTGGTGGTCGAGGACGACGCGCGGCTGGCCGATGCCCTCGTCCGGGGGCTGACGGAGAACGGCTTTGTCGTGGTGCACGCCGCCGACGGGAATGAGGCGGTTGCGACCGCATGGTCGGGCTCTTTCGACGCCATCGTGCTCGACGTGATGCTTCCCGGTGGCCTTGATGGGTTCGGTGTCACCGCCGAACTGCGGTCGCGGCGCGTGGCAACGCCGGTCCTCATGCTGACCGGGAGGGATGCGGTCGAGGACCGCATCCGCGGACTCGAGGCCGGCGCTGACGATTACCTTCTCAAGCCGTTCGCGTTCGGCGAACTCGTGGCGCGGATTCGTGCCCTCGCCCGGCGTCACCTGCCAGAGCGCGGTGCCGTGCTGCGGGCGGGCCGTGTGAGCCTGGACACGTCCGCGCGCATGGTGCACGTCGGGGACATGCCGGTCAGCTTGACGGCCAAGGAGTTCGCCGTGCTGGAGTGCTTCCTGCTGCATCCCGGGCAGGTTCTCAGCCGGACCCAAATCCTCGACCACGCCTGGCAGGAGGCGGACGACGCGGCCAGCGAGTACAACAACGTCGAGGTCTTCGTGGGGCGGGTGCGGCGCAAACTCATCGCGGCGGGCAGCCCCGACCCGGTGACCACGGTGCGCGGCGCGGGTTATCGCCTGGAGCTCGCCCGGGATTGACCGCCTGGCTCCGCCAGACCCGGGTACGGCTGGCGCTAGCCTACTCGGGACTCTTCAGCCTGGTGGCCCTGGTGGCCGCCCTCGGCTTCTCGCTGGCGATCGCGCGCGCCGAGTACGCCGCCATCGATGACAGCCTCAGCGCGGCTTCCGCCTCCATCCAGGGGACACTGGCGGCCGGGGGCGGACTCCCGGGCAGCGGCGCACTCCACGATGCATCGGGAGCGCCCGGTGGCGGCGGCATAGCCAGCTTCCTATTCGATGCCGGCGGCCGCCTTCTCGAGAGTGCCGGGCAGGGGCCCCCGGCTTCCGCGATCGCCCTCATCGTGAGGCAGGCGGCCACCACCAACTCAGTGATCACCGTCACCACCGTGGTCGGCGGAACGCCGCAACGAGTACGCGCCATACCTCTGCACGCGCAGCCTCAAGACACCCGCGTCCTGGCGGTCACCCGCTCGCGCGCGGAGGCCGACCAGGTGGTCGCCACCACGGGGACGGTTGTCGTCCTGGGCATGCTGGTGTTGATCGTGGCCGCCTCGGTGCTGGGGTACGGCCTGGCGGGGACAGCCCTGCGCCCGGTCCGTGAGATAGTCACCGCCGCCCGCGCGCTCAGCGAGCAGGATCTCCATCGTCGGATAACCCTCGATCTTCCTCCCGACGAGCTGGGGCAGCTGGCCGACACCTTCAACAGCATGCTGGCCCGGCTGGAGACCGCGTTCGACAGCCTTGGTCGATTCACCGCGGACGCCGCGCACGAGCTTCGCGCCCCCCTGACCCTGATCCGCACCGAGGCCGAGGTCACGCTGAGCCGTCCGCGTTCAGCCAAGCAGTACCAGGCCAGCCTGGCTGCCATCCTCGCGGAAGCGCGGCGCCTGGGGCGAATGGCAGACCAGCTCTTGATGTTGGCCCGCGCCGAAGCGGGTGCGCTGGTCACCCAGATGTCCGACGTCGACGCCGCCGCGCTGGTGGCCGAGACGGCGCGGATCTGGCAACCCCTGGCGACCGAGCGCGGGCTCGTCGTCGCGGGCAACGCTGGGACGGGCGCCCCACTCAGGGGCGACGCCGACCTCCTCAGGCGGCTGCTCGACAACCTCATCGACAACGCGCTGCGGCACGCCCCGTCGGGGTCCACCGTCGAGGTTGGCGCGCGACAGGTGGGGCGCGTCTGGGAGGTGAGCGTGTCGGACACCGGGCCCGGGGTACCGGAGGCGGCCCGGGCGTCGATCTTCGAGCGATTCTCCCGTGCCGACCAGTCGCGAACCCGGCAGACCGGTGGTGCCGGCCTGGGCCTCGCACTCTGCGCGGCGATCGCGCAGCTGCACAACGGCTCTGTCCGGCTCGAGGATGGCCCGGGCCCGGGTGCCCGCTTCGTGGTCACGCTCCCCGTCGCCCCAACCGAGGACGGGCGACCGCGGTCCGGCCCACCAGCGAACGTGCGTCCCGTCAGGGCATAATCCCTCGCTGCATGGGGTGCGCACTTGCCTGAGATCCTGATCACCTTTCTCGACGGTGAGGTTCTACCCGCAGACGCCACTCTCATTGACTTCACCCAGCCGGTGCTGACAGTGACCTCCAATGAGCCCGGTGGCAATAACCGGGAGCTGATCGTCCCCCTGAGCAGCGTCAAGTACATCGTGTTCGGAGGCGAGGAGGCGGACCCCGAGCCAGAGCCGGAGACCGGCAAGATGGTCATCCACTTCGCGGACCACGAGGTGCTGCGCGCGTACGCGGGGCGACAGACACTGGGGGGCCAGTACGGGGTGATCTACAGCCTGGTCGACCCGACACGCAGCGTTCGGCGCCGCCTGGGGGTTCCCTACACGGCGGTGAAGGCCATTTTCAAGGTCAAGAGTTGGGACAGCCGCGGCCAGGAACCCGGGCACACCTACTCCCAGGTCGTGCGCATCCTCTCGGAGCGCGAGGTCGTCGCTCGCACCGAGCGCGCCGGTAAGGGCGTCCCCAAGAAGCGGCGGCAGCCACTGCTGGAACGCACGAAGATCGAGTGAAGGTCCTGGTCACCGGCGGGGCCGGGTTCATCGGCTCGAACCTGGCCGACCGCCTCGTCGCCGACGGTCACCAGGTCGTCGTTGTGGACGACCTATCGAGCGGTAAGCGACACCAGGTGCCCGTGGGGGCGAACTTCTATCAGATGGACGTCGAGTCCAGGTGGCTGGACCGGGTCGTCGAGAAGGAGCAGCCGGAGGCCGTCTGCCACCTGGCGGCGCAGATGAGTGTCTCGCGCAGCGTGCGTGAACCGCTGTTCGACGCGCGGGTCAACATCATCGGCAGCCTGGGTCTGCTGGCCGCCTGCCAGGCGCACGGGGTCAAACGCGTCGTCTTCGCGTCGACTGGCGGCGCCATCTACGGGGAAGCCGAGGTCATCCCCACCCCGGAGACATACACCGCGGCCCCTGTCTCACCATACGGCGCCAGCAAGCTCTCCTTCGAGCACTACCTCCACGTCTATCGCGAAATCCATGGGCTGAGCAGCGTCGCCCTGCGGTTCGCCAACGTCTACGGACCGCGCCAGGACCCCCATGGCGAGGCGGGCGTCGTGGCGATCTTCTCTCGCGCACTGCTGGCCGGCGCGGTGCCGACGATCCACGGAAGCGGCGGGGAGACCCGGGACTATGTCTACGTGGGGGACGTGGTGGAGGCGGTGGTCGCCGGCTTGCGATCGGACGTCCGGGGCAGCTACAACGTCGGGACGGCGACCGAGACCGACGTCAACGCGCTGTACTCGTTAATCGCGTCCGCGGTGGGCACGGACAGAGTCGCCGAACACGGCCCCGACCGCCCGGGGAACCAGAAGCGCAGCTGCGTGGCCATCGACAGGATCCGCGACGAGCTCGGTTGGACGCCCAGGGTGGCCCTTGCGGACGGCATCCCGTTGACCGTCGACTACTTCCGGACAGAGGCGCTGAGTCAGGTCTAGCCGGCAGCGCCCACCTCGGCGTCGGCGGGTTGGAGGCCGACGAGCTGGAAGCGGGCCTCTACGCACAGCTGGTCCCCGGACGCCACCAAAGAGTCGAACGACCGCCGCAGTCCCCGGTTTTCCAGGAGGTCGGTGGTCTCGCTGATCCGAGCCGCCCATTCGTAGCATTCCATCGCCTGCCGAAGCATCGTGCGGAGGTTGGCGAGAAGGTTGCGTGCCTCCTCGTCGAGGTCATCCGCGATGCCCAGCCGGTCGAGGTTGGAGATGTTGGCGTGGATGCGGCTGCGCGCGGAGGCCGACGCCCGGCTGAGGGCCTGCGGTTCGCCCTCGCGCAGGGCCGCCTGGATCTCCTCGACCGCGGGCACGGCGGAGTCGATGACCTCGCGAAAATCGACCGTGTAGTCGACGGCCGTCTCGCGGTAGGCGACCTGGTTCCGCCGGGCGGTGAGCAGCACCAGTGCAAGGATCACGAACCCGATGACGAAATAGCCCCAGACCGGCACCGCTACCTTCCCTGGAACCTGGCCGGCCGGTGCTCGAAGAACGCGGACAACCCCTCGCGGACGTCCTCGGAGGCATGCGCCTGCTCCGACAACCCGTCGAGCTCGCGCCACAAATCGGCACCATCCCGAAGGGCCGCCCGCTCCGCGTACAGGAGGCTGTTGATCATCCGCTTGGAATTGCGCACGGTGATCGGAGCCCCGCCCAGGATGTCGTCACCCACAGCGTCGACCACGGCGTCGAGTTCCCCGGCGGGCGCGATGGCGTCGACCAGCCCCAGCCGCAGCGCGTCAGACCCGGTGAATGTGCGACCGGTGAGCATCAGCATCCGGGTGACCTGCGGCCCGAGTTGCTGCAGCATCCGGAGGTGGTGCACCGGTCCGGGCAGCAAGCCGAAGCGGCTGGCCGGTACGCCGAGGCGCGCGTCCTCCGCGGCAACCCGCAGGTCGCAGGACAGGACCAGCTGGTACCCGGCCCCCAGGCAGTGCCCCTGGATCCGCGCGACCACCGGCGCCCGGCATTCCTCGATCGCCGCCTGGGCGGCCTCCATCGCCTGCCCGAAAGTACCCCCGAGCCCCGCGGCGTCGTCCTGGCCGAGCTCCGAGAGGTCCGCGCCGGAGGCGAAGACCTTGTCGCCCGCTCCCGTGAGGATGACCAGCCGCGTCGCCTGGTCGATCCCCCGCACCGCGGCCTCGATGTCGCGGAAGATGGCGGTGGAGAGTGGGTTCCGTCGCTCCGGGTCGTTGATGGTGATCCGCAGGACACCGGGCCTGGGGGTTTCGACCAGCGCGGCCACGTGGGTCACTCGATGATGGCTACCGTCTGACCTTCCTGGACCACGTCCCCTTCCTTCACCAGGAATTCCTTGATCGTGCCCGCCGAGGGCGCCGTGATGGGGATCTCCATCTTCATGGACTCGAGGATCATGATGGTGTCGTCTTCCTCGACCTGCTGGCCTACCTCGGTGGTGATCTTCCAGAGGTTGCCGACCAGTTCCGCCTTTACTTCAGCCACGGTGTCCTCCTGCTTGTGCCATAAAGCGTAGCCCTAGCGGGACAGAGACTCGAGGCTGGGCAGCGGGGCACTCTCATCGGGGTCGGGAGTGAAGTCCGCGGGCACCTGGCAGGGCGTGGCGCTGAGTCCCAACAGCTCGCGGGCCTCGGCGATCGTGGCGACCGGTCGTCCCGCGTCCCCACACATCGCCGCCGCCTTCTCGACGAGGAAGCTGGAACCCTTCGCCATCTCCCCAGTCGGCAGGTAGAAGTTGTCCTCCAGCCCCACCCGGACATTGCCGCCGAGGGTGAGGGTGGCGGCAAGGAGGGGCCACTGATCCTGGCTGATTCCGACCAGCTTCCACGTCGACCCCGGCGGCAGTGACTCCGCCTGGAACAGCAGCGCCCGGGTGGTGGAGGGAATCCCGCCGAGCACGCCCATGACCAGGGAGAAGTCCATGGGAATCTTGAGAATGCCCTGGTCCAACAGCGGCCGGGTGTTGCCGATGTGGCCATTGTCAAACACCTCCAACTCCGGTTTAACCCCCGCCGCGTTCATCTTCTCCAGCAGGTAGCTGATGTCCTTGAAGGGGTTGGAGAAGACGAAGTCGAAATAGAACTGCTTCTTCGAGCGGCTGTAGATGGCGTAGTTCATCGAGCCCATGTTCAGCGCCCCGATTTCCGGCCGCAGCCGGTGGATATGACCGACGCGCTGGTCCATGGGGATCCCAACCGCCCCGGTTGAGAAGTTGATGATGATGTCGGTTCGCTTGCGGATCTCCGCCATGATCTCGGCGTATTTCGAGACCTTGAAGCAGGGCAGGCCATCGTCCTCCCGGGCGTGGATGTGCACCACCGCACAGCCTGCGTCGGCGCACCGCCGGGCCTCATCGGCAATCTCAACAGGCGTATACGGGATGTACTCGCACTGCTTGCGCGTGGTGAGGGCGCCTGTCAGGGCGGCCGTGATGATGACCTTGTCGCGCTTGATCGCTTCCATGGACGTGCTCTGTGCTCACCTCTTCAATCGCCCGCCGCCGAATGGCCCGGCGCACTATACCCGAATGGTGCTCGCATGGGAGACTACCGCCCATGAATTCGAACGGCGAGAAGGACTGGTTCCGAGATGCGGAATTCTGGGAGGAATTCGCGCCGGTCATCTTCGACGTCGAGCGCGTGGGCGGGGCCGCGGGAGAGGTGGACCAGGTCCTCGCCCTGACCGGGGTGCGGGCGGGCGCCGCGCTGGACCTCTGCTGCGGCCGGGGGCGCCACTCACTCGAGCTGGCCCGCCGGGGGTTCGAAGTCACTGGCGTCGACATCACGCCGGGGTACGTGCAGCGCGCGAAGGTCGAGTCCAGCGATGAGGGCCTCGCCGGGATCGAGTTTGTGCTCGCCGATGTGCGCGACTTCGAGCGGCCCGGGGCCTTCGACCTGGCGATCAGCCTATATACGTCGTTCGGGTACTTTAAGGACCTCACTGACGACCGCCGGGTGCTGACCCACGCCTACAACGCCCTTCGTCCCGGTGGGGCGCTGCTGGTGGAGACACTTGGAAAGGAGTCCGCGGCGATGCGGCTGCGTCGTCGACACTGGTTCCGTCCCCCCGGGTCGCCCGACGACATCTGTTTCGTCGAGAACCGCGTCGCAGGGGCGTGGGAGCGCCTGCACCTGGACTGGACGCTGGTCAGGGCGGATGGCACGCGCCGGTCCGCGATCCTCGACATCCGACTGTTCTCAGCCGTGGAGATGGCCTCACTGCTCCAGGACGCCGGGTTCACCCGGGTTGAGGTCTACGGCGACCTGGCGGGGAATCCCTACAACGAGACCGCGACCATCCTCGTCGCCGTCGCGCGCAAGCTGTGAGGCGGTAGCCGGTGCTCTGCCCTCACTGCCGCGTCCGCACGCGCAAGGGGTTCCCGTTCTGCCTGCGGTGCGGCAACCCGCTGCCAGGTGCTGACCTCACCGCCGCCACGCCCTCGACGCTGGTGCCCGCGAGTGGTGACCCGCCCGTCACCCTGGCGGGCCCCTGCACCACCCTGGGGCGGGGGCCAGGGAACGACGTCACCGTCGCGGACCGCTACGCCTCGAGGAACCACGCGAGGATCTGGCGGGAGCCGACCGGGTACCGCCTGGAGGACCTGGACTCCCTCAACGGCACATTCGTCAACGACGAGAGGCTGGCGCCGGGCGGCTCGCGCTCCCTGCGCGACTTCGACGTCGTCGGACTTGGTCCCAACGCGCGGTTCCGCGTCGAGCAGCCCCGCGGCGAAGACATAGGCGGCAAGACGATGATCTCTACCGAGGGGACGGTGGTGGCGGCGGCCGCGGCCGCGACGCGCGCCGACGATGCCGGCACGGGGTTGAACCTCAAGCCCCGGCGCCGCAGCGGCTGGGCCCTCAAGCGGGTCAGCGGCACCGGCGACACCGCCCGCTACGTGCTCCGCAGCACCAGTACGTCCGCCTACCTCCAGCTCACGGAACGGGACCGGTTCCTGTGGGAGCTGATGGACGGAGAGCACTCCGTCCGCGACCTCCTGCTGGCCTACGCCTCGGCGTTCGGTCAACTGGCGCTGGCGCGGATCCAGCAGCTTATCGACCAGCTTCACGGCGCTGGTCTGCTGGCCCCGCTACCCGGCGAAGTTGCCCCAGGCAAGCCCGGCGCCGGCACCCGCGTGGTCGCCGCACTGACACGCATGGAGCTGGCGGTCTCGGGCATCGACCGGCGGATGGACAGCATCTACCGTCGCCTGGGCTGGCGTTTCTTTACGCGCGTGGGCATGGGCCTGGTGGCGGTGGCCGGCATCGGCGGCCTGCTGGCTTTCGCGGTCGCGTCCCAACGGGCACGGCTGCTGGACGTCGGCGGCGCGGGGGCCGTCGGGGTCGTCCTGGCGCTGGGCGCGTACACCGTCTCGCTGGTGGTCCACGAGATGGCCCACGCGCTGGCGGTCAAGTCGTACGGCCGCAAGGTGCCACGGGGAGGCCTGATGGTGATGATGGGAATGCCCTACGCCTTCGTCGACACCACCGACATGTGGTTCGAGGGCCGGGGGGCGCGCATCCTGGTGTCGCTGGCCGGACCGGTGGCAACCGCGGCGATGGCAGCGTTCTTCGCGGTCGGAGCCGCGGTCCTGCCGTCGCGGCCAGTCGCGGGGGTGTGCTTCCAGGTCGCCTTCGCGCTGTATGTGAACACCCTCTTCAACTTCAACCCGCTGATCCCCCTCGACGGCTACTACGCGCTCTCCGACTGGCTGGGAAGACCGCGGCTGCGGGAGGAGGCGACCGCCTACTTCACCCGCGGGCTGTGGGCGGACCTGGCACATGGTCGCATGCCCGGCGGCGGCAAACTGGGATTGGCGATCTATGGGCTGCTGTCGGTGGTCGGGATGATCCTGTTCCTGCTCCTGGGTGTTTTCACCTGGACCAGCCGCATCGGTGGCCTGGCCCACGAGCACCTGCCGGCGCCGCTTGACACCATGGTCGAGGTCGCCGGCCTGCTGCTGATCTTCTTTCCCGTCTGGTATGCGCCGGTGGTCCGGGTGACCTGGGCGATACGGCGCCGGCTGCGCCGGGAGGAGTCTCTTCTCGAGCCCGACACGGTGGCCGCGATCCAGGCTTAGCCCGGAGCCACCAATAATGTGCGCCGGCGGCGTACCATGAGCCCGGCCGGCTTTGGGTGGAGGATTTTGTTTGTCCGACGCAGTGCTCCAGGAGATCATCACGCGGATGGCGACGGACCCGGACTTCGCCAGGCGGGTCGCCGCCGATGGCTCTGCCCTCCAGGGTTATGACCTTGTCCCCGAGGAGCTCGAGACCCTTCGCGCCCTCAGCGCCGACAGCGGCGCCGGCGCGGAGAGCCTCGCCGAGCGACAGTCCAAGTCCGCGATCTTCATGAACCTCGGCGGCGTCCACCACGACCTCGGCGGCCACCAGGCCGGCAGCCACATTCAGATCCATAGTGGGCCGCCCGCCCACCATGACAGCGGGCAGGGCCACCACCCCGGCACCGCGGACCACGACAAGGCCGTCGGCCACGACAAGGGCACCAGCCATGACAAGCTCGGCCAGGACAAGGGCGTCGGCCACGACAAGGGCGCCGGCCACGACAAGGGCGCCGGCCACGACAAGGGCGCCGGCCACGACAAGCTCGGCCACGACAAGGGCGTCGGCCACGACAAGGGCGTCGGCCACGACAAGGGCGTCGGCCACGACAAGGGCGTCGGTCACGACAAGGGGGTCGGCCACGACAAGGGCGTCGGTCACGACAAGGGCGTCGGTCACGACAAGGGCGTCGGCCACGACAAGGGCGTCGGTCACGACAAGGGCATCGGCCACGACAAGGGCGTCGGCCACGACAAGGGCGTCGGCCACGACAAGGGCGCCGGCCACGACAAGGGCGTCGGCCACGACAAGGGGGTCGGCCACGACAAGGGCGTTGGCCCCGACAAGGGGGTCGGCCACGACAAGGGGGTCGGCCACGACAAGGGCGTCGGCCCCGACAAGGGCGTCGGCCCCGACAAGGGCGTCGGCCACGACAAGGTGGGCCATGTCGGAGGGATTCGCCAGTACCTGGGTATCAGGCACGCGCCCATCGTGCACTCGCCAGGCGGGCCGCTGCACGACGTCAACGCCCCGGGGCACGCCCCGAGTCACGAGGGCAGTCCTGCCATGGGCCACGTCCCACAGGACGCAGAGGAGGGCTCAGGCCGGGGCTGACCTGGCGGGCGCTCAGGCTCCCAGGATGGCTTCCACGACGCTGTCCGGCGCCTCCAGGTGGGGATAGTGGCCGACGCCCTCGAGCTCCACGATGGCCGCGCCCGGGCGCCGTTCGCGGATTACCTTCACCATTTGCGCGCCGGAGACGGGGTCGGCCATGCCCCAGACAAAGCGCACAGGCGTTTCCGTGTTTTCGAGCGCGGTCTCCCAGCGCGCGGCCTTGGCGCGGCGCTCGGGGATGTACTTGATCAAGCGGTGGTAGTTCCGGGAGCCGTTATGGCGCGCCACCGAGAGCCAGTGCTGGTGGAGCTCGTTCGCGGTGGGCTGATGGGCGGGGCCGAAGATCTCCGCCAGCGCGGGGCCGAAGCGCTTCTCTGACAGGAACCGCGCGATGAGGGCGCCCGCCACCGGGCGCTGCAGCCAAACCTGGATGGGGCGGGGCCGGTGGAGACCGCTGTAGACGCCGCCGTTGAGGAGGGTCAGGTCGGTCATCCGGGCGGAGAGCCTGCCCTCTCCCTGGCGCGCCAGCAACTCCAGGGTCACCGTGAGGCCGACATCGTGGGCGACCACCCGCGACACCGTGATGCCGAAATGACGCCACAGTGCCTCGATGATGTCCGCCTGTTCAAAGGCGCTCCAGTCCGCGCGAGGTTTGTCGGAGTCGCCGAAACCCAGCAGGTCAAAGGCCAGGACGCGGTGAGCGCGGGCGATCTCCGGCAGGATCGGAGCCCAGTCCCAGGACGACGTGGGGAACCCGTGGATCATGGTCATCCACGGCCCGTCACCGACCACCCGGGTGAAGATGGTGCGCTTGCCGGCGGGGGTTGCCACCTCGACCCGCTCGCCAGCGGCCCACCAGGCTGCGATGTCCTCAAGCCCCGTCACCGGCGTCGCAAGGGGCGGTTCGACCGGCGGCGGCCCGGCGGCCTCGACCTCCGCCAGGACCTGGTCGGCCGGCGCGTCAAGGTGCCCGGTGGCGGCGCGGGCCTGGGCCGCTCGCTCGAAGCGATCCAGCAGCGCGTCGATCTTCTCCTCAGGCTCAGTCATGCTCCGAAGCCACCCCCTAGACGGGGATGTTCCCGTGCTTCCTCCAGGGCCGGTCAACCTGCTTGCGCCGGGCCACCTCGAGGCCGTCGATGATCACCTTGCGCGTCTCGGCCGGGTCGATCACGTCGTCGATCATTCCCCAGCTCGCCGCGATGTATGGGCCGATCGTCTCGCGGATCATGTCCTCGTACATCTTCCGGGTTGCCGCCGGGTCGTCGGCCGCCTCGACCTGCTTGTTGAAGATGATGTTGACGGCCCCCTCCGGCCCCATCACCGAGATCTCGGCTGTCGGCCAGGCCACGATGAGGTCAGGGTAGTAGCCCTTGCCGCACATCACGTAGTAGCCGGCGCCGTAGGCCTTGCGGACGATGATGGTGATCTTCGGCACGGTGGCCTCGCTGACCGCGTAGAGCATCTTGGCGCCGTGGCGGATGATGCCCCTGCTCTCCACCTCCTTGCCGACGATGAAGCCCGGCACGTCCTGCATGAACAGCAGAGGCACGTTGAACGCATCGCACATGCGGATGAAGCGCGCGGCCTTGTCCGCGGAGTCGTTGTCCAGTGAGCCGGCCTTGACCATGGGCTGGTTGGCCACCACGCCCACCGGGCGCCCGGCCATGCGCACGAAGCCGATGATGATGTTCTTGGCCCAGGTCGGCTTGACCTCGAAGAAATGGTTGTCGTCGGCGATCTTCCTGATGACCTTGCGCATGTCGTACGCCTGGCGCATGTTGGTCGGGACGATCTTCTCCAGGCCCTCCACCAGGCGATCGGAGAGATCGTCGGTGGCTTTGATCGGAGGCTCTTCGCGGTTGTTCGAGGGCAGAAAGCCGAGGAACTCCCGCACCGTGGCGATGCAGGCCGCATCGTCCTCCACCTCGTTGTCCCCCACCCCCGACTGGTAACAGTGGACCTGTGAGCCGCCCATCTCGTGGTCGGTGACCTCCTCGCCGGTTGCGGCCTTGACCAGGCGCGCGCCGGCGAGCGACATCGATGACGTCTCCTTGACCATCGGCACGAAGTCCGCGAGACCCGGGATGTAGGCGGTGCCCGCGGAGCACGGGCCCATCATGGCCGAGACCTGGGGGACCACCCCGCTCATGTTCACCTGGTCCCAGAAGAGGAAC
>JBHEMS010000076.1:0-5461 GCA_046262455.1 Candidatus Dormibacteria bacterium | reverse complement strand
GAGGTGGCGGTGATCGTGCCGGCGCAGGGAGTGGTGGCCGCAAGGTCGACCACGCTGGCCAGGATGGCGTCGCCCGACACCGAGGCCGTTCCGGCGGCCGGGGCGTGGTAGGTGACCGTGGTATTGCCATCAGCACCCGTGGTCGACGGGTTGGGGTTTATCGATCCGCCCGGTGGCACGGTGACCGTCCAGTTGACGTTGGCGCCCACGACGGGAAGTCCCTCTGAGCTGGTGACCTTCACGGTGATGGTGCAGCTGCCGCCGGCGGGGATCTCCCCCGTGCAGGTGGTGGAGACCACGACCAGGGCGTTGGGAACGTTCGGATAGGCGAACACGGCCGCCGCCGCTGAGATCAGGCTGCCGAAGGCAATGACGCCGATCATCGAGGCCTTGGCCAGATACATGTGTGGACGCCTCATTCCGGTGCTTCCCTTTTCTTCCGGGCCGCGCTGTGTCACGACTGAGGGAACGTTACCACAGTCGAGGCCAATGCTGGGCCGTCGTGTAGCAGTCCTGTGAACGCCTAGGGTCGGTCCCGTCTCACACCGGGGTGGCGGTGACGATGTAGCGGGGGTTGTAGGGGTTGTACGAGGTGCAGGTGAGCAGGGTCACCTCCTCGAATGGCGTCTGCTTCACCACGCTGAGATCAGTGGCGGGCACCTTGTGAAGGGTTCGCACCTGGTAGAGCACCTGGGAGCCGTCCGACCGGTAGGCCCGGATCTCGTCGCCGAGGTGGAGGTCGTAGAGGCCGGCGAACATGCCCGGCTGGGCGTGAGCGTAGAAGAGCGAATTTCCCCCACCCCCGGGCTCCGAGGTTCCCGGGTAGTGAACGGCGAGGTTGAGAGGGACGTGAAAGCCGTCGCCGGGCACCACCCGCAGATCAATATGCCCGGCGGGGACAACCAGGCGCACGGTCTCGGGAGTGCGCGGTGCCGCGGCGGGGGTCGAGGAGATGCCGGCTCCGGGAGTGGTCAGCAGGGGAGGGGAGTCGCCCAGAGGTGAGGCGGCGGGAGGCCGGTCCAGCACCAGAACCAGGGCGGCCACGCCACCCGCCGCGGCGAGCAGCGTCACCAGCACCAGCATCAGCTGTATGGGGGTGAGCTTGGCGAAAACGGCGGTCAGCCGGCGCCGGCGGCGCTTGGTCTTCTGGCGAACGATGGGCATTGCCGCTATGCTAGCTGCCGATCGAGCACAATCCGATCGGATGAGGGGGGTACCGATCGGGTGACGGAGTTGGTGCAAACGGCACGCAGCGCACCCTGAGGGGCAAGACCCCACAAGAGGTTTCGTACTCACAAAGTGGATCCGCAGGAAATCCGCCGGCTGCTCCACAAGTGGGCGGCGTTCGTTGCCGTGCTTGCCGTGGTCGGCGCGGCGGCGGCATTCGGGGTGAGCAGGATGATCACGCCCCAGTACGAGTCCGATGGCTCGTTGCTGGTACTGGCCACCCTCCAGCAGCAGGTGGCCCAGAGTTTAACCCCGACCACCACCACCACCCAGGTGACCAGCACCTACGCGGTGCTGATGACCGCCAGCCCTCTGCTGCAGCGGGTTGCCAAGGAAGTGGATCTGCGGGAGACGCCTGAAGAGATGAGCAAGCACATCAAGGTCACTCCGGAGCGGGACACGCAAATTCTGCAGGTCGCGGTCACCGACCCCAGTCCGGAGCGGGCCCAGCAGGTCGCCAACCAGTGGATCAACGACTTCCTGGCCAACAAGAATCAGGAGCAGGGCCAGCCGGTGGATCCGGCCGCCGCTGACCTGGGTGGACTTCAGAAGGACATCCAGGACGACCTGGACAGCAACCAGCAACAACTGGCTGCCCTCAGGCCGGGGGACCGGACGGACCCTGCGCCGATCGGTGCTCGGATCAAGAGAGACCGCACCCAGCTCAACCTCGTGAGTACCATCCAGAGCAAGCTCAACGCTAGCGACGTGCAGACGCAGCCTCGCGTGGCCCTGGTCTCGCCGGCACGCCTGCCGGTGGCCGCGGCATCACCGCGGGTGCTGCTGAACACCGCGGTGGGTGGGTTCCTCGGCCTGCTGATCGCCATCGGCCTGGTGGCGCTCCTGGAGTACTTCGATCAGGGCCTTCGCTCCGAGGAGGATGTCCGCCGCCTCCTGAGCGTCGCCACCATTGGTGTCGTGCCGACCTTCGCGGAGACGCCGGGCAAGAGCCCGAGCGCGCGGCGCCGCAACGAGCACGCCGCCGAGGCCTACCGGCGGCTGCGCACCAACCTGCGGTTTGCCTCGGTGGAAAAGGTGGCCAAGACGGTGGTGATCACCTCCAGCTACCAGGGTGAGGGCAAGACCAGCACCTCCGCCAACCTGGCCCGCATCGTCGCGGCCTCCGGGCAGCGGGTGCTGCTTGCCGACGCCGATATGCGCCGGCCCAGCCAGCACGTGCTGTTCTCCAAGCCGCTGGTCAACGGCATGTCGGAGATGCTCCTCGGGGCGGCGCACGGGATCCGGCCGTCCCTCGACGGTGAGCATCGCACCTATTTCCGCAACCTCTGGTTGCTCACCGCCGGCGTGATCCCGCCCAACCCCGCCGAGCTGCTCGCCTCCAAGCACGTCGGTGAGCTGATCACCGACCTCGGCGAGCGCCACGACATGGTGGTTTTCGACACGCCGCCGGTGGGCGTGGTGACCGACGCTCTGGGTCTGGCCGCCGGTGCCGACGCCGCCATCCTGGTGGTCAAGGCGGGCGGCAGCGCTCGTCAGGCATCGAGGACGATCGAGGCGCTCAGAGGCGTTGGGGCAAATGTCGTCGGCGTGGTTCTAAACAAGGCCAAAGACAGCAGGGCCACCGGCTATTATTATTACGAAGGCTACTACGCCCCAGCGGCCCGCGATGCGACCACGGCGCCCCGTGGCGATCAGTACGACGAGGGACCGATGGGCACCTGGGTGCCAATCACGCGGACCAAGGCCCACAGGGGCCAGGGCGTTCAGCGGCCACCACCACCGCAACCATGAGCGTCTCCACCCAACCGTACGCCGACTCCCGCCCCCCCCGCAGTTGGGGCGCGGTGCGTGTGCTGCGGCACGTGATTCGCGGTCTTCGCCTTCACATCCCGCTGTGGACCGTCGAGGTGCTGGTGCTCAACGCATCGTTCTTGGTTGCCTTCATCGTGCGTTACGGCGGCCGGATACCGGCGACATACTCGGGCAGTCGGGCTCTGCTCTCTGCCCTGATGGTCACGACGTCCTACTCGATAGCCAGCATTATCTTCCGCGCCTATCGCAGTGTCTGGCGCTTCGTCTCGATCCGGGACATGGCGACACTGGCCTTGACCTCGGCCACCACCGTGGGGCTGGTTTCAGCCTTCGAGTTCGCCTTCCTCCGCGACGACAGGCCGATCCCGCTGTCCGCACTTCTTCTCGGCGGAGTGCTGAGCTACCTCTCGCTGACCCATCTGAAGATGATGTCGCGACTTCGCCACTCCAGGCGCAGTGCGTCCGGCAAGAGTCCGGTTGTCATCATCGGCGCCGGTGCTGCCGGGATCGCTCTGGCGAGGCAGCTGCAGATAGAGCCGGGCAGGCTGCGTCCCGCCGCCTTCATAGATGACGATCTCCACAAGGCTGGGCGAAGCATCCATGGACTGCCTGTGGTGGGCGGCCGCGCCAAGCTGGCGGAGGCCGTCAGACGCCATGGCGCCGGCGCTGTCGCTATCGCCATCCCGTCCGCCGCGCCGGCCGTGCTGCGAGCGCTTTCCCATGTGGCCAGCGATGTGGGAGTTGAGGTCCTCATGGTGCCGCCATTTCAGGAGCGTGCCCCCGGGGTCAAGCGCCCGGCGCTTCGAGAGCTAGGCCTCGAGGATCTCTTTGGGAGGAGCGAGGTGGGCGTTGACCTAGAATTGATCCGCGCGACGGTTTCCGGTAAACGCGTGCTGATCACGGGTGCTGCCGGCTCGATCGGCAGTGAGATCGCGCGCCAGCTGTCACGCCTCGACGTTGGCAGCCTGACGCTGTTCGACAACAATGAGACGGGCCTCACCGATCTGCGGGATGAGCTGGCTGGGGCCGCCCCGTGTACCATAAAGGTGGTAAGCGTGACCGACGCCGCCGCCACTAAGCGGGTGTTCGCGGACAGCCGTCCACAGATTGTCGTCCATGCCGCCGCTATGAAGCACGTGGACATCGTCGAGGAACAGCCACACGAGGCGGCACTTGTAAACGTCTCCGGCACATGGATATGCGCCCAAGCGGCGGAGGAGGTCGGCGCAGAGCGCTTCCTGCTCATTTCGACTGACAAGGCCGTGGCGCCCACCAACGTCCTCGGGGCGTCAAAACGCATCGGCGAACGCATCATGGCCGGCTGCGCCACGGGACCGACGAGCATGTTTGCGGTGCGCTTCGGCAACGTGGTGGGGAGCCGGGGCAGTGTCATCCCCCGCTTCGAACGCCAGATCGCCGGCGGTGGGCCAATAACCGTGACCCACCCCGATGTCCACCGCTACTTTATGTCGATCCCTGAGGCGGTCCGCCTCGTCCTTCACAGTGCATCCATAGCGAGGTCGGGACACGTGTATGTGCTCGATATGGGCGAGCAGGTCTCGATAAGCGAGCTGGCCATTCGCCTGGCCGGGATCCGCGGCGTGCGGATCCCGGAGGATATGGAGATCGTCTATACGGGATTGAGACCCGGGGAGCGGCTGCGCGAGCAACTCGTGCAGCCAGGCGAGAAGACGGCACCGACCAGCCATCCCCGCATCACGGAGCTTACGGAGGTGCATACTCCGAGCAGCGACTACTGGCGAGAGATCGTTGAACAGCTTCAGGTGATGGTTGGGAAGGCCAACGCCGACTCGATGCGGCAGCACCTGCTCGCGCTGGCAGTTGGGCATCTCAACGGTGACGGCGCGGCGGCACAGCTCGAGGAGACGACCGCCGAGCCGGCATGGAACTCTAGCCGAGGCGTTTCTACCCCGCATAGAGGAAGCGGGCTCTGACCGGCCGTCCGCTCCGGATCACATACTGGTGTCAGTTCTACTGGCCGGAGATTTCTGCGCCTTCGCGCCGCTTGTCAGACATGGCCCAGGAATGGCAGCGTGACGGGCACCAGGTCACGGTGGTGACCGGCATGCCCAATCACCCAACGGGTGTCGTGCCCGCAGGCTATCGACGAAGGCTATGGAAGACCGAGCGCAAGGATGGGATCCGCATTCTGCGCAGCTGGCTTTATGCAAGTCCGAACCAGGCCGGAGCGAAAAAGTTGCTGGGTCATCTGAGCTTTGCGCTGAGCAGCTGTCTCGTCAGCGGCCCCCGACTTGGTGGGACGGACGCGGTGATCATCAGCTCGCCGACGTTCTTCGCCGCTTTCAGCGCCTGGCTAACAGCCCGTTGCCGCCGGGCCGCGTTCATCTTCGAGGTGCGAGACGTCTGGCCCGAAATATTTGTCGACCTGGGGGTGCTCCGTCCCGGACGCCTACTGTCCGTCTTGCAGAGGATGGCTCGG
>JBHEMS010000075.1:0-21676 GCA_046262455.1 Candidatus Dormibacteria bacterium | reverse complement strand
TTCCTTGGCCCCCAGGATTTTTTGGGCGGCGAGGACGCTACCCTGCAGGTCCTGGACGCCGAAGGGTAGTACGCCGAACTCGTCGCCGCCCAGGCGGGCGACGGTGTCCGACTGGCGCAGGGCGCCGCGCAGCCTGGCGGCCATCTGCTGCAGGAGAAGGTCACCACTCTGGTGACCCAGCGAGTCGTTCACCTCCTTGAACCGGTCCATGTCCATCACCAGCAGCCCGAACGAGGCGCCGTCGCGGCTGGCGGTCAGGATCGCCTGCTGCAGCCGGTCGGTGAACAGTGTGCGGTTGGGCAGGCCGGTGAGGGTGTCGTGCAGAGCCAGGAACTGCATCTCCTGCTCCGCGCGTTTACGCTCGGTGATGTCCTGGAGCACCCCGATGGCGTACAGCGGCTGGCCCTGATCGCCATGCACCGGCGAGACACTGAGTTGGACCCACACCACCTCGCCGGTCTTCTTCAGGTATCGCTGCTCCACCCGGTAGGTCGCCAGCTCGCCGGCAAACATGCGCCGCGACATGTCCGCCGTCGCGTCAAAGTCCTCGGGGTGGCTGACGTCGCGGACTCCCAGGCGGCCCAGCTCGGCCTTCCGGTACCCGAGCATCTGACAGAGGGCCTCATTCACCTCCACGAACTTGTAATCCTGCCCCACGATCGCCATGCCGACGGCGCCGTCCTCGAACACCCGGCGGAACCGCTCCTGGCTCTCCTGCAGCTGTTGCGACACGGTCCTGCGCTCCTCACGAAGCGTCTTCTGCTCAAGGGCGTGCGAGACGGCCGGTCCCAACCGTCCGAGACGGTCTTTGAGGAGGTAATCCGCGGCGCCCTCGCGAATTGCCGCCACCGCGACGTCCTCGCCGATGCTCCCGGAAACAATGATGAAGGGGATGTCGATCTCACGCCTTTTCATCTCCCTGAGTGCGCTGACCGCATCGTAGGCGGGTAGGTTGAAGTCCGCGAGGATCAGGTCCCACTCGCCGCTGAGCGCGGCCTCGTACGAGGCCTCGTCGTCGACCCTGGTGACGTCAGCCTCGAAACCACCGCGGTTGAGCTCGTGGAGGACCAGTTCGGCGTCGTCGGGCCGATCCTCCAGCATGAGGAGACGCAGGCGCTGCACGTCGACGGCCTACTCGACCGCGGGCGGCTTGTTCAGGAGCAGCCAGTACATACCGAGCGTCCGTACGGACTCGGTGAACTGCTCGAAGTCGACCGGCTTGACGATGTAGCTGTTGGCGCCGTTGGTGTAGCCATCCATGATGTCCCTCTCCTCGCGGGACGAGGTCAGCAGGACGACCGGGATCTTGCGGGTGCGCTCGTCGGCCTTGATCTGCCGGAGAACCTCGAGGCCGTCGACCTTCGGAAGCTTGATGTCCAGCAGCACCACCTTGGGGCCGTTGTTGATAGTTCGCGAGGAGTACGCGCCACGGCAGAAGATGAAGTCCAGGGCCTCCTCTCCGTCGCGAACCACGTGCATCCGGTTGGACAGGTGATATTTGCGAAAAGCGTGGAGGGTCAACTCTTCGTCGTTGGGATTGTCCTCCACGAGCAGGATCTCGACGACATCCTCAGTCATCAATTTCGTCCCCTCCCAGCGTGAAGTAAAAGGTAGCGCCCTGGCCCTGCAACGCGTCGGCCCAAACCCGGCCTCCATGGCGATTGATGATTCGCTGGACGATGGCCAGCCCAGCACCCGTGCCATCGTAATCATCGCCCCGGTGGAGCCGATGGAAGACGCCGAAGATCTTGTCTGCATAGCGCATGTCGAACCCGATGCCGTTGTCTCGAACGTAAAAGGCATCCTCGCCGGGCCGATCCGCCGTGGACTGCGCCCCCACCTCGATTACCGCGTGCTCGCGGTCGCGGGTGAATTTGACGGCGTTGCCGATGAGGTTGGCGTATACCTCCTGCAGCAGCACCGGGTCGGTGCGAACCAGGGGCAGGTCACAAATCTTGAACTCCACCTTGCGGTCTCCGAGGTCTCCCGACGCCAGGGTCACGGCATGGCGCACGATGTCCGTGAACGCGACCTCCTGGCGCCGCAGGGGGGCACGACTGAGACGAGAGAAGTTCAGGAGCGCGTCGATGAGCTCGCCCATGTCCTTGGCATTGCTGCCAACCAGGCGCAGGTAACGCTTGCCGTCGTCGGGGAGATAGCGCTCGTAGTCCTCCAGGAGGATCCGGGCGAAGCCGTCGACGGCACGCAGGGGGGCCCGCAGGTCATGCGACACGGTGTATGAGAAGGCCTCGAGTTCCCTGTTGCTGGCCTGCAACTGCGCGGTGCGCTGGTCGACGCGGCGCTCGAGGTCGCGGTTCAGAACCCTGACCTCGTCCTCGTGCTGTCGCAGCGACTCGACGAGGCTGACGCGTTCCAGGGCAGCGGTCGTCGCGGCGACGTACTGCTCAAGCCGGGTCATCTCATCCGACCTGAAGATGGGCGTAAAGGCGCCCGCCACCACGGCCAGCCCGCCGGCACCCTGGTCGCTGCGGCTGGGGATCAGGATTGCGCTGCGGGAGGGATCGAGGGGACGGTGGGAGATCTCTTGGCTGGAACCCAGCAGAGACGCCTTCAGAAGACCCACCTCGGCATCACCCAGCCCCGTCCGGGCCAGGACGCTACCGTCGCTTCCGACCAGGATTGCGCCATCACCGCCAACCAGCCGAATCGCCCAGTCGGTGGCCCTGGTTGCCAGCGTCGCGCGGTCCGGCGAGAACAGCAGGAGGTCGCGCATCGCCGCGCTGTAGGCATCCTCCTCACGCTGCCGCCATAGCCGCCGGAGCCACCGGGGCGGCGCAAAGCTGACGTAGAGGACAGGGATGATCGCGAGTGACAGCAGCTCGAGGCCGACGCGAACGGCGGGCCGGGCGGTCAGCGAGGAGCCCAGCGTCGCGATGACAGTGAGGGCGAGGATCCCCGCGTAGCCCGCTGAGAGTGCCCGCAGCCGCGCGTGCTGCACCGCCGGGCGGTCCCGGGCGAGACGCCAGAGCCGCAACACCGGCTCCCCAACACACGCCAACCAGGCAACGAGGATCACGGCATCGCTCGCCGCCCGCATGCCGGCGCTGGGACCTGACGAGGACAGCACCACGGCCGTGACGGCCAGGGCCCCGGCGCAGAGCGCGCCGAGGCCGACCAGCACGCCGCGCCTGACGGGAACGAGGACATGCCGGAAGAGGAAGAGCGCGAAGCCGGCGCCCAGGAAGCACGCGACCCGCAGGTCGGCGAGGAGGACGACCGCAACGCCCGACACCGCGGCGGAGACCAGGGTCAGGAAGGAGACCGCTGTCAGGAGCGCGGTGGCCACCGCCAGGTAGGCCCGGTCGGCGCCGCGCCAGACCAGCCACTCGCGGTAGGCAACAGCGGTCACCGCCAGGAAGCCGAGGGCAACGGCATATTGCAGTACGAGTACGAGGGCGTTCATCCGGACCCCCATAGCCTTGCCTCCCGGACGGCCCGCGGCGGTGTCAGCAAGGTGACAATCGTGTGCCGGCGCCCCTAGCTTCCCCCTTCCCGGTCACTACCGCGGGGCGTTCAGCTCATGCAGCAGCCGCAGCCCATCCAGGGTGAGAGTCTCGTCGACAGTCTCGATCACCTTCGCGTGCGTCGCGATAAGGGCGGCCAGGCCCCCGGTGGCGATCACCCGGCACTCGCCTCCCAGCTCCTCCCGCATCCGGCGCACAATGCCTTCGATCTGACCCGCGAACCCGAAGACGAACCCCGCCTGCATCGATTCGACGGTGTTCTTGCCGATCACGCCCTCCAACCCCGCGGGCACCGCCAGCTCGAAGCGGGGCAACTTGGCGGCCCGGCTGAAGAGGGCGTCCATGGAAATCCGGATGCCCGGCGCGATCACCCCGCCGAGGTAGTCTCCGTTTGCGCCGATGGCGTCGAAGGTGGTTGCGGTACCGAAGTCGATCACCACTGCCGGGCCGCCGTACCTGGTGAACGCGGCCACGCTGTTCACGATTCGGTCGGCACCCACCTCGCGCGGGTTGTCATAACGGATCTGCATGCCGGTTCGAACGCCGGGGCCAATCACCAGGGGTTCGATTCCGAGGGAGCGGGCGCACATCGACGCGATGGCCTGGTTCAGGCTTGGCACGACGCTGGAGACCACGACACTGTCGAGCTTCTCCATTGGGACGTGGGCGCCCGCGAGAAGGCCGGCGAGGATGACGCCGAGCTCATCCGCGGTGTAATCGATCCGGGTGGCTATGCGCCAGTGCTCCGTCAGGGTCTCCCCGTCGAACGTGCCGAGGACCGTGTTGGTGTTGCCGATGTCGATGGCCAGCAGCATTTGAGTCAGTCCGGTGCCAGTTCCGAGACCTTTTCCACGCCCCCAGTATTAGCTGAGGGGTGGGTGGGCCGCCACCCAGCGTCGCGACCGCGCGATCGATGACGCCGCGCGCGCCAGCTCCCGGCGTACCGGGGCCGGCCCCGGACTCCCGGTGAGCCTGCGGCCCGCGAGCGCCCGGCGAGTGTCGAGCACCGCCAGCACCTCGTGGCCAACAGCCGGCTCGATGGTCCGCCAGCGATCCAACCCGAGACCGTCGAGGGTGGTTCCGCTGCTGGCAGCCATGGCCACGGCCCGGCCGACAACTTGGTGCGCACGGCGGAACGGGATTCCCTGCCGTACGAGCTGGTCCGCCACCTCGGTGGCGAGCATCGCGGAGTCGGCGCCGGCCTCTGCGGTGCGCTCGACCCGGAAGGTTGACCTGGCCACCAGCGCAGCAGCGATCCTGGTCGTGGCCAGCGTCGTGTCAGTGGCATCGAAAAGCGCCTGCTTGTCCTCCTGGAGGTCGCGGTTGTATGCCAGCGGCAGACCCTTCAGGGTGACGAGGGTGGCGACCAGGTCGCCCACCACCCGGCCCGACTTGCCGCGGACCAACTCGGCAATATCGGGGTTCTTCTTCTGCGGCATAAGGCTCGAACCGGTGGCGTAGTCATCCGGCAGCTCGACAAAGCCGAATTCCTGGGTGGACCACAGGACCCACTCCTCCCCCAACCGGCTCAGGTGAACCATCAGGAGCGCGCAGCAGGCCTCCACCTCGACCACGAAGTCGCGGTCGCCGACGGCGTCGAGGCTGTTGTGGGAAACAGCGCTGAAGTTCAGCGCACCCGCCACCTCGTCGCGTCGCAGCGGCAGGCTGCTGCCGGTGGCGGCGCCCGAACCGAGCGGCATGACGTCAAGCCGTCGGTGGGCATCCTGGAAGCGCTGGAGGTCACGATCGAGCATCTCGAAGTACGCCAGCAGGTGGTGACCGATGGTGCTGGGTTGGGCGCGCTGCATGTGCGTGTAGGCCGGCATGACGTGGAGGGCGTGCTCCCTTGCCTGCGAGAGCAGCGCGTCCTGCAGGTCGCCGACGGCCTCCACCAGCGCGACGATGCTGTCGCGGGTGAAGAGGCGAAGGTCCAGCGCCACCTGGTCGTTGCGACTGCGCCCGGTGTGCAGCTTGCCCCCGATCGCGGGTCCTTCGAGCTCGCCGAGGCGGCGCTCGACGGCGGTGTGGATGTCCTCATCGCCAGGCTTGAACTCGAATTTCCCGGCGTCGAGCTCGCGCCTCACCCCGCCAAGGCCGCGGACGAGAGACTTGCCCTCGGCCGGGCTGACGATGCCGGCAGACGCCAGCATCCGCGCGTGGGCGATGCTGCCGGCGATGTCGTAGGGATACAGGCGCCGGTCCACGCCGAGCGAATCGGTGTACTCCGCCACCTCGCGGGCCGGTCCGCTGCTGAAGCGCCCACCCCACAGGCGTCCGCCTGGCGCCCCTGCGAGTTTTGCCCGTTTCCCCTCAGCCACGCTCGTCGTCGCCCGCCGTCAGCCCCTTGAGCCCTGGCGGCAGCAGGCTCTGTCCGCCGCCATCACCGAGCAATCCCTGGGTGCGAGCCTGGGTGCGAAGAGGCAACCCCCAGAGCTGGATGAACCCCGCGGCGGCATCCTGGTTGAAGGCGTCGCCCGCGCCGTAAGTCGCCAGGTCCAGCTGGTACAGCGACTCCGGCGCCTTGCGTCCCACGACCTGGTGCAGGCCGCGGTGCAGCTTCAGGCGTACCTCACCTGTGACGTGGCGCTGGGTGCTGGAGACGAAGGCGGCAAGGTCCTGGCGCAGCGCTGAAAACCAGAGCCCGTTGTAGGTGAGGTCAGCCCACTCGGCCGCCACCCGCGCCTTGAAGCGCGCCACGTCACGGCTCACAGTCACCGTCTCCAGCGCGGCGTGCGCTGAGGACAGGATCACCCCGGCGGGGGCCTCGTAGATCTCCCGCGACTTGATTCCCACAAGGCGGTTCTCGACCATGTCGATCCGGCCGACGCCATGCTCGCCGCCGAGCGCGTTGAGCCGCTCCACAAGCTGCACCGGCTCCAGCTCCTCACCGTCCACGGCCACCGGCAGTCCCTCTCGGAAGGCGATCTCCACGTACGCCGCGCGGGCGGGGGCCGACGCCTGGTCGGCGGTCCACGCGAAGACCTCCGACGGCGGCTCGACCCAGGGATCCTCGAGGACCCCCGCCTCGATCGAGCGGCCCCAGATGTTGACGTCCGTGGAGTAGGGGGACTCAACCGTGGCCGGCACCTCGACGCCGTGGGCGCGCGCGTACTCGATCTCCTCGTCCCGCGACATCTTCCACTCGCGCACCGGGGCCACAACCTCAAGTTGGGGTGCCAGCGCGCCAGTCGCCACGTCGAACCGCACCTGGTCGTTGCCCTTGCCGGTGCAGCCGTGCGCCACCGCCGTCGCCCCCTCCTCCAGCGCCAGGTCGACCATCAGCTTTGCGATCAGCGGGCGACCGAGGGCGGTGGCGAGCGGGTACTGGCCCTCGTACAGCGCGCCGGCCTGGAGCGTGGGCCACACGAAGTGCCGGAGAAAGAGGTCGCGGGCGTCGACGACGAAGGCCTTGGACGCGCCGTGCTTGAGGGCGCGCCGCTGGACCGCGTCCAGCCGGCTCGGCGCAGTCGTCTGGCCGTCAGGGCGGGGCACCGCTGTCGCCTGACGGGGATCCTCGGTTCCGCCGAGGTCGGCGGTCAACGCGATCACGTCCCAGCCACGCTCCGCCAGCCAGTGGATGGCGACGGAGGTGTCAAGGCCGCCGGAGTAGGCCAGCACCAACTTCTTCTTGCTCACGACAGCACCTCGGCGCCCTCGCGCAGGCGGGCCTCGACTCTCTGCCGCGCACGCGCATCAGAGCAAACGACCATCACCGTGTCGTCACCCGCCACGGTGCCGAGCACCCCGGGCCAGGCAGCCTCGTCCAGCGCCACGGCGACAAGGTTCGCGGTGCCCGGGGGTGTGTGCACCACGGCCATGAACTGGACGCCGGTGGTGCCGGTGATGAAGTCGCGCAAGACCTGGGTGCCGCGCGCACCGAGGGCGGGCCTGACGGTGTACCGGCTGCCCGCGGGGCCGGGCTCGCGGTGCAGACCGAGCTCGCGGATGTCGCGGCTGACCGTCGCCTGGGTCACCGCGTGGTTCTGCCGCCGCAACTCGGTGACCAGCTCCTCCTGGGTATGGATGGGCCGACTGCGCACGAGCTCCAGGATGGCGCGGTGGCGCAGGGCCTTCTCGGCGATCAATTGGCGGACTCCGCGAGGTTGGCGTGGGTGCTCAAATCGTCCAGGCACACCTCCAGGATGTCGATCGCCCTGTCGATCTCGGCCTGTGTCACGGTGAGCGCCGGTGCCATTCGCAAGACGGTGTCGCCGATCGCATTCACGATCAACCCGTGGTCCAGGGCGGCCGCCTGCGCGGCCTGGGCAACCGGCTCCCTCAGCACCAGTGCCTGCAGCAGTCCCCGTCCGCGGCTGGCGCCAAACGGCCCCAGCTTCGCCGCCGCGCGCGCCTCGAGGTATCGCCCGGTATCGGCGGCACGGACCGCAAGGTCCTCCTGCGCGATCACATCCAGGGTCGCCAGGGCGGCGGCACAGGCGAGGGGGTTGCCGCCGAAGGTGGTGCCGTGGTCGCCCGGCTCGAACACGTCGGCCCGCGGCCCGGCGATGCACACACCGATCGGGACACCGCCGCCCAGGCCCTTGGCCAGCGTGACTATGTCCGGCACCACGCCGAAGTCCTGGAAGGCGTAGAAGTTCCCCGTGCGGCCCATGCCCGTCTGGACCTCGTCGAAGACCAGCAGCAGATTCGCGCGGTCGCACAGTTCGCGCGCCGCGCGCAGGTAGTCGGCGGACGCCGGGATGACCCCGGCCTCGCCCTGGATCGGCTCAAGCATGATCGCAACGGTCTGGTCGTTGACGGCCGCGCGCAGCGCGTCTATGTCGTTGAACGGCACGTTGTCGAAGCCATCCGGCATGGGCAGGTAGGGGGCCTGGTACTTGGGCTGGCCGGTGGCCGCGACCATCGCCAGGGTGCGGCCGTGAAAGGACCCGAGCGCGGTGATGATCCCGTAGGCACCGGCCCGGTTCAGCTTGCCCCACTTACGGGCCAGTTTGACCGCCGCCTCGCCCGCCTCGGCGCCGCTGTTACCGAAGAAGCAGCGACCCTGGAACCCAAAGGCGTTGAGCTTCTCGGCAAGGGCGACCTGGGGCCGGGTGTAGTAGAGGTTGCTGGTGTGGATCAGCGTCGCTGCCTGTCTCGCCACGGCGTCGGCCACCGCCGGGTGGGCGTGACCCAGCACGTTCACCGCGATGCCGCCGACGAAATCGAGCAGCTCCCGGCCCTCGGCATCCCAGACCCGGGACCCCTCACCGCGCACCAGCTCGACCGGCTGTCGCTTGAAGGTGTGCATCAGGTACCGGGACTCCTCCCGGCGCATTTCGTCCAGCGTCATCCGGGCAGGATCATGGTGCCGATCCCCTCGGTTGTCAGCAGTTCGAGCAGCAGCGCGTGGGGGACGCGGCCATCAATGATGTGCGCCTTCTCGACCTCTGAGAGGGCGCGCACGCACGCCTTGACCTTGGGGATCATTCCTCCGCTGACTGTGCCGTCGGCAATGCGGTCGGCCACGTCGTGGGCCACGATCTCGCTGATCAGCGACCCCGTACGGTCGCGCACGCCTTCGACGTCGGTCAGCAGGATGAGCTTGCGCGCCTTCAGCGACACCGCCAGCTCGGCCGCGACGGTATCGGCATTGACGTTGTAGGACTGGCCGTCGTAGCCCAGGCCGATGGAGGCGACAACGGGGATGTAATTCCGCTCCAGCAGGGCGGTGATGGGTTCCGCGTTGACCTGCGCCACCTCCCCGACCAGCCCCAGGTCCTCGCCGTTCACCGCAGCCATCGGGCGCACCAGGATGCTGGGGCCGTCCTCCCCGGACATGCCCACCGCCTGGCCTCCCATCGAGTTGACCATGGCCACGAGCTCAGGGTTGACCTTGCCCGTGAGCACCATCTTGACGACCTCCATGGACTTCTCATCGGTCACCCGCAGGCCGTCGACGAAGCGGGCCTCGATGCCCATCTTCTCCTGCCAGTCGGTGATCTCCTTGCCGCCACCATGCACAACCACCGGGTTCATCCCGACGTATCGCAGCAACACCAGGTCCTCCAGCACGCTGTGCTTGCTGTCCTCGAGGGACGAGCCGCCCAGCTTGACCACGATGGTGCAACCGTGGAACCGCCGGATGAATGGCAGGGCCTCGACCAGGACGTTGGCCTTCTCGATCGCGGCTTCGCGCTCTACTGTCAATTTCTTCCTCCGGTTCAGGTCGTGTAGTCGGCATTGATGTGGACGTACTCGGGCGTGAGGTCGCAGCCGTATGCCGTCGCCCTGCCGTCGCCCAGGCCGAGGTCGCAGACCAGGCTCACCTCGTCCGCCGCGAATGCCTCGGACACCCGCCCCAGGTCGGCGTCCTCGAGCCCGCTGCCGTTGCTGAAGACGGTCACCCCGCCGATGTCGACCCGCAGCCGGTCCAGCACCAGCTGACAGCCGGCACGGCCCAGCGCGGCAACGATGCGTCCCCAGTTGGGGTCGGCGCCGTGGATCGCCGCCTTGACCAGGTTCGACGAGACCACGGTGCGGGCCAGGGTCCGTGCCTCGGCGTCGCTGGCGGCGGCCGACACGTCAACGGTGAACATCCGGGTGGCGCCCTCGCCATCCCTGACGATCTGCCTGGACAGGTCGACGCACACCGTGAGGAGCGCCGCCTCGAAGGCCTCGAGGCCGTCACCAGCCGTCAGTTCGAGACCGCCGGCAGCACCGTTGGCGAACAGCGTCAGCATGTCGTTGGTGGACGTGTCGCCGTCGATGCTGACCATGTTGAAGGTACGGTCGGCACACCGACGCAGTACCGCTGAGAGATCGGCAGCGCTGATCGCGGCATCGGTTGTCAAAAAGGCCAGCATGGTGGCCATGTTGATGTGGATCATCCCGGAGCCCTTGGCCATCCCGCCGATGGTGTACCGACGTCCGAGGTGCTCGAAGCTCGCCGCCGACTGCTTGGGGCGGGTGTCCGTGGTCATGATCGCCTCGGCCGCGGCGTCCCCACCGAGCGGTGAGCGAGCATCCGCCGCCGAGACCACGCCCTCGCGGATGCGGTCCATCGGGAGGTGGCGGCCGATGACCCCTGTGGAGGCGACGAGGACCTGCGATGGGTCCAGGTCGAGCTGGTCGGCGGCGAGCTTGCCCATCAGCAAGGCGTCCTTGAACCCCTGGCTCCCGGTGCACGCGTTGGCGTTCCCGGAGTTCACCACCACCGCCCGGGCCGCCCCCCCTGCGAGGTTCAGCTGGCTGATCACCACCGGGGCGGCCTTGACCAGGTTGGTGGTGAAGATCGCCGCCGCGGTGGCGGGTCGCTCCGAGTAGAGGACGGCCACGTCGAGCCTGCCCCCGGCATCCGCGGGCATGCCCGTCTTGACGCCCGCGGCGGCGGCCCCGGCAACGTAACCGAGCGGCGCGGTAACGCCGGTGACCGGTCGCTGCAGCGCCTCGACGGCGACCTCGCTCACGGCCAACGTGGCGCCTGCTCGAGACCCGCCGTCTCCGGCCAACCCATCGCCAGGTTGAGCGCCTGCACTCCCTGCCCGGCAGCTCCCTTGACCAGGTTGTCGATCGCCGCGAGGACCAGGACCCGGTCCCCCTGCCGGGTGAGGTGAACCCGAGCCCGGTTGGTCCCCGCCACCTCCTTGGTCCGGGGCGCGGTCTCGACGACGTCCACGAACGTCGCGGAGGCGTAGGCGCTGCTGTAGGCATTGCGCAGGTCCCCGAACTCCGCACCCTCGCGGAGCTCCAGGTAGCAGGTGGCGAGGATGCCGCGAACCATCGGCACCAGGTGCGGAACAAAGGTCAGGCGCGGCGCGCGGCCGTCGCGAGAGAGCTCCTGGAGCATCTCCGCCGCGTGACGATGGCCCCCAACGCCATAGGCCCGGAAATCCTCGGCGGCCTCCGCGAAGTGGTTCGGGAGCGACAGCGAGCGGCCCGCGCCGCTGATGCCGCTGGCCGCGTCGACGATGAAATCCGGGGCCGCCAGGCCGGACTGCGCCGCCGGGTGGAGGGCGACGATCGCGGCCGTGGAGTAGCACCCCGGGCAGGCCAGCAGCTTCTGCCCGCGCAGGCTGTCGGGGGCGATCTCCGGGAGGGCAAAGACGGCGTCCTTTAGGCGTTCCGGCGCCGGGTGATCGTTCCCGTACCACGCGGCGTAGGCGACTCTGTCCTTGAGACGGAAGTCGGCCCCCAGGTCGACCACCGTGCGCCCCTCGTCGAGCCATCTCCCCGCCAGCGCCCCGGTCATCCCATGCGGCAGCGCCGCAAACACCACCTCGGCGTCGCCGGGATCCATGTCCCCGCTGAGTTCGACATCCAGGTCAAGCCCGGGGAAGACCGAATCGAGCCTCTGGCCGGCGTAACTACGCGAGGTGGCGCGCACCACCCGCGCGTGGGGATGGCGCGCCAGCAGGCTGATCGCGGTCGCGCCGGCATACCCGGTGGCGCCGAGGACCGCGACAGAAGCCTGGGGAGTCATTGTATCAGTATACGGTCTAGCTGCATAAACTTGCAGCGGCGAGAGATTCAGGCCGGGTTGTGGAAGCAGGAGCGCGCGCCGGTGTGGCACGCCGGCCCGGCAGGCCTGACGCGAAGCAACACCGCGTCGCCATCGCAGTCCAGGCTCACCTCGCTGACGACCATCACGTTACCCGACGACTCACCCTTCTCCCAGAGGCGGTCCCGCGACCGACTCCAGAACCAGCCGTGCCCGGTTGCCAGGGTGCGCTCGTACGCCTCCTGGTTCATGTGCGCAACCATCAGCACCGCGCCGTCGGCTTCGTCCTGGACCACCGCCGTCAGAAGGCCGCGCGAGAAGTCCGGGCTCACGGTCGCGCCATCCCGTAGAGATAGGCGTCGGAACCACTGTGCACGCCACTGCGCAGCATGGCCTCGCGCGTCATCCCGATCTTCTCGGCGACGCGCTGGCTGGCGATGTTCGCGACGGCAGTGCGCAGCTCGATGCGGGCCAGCCCGACGGTCTCGAAGCCGAAGCACGCGATCGCCGACGCGGCCTCGGTGCAGTAGCCGTGCCCCGCCGCCGAAGCCGTCATCCAGTAGCCCATGTTTCCCTCGTCGTGGTTGTTGAACGTGCGCTGCAGCACCAGGCGGGCGGTGCGGATCGGCGCCCGCGCGACGGCCCGGGGCGCGAGGTTGGTCACACCGGCCTCACGGGCAGCCGGTGATCGGCCAGGTACCGCTTCGTCGCGGCGATGGAGTACTCCCCGAAGTGAAATATCGACGCCGCCAGCGCGGCGTCGGCGCCGCCCTCGGCCAGGACCGCCCGCAGGTGCTCAGGCTCCCCCGCCCCACCCGAGGCGATGACCGGGACACTCACCGCGTCCGCCACCGCCGCGGTCAGGGCCAGGTCGTAGCCGTCGCGCGTCCCGTCACGGTCCATGCTGGTCAGAAGGATCTCACCCGCGCCGCGCTCGACGCCCTCGCGGGCCCACTCGATGGCGTCGCGCCCGGTGTCGTTACGCCCGCCGTGACTGAATACCGTCCAGCCCTCGCCGCCTTCGCGCCGCCGGGCGTCGATCGCCAGCACCACGCACTGCGCCCCGAGCAGGCGGGCGCCCTCGGTGAGCAGTTCAGGGCGCTGCAGGGCGGCGCTGTTCACCGCGATTTTGTCGGCGCCCGCAGAGAGCAGCGCCCCCATGTCCTCGACGGCGCGCACGCCCCCCCCAACGGTCAGGGGGATGAAGACCTGGTCGGCGGTGGCACGCACCACGTCGAGGAGAATCGCGCGCTCATCGGACGATGCCGTGATATCCAGGAAGACCAGCTCGTCGGCGCCTTCTCGATCGTAGAAAAGGGCCAGCTCGACGGGGTCGCCGGCGTCACGGAGATGCAAAAAGCGCGTTCCCTTGACCACCCGACCAGCGGTCACATCAAGACACGGCACCACGCGCCGGGCCAGCATCAACCGGCGCCGCAGCCCGCGACGAAGTTGGCGTAAAGGCGCAGGCCGGCCGGGCCGCTCTTCTCGGGGTGGAACTGGGTGCCGGCAACCGAGCCCCGGCGCGCCACCACCGTGAGAGTGCGACCGTAGTCCGCGGTCCCCAGGACCTCCGGCCCGGCCTTGTTCTCGGGGTAGTAGCTGTGCACGAAGTAGAAGTAGGCGCGGTCGTCGATGCCGTTGAAGAGGATGTCCGGGCGGGCCTGGCGCACCCGGTTCCAGCCCATGTGGGGCACCTTGCGGTCGCGCGTCTTGACCAGCTCTCGGACCGGGCCCGAGAGGAGGCCAAGGCCGGGGGTGAGGCCGTCCTCATGGCTCGACTCGAAGAGCAGCTGGTACCCCAGGCAGACTCCGAGGATGGGCTTGCCACGCCCGGCCAGCTCGACCAGCCGGTCGTCCAGGCCTCCCTCGGTGAGCCTGGCCCGGGCCGGCGCGAAGGCGCCGACGCCCGGCAGGACGACCCCCGCGGCCGAAGCCAGGGTGGCAGGTTCTGCGGTGACCTCAACCCGCGCGCCCGCGGCTTCCAGGCCGCGACGAACGCTGCGCAGGTTGCCCACACCGTAGTCGACCACGGCGATGGGCACCCCCCCGCTCACAGCATCCCCTTGGTCGAAGGCACCCCCCCGCCACCGATCGTGGTCGCCTCACGCAGCGCCAGTCCGAGCGCCTTGAACATCGATTCCGCGATGTGGTGGCGGTCCCGCCCGCGGATGTAGTCGACGTGCAGGGTCGCGCCGGCATGGATGCTGAAGGCGCGGAAGAACTCGACCAGGTTCTCCACCGCGTAACTACCGGAGCGGCCGCGCAGCTTCCCCTGGTCGTTCACCTCGCAGTAGGGCCGCTTGCAGAGGTCGATCACCACTCGTGACAGCGCCTCGTCCAGGGGGGCGTAGGCCGAGCCAAAGCGGACGATACCCTCGCGGGTCCCCAGCGCCCGGCTCACCGCCTGCCCCATCACGATGCCCGCGTCCTCGGTGAGGTGGTGCTCGTCGATCTCGACGTCCCCCCGTCCCTCCAGCTTCATAGTGAAGCCGGCGTAGCGAGCGGTCTGGGCCAGCATGTGGTCGAGGAACGGCAGGCCGGTGTCGACGCGGGCGGCGGGCGGGGAGTCCAGCGAAAGGCTGCACCGAAGTTGGGTTTCCTGGCTGTCGCGCGTCACCTGGGCGCGTCGCAGTTTCTTCTCAGGCATGAGGCTATTTAACCCCCGGGTCACTCGTGGCCTGGTTGGCATCCAGGCGTTCAAGGAGGACCTCGAGCGAGCGCTGATGGGCCACCAGGCCCTCAATCTTTGACAGTTCGATTCCCACCGGGGCGATGCCCGCGGCGGTCTGCGAACCCAGTCGGACAATCGAGGACCACCGCTGGAAGTCATACACCCCCAGCGGCGAGGCGAAACGCGCGGCGCCACCCGTTGGCAGGGTGTGGTTGCTGCCGGCCACGTAGTCCCCCATCGGGACCGGCGACCACGGCCCGGCAAACACCATCCCCGCACCTCGGACGTTGGGGAGGTGGCTGTCGACGTCCTTGACCAGCAGCTCCAGGTGCTCCGGCGCGAAGTCCGACGCCAGCCGTATCGCTTCCGCGATGTCCGGCACCACCACGCACGCCGCGTGCAGTTCGGCGGCCTCGGCGCCGAAGCGGTTGGCAAGCTCATCAACGGCCAGGTCAGTCGCGACCCTGGTCGCCAGGCCCGTGTCGTCGGTCAGGAGCACGGCCCAGGCCTGCGGGTCGTGCTCCAGCTGAGAGGCAAGGTCGGCGACGACCTGGCGGGGGTCCGCGGTGCCGTCGGCAACCACCAGGATCTCACTGGGCCCGGCCAGGCTGTCGATCCCCACGACGCCGAAGACGGCACGCTTGGCAAGCATTACGAAGACGTTTCCCGGCCCGGTCACCTTGTCCACCGCCGGGATGCTCTCGGTGCCGTACGCCAGCGCCGCCACCGCCTGCGCGCCGCCCACCCGGAAGACCCGGTTCACGCCCGCCGTCAGCGCGGCATAGAGCACGGCCGCCGGGATGGCGCCGTCGGGCCCAGGCGGGGTGACCATGAGTATTTCGTCCACCCCCGCCAGCCGCGCCGGGATGGCATTCATCAACACGGTGCTGGGGTAGCGCGCACGTCCACCTGGGACGTAGATGCCGACGCGCCGAAGGGGCTCGGCGCGCAACTGCATCTCGGCGCCTCCCAGCGGCTGTGCCAACTGCAGCGAGTGGAATGCCGCGACCCGCTCGGCTGCCGCTTCGATTGCCTCGCGCTCGGCCTTGCCGAGGGATCCCGCGGAGACCTCCCACTCGTCGCGGGACAGCTCGATGGGGTCCGGCGCCGAGCCGTCGAGGGCCTCGGTCAGGCGTCGAAGCGCGGCGTCGCCCTGGTCGCGGACCTGCCTGATGATGGCCTCGACGCCGGCCTGGGCGTCCAGCACCTCATGCCCCACCGCGGCGGCCAGGCGGCGCAGCGCGGGCGCGGGGAGCTCCGGCACGCTGAAGCGGCGGCGCGGCACGCGCCTCCTCCACTCGTCCGCGGTGAGGACGGGCACTCGGATCGTCATCAGGCGGCCTCGCGGCGGCTGGCCGCCCGCAGGGCGCTCACCACCTCGTGGAGCGCCTCCCCGCGGGTGCGCAGACTGACCTGGTTGGCGATCAGCCGGGCCGTGCTACGGCCCACCTCGACGACCTCGCGAAGGTTGTTGGCGCGCAGCGTGCTGCCGGTTGCCGTGAGGTCGACCACGCAGTCCGCGAGGCCGGTGAGAGGACCGAGCTCAACGGACCCGTAGAGCTTGATCAGCTCGACGTCCTGCCCCTGGATGGCAAAGAACCTGCGGCTGGCGGCGGTGTATTTGGTTGCCGCGCGCAGGAACGGCGGCCACGTCTCGCGCGGCCCGATGGGTGACTCCGCGGACACCGCCAGCACCAACCGGCAGCCGCCGAAACCGAGGTCCACGAGCTCGTAATGCACGCGCTCCGTCTCCCAGAGCGCGTCCTTCCCCACGATCCCAAGGTCCGCCGAGCCGTGGTCCACGTAGACGGGGACATCCTGGGGCCGCACGGTGATCAGGCGGATGTCCGCCCCCGCGTCCAGCACCAGGCGGCGGCCGATGGTCTCGGGGTCGAGGTCCGCCAGGCCGGCGCGGCGCAGGAGCGACAGCGACCCCGGCAACAGGTAGCCGGTGGGGACGGCGATGGTGATCAAAGCGGCACGTCCACCTGCGTGCTGCCGTCGCAGAGGACGGCACGTCGCGCCCCCTGCGCCAGGGCCCGCCCCCGCAGGCCGGCTTCGTCGCTGGCCGGGGCTTCGAGGATCACGGTGTCCCCGCCCCGCCGGAGGTCGGCGGCGTGAGCCACGGCACCCGCCGGGTCGCCGCGGTGCCCGACCAGCACGGTCGTGCGCGGCTCTCCGCCACCCGCCCCCAGGGCCGCCTGGACGCGGTCAAGGAAAACCACGACCCCGGTCGCCGGCTGGGGGAAGCCGAAGCGCTCCAGCAGGCCGTCGTACCGCCCGCCAGCCGCCAGTGGGGTGCCGACGCCGGGCGCGAAAACTTCGAAGATCACGCCGGTGTAATAGTCGAAGTCCCTGACCGCGCCGAGGTCCAGGTTGACCCGCGGCCCCGCCCCCTGCGCGGCCAGCAGCCGGTGGACCTCCCCCAGTTCGTTCAGCGCAGCCGCTGACGTTGGGTTGTTCACCATCCGGCCGGCCACCTCGAGGATCTCGGCACCCCCACGCAGCGCAGGGAACCGCAGCAGCAGTTCCTGCTCGGCGGCGGCAAGGTCGGTCTGTGCCAGGGCCGCCTCCAGCTTCACCAGGTCCCGGCCGGCGAGCGCGTCGAGGACCAGCGCCCGCTCGGTGTCCCCAAGGCCATCCATGATCCCGCCGAAGAAGCCCACGTGGCCCACCTCGACCTGGAAATCGGTCACCCCGCACGCCGCCAGGGTCTCGGCGGCGACGGCAACGACCTCGGCGTCGGCAACCGGCCCGGCCGCCCCCAGCAGCTCGGCGCCCGCCTGGAAACCCTGGCGGCTGCGGCCGGGGGCGGGGTGGCCTTCGAACGTCGCCCCCAGGTAGCACAGCCGTAGTGGCAGCGGCGCCTGCCGCATCTGGGCCGCGACCACCCGGGCCACCGGCACGGTCCGCTCGCTGACCATGGCCAGCATCCGGCCGTCGGCGTCGGCCAGCTTGAAGAGTCGCTGAGAGGCATCCGGCTGCATCCCCGCCTCGACCGTGGCGAGCAACTCCACAGCCGGCGTCTCGATGAGGCGATAGCCCCAGGTCCCAAAGGCCGCGAGCATCGTCTGCTCCAGGTCTCGGCGGCGTTCCGCCTGGTCCGGGAGCAGGTCGACGAAGCCCGGTGGGCGCCCCCCGATCACCCGCACATCTTGTTTCACCGTAGCTTTCATGACTTTATCTGAGTAAAGCACACGAAGAACGTTCCCCGCAGGAGACGCGAGTGGTGCTAGGCCTTCTCTTCGACGCCGATCAGCCGAGCCAGGGCGGCGTCGCGAAGGCGGTCGGGCATCCGGCCGAGCGCGGCCTGGGCCCGGGAGTCCAGGCCGACGAGGTACCGGCCCCGAGGACGCTTCGCAGTCATCGCCTCCAGCATCACGTCCGCCACCCGTGATGGCGGAATGCTCATCCTGGCGGTCCGTTCGGTCAGCGCCTTGAGCTTGGGGATCATCTCGCCGTACAGCTCCTGGGCCGCCGGGGGCAGGGACGCCGCCTTCTCTTCGACCTCCTGGAGTCCCTTATCCCAGATCGGGGTGGCGATCGACCCGGGCTCGATGCAGACGACCGGGATGCCCCAGGGCCGCAGCTCGACGCGCAAGGCGTGGGACAGCGCTTGCACCCCGGCCTTGGTCATGGAGTAGGGCGCCACATAGGGGACCGAAGTCCGCCCGGAAATCGAGCCGGTGTTGATGATCCTGCCGTGGCCCTGGCGAATCAGCGGCATGAAGGCCTGGATGGTGGCGATCATCCCGAAGATGTTGGTCTCGAACATGGCGCGGATCTCGGCCATCTCGGTGAATTCCAGGGGGCCGCCACCAGAGATCCCGGCATTGTTGATCAGGCCGGCCAGGCCCCGTTCCCCGACCAGTGCGCTGACCTCGCGGACCGCGGCGTCGATCGAATCCTGCTCGCTGACGTCGATCTTGATCGGGCGGAGGTTGGGCAGGCTCTGGCTCGTTAGGCGCTCCGCGTCGGCGTCCTTGCGAACGCCGGCGTAGACCGTGAAGCCGCTGGTTGCGAGCCGGAGGGCCGTCGCCTCGCCGATCCCTGTGGAGGCGCCGGTGATGACAACAGCGCCGCGCCCGTCGTTCACCTGGTGGGCCTGGCGGAACTAGTAGTTTTCGTCGCGGGAGTCGTCGTCGCCGAGGTCGTTGTCCTCCATGCCCGGCTCCACCGGGTGCATGCCCTCGAGGTCCTCGTCGGCCTCGAGGCTGGCAGGGTCGTCGTCGTCGTCACCGGTGAGGTCGTCCATCTCGGTGTCCCGCAGCAGGGAGTCCTTGGCGTACGCCCGGAACTCCTGCGTCTTGCGTACCGGGAAGCTCGGAACACCCGCGAACTCCGCAACCTGCTTGGTCTCGCGGATGATGATGCGCACGCCGCTGTCGTCGGAGTTGGCCACCGCGGCGGTGTACTCGTTGCCACCGGCCATGAACTTCAGGACGCGCCGGGCCAGCTTGGGCTCGACATGGCCGGCGGTGGTGCCATCGGTGGTCTTGACCAGCAGGGTGTCCTTCTGCGGCACGAGCGAAACCTGGTCGCCAGGCGAGAGGAGGGCATCGTCGAAGCCGGAGGCCAGTTCGACATGGGCCAGGGCCGTCTTCCCCATCTCCTCGACGAACAGGTTGACGTCGACGGCGGCCTGCGCCTTGGGCGCGGCCTTCTGCTGGATCAACTCCTCGATCCGGTTCACCTGCTTGATGGCAATGCCGTTCAGGGGGTTGAGTTCCAGAGTCGACCGGTACTGGGCGAGGGCCTCGTCCAACCGTCCCAGCTCGGTCAGCGCCTTCCCGGTGCGGTTGTGGGTCTCCTCGTCCATGTCGAAGCGCTCGGCGATGGCCTGGTTGTGGTCCAGGGCCTCCTGCCACTGGCCCGCAAGGGCCGCGTTCAGGGAGTCTTCGACGAGCTGGGTCCGTGTCTTGACCCTCTCGGGTACTTCGGCCAAAGGACCTCCAGGGGGAATTCAGGGCGCGCCCGACCGTCTGGTCGGCGCAAAGCAGGGGAAAGTATACCGACGCCCGGCCGCCCGAGCGTGGCGGCTACGCGGGGCGGCGCGTACTGGCGACGGTGAGCATGAGCACCGCCACCGCCAGCCCGGCCAGGGCGACCGCGAGGAGGCCGGCGCCGGTCGAGCCGGTGCCAGTGGTCGGGGTGCCGGCGCCGCCGGACGACGCCGGCGCGATCGACGGGCCGCTGGACGAGGCGCTCACGGCGCCACAGTCCTGTCCGGTCAGGCTGGGGCCGCCGGCCTGGCGGATGAAGATCGGCAGGCTGGTGATCCGGTCGCCACCACTCACGGCGTCGGGCACGGTGGTGTCGCCGCTGGCCACCAGCACGCATCCCCGCTCATCGATCGAATTGGTGAAGTAGTCGCCGAGCCGGCGGTCCTGGCCGGTGGCAACGCAGGTGGTCCCGCTGTCGCAGATCCCACCCTGGTGGATTTCCCCCCCGGACGCGTTGGTCACGGCCACCTGGCGCGTCGTGGGGTCCAGGGCGTTGGTCACGTGGGCCTCGTAGATGTAGGTCTTGACCCCCGGCGCCGGCTGGCCGGTGGCCGCGGCGATGTCGCAGTCCGGGTCGACCAGCTGGTCCATCTGGTACCAGACGACCGAGACGTTGCCCGGGTCCCCGACGACGCTCCAGGGCCACTCCACGTGGGCGCCGGCGATCCGCGCCGGCCCATAGCTCTCGACGTCCATCGGCGGCAGCCACTGCCACCGGCCCGGGCCGACGTGCTTGCCGACCTCCAGCTTGATGTGGTTCGCCCGAGGGGTGGGTCCGCCGGCGGCGTTGGGTAAGCTCAGGCTGCAGCCGTTGGTCCCATTGGGGTCCCTTTCGTTGGTGTCCCACGCGAAGTACAGGTTCTCCTCGCGGTCCATTTGCAAGACCTCCGGCGCGCCAATCGGCGAGAAGAGGGTGGTGGGCGTCACGACCTCCTCCGGCTTGAAGACCTCGCCCCCGCCGTTGAACGCGTCGGCGGCCTTGGGCAGGCGGCTGATCCCCACCCCCTCGTAGGTCCCGTCCGCGTGGAGGAACTGGGCCGGCTCGATGAAGCTGCCGTCAACCGGGTCGTACACCCCCTTGCCGAAACCCGAGAAGCTTCCGCAGGTGCTTGCCCCGAAGGGGTTGGAATTGGTGTTGACGCAGCCCGCGGGCCAGGTGCCGTGGTCGGCGATCCCGGTGTCGGTGACGGCGGCGTTGGAGACGCAGCTGTCCCCAGAATTGTTGCTGTAGAAGAGCTGGTGGCCATCGAGATTGGTGTCAATCGAGGTGAAGAGTTCCCCTGCCTTGCCTCCCGCCAGCCAGGGCCGGTCGCCGCCGGCGCACTGGACCGTGCCATGGGGCCAGGTCTTGCCGCCGTCCTGCGAGGAGAAGATGGCCACGTTGACCAGGTTGATGCCGGTGTTGTAGATCGAGCCGGCGGCGTCCTCGGTCAGGTCCGGGTCGCTGAAGCCGCTGTACTGCGCCCCCTCATCACGGAAGGTCCAGGTCTTCCCCTTGTCGTCCGAGGTCCAGATCCAGACATGGTTCGAATAGCAACTCTGCTGGACTGTCGGCTGCAGCGCGCCGGGGCAGAAGAACCCGGCGGTCGACAGGACGCCCGTCGCCCCGCTGCGGTCGAGGTGCGTGGTCCCCTCATGTGAGCTGTAAACCAGGTTGCCGAACTTGGTGCTGCGGATGGATTCCGGCTCGCCCCCGGCCCGCACGCTGTCGACATACGTGCGCGGGGTGAAGCTCACAGGCCCGATCGCGGTGACCACGGGCGCGGCGGTAACGAAGCTGCCGGACAGCAACAGACAGATCGCGGCGAAGGCCAGCCGCAGGCCCCTGGACTTCATTCCTACCCGACTCCCTATACGTGAAGTACCCAATCTTCCTATCAGGTTAGCGGCCCCCGGACCGCCGCCGCAAACTCAGGGGCGCCGCTGGCAGCACTGCGGGCGTGATATAAGGGAGCCGGAATCAAGGATGCCGGTCGATAGGCCGGTCGACCGTGTGTGTTTCGGAGGGAACAAGTGCATAGATCTATTCAAGGGCTGGCCCTCGGTGGCGTGGCCCTCATCGGCCTCGCGGCCT
>JBHEMS010000074.1:0-24257 GCA_046262455.1 Candidatus Dormibacteria bacterium | reverse complement strand
GGTATCTCTGTTCAGCCACGCTTAGTTCCCTCATGTGAGGGAGTGTCAAGGACCTACCGAAGTAGGTGTAAAGCGTCTACCGAAGTAGTGTCAAGCAGGTACCGAAGGCCAAATGTCTGGTAGGTACCGAACTTTTACAGGCGTTTGGTGGGCCCTGCTGGATTTGAACCAGCGACCAACGGATTATGAGTCCGCCGCTCTGACCAGCTGAGCTAAGGGCCCCCGGCCCAAAGCGTAGTCACTGGGCTCAACGCCACGCCGCAGGCCAGAGCTGCCGCAGGGCCAGGTAGAGCCCGACCGACACCAGCGTCCAGCCCAGCAGGGCCAGCAGCAGGGTGAGCGTCGCGCCCATACCCTTCACCGCCAGGAAGACGACCAGCGCGAACGCGAGCATGCCGACACCACCGACGATGCCGCCCTGGGCATCGGCATCGGCTGCGCCCTCGCCATCCTTCTTCTCGATCAGGCTCAGTGCCGCGGGCAGGATCGCGGGGAATGCCAGGAACAGGCCGCCGACACGAGGCCCAAAGCGCAGCCCGACGAGGCCCGCAAGCACGCTGACGGCGGCACCGAATGCAAAGCGCACTGCGTAGTCCCGGAGGCTGGCATCCTTGATCGCCGAGGGCTTGAGGGCAACGCTGTCCTTGGATGCCTTGCCGCCGGTGGAGGCCGCCTTGACGCGGCGCGCGTTCGGGCTCATCGAGTCATCAGGAACAGGCTGCCACCGGCTACCACCGCCCAGACCGGCATCACCGCAATGGAGCCGAGCAGGGCGTGCATCCGGCGCAACACCACCACCGCGACCAGGCAGTACGCGATCATCCCCACGGCGCCCGCGATCATGCCCAGCGCATTGGCGTGTCCCGCCTCTACCCCCTTGCTGGCGATGGATATCCCCAGCGACACCACCGCCACCGCGGGAGCAGCCGCGAAGATCCCGGCGAACTTCTTGGGCTGCACCATCTGTCCCACCAGGGCGAAGGCGCAGACCCCGCACCCGCCGAGGACCGCCCGGGCGAGCAGGATGAGTAGCTCCTTCATCTCGGCTCTAAAGTTTATTGATAGCGGAAGCGAAATGAGGTCGATTGTGAACCGCCGCGCGTTGATTCTCGGCATGCTGGCAATGCTCCTCGGTGTGGCCGCCGAATCGGCCTCCAGCGTGCGCGCTGGAGCTGACAACCGGGCGGCGGTCGGGGACGCGGTGGCGATGGTCACCCCGGCCTCGGCCACCCTCTCGAGTGCGAGGCTCAGCCGGACCTGGCGGCTGCCGGCGCTTGGCTCTGCGGGCGTGGTCACGACAGCCTTCGCCGACCTGACCACCGGGCGCCAGTGGGTCGCCGCGGACGGCAATGACGTCACCCTGAACCTCGGCGGTGTCGCGCTGACGTCCAGCACCCTGGCGCTGGAGTCAGTGACCGCATCGGTCGCGCCCGGCGATCCCCGGGTGATCGGCGCGCCCGCGGGCGCGAGGCTGAGCTTCCGCTATGCGCCGCTCAGCGCGGCGGTGGGGATCGAACTGGACCGGGACTTCACCACCTACCCCGGCAGCGCGGTGATCGAGGTGGACAGCCGCCTCGTCAGCACCGGCCCCGTGCCGGCACGGGTCAGCGCCTTCAGCCTGGACGAGCTGACGTCACCGGCGCCCATGCGCTCCGAGGCGCAGAGGTACGTGGGCGGCTCCGATTGGCGCGACGACTTCCGGCAGGTCGGCGCGCCCGCCGTGCCCTTTGACGCTGAGGGTGAAGTGCTCCGGCTGGACGATGGCGCCGGGGCCGGCTGGTACCTCGTCTCCGAGCGACGTGGCGGCGACATGAGCCGCGTGGGGCGGGACGCGGGCGGCCGAAGCTGGGTGGGGGTTGACTACCAGCGCGACCTGTTCGACTACGGACCGCTGATGACCAGTCCCCCGGACTACAACCGCTTGCCCAACCCGACCTACCCGGCGGGCGGCCGCCAGCGCACCCTGTCGCCGCTGGGGACCATGCGGCTGGGGAGGGCCTACATCGGCGTGTACCACGGCGGCCCACAGGAGGCGGCGCGGAACTTCGTGGAGAGTTTCGCGGCACACGACATGCCGTCCTACCCGCGGACGGTGGGATTGAACTCCTTCCACCCCTGGAACCACGGGCCGGGGTTGAACGACCTCAACATGAGGGCGCAGGCCAATGCCGGCAGGGCACTGGGACTCGAGACCCTGATGCTGGACGACCAGTGGCAGGGGCAGAGTTCCGGCGACTGGAACTTCATCCCCAGTCGTTTCCCGGACAGCCTCCACGACGGCACCCCCGACTTTGTCCGGTACCTGCGTACCACCGGCGTGGGATTCGCACTGTGGATGTCGCCGGTCGAGTTCAACAACTCGAGCCAGGCGGCCGCCGCGCACCCCGACTGGGTGTGCACCCCCACCGGCCAGGTCACGCGTTACATCGAGGACCAGGCGGGCCTGGGAGTCTGGGACGTCAACAACCCAGCGTTCCGCCAGTATCTCAGCGGGGTGGTCGACCGTGCCGTGACCCAGTGGGGGGTGCGCGAATTCAAGTTCGACTTCCAGGCCTGGGTGGACTGCGGTGGCCACGACTACTTCGACTACGAGGACGCCTTCATCGCAATGGTGCGGGGCTTCGAGACCAGGCACCCCGGCGTGACCTTTGAGCTTGACGAGACCAACGACCAGCGGGCGTGGCCTTTTGAATCGGCCGCCATCGGGCCCTCCTGGTTCGACAACGGCCACACCGGCGGGGATGGCCTGCCGGCAAATCTATCCTACGTCTCCAAGGAGCTCCACGACCTCTGGTCGGCGGCGCCCTGGTTGCCGCCGTCCTCGATCGGGTTCGGCCTCTACGATGGCTATCTCATGCCCCCCTACACCGCGCGGTACCTCATGCCGATGGCGCTACTCAGCCATTTCACGTTCTGGACCGACCTGACCAAGCTTTCAGCGGCGGACGCCGCCGAGACGCGCTGGTGGACCAGTTGGTTCGCGGCCAACCGCCCCGCGATCCCGCGCTTCACCTACGAGGACAGCACCGCCGACCCGGCGGACGGAACAAGCTGGCTGGCGCTGCAGCCGTGGGCCGGCGATTCCGGGTACCTCTTCGCCTTCCGCCAGGCCGGCCAGGAAGCCAGCCGGTCAATCCCCCTGCAGGGCATCTCGCCCGGTCATCGCTACGCCCTGGCCGACGTTCGTACCGGGACGGCGCTCGGGTCCTACACCGGCCTCCAGCTCGGGGCGGGGCTCACGGTGAACCTGCCGGCCCCGTTCTCATCGGCCGTCATCAGCATCACCCCGGTGGCCACCTGCACGGTCTGCCCGATCACCGAGGAGCTGCCCCCGACAACCCGCTGACCCAGGGCGCCCTTGACGGCGCCACGGCTCAGTCCCGCTGGTCGAGCGGCGTATACACCACGCCGGCAGGGCCGACGTACTCGGACTCGGGTCGCATCAGCCGGTTGTTCTCGTACTGCTCCAGGATGTGCGCGGTCCAACCGGCCATCCGCGACAGGGCGAAGATCGGCGTGAAGATGAAGTGCTCGAGGCCCAGCATGTGGTATGTGCTGGCCGAGTAGAAGTCGACGTTGGGGTTGAGCTTCTTGACCTCGAGGACGACGTTCTCGACCTTCTCTGACATGTCGTACCACTTGGTTTCGCCCTTCTGCTCCCCGAGCTGTTTGCTGAACTTCTTGAGCACCGTGGCGCGGGGGTCGTAGACCTTGTACACGCGGTGTCCGAAGCCCATGACGCGCTTCTTGTTCTGGAGCGCGTCACGCACCCAGGCGTCAGCCCGCTCCACCTCGCCAATCTCCTCCAGCATCTCCATGACCGCGGCGTTGGCCCCGCCATGGAGCGGGCCCTTCAGGGCCCCAATGGCGCCGACAACCGCGGAGTGCATGTCGGAGAGCGTGCTGGCGATGACCCGCGCTGTGAACGTCGACGCGTTCATTCCGTGGTCCGCGTGCAGGATCAACGCGACATCGAAGACCTTCGCGGCCGTGTCGTCGGGCAGGCTGCCGCTCCACATCCGCAGGAAGTCAGCGGCGACGCCCAGCGTTGGGTCGGGATCGATCGGCTCCAGCCCACGGTGCAGGCGGCCGATCGCCGCGACCAGGGTAGTGGTCTGGGCGACCAGGCGAAGCGCCTTGCGGGTGTTGGCCTCCACCGACATGTCCTCGACATCCGGGTCGAAGTGGGCCAGCGCGCTGACCCCCGTGCGCAGGAGGTCCATGGGGTTGGCCTGGGGGTCCAGGGCCCGCAACGTGGAGAGCACCTGCGGCGGGAGGTGGCGCTGCTCGCCGAGGTCCTTCTTGAGCTGTTCGAGCTCCGCCCGGTTGGGCAGCTCCCCTCTGTAGAGGAGGTAGCAGGTCTCTTCAAAGTTCGACTTGTCGGCGAGCTCCGCGATGTCGAACCCGCGGTAGAGCAGTTTGCCGGTGCGGCCGTTGACATCGCTCATCGTGGTCCTTGCGGCCACGATGCCTTCGAGCCCGGGACTGTACTGCTGGCCTGTGACGCCCGTATCGGCCGGGGCCTGGACCTCCCCGACGGCGCTCAAGCCGTCTCCTCAGCCTGGATGGTGAAGGTCTCGCCGCCGCAGTTGGTGCAGACCGACGGTGCGTAAAACCCGCGGTAGCCCTTGCCACACCAGGAGCAAGTCCAGACGTGGTTGGCAAAGAAGCTGATGAGGTCGCTTCGCGACAGCAGACCGATGAGCTCGTTGTCGTCACTCACCACCGGCAGGCGGCGGATACGGCGCCGGAGCATCACCTCAGCGGCGTCGCCGAGGGTGGTCTCCTCGTTCACCGTCCAGGAGCCGTTGGTCATGATGTCGGCAACGGTGTCGCCGGCCTTGCCGATGATGTCGGACTCGCTGACAACCCCGATCAGGCGCCCGTCGGGGTCGACCACCGGCAACCCCGTGATCCGATTCTTGGCCATCAGGCGGACGACGTCGACGACCGCGGTCTCGGCCGTCGCCGTGAGGACGTTGCGGGTCATGATCTCGCCCACCCTGGTCTGGGGCGTGACCTCCCTGGGGGACGCAGCCGACGGGTTCTCCATTCCGCCGCGAGTCTAGCGCGGGACCATCACCGCACCGGCCCAGGAATGGTGGATTGCCGACGTAGGCTCTAGACGAACCATGGCGGACACCCAGATCGCCGACAACGAAGACCTGCGGCGCCGGCTCCTGGAGAACTGGCACGAGGAGGTCCAGGCCGCGCTCATCTACTCGCGCCTTGCGGACCGCGAGGTTGAGGCCAATCGCAAGCGGGTGCTCAACGAGCTGGCCGCGACCGAGCGCCGCCACGCCGACAAGTGGGCAGGACGGCTGAAGGACCTCGGTACGGCGGTGCCCGATGCCTCGACGGTGCGCCTGCCCCGCTCCATGGACCTGAGCCTTCGCTTCGCCCCGGTCGACGCCGTGATCTCTCACCAGGAGGCGGAGGAGCGCCGGCTGAGCAGCGCCCACGCGGAGATGACCGGGGACCCCGACACCGATGCCCTGCTGGAGGAGATCGGCGCTGAGGACGAGGAGCACGCCGGGGCGCTGCGAGGGCTGATGGTCGGCAGCGCCGCGGTCAAGCAGGGTAATCACAACGTTCAATCCCACCTCGACCGCATCCTCGCCCGGGAGACCTGGCACACGCGCGGCGGGGGCTGGATCTCGGGTGCCATCTACGGCGTCAATGACGGGCTGGCCGCAGTGTTCGGGATCGTCGCCGGTACCTCGGCGGCGACCAGCGGCGGCGGGCTGGTGCTGATAGCGGGCCTGGCGGGGGCGATCGCCTCCGCGGTCTCCATGGGGTCCGGCGCCTACCTCGCGACCAAGTCCGAAAACGAGCTATACGAGGCACAGGTCTCCAGGGAGCGACAGGAGATCGAGGACAGCCCGGAGGAAGAGCTCGAGGAATTGGTCCTCTTCTACCAGCTCAAGGGGCTTTCAGAGGCCGAGGCGAAGCTCCTTGCAGACCGGATGTCGCAGAACCCCCAGGCGATGCTCGATGCGATGGCCCAGGAGGAGCTCGGGCTCAGCATCGAGGCCAAGGGGAAGCCGCTGCAATCAGGGCTCGCCGCCCTCGTCTCCACAGGCATCGGCGCGATCATCCCGGTCATCCCGTTCTTCTTTGCCCGGGGCCCGGGCGCGATCATCGCCGCGGCCGTCATCTCCATCGTCGCGCACTTCGCCGTCGGCGCCGCCAAGGCGCTGGTCACCCTGCGCAGCTGGTGGGCGTCCGGCCTGGAGATGACCGTTGCGGGGGTCGTCGTCGGCGCCGTGACATACGCCGTGGGTCTTCTCTTCCACACGTGAGCTAAGTGGGGAATCGCCTGGCTGGCGAGACCAGTCCATACCTCCTCCAGCACAAGGACAACCCGGTCGACTGGTACCCGTGGGCTGACGAGGCGTTGAGACGCGCCAGGGAGGAAGACCGGCCCATCCTGCTCTCCATCGGTTACTCGGCGTGCCACTGGTGCCACGTGATGGAGCGGGAGTCCTTCGAGGACCCCGCCATCGCGGCGCGGATGAACGAGGGTTACGTCTGCATCAAGGTCGACCGCGAGGAGCGTCCGGACCTCGACTCGATCTACATGTCCGCGGTACAGCAGATGACCGGCAGCGGAGGTTGGCCGATGACCGTCTTCCTGACGCCCGACCTCAAGCCCTTCTTCGGCGGGACGTATTTCCCGCCGGAACCGCGGCATGGGATGCCCGCTTTCCTGCAGGTCCTGACCGGTGTCCTCGACGCCTACCGGCAACGGCGGGCTGAGGTGGAGCGCAGCGCCGACGACCTGACGGCTGCGATTTCCGTCGGCCTCGGCGGCGGCCCCGGTCGGCACCTGGATCGCGCGGTGCTGGCGGATGCGGTGACGGGGTTGCTCAGCGCCCACGATCCCCGGGAGGGCGGCTTTGGCGGGGCGCCGAAGTTTCCCCAGGCTATGGCCCTGGACTTTTTGCTCCGCCATCACTCCGCCACCCCCGACCCACGCGTTTTAGAGGTGGTTGAGACGGCCCTGACCAAGATGGCCCACGGCGGCATCTACGACCAGCTGGGCGGCGGCTTCCATCGCTACTCCACAGACGACCACTGGTTCGCCCCGCACTTCGAGAAGATGCTGTACGACCAGGCCCTCCTGGCTCCCGTTTACCTCCACGCTTACCAGCTGACAGGAAACCCCGAGTACCACAACGTCGCAACACGCACGATCGACTACGTCCTGCGTGACCTGACCTCCGTCGACGGCGGGTTTTACTCTGCCGAGGACGCCGACTCGATGGGTGAAGAGGGGCTGTTCTACACCTGGACCTGGGACGAGCTGCAGGAGCTGTGCGGTGAGAACCTGGAGCTCATCGCCACCACGTATGGCGCGCGAGCCGAGGGCAACTGGGAGGGCCGCAACATCCTCCACGTCAGCGGCGATGGCAACGACATCCCGCGACGCCTGGGCATGGGGCCGGAGGAGTATCAAGCCCGCCTGGCGGATGCCAACGCGCGCCTCTTCGCCGCCCGCGACAAACGAACCCGACCCGCGCGCGACGAGAAGGTGCTGACCGCATGGAATGGCTTGATGTTGGCGGCCGTCGCAGAGGCCGCGGCCGTCCTGGAGCGCGACGACTACCTGGCCGCTGCCCGGCGCAATGCCGCCCTGCTCCTGGACAACGTCTTCGCGGATAACCGTGTGCTGCGCACCTACCGCGACGGGACGGCGCGGCTCAACGGTTACCTCGAGGACTACGCGGCCCTCGCGCTCGGTCTGCTGGCGCTGTACCAGGCCGACTTCGACCCCCGCTGGTACGAAGCCGCGCAGGCGATATCGGAGTTGATGCTGACCAGGTTCCGCGACCCCGACGGCGGGATCTTCTACAGCACCAGCGATGACCACGAGGCCCTGCTCTACCGGCCCAAGGACTTCGACGACAACGCCGTGCCGGCGGGCAACTCGATGGCGGCCGAGGTCCTTCTGCAGCTTGCCCTACTCAGCGGTGAGGAACGCTATCGCCTCATCGCCGAGGAGGTACTGGAGGCGCTGAGCCCGGCGATGGGGGGCCATCCCCTCTTCTTCGGCCGCCTCCTGGGTGTGCTGTCGGCGCACCTGGGCAACCCCGTGGAGGTTGCCCTGCTGTGGCAGCCGGGGGCGCCGCCGCCCGTCCCCATGCTGCGCGCTCTCCGGGCGCCCTACCTGCCCAACAAGGTGGTGGCGGGTGGCCCCGAGGGCAGTACGGTGCCCCCGCTACTTGAGGGCCGGGACGCACAGGATGCACCCGCGGCGCTCTACATCTGCCGGAACTTCACCTGTGAGCGGCCTATCACCGCGGCTTCGGCAGTTTCCGCGGCCCTGGGGGTGCCAGAGCCGGTGCCGGAGGGCTTCCAGGCTCTCTGAAGCTGTGCGCCGCCCTCGACGGTGCTCAGTCGGCAGCAATGGCCTCCCCCTTGGTGCCATGGTTTCCTGTCACGACAACTATCATGTTCCAACATGGTCGGACGACGGTACCCTCACCCAATGCCAAATGACGGCATCGGCGGCTCCCTGGCGGAGATCGCTGCCGATGCCCAGAAGCTTGTCAAGCTCGAGCTGGCGCTTGCCAAGCAGGAGATCACCGAGCTCGTCAAGCGGAACGCAGTCGCGATCGGGATGCTCGCGGGCGCCGCCCTGTGCGGGCTCTTCGTGCTGTACACCCTTGTCGCACTCATCGTTTTCGCGATCCTCAGCCTGTTCTTCAAACGGGGCATGGGGCACGATGCCATCGCGCTCGCGGTGGTGCTGCTCATCTGGGGCGTGGCGGCCGCGGTGCTCGGACTGATGGGCAAGTCGAGACTTGTCTTCAAGATGCCAGAGATAACCATCCAAACCCTCAAGGACGACGTGGAATGGGCGAAAACGCAGATCAAACCCGCGACGAGATAGTCCAGCTCCGGCAGGACATGTCGGCGAAGATCGCCGGCCTGCGGAAGGCAGCCGAGCGCCCCATCCAGGTGGTTCGCCTCGCCGCCGTCGGCACGGTTGCGGTCATCGTCGTGGGCGGCGCCGCGCTGATCGTACTGCGGGCGCGGCGCAAGGCCGAGGAGCGCACGCTGCGTCACCGAGCCATGGCTGTCGCCAGGGCGGCGGGCCACCCCGAGAAGACCGCGCGGCGGGCCCGCAAAGAGGTGGACAAGATGGCCGACGACGCGAAGGACAAGCTCCGACAGCAGCTGCGCAAGGAGCTGGCCGACCAGATGAAGGACAGCCGGCCGCTGCACGAGAAGATCCTCACGGGGGCGGCACAGTCGGCCGCCAGCGCGGCCATCCCGATCGTCATGCGCAAACTCCAGGAGCGGATCGAGACCGCACCCGCAGCCGGCAAGCAAGGCTAGGCCGCGGACCTGAAGGTCCCCTACAGCTCCAGGTCGTACTCCAGGTAACTGAGCATCTCCCCGTCCTGCTCGAGACCCAACTCCACGCCCACGGATGCCGAACGAGCAGCGATGCTCACCTCCTGTTCGTACACCGCCGCCGGCTGGTCGGGCCGGGGCAGTTGGACATCGATGTCGCCGGCCCGGTCGCGAAGGAACGGCAGCCAGCCTGACTGCTCCAGCGGCTTGAGGCGCCAACGCAGCGTGGCGCGGCCGCCGACAGATGCGTTGTCGTTGATGACGTGGAAGCGCATCCTCATCGCGTCTCGATCCGGCAGCGGGGTGCAATCCAGCAGCGCCACCGTAGCAGCAAGAACTCCCTCGGCTTCCCCCAGGTCGGGCAGGGCGCGGAGGACGAGGGCGGTCTGCGGCGAGAACTTGCCCTTGCGCACACGCTCCACGTCTTCGCGGTCCGCGCCGACCACCGTATAGGGCTCGTCGGTGGCCTTCGCCGTCGGCAGGGCCGCCTCCAGCCCGGGGCCGCCGCGCTGCAGGAGAACCGCCGCGCTGGCGTGCGAGCTGACCAGCCCCACCGCCTCCGCGAGGTGGTCCTGGTACACCTCCTCATCACCCTGGCCGGGAGAGAACGCCGGCGGGTCAACGACCAGAAGCACGCCGGCGGCATCGGCTGAGGCGGCGGTGCGCTCCGACGGCACCTGGCCGCGCGAGACGGCCAGGTCCAGGCCGGCCATGCGCCACGCGCCGATGGGGTCACCGCCCTGGCCGGGCGGAAGGGGTGGCAGCACCGCCCCACGCGGGAAGTGTCGCCGTCCGTTGATGCTCCAGGCCATGCCGCCCGCGGCCGGCTCCAGCCCGACCTCGCGGATGCCAACAAGTCTTGATGTCGTGGTGCTGCGCCGGTCGCCCTGGTCGAGCTGCACGGCAACGGTGTAGAGGTGCTGCTCGCCAAGCGTCCAGGGCCACCACAGCTGCGGCCGGTCGACAGCGACCCGCGTCTCCAGGACGACGGACTGGCGGCCGCCGACAACCGCTGAGCGGCGCAGCCTGACCTGGGGGGTGTCGCTCCCGGGAGACAGCAGGTTCCAGGTCACGACCGCCTCCATCTCCCGCGCGTCAAGGTTGCGAACCGCAGCGCGCAAGGTTGCCTCGGCAAGGCCCGGCTGGAGCCGCCATGTGCTGTCGAGGGACTCGACAACCACGCTGCCCACCTGCTCCAACCACACACGCCCCACCATCCCCAGCGGCCACCACGGCCCCTCGTCATCGGCGAGTTCATTGAGCGCGGGCGGCAGCTGGCCGGGACGGCTACCGGCCTCGACACAGACCGCAAGCACGTTGCTCGTCTCGAGGAAGGATGAGATGTCGAAGCCAAAGTGCCCGGGGAACCCGAAGTGGCTGCCAAGGAGTCTCCCGTTGAGCCAGACGTTGGCCGCGGTGAACGCCCCGTCAAACCGCAGCAGCGTGCGGTCGCCCCAGCCGGGGTGAGTGAACTCGGCTCGATACCAGGCAGCCGAGTCGCCCGGCCGGCCGCGCAGCGTGAGCTGATCCAGGGACGCCCACTCGCCCGACGGGGTACGGGGCCGGTGGTAACCCTGCTCCTCCCCCTCGCCAAGGGGAAACCGTCGGTGGACCCAGCCATCCAGTCGCTGGCGCTCGAGGCCCTGCGGCAGGGCCAGCAAGAGGCAGTCGGAACTCACGCGCCAGAGTGTACGGGCTGCTTCACTCAGGCCAACGCGCCGTTCACCACAGACACGCGGTGAATATCGCCACCGCCATGAAGGGCGGCGGCGCCTCGCGGCTGGAACCGCTCGGCGATCACCTCCGAAGCCTCTTCCGCCATGTCGGCGGACACCAGCCCGAGCACCGAGCCACCGAATCCCGCGCCCATCAGCCGTGCGCCCCAGCAACCCGCCTCCATCATGGTGTCGACGAGTCGATCGAGCTCCGGGAGGCTGACCTCGCAGTCCCGCGCGAGGCTCCGGTGGGAGGTGATCATCAGCTGGCCCAGGGCGTCAAGGTTGCCCGCCTCGATGCAGGCAACGGCCAGGCGTACGCGCTGGGTCTCTCCAACGATGTGGCGCGCCCGACGGTCCAGCGGCGTGGGCAGGCAGAGCTTCTCCACCTCGCCCGCGTCGAGGTCCGCGAGGCTTCCGAGGTGAGGAAAGGTTCGGCGGGCCATGTCAAGGGCGCGCGTGGCCTCGCCGGGCCTGTCGGCATAGCCGCTGTCGCGCAGGCTGCGCTCGATTCCCGACTGGCATACCAGCCAGGCGGCGCCGGCCGGCAGGGGTACGCCCTCGACGATCTCGTTGTCGGCGTGGAAGAGCAGCGCCATGTTCTCGCGCCCCATGGTGCAGGCGACCTGGTCCATCAGCCCGCTGGGGACGCCCAGGAATTCGTTCTCGGACCGTCGGCACAAACGTGCGACGTCGTAGGGCTCCATGGTCCTCCCGGCGAGCTGCAGCGCCGCGGCGGCCGTGGCCACGCCGATGGCGGCCGAACTGCTCAGCCCCGCCCCCGCGGGGATGTCCGAGACAACCGCGAGTCGCATGCCGGTGGGAATGCCCGCCGCGCGCAGCTGCGAGACGACGCCGAGGCAGTGGTCGGCCCAGCCGCCTGAAGGTGCGAGGTCGCCGCTTCCGACCTGGATGACGTGGCCGGGAAAGAGCTCGCTGGCAAACTGGAGGTCCTCGGCCGGTGCGGCTGCGACGGCCAGGTAGCGGTCGACGGCCGCAGGGAGGCAGAGCCCTCCCGCGTAGTCCACGTGCTCACCAATGATGTTGATCCGCGCCGGCGCCACCGCCACCGTCTCCGGCGACGCCCCGAACTCGCGTTCGAAGAAATGCGAGACGCGGACCGCGATTGCGTCTGGCGTGGCCATGCTGCCCGCGAGCGCGTCAGTTAAGGGGGGTGAAGCCGGGGCCGGGCTTGAACGGCAGCGCACCCATCGAGGCGACCGTGGCGACGCTGACCTGGCCGGCAATGGCTTCGGCGACGGCGTTGAATACCTCGCCCAGTGGGGAGTTAGGCTCGGCCACCATCAGGGGAACCCCCTGGCCGCCACCCTTGCGCACCTTTGGATCCAGGGGCAACTCACCCATGAAGGGCACGCCCAGCTTCTGCGCCAGCGTGGCGCCGCCCCCGTGGTCGAACACCTCGGTGCGCTCGCCACAGTGAGGGCACAGGAAGAAGCTCATGTTCTCGACCACCCCGAGGATGGTGACCGACAGGGTACTGAACATCGTGGCGGCCTTGGTCACATCCTCCACTGCGACGTCCTGGGGGGTGGTGACCAGCACCGCGCCGGTGATGGGGATGCTCTGCACCAGGGTCAGCGGCGCATCGCCGGTCCCCGGCGGGAGGTCGACGACGAGGTAGTCGAGCTCGCCCCAGGCGACGTCGTAGAGAAACTGCTTGAGGGTGCCGGCGATCATCGGCCCGCGCCAGATCACCGGCTTGTCGGGGGGCAGCAGGAAGCCGATCGACATCAGCTTGATGCCGTGCGCCTCGAGCGGAATGATCTTGTTGTTCTCCCCGTAGGGGGTGCCCTCGGCGCCCATCATGGTTGGGATGTTGGGGCCGTAGACGTCGGAGTCGACCAGGCCGACGCTGGCGCCCGAGTTGCGCAGCGCCACCGCCAGGTTGGTGGCAACCGTGGACTTACCTACGCCACCCTTGCCGCTGCCCACCGCGATGACGTTCTTGACCCCCGGGATGGGCTGCTTGTCCCCCACCCCGCGGAACGACATGACCTGCGCGCCAAAGTCGATATTGACGGCGCTGACACCAGGCACGCGCTCCAGGATGGCGCCGCGAACGCGGTTGCCGATCTCGTCCTTGAGGGGGCACGCGGGGGTGGTCAGGATCACCGAGAGGTTGATCACCCCGCCACTGATGCCGATGTTGCGGATCATGTTCAGCTCGACGAAATCCCGGTGCAACTCGGGGTCCTGGACACCCACGAGGGCCTGGAGAATGTCGGTTTCGGTGATCTGGGCCACGCCTGAGTCTAGGTGCATAGACTAGGGTCCAGGCGGCGACCGGGATGCGTGGCAGGTTTGGAGTAACGAGATGCTGATGAGAACCGCGCTCAGGCGCCTGGTGGTCGTCGGGCTGCTCACCACCGGGTTGACCGCAGGTCTCCTTCCTGGCCGGGCGGTGGGCGCCGCCGCGACCATCACCCAGCTCGGGCAGGCGGTCACTGTTGGAACACACGGCAACGAGCCGATCATCAAGGTCGCGCCGGACGGCACGATGTACATCAGCGCCCTGGAGTGGCTGTACGTCTCCACCGACCACGGCATCAGTTGGAAGCTCTCCCCCGGCAACCTGCTGCTCAACTCCATCAGCAACGGCGGCATCAACAAGAACACCGACAGCTCGATCGACACCGACCCCGGGGGACGCCTCTACCTGACCTTCGATACCCCGTACGCCGGGACCACGACAACCTGCTACAGCGACGACCGGGCCCAGACCCTGACCTGCGACCCGACCACGCTTCCCGGCGGCACCGACCGGATGTGGGTCACCGCGGTCGACAACCAGACCTCCTATCTCACCACCAACGAGGCCCTCTACGACACCCTGTTCTTCAGCAGCGCCGACCGCGGCCAGAGCTACCACGTGCAGAAGCACACCAACTCGCTGCTCAACCCCAACGACGGGCCGCTGGCCCGCAGGCCCGCCACCCCCGAGATGTATCAGCCGTTCGTCGACAACGCCACCAACCTGACCGCCACCACCAACGAGCTGAGCGGGCCGCTTGACGTCCACGTCTGGGACCCGTCATCGAGCTCCCCGCTCCCCTCGAGCAGCCTGCTCACCCCGCTGATGGCCGGTGCCGCCATCAATGACGCGGCCTTCACCGCGGACGGTACCCTCTACATCGCCAGCGAGGACCCGAACACCAACAGCGCCGGCACCGTCACCGGCAAGATCCTGCAGGTGATCCGCTCGACCGACGGCGGCCAGCACTGGACCAAACTGCCGCCGATCCCCGGGACGACGACCGGGACCGCCGCCTTCGCCTGGCTCGCCGCCGGCAGCAAGGGGCACGTCGGCGTCGTCTACTACTACACCGCCGTGGGAGGACGCGCCGACACGCTCCAGGGCACCTGGGACGCGAAATGGGCGGAGACGGTCAACGCCGACTCTGCCAACCCGACCTGGAGCATCACCACCCTGGACCGGGGAGTCCACACCGGGTCGATGTGCACCACGGCCGGGTGCCTCGGGGCTGACCGCTTCGCGGGCGATTTCCTCGGCGCCACCTTCGACCCCCAGGACCACGCCCAGGTGACATGGATGCGAAACAAGCCGGGGTCCAACCCGGTTGTAAACGAGGTCCGCTACGCGGGCGTGGCGGCTGCCGCCACCGGCGCCCCAAGCGCGCCGCGAACCGCCACCACGTCGGCCCACGACATGTTGCCACCCACCTCGGGCGGCCCCGAGCCTGTCACCGGGGTGCTGCTGGTGGCGACGGGCGCGGCCCTGGCTGGGCTGGTGACGACACGCCTTCGTTCTAGGAGCCCGTCGCCACCCGATAGATGATGTTGTCGACCAGCCGCTCGACGGGGGCGAGGTCGTCGGTGTAGACGGGGTAGTGGGGCTCCACGTGCAGGATGGGCTGGTCCCGGCTCTCCTCCACCACCTGCGCGACGAAAGGCAGGTTGGTCGTCGCGGCACGGTCCAGGTTGGCGCGCGCCTCGAGCGGCTGGGTGGGCAGCGTCGGCGCGTAGACCACGGTATTCAGGAACCTCGGAGTGTCCTGCTGGTAGACCTCGGGAAACACCGCTCCCATGGTGCCGGAGATGGCGTCCACCAGGCGGTAGTCGTTGGGCGCGCGTCCGACATTCACCGCGACGACCCCATTGGTCGCCAGGTGCGCCCGGCAACTCTTGAAGAACTCTTTGGTCGTGAACTGGAAGGGGATGTAGGGCTGGCGGTACACATCGACGAGGATGAGGTCGTACAGGTTGGGTGTGGTGTCCAGGAAGTAACGGCCGTCGGCGACGATGGGGTGCAGGTTGGGTTCCGTCATGTCGAAGTACCGCCGGCCGACACTGACGATTTGGGGATCGATCTCGACGCCGTCGATCTGCACCTGCGGGCCGTAGGCGGCGGTGAGTTGCCGGGCCACAGTGCCTCCTGCCAGCCCCAGGATCAGCACCCGCTTGGGCCGCTGGCCCTCCCAGTGGCGGTACCCGAGCAGGGGCGCGGCGGTGAGGAGGTCCCAGTACCCGCCGGTCAGCAGCGCACCGGGGTCATAGATCGAGTGCACCGCCTGGCCCTCGTTGAGGATCAGTTCGCGCCGGCTACCCAGCTGGACGACCTGGATGTAGCCGTACTCTGAGTCCGCCTCGTAGAGCAGCCGCCCCGCTGCCGGGGGCTTGATCTGGCCGCCCGCCAGGATCGAGGCCAGCGCCGCCACCAGGCCGGCGGCGACCGTGGCGCCGGGGCCCCGGGGGCCGCCCCGCAGCCACCCCAGGGCGGCGACCACCAGCAGCACCGCGCCCAGGCCCAGGATGGTGGCCCGTGTACCGTAGCTGGGTATCCACCAGAACGCGGGCAAAAAGGCCCCCAGGATCGAGCCCGCGGTCGAAATTGCGTATACCTGGCCCGCCGCCCGCCCGCTGCCGGCGACTGAGCCCACCCGCAGACGGATCACCCAGGGCGACACCATGCCGAGCAGGATCACCGCGGGGCCGAAGAGGACGATGACTGCGATCAGTGCCCCCACGAAGCCCGGCACGTTGTACCCGGCGCCCGGCCCAGGGTTGAGCGCCCGTTGGGAGAAGAGCAGGATCGGGCGTGAGATGGCGGGGATCAACAGGACCAGGACGGCCGCGACGGCGGCGATGGCGTAGAGGCGGTCGCTCCGGGGCCAGCGATCTGCCGCGGCGCCCCCGACGTAGTAGCCGACGGTCAGGTACAGCAGGATCAGGCCGATCAGGGCGCCCCAGATATACGTGGAGGTACCGAAGTACGGTGCCAGCAGCCGGGACGCGGCAATCTCCAGTCCCAGGCTGGTCAGGCCGCCGACAAATGCCAGCAGGAGCAGAATCCACCCCTCGCGCGGGCTCACGTTGTTGTCCAGCGGCGCGAGCACGGGATATGATAACGGCGGCTTTTGTATTCGCGTCGCTCGAAGAGCGCGAGCCGGGGAACCCGGCGCCCCCCTTCGAGCCACCCCGTTCGCCGCTTCAGTAACGCGCGCTCAAGTGAAAGGAAAGGAGCAGACAACTTGGCAGAAAAAGGTCGGAAGGTAACCCTGAGCCTGATCAAGGCCGACGTGGGTGGCTGGGTAGGCCACAGCTCGTCCCACCCGCAGCTCCTGGCCAAGGCGCGCGAGATCCTGGGCAACAGCACGGAGATCGAGGACTACTACGTCACCCAGTGCGGGGACGACGTCCAGCTGATCATGACCCACTACCACGGCACTGACCACGAGGGCATCCACAAGCTCGCCTGGGACGCGCTCGAGGGTGCCGCCAGCGTCGCCCACGACCTCCACCTCTACGGTGCCGGCCAGGACCTGCTGGTTGACGCCTTCAGCGGCAACGTCAAGGGCATGGGCCCAGGCGCCGCGGAGATCGAGTTCGTCGAGCGTCCCTCCGAGCCGATCCTATGCTTCATGGCCGACAAGACCGCCCCGGGGGCCTGGAACATGCCGCTGTTCAGGATGTTCGCCGACCCCATGACGACGCCCGGCCTGGTGATTGACACCAAGATGCACGAGGGCTTCATCTTCACCGTCCACGACGCCCTCGAGGGCAAGACCATCGACCTCGAGACCCCCGAGGAGACCTACGACCTGCTGATGTTCCTCGGCGCCCCGGGTCGCTACGTCATCGACCACATCCGGCCCCGCAAGTGGACCGACGAGTGGTGCGCGGTGGCCTCGACCACCAAGCTGACGATGATCGCCGGGCGCTACGTGGGCAAGGACGACCCGGTTTGCATCGTCCGTTGCCAGTCGGGTTTCCCCGCGGTGGGTGAGGCGCTGGAGCCCTTCGCCTTCCCGCACATCGTGCCCGGGTGGATGCGCGGCTCCCACATGGGACCGCTGATGCCAACCTCCCAGGCGGGGTCCCACCCGTCCCGGTTCGACGGCCCGCCCCGGGTCATCTGCCTCGGTTTCCAGATCGCCAACGGCCGCCTGGGCGAGCCCCGTGACATGTTCGATGACGTCAGCTTCGACATGGCCCGCGAGAAGGCCAACGAGGTTGGCGAGTACCTGCGCCGGCACGGGCCGTTCGAGCCCCACCGCCTCCCCCTGGAGGAGCTTGAGTACACCACCATGGCCGGCCTGCAGAAGTCCCTGGAGAGCCGCTGGAAGGACGAGCACGTCCACAAGATGGACAAGTCCAAGGCCAAGGCCGAAGGAGCGATGGAGCTGGACTGAGGGGGGCCGGAGGCCATCGGCTAATCCGGCCCAACGCTCTGCTCCGGGTCGAGCGTACGAACCTATATCCTCGTCTGTAGATGTTGTGAAACCGCGCAGCGGTGGCGATCCCACCTGGGCGGCCGGCTCTCCGTACAACGGAAGGGAATGGAGCGGAATGGCAATAGTCAATACTTGGAAGCGCAGCCGCGTCGCGGTGATCCTCGTCCTGGTCCTCGCTGCGGCCGGTGTCCAGGCGCAGACATCTCGGGTGGCCGTCGCAGCGACCAACGCCACCGCCGACCCGGCTGGCGCCACGACCCTGGACCCGGGAATCAGCCGCGAGATCCACTGGCACGGAACTGTGGGGCCCGGGGCGGGCAACGTCGGCGGCCTTGCGTGGTACTCCTGCGACTCCAGCAACGAGCCGCCGTTGTCCGTTGACACCTTCCAGTTCAATCTCACCGGTGTTTCACCCGACTACTACAAGACCCACCAGGTCCGACTCCTCGTACGCATCACCTGGACCACAGCGAACTACAGCGCCAATGACCTCGGGCTGACCGTCTGGCACGACAAGGGCGACCACGTGTTCCCGCCTTCGACCGACCCCGACCTGCACGAATCACACCAGACCGGAAGCACCTTCGAGCAGGTGGTCTATACCAACCCGATCGCCGCTGCCGGGACACAGAGCTACCATGCGGCGGCGTGCTCCGATGAAAACGCCAGCAACCAGGACTACCAGGGCGTTGCCCGCCTCACGATCCGAAGCGCCCAGGCAGCGGACGCGGTGGTCCCCGGCCCGCAGCGCTTCAGCAATTACATCGGTCCTGACTCGGTCTTCGGCCGTGACGTCATCAACCGAGCGGCCCCCGGCGAGCCGTCGATCGGCGCCAACCCCGAGACCGGCGCCGTGATGTACGGGGCTGGCACCACCGTCGCGCGGGCAAAGTTCAACGACACGGTGCAGCCTCCATCTGTGCAATGGACCAACGTCACGCCAGCGCAGCAGCAGGCGATAAGTGAAGACACCATCCTTTTCCTGGATCAGAACACGGGTCGAACATTCTTCTCCGAGCTCCATGCCGAGCCGGGGTGCAGCATGATGTCGTACTCCGACAACGACGGCACCAGTTGGTCGCCGTCAGTGGGCTGCGGACTACCTGCAGGCGTGGATCACCAGACGGTTGGAGGAGGTCGGTTTGCGTCCCCGGACACCTCGATCAACTCGTACCCCGACGCGGTCTACTACTGCGCCCACTCCGACGCCTTCGCCCAATGCTCAACAAGTAACGACGGCGGTATGACCTTCAACAGCACCATCACCCCGGTCCCTTCCCGAATGTACCTCCTGGCGCCGGCGCCCGGGGACCCGAACAGCGACTGCCGCGGGCTCCACGGTCACCTCCGGGTGGGCCCTGACGGCGCGGCCTACGTGCCCAATGACCTCTGCGGCCTGCTGGGCTCGATCACCAACGGGGAGGAGGTCCACCAGGCAGCGGTCGTCTCGACCGACAACGGCCGCACTTGGAAGGTGAAAACTGTTCCTACCGCTGGGTTTTTGGGCAGCGGGTCAACCGACCCCTCGGTCGCGATCGGACCTCGTGGCACCGCCTACTTCGGGTTCGTGGACGCCGACGGGCACCCGAAGGTGGCTACCTCCCGGAACCACGGGGACACCTGGACCGACGCCATTGACGTCGGCGTGGCTCACGGGATCCAGAACGCTGCCTTCTCGGAAGTGATCACCGGGGACGACAACCGGGCGGCCTTCGCGTGGCTCGGGACGACCAGCCCCGGGGACACCCAGGCCATGTCCCACAACTGCAGCGACCCCGAGAACGAGGTCTGCCAGATGCCAAACCCTCGAGCCTTCCTGGGGTCATGGGACCTGTACGTGTCGACCACGCATGACGGCGGGGTGCACTGGCAAACGGTCGATGCGACCCCCGGCGACCCGGTGCAACGTGGCTGCATCTGGACTGGTGGAGGCTCACACCCCTGCCGCAACATGCTCGACTTCAACGACATCACGGTCGACAAGCAGGGACGCGTCCTGGTGGCATACACCGATGGGTGCACCACCGATGCCACCTACAGCTGCGACCGCACCAACAGGGTCGACGACTCTGGCTGCGGCGGCAGCGAGGGTGCCTCGACCCACAGCACCGCCACCTGCACGTACGGGCGCGAGGCAGCCATGGTCCGCCAGACCTGCGGGCGCGGACTCTACGCGGCGTATGACGGCGCCCAGGCCAATGGCTGCTTCGGGCAGCAGACCAATGACTTCAACCCCAATCCCAACCCCGCGGTGGTCAACAGCGCCAAGATCCCGTTGCCACTGACCGCCACCCCTGCAGGCGGCGTCCTGCCCGAGATTCCGCCGTGGGCGTGGCTGGCGGTGCCGTCAGCCGTTATGGCCGTCGCAGCTCGCCGGCGTAGGCGTAGGCCGGCCCGCTAGGACCGATCCAGGGCGGGTCCGCCCGCCCTAGCCGAGCGCATTGAGGATCCGCTCGGCCGTCTGTCGCGCCTGGGCGTCGATCATCGGCAGGGCATGCTGAGGAGCGCCGAGGAACCGCTCTAGCTCGGCCCCACGCCGGGCATGCATCTCGAGACGCTGGTCGGGACTGTAGGCCTTGTTGCCCTGGAGCTTGCGGTTGCCCTCCATCCCGCCTTCTGGGAAATACCAGTCTTTGAAGCTGTCGCCCACGCCGAGGTCGAAGAGCAGCGCCCCGAGCGGGGTGGCGATCGGTGGAATCCCAGCCAGGAGGCCCACCTGGGTCGTGTGCCAGTCGGGCTTTTCGTACTCCGCCATCAGGTGACCCCCCGCAGGGATGGCGTCGGCCACGGGCTGCAGGTACGGGGCCAACCGGCTGGCGAACCCGTCCTCACCGAGAAGGGCCTCCGGCCGATCCATGTCAAAGATCTCGACCCAGTTCTGCCCCGGGTACGGACCGTCGTTGTAGAGCGCCTCGACGAAGCGCACGGGCGCCCGCCCATCATCCAGCTGGATGCGGAAGTAGCGCTTGCCCACGATGCGCGGACCCAGCAGCACGCGCAGCCTGCCACCTGGCACCGCCGCCCCATCGATCGCGGCCAGGGACAGCCGATCGTCACCCCGCGGTGCCCGTTGCCGGTCGTCCAGGCCCGCGAATGGCTCGAACCGGGAGAGGCTCAGCGGGCGGCCTCGCGCAGCATGCCGATGTAGTCCTGCTCCGGCACCAAAGACGAGAGCTCGCGCCGGCCCAGCTCCAGCTCCATGGCCTTCTCGTAGACGTAGCTGTAGACGTTGCGCAGGGTCCAGTCACCCCAGCGCTCGGCCACCAGGCCAGCCTGCGCCGCGACGTCCCGTTGCCCGGCCTCGAGCACGTCCAGGGAGGTGCTGTAGAGGGAGTTGAGGATCCGCAGCTCGGCCTCCAGCTCGTCGATGATGATGGGATCGCCATCGTGGGCTTTGAGCTCGCCGATCCGCCGCCCGATCTCCGCCATCTCCAGCTGCCACTCATCCATACGCAGAGCGTATCGAATGGAATCGGCTTCAGCTGTGGCGCTTCAGCCTCCGCCACCCGCCCGCGCGGTTGTTGGCGATGATCTGCCTGAACATTGCGCTGAGGGCGCGCCTGTTGACGGTATCCCCCTGCCGAAAACCGACCGTGCGGGCGGTCTGGTTGTCATGGCCGGCGGTGATGATTCCCTCCGGGTCGGGCACAATGGCGCCGTCGTAGAGAAAGACGTTGACGTGGTCCCGCGCCGCCAGGAAGGCGCAGACGTTGCCATCCAGCACGAAATAGGGCTGCCGTGTCCGCTTGATGGTCTCCTCCAGGTCGGGGTCGGCGGCGTGGACCAAATCCCGCACCTCCTGGAGGATTTCCCGCTGCCAGGTCGGGAGCGAGGTGATGTAGGCGTCGACCCTGGGATCCCTCGTGTACGTCATCGCGTCATCACCACCCGGTGATTCTGCGGGACAATTTTCTCGATGCAAATTCCCAGGCCGGTCTCACTGGCGGTCGCCCTGATGTGCCTCACGGGCTGTGGCTCCGAGTCAGCCTGCGTCGCGGCCGGCTGCGCGGTTACCACCCCGACCTCCAGCCCCACCGGGCGCCGCGCCACCGCCGGGGACTGGAGAACGGACGCCTCGGTAGCCGCCGGCAGGGTTGAGGTCACCGTCACGGTGAGTGGCCCGGCCAGCGTCGAGGGCGGCTGCGTGCCTGCCCTGACGGCGTGGCTGGCGGACGTCCATGGACAGCAGGTGGGGATGGCGGCCACGCCGGGGCTGCGCTGCCAGGCGATCTCCATCACCGACATCCCCGCCGGCGAGACCCGCGATTTCCACGTCTCCCTCCCGCAGCCGCCCCCCGGGACCTATACGGTCCACGGCCTCATCCGCACCCGGCTGCCGATCGGCGCCGACACGCGGGTCACCGAGAACATCCCTGTGGTGTCGGTCAGCGTCCCTTAGTGGACCAGGGAGTGGGTCGCGACGGCTGAGGCGATGAGGATGGCGATGATGTTGACCACCTTGATCATCGGGTTGATTGCCGGTCCGGCGGTGTCCTTGTAGGGGTCGCCGACGGTGTCACCGGTCACCGACGCGGCGTGGGCGTCGGTGCCCTTTCCGCCAAACGCGCCGTCCTCGATGAACTTCTTGGCGTTGTCCCAGGCGCCGCCGCCGTTGGTCATCTGGATGGCGACGAAGACCCCGACAACGATCGACCCCACGAGCATCCCTCCAAGGGCCTTGGGGCCGAGGATGAAGCCGACGAGTATAGGGGCGAGCACGGGGATGAGCCCGGGGATGATCATCTCCTTCTGCGCCGCAGCGGTGACCAGCGCCACCGCTCTGCCGTACTCCGGCTTCTGGGTGCCCAGCATGATGCCCGGGAACTCCTTGAACTGACGGCGGACCTCGTTGACCACCATCCCCGCGGCACGGCCCACCGCCAGCATGCAGAAGCTGGCGAAGAGCACCGGCAGGATGCCGCCAATGAACAGACCGACGATGACCTGCGGGTCGGACAGGTCGAAGCGGAACGCGTGCGCGGCATCGAGGTGAAGGGCGTTGTTCAGCTCCTGGGTGTAGGAGCCGAAGAGCACCAGCGCCGCGAGGGCGGCCGAACCGATGGCGTAGCCCTTGGTGACCGCCTTGGTGGTGTTGCCGACCGAGTCCAGCGGGTCGGTGACGGCCCGGACCCTCTCGTCCATCTCGGCCATCTCCGCGATCCCGCCCGCGTTGTCCGTGATGGGACCGTAGGAGTCGATGGCAACGATGATGCCGGTCATTGAGAGCATGGACATGGCGGCCACAGCGATGTAGTACAGCGACTGCCCGCCTCCCCCGCCGAGGGAGGCGGCGATGATGATGCCCGCGGCTATCACCGCGACTGGTACCGCCGTTGACTGCATGCCGACCGCCAGCCCGGCAATGATGTTGGTGGCGTGGCCGGTGGTTGATGCCTCGGCGATGCGCTTCACGGGCTTGTACTGCGCGCTGGTGTAGTAATCCGTGATGTAGACCAGCGCGACGGTGATGGCGATGCCGATGAAGGCGGCGAGGAAGAGCTTGTTGGCGTCAACCCCGTTGACCCTGCCCATGTACGTCTGGGTCACGATGTAGAAGCCGGCGAGCGCCAGGATCGCGGCCACACCGAGGCCCTTGTAGAGGGCGTTCATGATGTTGTCGCCCCTCCCCAGGCGGACGAAGAAGCTGCCAATGATCGACGCGATGATTGAGATCGCGCCGAGCAGGAGCGGGTAGATCACGAACTCGGGGCGACCCGGGAACACCAGCGCTCCCAGCAGCATCGCGGCGACCGAGGTGACGGCGTACGTCTCGAAGAGGTCGGCGGCCATGCCAGCGCAGTCGCCGACGTTGTCGCCCACGTTGTCGGCGATGACAGCGGGGTTGCGGGGGTCGTCCTCGGGGATACCGGCCTCCACCTTGCCGACGAGGTCGGCGCCGACGTCGGCCGCTTTGGTGTAGATGCCGCCACCGAGACGAGCGAACACCGAGACCAGCGAGGCCCCGAAGCCGAGGCCGACCAGGGCCCGCGCATCGTGGAAGACGACGTACGCCAGCGTTACCCCCAGCAGCCCCAGGCCGACCACGAAGAGGCCCGTCACCGCACCACCGCGGAAGGCCATGGCCAGCGCCGCGGCGAGGCCCCCGTTGGCGGCCTGGGCGACTCGGACGTTGGCCCGGACCGACACGTTCATGCCGACATAGCCGGCCGCCGCAGAGCAGACGGCGCCCACCAGGAAGAGGATCGCGGTGACCGGGCGGGGTTCGGCGAAGAGCAGCAGGAGCAAAAAGATGACGGCCCCGACGGCGGCGATGATCGTGTACTGGCGATTGAGGTAGGCGGAAGCGCCCTCCTGGATGTACCCGGCGATCTCCCGCATGCGCTCGGTACCGGCGTCCTTCCCCACGACATACGCGGCAAGGTAGGCGCCATAGCCAATGGCGATGAGCGCGGCAAGGACTACCAGAGCGAGTTCAGTCGTCATCTGTCTCCTGTGCTGATCGGGG
>JBHEMS010000073.1:0-52189 GCA_046262455.1 Candidatus Dormibacteria bacterium | reverse complement strand
TAAGGGCAAAACCGACCCGGCCGTGCTGGCCACCCTGAAAACCGCTTCTCTAGCCGCGCTTTCCGAACTGGGGCGGGCCTGTGGTTACGACGGACTGGCGTCGGGCGCCCCTGTTTACGTCAACGGCGATCCCGTCAACCTCTCTGATCCCACCGGGCACGATCCGCAATGCGACGGGTGCTCGGTGCAGCAGCAGGAAGTCTTCATGGGTTACACAGCCAGTGGCTCTCGGGCGCTGTCGTCATCCATGTTCCGGTCTCCCGCGCCAGCTCGGCAGTCGGGATGCAGCTGGGCCAACTTGGGCGGATGTGCGCATCAGGCCTGGAACTGGAGTGTTAACCAAGCGGCTGAGGCGGGAACGGGCCTTGGGATTGGGGCGGTTCAACTGGGGGAGGGCTTGTGGGGTACTGCCGCGTTGGCGGGCGATTGCGCCAACGGCAGGTCCGCCTGCGGCGACAAGGTCGGGGGAATGGCAACAGCGATTGGGCACGATCCTGGCAGATTTGCCGGGAGTCTGATCGACTACGAGGACTTCAGCCACGGTCGGATCGCCCGAGGCGTTGGTCACCTCTTGCCGTCGATAGCCTTGGCGCTTGCTACCGGAAGCGCTGGCAATGCCCTGGCCAAAGGTGGCGAAGCTATGGGAGTAGCCGCAGAAGCTGAAACGGGGGCCCTCGATCGTGTCGTAATCGGGAAGCTTGACGACATCCGCAGCCCCCAGCAGCTGATCTCCAACGAGAGAACCCTGCTGCCCCAGTTGCCCGACCTCCCACCTGGCCCTGGCCGTTGGGCACAAAACGAACGCGTTCTCCTTAACGAGATGGGATCCGGCAACGCTATCCGGGACGCCTCGGTCGATCCGTTCGCTGGCGAACTCATGGATAACACGGGGTACCTCGCCAGGGAGCGGGGGGTCCTTCGGCGAGAGGGTTGGAACTATGATCCCGAGTCGAATCTCTGGGGCCCCGGCAGATGACCGAACTCACTCGAAGAGTCGAGCGACTGCGCGACGTCGACCGCTGGTTTTCCGATCGAGGTTACGGGCTGATCGTTGCCGAGGAAGACGGCGAGTACTGGTCTCATTTGTTCGCCAAAGACAGCTTGCAGGTGACGATTCCGCGATACGGACGGGGCCCAACCCCTGAAGACGCTGCTGAGCGAGCTCGTGAGCGCTATCAGGAGGAGGAAGGACCGTAGCCCTGCTGTGACGGAACCAGCCAAAGCCTTGTCGCGCAGGGCGTTCCGCAGGGGGTTCCTCGGACGCGCAGCACTTCGTTCTCAACCTGCGGCGGCATGCCGATATCGCGACGGGCGCAGCAAGTACTTCTTCCCAACGCTCTATGCATGGCGTACGCGGAGGACGTCGACCAGGGGCGTCGGAGTAAGGTGAAGACTCAGCAGGTGGGGGCGGCTAAAGGGAGCGAGAAGGCCCAACAGTTGGCTCGGGTCAACGTCGCGGATGGTGCCTGGCAGGAGTTTCGCGTGAGGGCACTTCGGGGCGGGACCACCGTCGCCGACTACCTCGGCACGCTGGTCACCGAGGAGCTGGCCAGACCTGCCCCGGAGCCGCCCGTGGCAGCGGCGACGCCCACCCCGGCGCCCATGGTGGCCGTGCCGCCGCCGGCCCGGGAGGAGTGATCGTCGGTCCACGTTGTACCGTGAACCCATGACCACTCGGCTGGCCCGGATCCCCCTCGCCCTCCTGCTCGCCCTGGCCACGCTGGCGGCGCTGCCGGCGAGCCAGGCCTCGGCGGCCGCACCGGCGCCGGCCAGCTCCGCTCTACCCTGGGCCGCGGTCGCGTTTGCCGGCGTCCACACCGACAGCCAGGGCCACGTCGACGCGGCCGTGGTGGGCGTCCTGGCGGTGGTGTTTCAGCCCAAAAACCGCGTTAAGGGCAAAACCGACCCGGCGGTGCTGGCCACCCTGAAAACCGCCTCCTTAGCTGCCCTTTCCGAACTGGTGAAGGCCTGTGGTTACGACGGAACGGCGTCGGGCGCCCCTGTTTACGTCAACGGCGATCCCGTCAACCTCGTCGACCCCTCAGGGCACCGCTCGTGTGAGTTTGATTCCGGACCGTGTGGACATTGGGAGTACAAGGGGCAGACCGGCTGCGACGGTTGCGACGGTGCGATCCAGGCGTACCAGGCATCCTACGCGCGGTCCAAGGCGTCTCTGGCAAAATGTAACGAAGATTGCATTGGCAGGCAGGTAGCCGCGAAGCAGTGCAAATTGAACCCGCTGAGTTGGCTTAACTGCGTAGCAGCGGTTGGCGCTGCCCTTACTGCGGTTCCACCGCCGCCATCAGCGATTCCTACGTCCACGGCGGACGGATGGCTACTAAACGCGAGCCAGGCACCGTCAGGGAAGTTCCCGCCCCGCGCCCCCCCGAATACGGTGCTATATCGGCTCGACAGCAGCGGCAAATGGGCCAACTACCAAGTCTATGGCACCGACGGTTTGCCTGTTGCTCGCGCAGATCTTCAGGGGCGCCCTCACAACGGCATTGACCCTCCTCACGTTCAAGAGTTCAATCGCAACACAGCGCCCGACGGAACTGTATATGCCAACAAAGGGGTGTTCCGCGAGGCCGCTGCGGACGAGGTGCCGTTGACTGGGGGCCCACAGGAGCTTGCCGACACCGCATTCGCCAACATGTGGAACGGGAACACGCCAACCGCCGTCGCGAGTAGCGCCGAGGCGAAGGCCAGCGATGCGCGGCTGGGTACTGCAGGATTCCAAGCTGCCGAAGAGCAACAGATGGCCGAGATGGAGATGACGCAATTGGAGTTTGAGTTGTCAGTGGAGCCATGACGGTGAGCACTCTGGCGGAGAAAGACGAGCGTTACCACGAATGGCTTGAATTTGCCCTTAAAAAAGCCAAAAGCGACAACTGGCTCGACCGCCTTATTGGTGCAACGGTGCTAGGTCGGATTGGTGGCCGGAAGGCAGTCGATGAATTGTTGCAAATGGTTTCCGAGAGGGAGCGGAAAGAAGACTCCGCCGTGCTCAAGGAAGTAGTCGAGGCGCTGGGCCTGATTGGTGGTGCCGAGGCGCTTCCAGCCCTCGAGGAGATTTCTGCCTGGCCCGACCCGCTGAGTCTTGGCGAAGAAACGGTTCGCGACACCGCTTTGGAGGCGGTCAAAGAGATGAAGTGGGGGTCTGCCGTCAGCCGGCCAGAGTGAGACCGGTTCGCACGACGGCTGCTCGGCGGCCTCTCCGCCTGCCGCTGGCCGTGATGCTCGCCCTGGCCACGCTGGCGGCGCTTCCCGCGGGCCAGGCCTTCGCGGTCGCACCCGCGGCTCCCTTCCAGTCCCCTGCGACGGCCGCCGTGCCCTGGGCCGCGGTCGCCTTTGCGGAGGTCCACACCGACGGCCAGGGCCACGTCGACGCTGCCTATATCGGCGTCCTCGCGGTGGTCGTGCAGCCTAAAAACCGCGTTAAGGGCAAAACCGGCCCCGCCGTCCTGGCAACCCTGCGTCCGAAACAATGCGAACGCTGTGGCCTACCAGGGCTTCGCCGGTCCCAATCTCAGTTGATCGAATGCGTTTGGGCTAGACCGCGCGGCTGTCAGACTGACTTTGAAACCCTGAGCGGAGCTTGGATCTATTCGGATAGTGTTGGTCGCGTCCCGCGATAAGATGAATCCGTTGTGATTTTTCGGCCAAAGGCCGGGATCCAATTCAGCAGCGCTGGCGGGGATTAAGAGTCAACTGCTCTACCGCTGAGCTATGCGGGCACGGGGTAGATAGGTTAGCAACCCCCATTGCCCGGCGCGGGGGTCAGTCGCGTGAGACTGTGACCCCCTGCCAGAAGGCGACATGGTTCTTGATCCGCCGCGCGAATGGTGAGGGTCGCGGGTAAGACCAGGCTGCGTCGGGGTTGATCTTGTCGCCGGCGGCCACGTGGTAGTAGCTGGCCAGTCCCTTCCAGAAACACAGCGAGCGCGACGGGCTTGGCATCAGCGCGCCCGGTCGAACGGTCTCGATTGGGAAGTAATGGTTTCCCTCGATGACGATCGTGCGCTCGGCCTCGGCAATGACCTCGCCGTTCCACCGCGCCCGGATCATCGCCACTGAGGGGGTCGGACCGGAGCCGGGCGAGTCGAATCCATACACCGAGTATGTGGGCCGCGGCGGTGTCCTGCTGTGATCGGGATCACCCGGTCCCGCGCTTCACCGCGACTTACGGTGAGTGGCCACCAGGATGCCATAGTTGCTGACCGCAAACGGGACGAGGTACGTGAGTCCCGCCTTTAGCCAGGTCGTCCAGACGGCGTGACCCGAGAGTACGACGTCGCCGTGGTTGATGCCGAACAGCAGAGTGCCGACAACCAGGGCGATTGAAAGCGTGCGCCAGAGGTGATGCCGATGGAAGACCACATGAACGGCCTCTCCCATCGTGGACCATTGGTGAGCGAGGTTCTCTCGGTCGGCCATCGTTCGATGGTAAGGGGCGACCCGTGATTCTGATCACGGACAGGCACCTTGGTCGCCAATTACGCTCCCGCTCAGCGGTGGGTAGGCTCAACCCGGACATGCAGCGCAGGAAGGCGACCTCAACCGAACCCTCAGATGGTGAGGTACCTCCTGGAGACAGCCGGAGCTGGTTTCTTCGCCGCCTGAACCTCTTTGAGGGCATGACCGATCCCGAGATCGAGGAGGTCAGCCATATGCTCCGGCAACAGCACCGCGAGCCGGGCCAGCTGATCGACCACCTGGACGGCGAGCGGGTCTTCCTGCTCAAGGCCGGCCAGGTTCGCCTGTACCGCACGTCGCCGGAGGGCCAGGAGACGACGACGTCGGTGCTGCGGCCGGGCCAGCTCTTCAACCTCGGCGGGATGAGCGGCGAGTCGGGGACCACGATGGCCGAGGCGATCACCCCAAGCGTTGTTTGTGATGCATCCGCGTCGCACTTCATGGGGGTGCTTGCGCGTCACCCGGTCCTTATGGCGCGGGTCACCATGATGATGGCGCGGCAGATATTCAAGCTCGAGGAAACCATCGAGCGTATGTCTCAGCACTCCGGGAAGGGACGCGTGGCGGCTGTCCTGCTGGACATGGTTGATAACGCGGATGGGGCCGCCGAGGCCGGACTGGTTCCGCTCAACCAGGTACAGATCGGCAAGATGGCCGGGCTCACCCGCGAGGCCGCGGCGCGCGCCATAGCCTTGCTCCGGGAGGACGGCATAGTTTCCCGGCAAGGTCCGATCCTCGTCCTTGACGTCGAACGGCTGCGGGCGGCCGCCCGGGATTAGCAGCTGAGGCTGGCCGTAGAGATGCGCCCCTCTCTCCCGCGCACACTCATGGCCGCCACCGTCGCGGTAAGTGTGAACGCCCTCAGCGTCTCGGCGGAGGCACGCTGGCGGTCGTGGCGGAGGGTCTGCGGGAAGTACGCTCTCGCCGGCCACGCCGCGGTGATAACGCCCGGGTGGGTCTGGTTTCTCCTGGAAGAGCAGCGCCTGGACCGAGGGCAGGATCGACCGCCTCAGGGAATGCAAAACTTCGCCGGGGGGGTTCTCGTGCTTTTTGGTGCGATCCTGGTGGCGGCCGGCTTCCGCAAACTCGGCCCCGGCGCACTCGTGAATGCCGATGTCTTCGGCGACTCCGCTGGCGAGTGGCATACGGGAGGTTTTTACGCGCATGTACCCGATCCCATCTACATCGGTTACGGCCTGGGCGTGGCCGGCCGAGCGGTGCGTCAGAACAGCCCGGGAATGCTGCTCGTGGCGGCCTGGCTATCGGCCCTTTTACTTGCAATTGAGGCCCCGGTTGAAAGATGGGCACACAAACGGCGCGGGAGACCCGGCAGGAATGACCGCGTGATCGCAATCACAGCAGCAGGCGAGCAGCGGTGGGACGCTCGGGGCAGGCTCCCATTTGGGAAGCCAACAGACGAACAGGAGCCAGGCTGATGAGAGCGATTTGGAACGGCGAGGTCATTGCCGAGAGTGACGATACGGTGGTGGCGGAGGGAAATGATTACTTCCCGCTGGCCTCGGTGCGGCGGGATGTGCTCGAGCCGAGCGACAAGCAGACCCGCTGTCACTGGAAAGGGATAGCCAACTATTACTCGATAAAGGTCGGAGACAAGGTCAACAAGGACGCGGCGTGGTTCTACCCCGACCCGAGCGCCGAGGCGTCGGCGATCAGAGACCGGGTGGCGTTTTGGCGCGGCGTCAAAATCGAAAGGGGTGCAGTCCCCGCGCGACTCGCGGAAGTACCCACGGACGCTTCGTGTGAGGTACTGCCTGCCCCTGCCGAGGGTCCGACTTGGTAGCTTGAGGTACGCGCCGGCCTCGTCCGGCCCGGGAGGGACGCTCGTGAGAGAAATTGCAGTTGTGTTGGCCGCATTGGGCCTATCGCTCACGGGGCTGCTCGCCCAGTCGGGGCCGGCCCTGGCGCGGTCGGGAGGGGGGTCCACCGCGGTTGCCGCGTATGACGTCTCCTACCCGCAGTGCGGTAAGCGCCTCCCCACCGGCGGGACGCTGGCCATTGTCGGCGTCACGGACGGCCTGCCCTGGTCCACCAACCCGTGCCTGGGCTCCGAGTACGCGTGGGCCGCGTCCAGGCCCTCTGCGCAGCTCTACATGAACACGGCGAACCCCGAGACAGCCAGTAGCTACTGGACCCAACGCGCGGCAAATGGCCCCAAGCTCTGCGGGACCGCGAACCTCGCCGACCCCTCCGACCTCAACTGCGCCTACAACTACGGCTGGAACTCCGCGGCGGACGCTCTCACCAGGGCGACCACGGCGATCGGGACTGCCGCGACGGCCCACGCCTGGTGGCTGGACGTCGAGACCGCCAACAGCTGGAACGGCACCACTGGCGCCAACGCCCAGGACCTGCAGGGCAGCATCGACAAACTCCGCAGCGTTGGCGTCCCGGGGGTGGGGTTCTACTCAACGACCTACCAGTGGGGCGTCATCACGGGTGGCTGGCAGGCGCCCGTGGACACTTCCGGTTACCCGTCCGATTGGGTGGCGGGCGCGAGCAATGCCACCCAGGCCACGTCCTGGTGCGCACCGAGCTACGCTTTCAGCGGTGGGCCCGTCCGCTTGGTCCAGTACCCGAGCGGCAACCTCGACGGGGACGTCATCTGCTCATGAGCCGGGCGCGTCGCGAGCTGTCGCGACGGCTGTCTACAGATCATCGCCGAGGCCCTACACAGATTGGGGGCCTACGCTGTAAATTAGGGCTCCGCGGCACTGTAAATTAGGGCTCGCGGCATTGGTCAAGAAGGGGGGTAGTCACTTGCGCTTGAAGTCGATGGTGCGACCAGTGGTCGCCATATGCCTGGCCTCGTTCGTCTTCGGCGGCGGCGCCGCGATCAACGTGAGCGCGTCGACTGACGTCAATCACCCGGGCAACGTCCACCGCTCGCCGGTCAAGGCCGCGCACAGCAAGAGTGGAGGCGGCACCAGCAACCTGACCTACCACGGCGGCGTTGGTGGGGTCGGCGTGGAAACCGGGGCCGACAAGGTCTATCTCGTCTATTGGGGCTCCCAGTGGAACAACAACGACCCTTCGGGTGAGGCCGCGATCCAGCAGAACTTCTTCAACCACGTTGGTGGTAGCTCCTGGAACAACTCGGTGACCCAGTATTGCGAAGGCGTCGGGAGTGGGACCGTGTTCTGCAACGGTGCCGGGACGCCGGCCACCAACCCGGCAGGCGTCTTGGGCGCCATCTGGTATGACAACGGGTCTGCGGCCCCATCGCAGCCCACCCAGAGCCAGCTGGCATCGGAGGCGATCGCCGCGGCCTCTCACTTCGGCAACCCCTCCGCCGCTTCCAACAACCAGGTCCAGTACGTGATCAACACCGCGACGCACAACAGCTCGAGTGGCTTCGGCACGCAGTACTGCGCCTGGCACAGCTCGACGTCATCCAGCTTCGGCAACATCGCCTACACCAACATGCCGTACATCACCGACGCCGGCACCAGCTGCGGGGCCGGCTTCGTCAACACTCCGGGCACGACGGACGGAGTCACTATCGTCGGCGGACACGAGTTCGCCGAGACCGAGAGCGACATCTTCCCCAACGGCGGCTGGCTCGACTCCAACGGCAAGGAGAACGGCGACAAGTGCGCCTGGATCAGCAGCGGCCAGGGGGCCTCCGCGAACGTGCTTCTCAACGGCGCCAGCTTCCCGGTGCAGTCGCTCTGGAGCAACGCCTTCAACAGCAACGCCGGCGGCTGCGTCCTCTCGTATCCCTAGGCTCGGGGCGCTCAAGGCGCTGACACTGCCGGCGGTGCTGGTCGCCGCCGGCTGTGGCTCCCCCACCTCGCCGGGTGCGACGGGGGTTCCCACGGTGTCACCGGCCGCGTGTGCCGTCAACCCGCCCGCGGTCGGCCCCGACGTCGTTGCAACCCTTGGCGCGGACCAGGACGGCGGGACCTTCTGCTTCCGCGCCGGCGATCGATTCAACGTTTTCCTCAGCGTCCCACCGGCGCGGTCGGACCAGCGCTGGACGTCGATCAGCCCCGCCGATGCGGCGGTCTTGAAACCGGTCCCCAGCGGCGCCCTGACCCTGGTGAGGGGGGTGACGGCGGGGATCTTCACGGCGGCTGCCCCGGGGACCACTGGGCTCGTGTCGTCTCTGCCCCCCTGTGCCCCTGCCGCCGCCAGCTGTCCGCCGGGGCAGCGATGGGGGGTGACGATCATCGTCCGGTGACGGGCGGCGCGACATGGGATGGCGCGAGGCGTAATGTAGAGCCTCGCTCAACACGGTGGAGGAGTGATGACCAAGGCGGCAATCGAGACCCCGAGCACGGGCGATCTCGCGTTCCGGCTCTCCCTCGACGCGATCATCGTCATGGACGCGACGGGGTCGGTTACAGGATGGAACCCCGCGGCTGAGAAGCTTTTCGGGTGGACGGCGGAGGAGGCGGTCGGGCGCAAGGTCGCCGACCTTGTGGTCCCGGCGCAGTACCAGGCGCCCCACGACGCGGGTCTGAAGCGCTTCCGCGAGACGGGGAAGGGCCCGGTTCTCGGCAAGGTGCTCGACATCCTCACCGCGGTCAAGCGCGATGGCACCGAGTTCCCGCTGGAGATCCGCATTTCGCACGCCAGCGGCAGCGGAGAGGACTCGATGTTTGTCGCCTTCCTGCGCGACATATCCAGCCGCAAATGGGCCGAACGTAACCAGCAGACGCGGTATGCGGTGACGCGCGCCATCGCCAGCCGCTCGTCCTGGACGGAGGTGCTGAACCTAGTCCTTGAATCGACCTGCGAGCAGCTTGGCTTCCTGGTCGCGGAGGCATGGGTGGTGGATGACGGGGCGCGGCAGCTCCGCTGGGAGACCTCCTGGAGCCAGCCCGGTCGCGATGTCCGTGCCTTCACGGCGGCGAGCATGGAATCGGGGATCAGCCCGGGCGAAGGCCTGCTGGGCAAGGTCTTTGCCGAGCGCATGGGCTCGCGCAGCGACCTCCGCAACGAGCCGGAGGCGAGGTCACGCGCCGCGGCCGCCTGCGGGCTTGGTTATGCGCTGGTGGTGCCGATTCTCGGGGGCGACACGGCGCTGGGGGTGGTGGCGCTTTATCGGCTCGCGCGAAACGACGAGGTGGACGCGGTGGCGATGGAGGTCCTGGCCGACGTTGGTATCCAGCTCGGACAGCACCTCGAGCGGGTCCGTGTCGAGGCTGCGTTGCGCCAGGCGCAGCAGCGCATGCGGGACGAGCTGGAGGTGCAGGCCAATAGCGATCGTCTCACCGGGCTCATGAACCGTGCCGGGTTCGACGAGGTTGTCCGCTTGGCTGTTGCCAACGGGCGCCGTCAGTCGGACGAGTTCGCGCTGTTGATGCTGGATCTCGACGGGTTCAAGGCGGTCAACGACACCCATGGGCACCAGGCGGGCGACCGTCTCCTGATCGAGGTGGGCCGCCGTCTCAACGAGATCCTGCGTGTCACCGACACGGTCGCGCGCCTCGGTGGCGACGAGTTCGCCGTGCTCACGGCCTCGGGCATCGACATCGATGGCGCGCGTCGCCTCGCCGCAAAGGTCATGGCGACGTTCGATGCACCGACCGATGTCGGCGGCGTTGAGGTCAGCGTGGTGCCCAGCGTAGGGATCGCGCTGTTCCCCGCGCATGGGATGGACGCCGCGAGCCTGCTGGCCAACGCCGATGCGGCGATGTACCTCGCCAAGCGGAACAAGAGCGGGCATGCGATGTACCGCGAGGGGCTTCCCGCCGGCCGCGGCGCCTCCATGCCCATGTTGGTCGAGACCGCGGGGGATTCGGAAGACTAGTGGACTGAGAGGCGCCCTTTGGGGACCCGCAGGTCCAGCAACCGCTTGGCGGCCGCACCCCCCTGGTGGATCAGCCGCGAGGCCGCGCGGCCATCGACTTTGAGTTCGTGCGTCACCTCGGCGCTGGGAACCTCCTCGGTCACCAGGTCGAGGATGCGCTCCGCCTGCTCGACGGTGTCGACGACCGCGCTGACCACGTGGTGCCCGAGGCCGGGGAACTCATGGGCGATCTCCGGGGGGTACTCGTACCCGGCGGCCTCCAGGGTCACGCGCCCGGTCGGCGTGATGATCGGGCCGCCGTCGCGCACGGCGTCGCTTAGACGGCGACGCACCCTGTAGAGCCAGCTGGAGAACTCGCGGAGCTCGTCCTGGTGGGTCGCCCAGTATGCGGCCAGCTCGTCGATCGTGGCGGTGTCCGGTGGCCTTCCACCGGGTACCGTCGAAGCGCTGTCACCGGCCGAGTCGTCTGGAGTGATGACGTACAGCTGTTCGATACCGTCAATGATGGCGCAACAGGCGCGGCCGCGCAAGCGTGGGAAGCCCGCAGGAATGCGGGCCGGCCAGCGTTACAGAGTCAGATCGGCCGCCGGCGGACTGACGCGACGGCCTCACGCGCAGACTGGGGGGTCAGGTCGTCAGGTTGTTGGAACTAGCCTGCAGCCACGCCCCTTCTCTGCTGCGCCGACGCGCCCTGCTGGCTGGCGTGTCCGTGGTCCTGGGGGCCGCGATGCTCCTCGGGACGGCCATCGCCCTTGCATCGGTCGGGCATCGCAGCTCGATCACCTCCGGTGGCGCCGCCGTCCCGGGTCCGCAGCTCCCCGCCGCCGGCCCATCGCCCTCGCCTTCGGTGGCGGCGGAGAGTGCGCCCAGCGCTGTTCCTGCCGGCTCCGTCCGGCTACCGCTCTTCGGCGGCGCGGAGCCCAGCGGACCTCCGCCGGCGCCGCGCCCGGGCTCCTGGATCTCGGTGCCGTCCGTGGGTTTGCAGGTGGCTGTCGTCGACTACACCGACTGCACCGGCAACACCTCCATGACTCGCGTCAGCGCCGTGCACTTCACATGCACCCCGGCCGCGGTCACGCAGTTCGTCGGTCACAACCCCGGCGTGTTCACACCGCTACTGGGCACCCACGCCGGCGACCGCGTGGTCTACCAGCACGACGGGGTGCAGGAGGTGTACACGCTCCAGGCACCGCGGCGCGTTTCCCCCCAGGAGGCGGCCGCCTACAGCCAGGACGGCTCCTTTGTCCACGCCGTGTTCGCCACCTGCGCGGAGCCCGACTCCTCTGCCTACTGGGTGTTCATCGCCAACCCGCCGGGGTCGACGGGGGCGCCCCCCTCCTCGCAACCGCGGGTGCCCGCACCAGGTAACACGCCTCGACCGTCGCCCTCCCCGTCCGGGACAGGGGGCTCGCCCGTGGGGGGAGGTAACGGTGGCGGTGGAGGCGTCCCCGGGGGTCTGGTCATCCCGTCCCCGCCGCCGCCGCCAATCTAGGCCGCTCAGCCCACCTCGCCGCTCTCCAGCCGGCGCTTCAGCCGCTTGAGGTCGCCATCGATCTGGCGTTCGACGAAGAATTTGAGGACAGGCTCCGCGATCCCGAAGAGCCTCGGCGCCTGCGCCCGACCCCACCCCTCGAGCACGGTCTGGCCGGCATCGGTTCGCAGCCTGAACCCCGCCTCGAAGAAGAACCGGCCGCCGACCGAGCGGGCGGCGAACGCGCTCGGGCGTCGATGCTTGTAGCACTCGGCACGCTGGGTGAAGGTGATGCCCAGGAAGTGCACGTCGACCGACACCCGGGTCCCCACCTCTAGGGTGGGCGTCGATTGGCGGTAAAACCGCTGGATCGGCCCGATGTACTCGGCGACGTGCTGGAGGTCGGCGAGGTAGTCGTACACGCGGGCGCGAGGTCGCTCGATGCGCACCGTGCGCTCCATCTCGATCACGCGCGCAACCCTATCCCGGGTGACCGGCTGCCGGGATCGCGGGGTGCATCATCTGTGGGGTGGAGCGCCCCATCTCATGCGATCTTCACGACACGGCGCTACGCTAACGGTGATGCGACCTTCTCGCTGGGCCATGGCCCTCGTGGTAGCCGTGGTGGTACTCACCGCGGGTGCGTTCACGGCCTTTGCGGCTCCCGGTCTCTACCGTGCGACGACGCCGGCCAAGTCCGCCGCGCCGCCGGTCCCGGGCGCCAAGGCCCAGCAGTACTGCGACTCGTTCCTACAGGCGTTTGCTTCACACCTGGGTCACGGCGTCCAGAAGAACGACGTGGTGCCGGCACTGAAGGCGGCAGCCAAAGACAGCGTCGCCCAGGCCGTGAGGAACGGCGACATGACTGCGGACCAGGCCGCCAAGGCCAACGCCAGGATCGACGCGGTGACGGGTTGCGCAGACCTTGGCAAGCTGGGCTCGATGGCCGGCCTCCACGGGGGCAAGCACGGCCGCGCCCGCGGCGGTCCGTTCGCCATGGGCCCGCAGCGGATGCAGGACGTGATGGCGGCTGCGGCGACGGCGCTGAAGACGACCCCAGCAGACCTCCAGCAGGCGGTGATGGCCGGCGATTCGCTGAAGACCGTCGGAAGCAAGCATGGGGTTACCGACAAGGGGGCCTTCGACCTGGCCTTCAGGCAGGCGCTGACCGCGCAGCTGGACGCCCAGGTGACGGCCGGCAAGCTGACCAGGGACCAGGAGACCAGGCTCATCGACAAGGCGGTGAAGATCGCCGACAAGCTGTGGGACAAGCCGCTGGCCGGTCCCGGCGAGGACCGCTAGGGCAATTTCCTGGGGCAGGGTCCCGGCCGCTAAGGTTTAGCCATGAGCGCTTTACCCCAACCGCAGGACGAGGACACCAGGCGCCCGCTGGTCTACAGCACTCGGTGGTGCTCGGACTGCCGACTGGCCAAACGTGTCTTCGCGGAGCACGGCGTGGAGTACGACGAGATCGACATCGACGAGCACCCCGACGCGGTGGCGGAGGTGCTGCGCATCAACCACGGGATGCGTAGCGTCCCCACGATCATTTTTCCCGATGGCACAGTGCTCGTCGAGCCGTCCCGGCGCGAGTTGGCCGAAAAGCTCTAGGCTTTCGGCCGCATGGCACCTTCACCGCGTTCGGACGTGGACCTCGGGCGCCTGCGCGAGGTCGTGGAGCACCTGGCCACCATCCATCGGCCGTCGGCGTCCGGGGGAGAGCGCGAGGCGGCCGAGTGGCTCGCCGGCCGGCTGCGCGAGCTTGGATGCACCGCCACGGTCGAGAAGGAGACCGCGCACGGCGGGTACTGGTGGCCGGTCGGGCTGCTCAGCGGCGCCGCGGCACTGGCGGGGGTCGCCTCACTGGTGGGGGCACGAATGGTCGGGGTGGTGATGGGCCTGCTGGCCGCGCTGGGGATTCGTGACGATATTGACTCCGGCCCCCAGGTCCTGCGCCACGCGCTCCTGCCCTACCGCCCGACCTGGAACGTGCTCGCGGAAGCCGGCGACACGACCGCCGACAGGACATTGGTGGTCATGGCACACCACGACGCCGCGCACTCCGGGCTGGTCTTTCACCCGGCGCCCGCGGCCGCGCTGCACGCGCGTTTCCCGCAGTACATCGAGGGCGCGAAAGAGGGCATTCCCTTCTGGTTCCCGGTCTTCGGTGGGCCGCTGCTGGTGGCGCTGGGCTCCCTGCTGCACATCAAGACGCTGGTACGCGTGGGCACCTTTCTGTCCATCGGTAGCGCGGCTGCCATGGTCGATATCGGGATGCGCGAGGTCGTACCCGGGGCCAACGACAACCTGAGCGCGGTGGCAGTGCTGCTGCAACTGGCCACCGCACTGCGGGATCGTCCGCTGCAGGGGTTGCGGGTGCTGCTGTTGTCCGCGGGCTCGGAGGAATCTCTCCAGGAGGGCATCCTGGCCTTCGCGCGGCGGCACTTCGACGAGCTGCCCCGCGACCGGACCTGGTTCCTCAACCTGGACACCGTTGGATCACCCTTCTTGTACATGGTCGAGGGCGAGGGGGTTCTGCAGATGCGTGACTACGATGCCGCGTTCAAGGAGCTGATCGCCGATGCCGCGATGCACGCGGGTGTCCCGCTCAAGCGCGACGTCCGAGCCCGCGCCAGTACCGACGCCGTCGTGCCCCTCAAAGCCGGTTACCCAACCGCGCTGCTGGTATCGCTGACGAAGTCCAAGGCGCTGGCCAATTACCACTGGCCGACCGATACCGCCGCGAACGTGGACTATGAAACGGTCGCTGATTGTGCCCGGCTCACCGAGGCCGTCGCTCGCCTACTGGGGGAAGCGCTTCCGTAGGACCTTCTTGTCGAACTTGCCGACGGAGGTCTTGGGCACTGCCTCGATGATCTCCACCCGGTCCGGCAGCTGCCACTTGGCGAAGCCAGAATTCAGCAGGTGGGCATGTACTTGGTCAAGGGTGATTCCGGTGCCGTTCCGCGGCACTACGCAGGCCAGGGGCCGCTCGGCCCACTTCGCATCGGGGATGGCAATGACGGCGGCCTCGGCGACCTCCGGCATGGCCATGATCGCGCCCTCCATGTCGACCGACGAGATCCACTCCCCACCTGACTTGATCAGGTCCTTGGTGCGGTCCGCGATCACGAAATAGCCGGTTGGGGAGCCCACCGCAACATCCCCGGTACGGAACCAGCCGTCCTCCGTGAACTGCTCAGGACTGTCGCCGTGCAGGTAGCTGTCGACGACCCATGGTCCGCGAACCAGCAGGTCGCCCATGCTCTCCCCGTCCCAGGGAACGTCATTGCCCTGGTCGTCGCGGATGGCGATGCCAACGCCGGTGAGTGGCAGTCCAGCCTGGCAGCGCACCTGGCTGGTCAGGTCGTCGGACGGGAGCTCGAGCATTGTGTACTTCGGCCACGCCATCGTTGCCAGCGGAGAGGTCTCGGTCATGCCCCAGGCCTGGATGAGGTTGACGCCAACCTCGAGCATGCCCTCGATCAGGGAGCGCGGCGGCTGCGAGCCGCCGCAGGCCACGTGCCGCAGCTTGGGCAGGTGTTTGCCGGACTTCTTCATCTCCTCTAACACGCCTAGCCAGACGGTGGGAACACCGCCGCTCACGGTCACCCCTTCCGTCTCCATCAGGTCGACCACGCTGGGACCGTCCATCTGGGCGCCGGTGAAGACCAGCTTGGCGCCGCACGCGACGCCGGCGTGTGCCAGCCCCCAGGCGTTGGCGTGGAACATCGGCACGATCGGGAGAACGCTGTCCATCGGGCCGATCCCCAGCCCGGACGCCGTCTGCACGCCCATCGAGTGCAGGAAGGTCGAGCGGTGGGTGTATACCGCCCCCTTGGGGCGGCCGGTGGTACCCGAGGTGTAGCAGAGACCGAACGGCGTGTTCTCGGGGATGTCCACCGGGTCGTAGTGCTCGCGCTGGCTGCCGATCAGCTCTTCATAGTCGATGACGTTGGGCAGAGTGGTCTCCCCATGGTCGCCCATGACGACGATGTGCTTGACCGTGGGCATGCCGTCACCGATCTTTTCGAGAATGGGCAGGAGGTCCGCATCGACGAAGATGGCGCGGTCCTTCGCGTGGTTGATGATGTACGTCAGGTCCTCGGTGGACAGCCGCAAATTCAGGGTGTGCAGCACGCGGCCGGTGCACGGGACGCCGTAGTACAGCTCCAGGTGGCGGTACCCGTTCCAGGCCATCGTCGCCACCGCGTCGCCGCGCTCGACGCCAAGCCCGTCGAGGGCGTGCATCAGCTGTTGCGTCCGTCGCGAGTACTCCGCGTACGTGTAGCGATGCTTCTTACCCGGGGCCACCTGGGAGACGATCTCGGTCTCACCGTGGTGAAGCCCCGCGTGGCCGAAGAGTAGCCACGAGTTCAGTTGGGTATCCATCATCGCCATAGTTCGCACCCCAGCTTGGCCTCGCCCCCGCGAGGAGTCCTGCGTCAGTAGGACGCTCATTATGGCGCGTGTCCCGCCGCTGTCTCGACGCCGCCACGAGAATTGGCGACGTGCCTGACACCGTCGACCCGATCTTTGAGGGCCTCAACCCGGAGCAGACCGAAGCGGTCGCCCGGGTCCGTGGCCCGGTCGTGATCCTGGCCGGCGCGGGCAGCGGGAAGACAACCACGGTCACCCGGCGCATCGCCAACCAGGTGCTCACGGGGACGTTCCGCCCGCCCGAGATCCTGGCCGTCACGTTCACCCAACGCGCCGCCCGCGAGATGGGGGAGCGGCTCGACCGGCTGGGGGTCAGCGGGGTGCGGGCGCGCACGTTTCACTCCGCAGCACTGGGGTTGTTCCGGCGGTACCTGGGCGACGACCGCGAGATCCTTGCCAGCAAGGCCCGCATCCTCCGGCCGCTGGCGTCACGGCTGCCGCCACCGCATAAATTCGTGCCTCTCAGTGACATCGCCGGTGAGATCGAGAGGGCCAAGAACCGCCGCGTCACGCCGGGTCGATACCTGGACACCCTCGACGGGCACGAACCGGTCATTGCCCCTCACCTCATGGCGCGCGTCTACGTCGATTACGAACGGCAGCGCGAGGCGATGGGCATGATCGACTTCGAGGACCTGCTGGCCGAGACGGCGCGTCTGTTCCGGGAGACCCCGGGCCACCTGGCCCGTTTCCAGGAGGGGGTCCGCGCTTTTACCGTCGATGAGTACCAGGACGTCAACCTGCTCCAGCAGGAATTGCTGGACACGTGGGCCGGCGACCGGGACGACATCTGCGTGGTCGGCGACGACTACCAGTCGATCTACAGCTTCACCGGCGCAACTCCCCGCTACCTGCTGGATTTCCAGAAGCGGCACCCGAACGCTTCGGTCGTCAAGCTGGTGCGCAACTACCGCTCATCGCCGCAGGTGATCGACCTGGCCAACCACCTCACGCCCCGCCTCGGCGGGACGGAGAAACAACTGGTGGCGACGCGCCCCGCCGGCCCCGATGTCATCGCCCAGCGGCTGATGACGCCGCAGGGCGAGGTGGATTGGATCCTGCAACAGGTGCGCCGGCTCATCTCCGACGGCATCGAGCCGGAGGAGATCGCGGTTCTGTACCGCCTCAACGCCATGTCCGAGGAGCTCGAGGAGGAGCTCTCCGCCGGGCATGTCCCGTACCAGGTCAAGGGTGGAAGCTTTCTCCGCCGACCGGCAGCGCGCGACCTGCTGCAGCGGCTGCGGCGGCCACGGTCCGAGGAGGTTGCCAAGGCCGTCGAGGTGGCGGCACGCGAGGTTGGGTGGAACCCCCGCGGGGGCGCCGGCGCCGACAGTGAGGAGGCCACCCGGCAGCAGGACCTCGCGCGGCTGGTTCGACTCGCCGAGGACCACAAGGGTGGCGGTGGGGTCACAGAGTTCGTCGATGACCTCGTGCGCCGCTTCTCCGCGGACGATGCGGGCCACGGGGTGCAGCTGCTCACCTATCACCGCGCCAAGGGGCTGGAGTTCGATGCGGTCTTCCTGCCTCGGCTGAACAGTGGCGAGATGCCGGATCGCCGCGCCAAAACGGCGGAGGCGCTGACCGAGGAGCGGCGACTCTTCTATGTCGGGCTGACCCGCGCCCGGGCGCACCTCTTCCTAAGCTGGGCACCGAAGAACTCGCGAGTGCGCCGCTCGCAGTTCCTCGACGAGGTGGGCGCCGGCAGCTCGGGCACCCCCGGCGCGCCGCGCGACAAGAGTGCCGCGTTTGGCCGTCCCCCCTCCGGCCCGATGTCGGCCCGGGCCGAGGCGGTCGTGCAGCAGCTGCGCGCCTGGCGCACCGAACGCGCGCGCTCCGACGCCCTGCCGGCGTACGTCATCCTGCACGACTCGGCGCTTGAGGCCATCGCCCGTGCCATGCCGCGGTCCGAGGGGGACCTGCTCGACGTCCCGGGCGTTGGTCCGCGAAAGTACGAGCGCTACGGCGCGGATATCCTGGCCATCGTGGCCGGGAGCGCGACCGCTTAAGGGCTGAGCTCGGCTTCCGCCACCGTGCGGTAGTGCAGGTGCACGACCCCGCTGGCGAAGCGATGTTCGTCGACCAGCTCGAGGCGGGCGCGCAGCCCGCGGCGCAGGGAAGACTTGCCACCGCCGACGACCACCGGGTGGATGAAGAGGTGGGTCTCATCAACCAGCCCGGCGGCCAGGGCCTGGGCGGCCAGGGCCGGGCCGCCGATGGAGATGTCGCTGGTCGCCGCGGCCTTCATCTGAGCGATGGTTGCGGGATCAAAGTTGCGCTCGATCCGCGTGCGGGCGCTGACAAGCTCATGGAGGGTGGTGGAGTACACGATCTTGTCGGCGGCCTGCCAGATCTCGGCGTAGTCGCGAATGATCGCCGCTTGATCGGGCACTTCCAGGGCGGTCTCCCAGTAGGCCATCACCTCGTACATCCGGCGCCCGTAGAGGTACGTGCCGACGGGCCGTTCAAGGTCATTGACGAAGGCATGAAGCTCCTCATCCGGGGCGGCCCAATCGAAGTTGCCCTGCTCATCCGCCACGTAGCCGTCGAGCGACGTGATGGCGGAGTAGATCAGCCTGGCCGAGGTCAGCTGCCTTCCGCTTCGCGGGCCTTGCTCGAGGGGGGCGGGGGCGGCGTGAAGCGCTCGCGAGGAGCGTTTTCCTTGGCGGTCACCGGTTTCTTGGCCTTCTTCTTCTTGACTTCCTTCTGGCGGTCTTTACTTCCCACGTATCTACCTCAGCTTGGTGGCGCGTCCTGGGGAGCATAAGGCAGGATGCCTGTGATGCGATTTGCGCGCCTGCTCTGCCTGGGCCTCGTTCTCTGCACTGTCGCCGCGTGTTCCGACGGCACTTCGACGGCACCCTCGGCCGCGCCGATCCCCTCCGCTTCTCCCAGCGTCGCCGCCGGTGGCACAGCGTTGCCTGCGCCGCCCGTGGCAACCACCTGTGGGGACCCCGCGGTGCACGTCTACCACCCGTACCGCCTGCAGTTGCTGGACCGCTGCCGCACCGTGTCCGGCGTGGTCGCGGCGATCCGCAGCGAGCCGGACGGTGACTACCATGTGCTGCTGCGCCTCGACGTGCAGTTCGCCTCCATGCTGCGCCCCGCCAACAACGCCCTACAACACGGCGAGCTCGTCCTGGAGCCAATCTGCCAGCACCGCGTGACCCAGGCGGACGCCATCGGCCCATGCGGCGGGGGTCTTCCGCTGGTGTCGCTGCAGCCGGTCGGCACCCACGTCTGGGCCACCGGCAGCTATGTCCTGGACAATGACCACGAGGGCTGGGCGGAACTGCATCCGCTGTTCGAGATGCACCCCGGCTGACAAGCGCCCCCCTGGAACCATCGTACTACGCGACCGCGGGGTTGCCGCAAGCCCCCCAGGTGGGCGTACGGTACCCAGGCAACGTAGATCCGTGAGTGGGGGACCTGCATGATCACGACCCGAGGTTTGGTCAAGAGATACGGCGAATTCGAGGCGGTGAAGGGTATCGACCTCGATGTCCGCGAAGGCGAGATATTCGGCTTCCTGGGCCCTAACGGCGCGGGCAAGTCGACCACCATCTCAATCCTCTGCACGCTGCTCAAGCCCACCGCCGGCGAGGTCGCGGTGGCGGGCTGCGACGTTCGTCGCGAGCCAGACGAGGTCCGACGCCGGATCGGCCTGATATTCCAGGATCCCTCCCTCGACGAGCAGCTGACGGCTCGCGAGAACCTGGAGTTCCACGGCTTCCTCTACGGCCTGCCCACCAAACTCCGTCGTGAGCGGATCGCGGAGGTACTCGAGATCGTGGGCCTCGCGGAGCGGGCCAAGGACACGGTGAGAACGTTCTCCGGCGGGATGAAGCGGCGCCTCGAGATTGCCCGCGGTGTGATGCACCATCCCCAGGTGCTGTTCCTCGACGAGCCGACGCTGGGGCTGGATCCCCAGACCCGGGCGCACATCTGGGAGTACCTCCACGGTCTGCGCAAGCGGGACGGGATCACCGTGTTCATGACCACCCACTACATGGACGAGGCCGAGTTCTGCGAGCGCATCGCGATCATCGACCGAGGAACGATCGTCGCCTTGGGAACACCGGACGAGCTCAAAGCCCGGGTCGGCGGCGACATCATCACGATCACGCCCGAGGGCGACCCCGAGGTCATGGCGCAGGCCGTCGGGGCGGCCTTCAGCCTTGCCGCGACGGTGCACCACGACGCCGTGCGCGTGGAGGTGCCCGACTCCAGCACGTTTGTGCCCCGACTCTTCTCCGAGTTGCGCGAGCCGGTGAAGAGTCTCAGCCTGCACCGGCCCAGCCTGGATGACGTCTTCCTGAAGCTCACCGGGCGCGGTATCCGCGATGAGGAGGCGGGCTCGATGGACCAGCTGCGCAACATGGCGCGCTTGTTCCGCGGGGGCCGGCGGTGACGGCGGAGCAGGCGGTCGAGACCAGCCGGGAGCACGCCGTGCTCGATCGTGGGCGGCCCGCGGGCGGCAGCAAGCTCGATGCCACCCTGCGCGCGGTCTACATCATCTGGTACCGCGACACGATCCGGTTCCTGCGCGACCGCTTCCGGCTCGTCGCCTCACTCTCCCAGCCGCTGCTCTATCTGGTGATCTTCGGCACCGGGCTCAGCTCGAGCCTGGTCGGCGGTCGCGGCGGCAGTTTCGGTGCGGCGGGGATCGACTACAAGCAGTTCCTGTTCGGCGGCATCATCGGCATGTCGATCCTCTTCATCTCCATCTTCAGCGGGATGTCGGTGGTCTGGGACCGCGAGTTCGGGTTCCTCAAGGAGGTGCTGGTCGCCCCCATCAACAGGTCGGCGGTGGCCATCGGAAAGACCCTTGGCGGTGCCACCCAGGCCTTCGCCCAGGGCGCCATACTCCTGCTCCTGGCGCCCGTCGCCGGGGTCAGGCTGACACCGCTGGCGGTGCTGGAGCTGATCCCGCTGATGTTCATCCTCGGCTTCGCGCTGACGGCCATGGGGGTCGCCCTGGGGTCGCGGATGCGGTCCATGCAGGGGTTCCAGGGGGTGATGAACTTCCTCATGATGCCGCTCTTCTTCCTCTCCGGCGCGCTGTTCCCTCTCGCCGGGCTGCCGGCCTGGATGACGGTGCTGACCCGCCTGGACCCGCTGGCCTACGGCGTGGATCCAATTCGCAAGGTCATCCTCGGCGCCTCGGGGGTACCCCAGGCGTTCACCGACAGGCTGGGCATGAGCATCCTCGATCACCCGTTGGCCGTCTGGCAGGAGGTGGCCGTCGTGCTCGCCTTTGGACTGGTGATGCTGGCGATCGCGATCGCGAACTTCCGCGTCCGCGACTAGTGGACTGCGGGGCTAGGCGGTCTCGCCGGGGGGCTGGTAGAAGGGGTTGGCGCGCACCTCCTGGCTGCCCAGCCACACCAACGGGTGGGTTTGCAGTCCGCCGAAGATCAGGCGGTTGCCGCCCAGGGTGGGAACGCCGTAGGTGCAGATGATCACCGCGGGGTAGGCCATCACTACGTTGTTGACGGTGGTCTCGAACTCCAGCAGCGTGCGGTCGTCGGGCCAGCCCGGCTCGCCCCAGGCGATGAAGCCAAGGAAGCGGATGAGTTTGTACCCCGCCGCGATCCCCTCATCGAGGCGGCCGCCGATCTTGGCGACCAGCTCCTCCATCGTCGGGGCCCCGCCGATCATTGCCAGCTTGCCGTTTGCCACAAGGCCTTCGATGTCACCACCGTGGGCCTCCTGCAGCCACCCCTTGAGCTGTTCAAAGCGGCTCTCGTCGGCGAAGATGACGCCGAGGTCCTCCGGGACGTCAAGCCCTGCGCGGACGAACTCCAGGCTGCCACGCAGCGTCTCCTCGTCGCTGTAGTAGTAGCACGCGTGGGTGTGGAGGGGCACTGTACCCGCGTCCCAACCCAGGGAAACCTCGGCGACCGCCATACCTCGAGTTTAGGGCTGCGGGCCGAAAAGCGGCAGGCTGAGGGAAAATTCGCTGCCCTTGGCGCGGGCGGACACCACCGTGATGTCCCCGCCGTGCATGCGCGCGATCTCCCGTGACAGGTAGAGGCCGAGCCCCGTGCCCTGGATGTGGCTGTTCTCCGGGGTGACCAGGCGGCCAAAGCGCGTGAAGAGCCGTGGCAGGTCCTCCTCCGCGATGCCGATGCCGCGATCACGTACCCGCACGGTCGCCGCCTCGGCATCCGCGCTGACGATGACCTGCACGACCCCACCCGCCGGCGAGTACTTGAGCGCATTGTCTATGAGGTTCAGAAGGATCGTCTCAACGCGCCCCGCGTCAGCCACCAAAAGGATTTCGCCGCCGGGTTCCCCGAAGAGCAGCGACTGCCCGGGGGCGGTCATGGATCCCATGGTGTCGACGGCATTTCGGACCAGGCGCCGCAGGTCCACCGGTTCCAGCTTCAGCTGCAGCTGACTGTCCTCCAGGCGCGCGGCCTCCAGCATCTGGGTGATGAGCATGCCCATCTGGCTGGCCTTGGCATTGAGCGCGGGAAGGACCCCGCGCGCCCGCGGGGGCAGTTCACCGAGGGAGCCGTCAGTGAGCATCGCCAGGTACCCGTTAAGCACGGAGAGCGGGCCGCGGAGCTCGTGGGAGGCAAGGTTCAGGAAGTCGGACTTGATCTTTTCCAAGCCGGCCATTCTCGCAGCGCTGGCGCGTAGTGTCGCGGCCTGCTCCTCGCGCTCCGCGTCCGCGCGACGCCGGGTGCGCACCGACTCGGTCACGTCGATGCCCATCACCAGCACGTAGGTCGGGGCGCCGTCGGACGGGCGGACCGGGTAGATGTCCGCCTCCCAGATCCGCTGGTCCCCGGTCTCGTACTCCGAAACGTGAATGGGTTCGCCCTTCTCGACCGACTCCCGCACCCAAAGGTCCTGGTCCATCCCGCTGGTCGGGAATATCTCGTGCGCACTGTGGCCGGCAACCTCGTCAACCACCTCGATGCCGATCGGCCGAGCGGCACGGTTCAGGTACACGACCTCGGGATTGGGCGCGCTGACGTCGTAGAGAATGATGGCCATCGGCACGTCCTCGATCGTTCGGAGGAGGAAATTGAGGCCTTCGTCGGACGTGACGAAATTCCGAAAGAGCTCGACGAAGGGGGAGATGCTGCGTGCCATGAAATGAGCCTATTCCGCGTCTTTTGCCGCCGCTCCTGTCTGCAGGGCGTCGAGCACCGAAGCGTCAGCAAGCGTCGTGGTGTCGCCCATGGCTCGCTGTTCGGCGACATCCCGCAGCAGGCGTCGCATGATCTTCCCCGACCGCGTCTTGGGAAGGTCGGCGGTGAAGTGAACGAACTTTGGTCGTGCGATCGGCGAGATCACCTTACCAACGTGCTCACGGACCTCAGCACCGCGCTCGGGGGTTGGGTCCATTCCTTCGCGAAGGACCACGTAGGCGACGATTGCCTGCCCGGTGGTGTCGTCGGCCATCCCCACCACCGCCGCCTCCGCCACGGCGGGGTGGTCCACCAGCGCCGACTCGATCTCGATAGTTGAGAGCCGATGCCCGCTGATGTTCATCACGTCGTCCACCCGCCCCAGGAGCCAGAAGTCGCCCTCCTCGTCGACGCGGGCGCCGTCGCCGACGAAGTACTTGCCGGGGTACTTCGACCAGTACGTCTCGACGTAGCGGTCGTGGTCACCGTAGATCCCACGAAGCATCGAGGGCCATGGCTGATCCAGGGTGAGGTACCCGCCGCCCCCGGGGCGAACCTCGTTGCCCGCACCGTCCACGACTTTCGCGGAGACCCCGGGCAGGGGGCGGTTGGCGGACCCTGGCTTGAGGGTGGAGACGCCTGGCAGGGGGCTGATCATGATTGCCCCCGTCTCCGTCTGCCACCAGGTGTCGACCACCGGTGTGCGGCCGCCGCCGATGTTCGAGCGATACCACAGCCACGCCTCGGGGTTGATCGGTTCGCCGACCGACCCAAGCAACCTCAGCGACGTCATGTCGTGCCCCTGCGGCCAGCGTTCTCCCCACTTCATGAACGTCCGGATGGCGGTCGGCGCGCAGTAGAGGATGCTGACGCCGTAGCGTTCGACGATCTCCCACCAGCGGTCCCTGGCAGGTGTGTCCGGGGTGCCCTCGTACATCACGCTCGTGGCCCCGTTGCACAGTGGTCCGTACACGATGTAGCTGTGCCCGGTGACCCAACCTATATCGGCGGCACACCAGTACACATCGGTCTGCGGTTTGAGGTCGAACACGTAGCGGTGGGTCGCGCTGACCCCGGTGAGGTAGCCGCCGGTGGTGTGCATGATGCCCTTGGGCTTGGCCGTGGTCCCCGAGGTGTAGAGGATGTAGAGCAGATCCTCGGCGTCCATCTCCTCGCAGGGGCAGTCCGTGGACTGTCGCGGCACGATGTCGTGCCACCACACGTCCCGGCCGTGCTTCATGGCGGTCTCCTGGCCGGTGCGGCGGGCAACCAGCACCTGCCTCACGGACGGGCAGCTTTCGAGCGCCTCGTCGACGGCCGGCTTGAGGGCGGCAGGTTGGCCCCGGCGGTTGCCGCCGTCCGCGGTGATCACCGCGGTGGCCTGGGCGTCCTGGATCCGGTTGGAGAGGGCCTCCGCCGAGAACCCGCCAAAGACCACGGTGTGCGCCGCGCCGATGCGCGCACATGCCAGCATCGCCACCGGCAGCTCGGGGATCATCGGCATGTAGATGGCCACCCGGTCGCCGCGCTCCACACCCAGCTCTCGGAGCGCGTTGGCCGTCTGCGACACCTGCTCCAGTAGCTCCTTGTAGGTGATGGTGCGCCGGTCTCCTGGCTCGCCCTCCCAATGGAAGGCGACGCGTTCGCCCAGCCCCGCCGCGACATGGCGGTCGACGCAGTTGTACGCGACGTTGAGCTTGCCGCCGACGAACCACCGGGCATCTGGCGCGTCCCACTCCAACGTCCGGTCCCACGCCGCGAACCAATGCAATCGTCGCGCCTCGTCCTCCCAGTACGCCAGCGGGTCCATGTCGTAAAGCCCAGGCCCCCCGTTTGCCTGCGACGCGAACCGCGGGTCCGGCGGGAAGCTGACGCCGCCCCCATAGAGGATGTCGATGTCGCTCGTGCCCACCCCGCCATGCTAGTAGAACCTCTCCTGGTATCGGCGATATGCTCGTCCATCCGGTCAGGAGGTGACATGGCAACTTACTCAGATTTCAACTCCCAGGAGGTCCGCCAGATCTGGGATGGCATCCAGGGCCGAGTGATCACCGGGGAGCGGATGACGATGGCCCTGGTGGACATCGAGCCCAATGTGCAACTGCAGGAACATCACCACGAGAACGAGCAACTGGGGTTCATCGTCCAGGGTCAACTGACCTTCACGATCGGTGGCGAGACGCGAACCCTGGAGACCGGGGACACGTACAGCATCCGGTCGGACACGCCCCACAGCGCGGTGAGCGGACCGGATGGCTGCGTGGTGATCGACGTCTTCAACCCGGTCCGCGCCGACTGGGAGAACCTCGAGCGCTCGGCGCCGCGACCGAGCAACTGGCGGATGGGCCGCTGATCCGGCAACGCCTTCCAGGCGAATTGGAATCAGGAGCGGTGGATTGGGATTTCCCATACTGGATCCGCCGCCACCGCGGCAACAAACACTGAGAGAGGACTGATGAGCGAGAAGGCGACTTTTGCGGCAGGATGTTTCTGGGGAGTCGAGGCCGAGTTCCGTCAGACGCCGGGGGTGATTGGCACCCGGGTCGGGTACGTCGGGGGTCGCGCCGACAACCCCACGTACGAGCAGGTCTGCAGCCACACCACCGGCCACGCCGAGGCCGTCGAGGTCGAGTTCGACCCCGCCCAGGTTTCCTATGAGGACCTGACGCGCAAATTCTTCAGCCTTCATGACCCCACGCAACTCAACCGACAGGGCCCCGACGTCGGCGACCAGTACCGTTCGGCGGTCTTCTACCACTCACCCGAACAGCAGGTGGTCGCCGAGCGGGTCAAGACCGAGGAGGCGCCCCGGCACCACAGGCCGGTGGTCACCGAGGTCACGCCCAGCCCCACCTTCTGGGAGGCGGAGGACTATCACCAGCGCTACCTCGAGAAGCGCGGTATGGCCAGCTGCCGCATCCCCGGGCAGGAGGTCGAACCGGCGATGCCCGGCTGGATTCGCAAAGCGCTGGGCGGCCACTGACAAACGGCGGGCGTCGGCCCGTACCATTGACGTATGAGCGAGGCGCCGGAGGCTCGGCCGCAGCCCTCTGCGCGGACCGTTCGCTGGGACTCCGTTCCCCAGCCGGTGCGAGTCCTGGTCTACCTGCTGATAGCCACGGTGGCGCTGCAGGTTTACCACCAGGAGAACTTCATCTTCTCGCGGATCTTCCACGTCCTGCTGCTCTTCGTCTTCGCGGCGATCATCGCGTTGCTGCTGACTCCCCTGATCGACCGTCTCGAGCACACCAGCCTGCTCCACGGCAGACGCGGCCTGTCGGTCCTCGCGGTCAACATCGGGCTCCTGCTGGTGGTCGGCGGGGGGATCGCCCTGCTCGTCCCCCTGATCGGGCAGCAGGCCCGCGATTTCACCAACGAAGCGCCCCGGTTGTACAGGAAGGCGACCGAGTTCCTCAGCAGCTTCCAGGCGGATTTCGCCCGCTTTGGGATTTACATGGACATGCGCGGCGGTGGAAGTTCCGCGATCGGCAGCCAGATATTCAACAACGCCTTCCGGGCCCTCCAGGGCTTCATCAGCGCCCTGATCAACATCCTCCTGATCGCGGTCATCTCGATCTACCTGGAGTCCCAGGGCCGCGAGCTGGTGGCCGCCGTCCGGCGCCTGTTCAACGATCACCAGGAGCAGGTGGACTTCTTCATGGTGGCCACCGGCAGCACCGTCCTGGCCTATGTTCGAGGGCAGCTGATCATGGCGCTCCTGATGGGTGTATACACCGGCTTGGCGCTGACTCTGATCGGCGTTCACTTCGCCTTTGTGATCGGTATCGCGGTGTTCTTCCTGGAGTTCATCCCTCTGGTCGGCGCGCCGGTGGGGATGGCCCTGGGTGTGGTGTTCGCGCTACTCCAGAGCCCCTTGCTGGGTGTCTTGGCGGCGGTCATCGGGGTGGGCGGGCACGCCATCGAGGCCTACGTCATCGGCCCGAGGGTCACCGGCAATGCCACGCGGCTTCATCCCCTGGCGGCGATGGCGGCCCTGCTCATCGGCGCGGACGTCGGCGGGGTGCTTGGTGCGTTGTTCGCGGTCCCGATCGCAGGCGTCGTCAACGTCTACCTGGGGGCCCTCTACAAGTCCAGTCGCGGCCATGAGGATGCCTTCGCCCTACCGGACCACCGGGATGCCACGATCGAGGACCTGCCCCGGCTGGGGGAGGAGATCTCCGACGTCAAGATAGAGGGAATGGAGAGCGAGCCGGTACCGCGAGCCCTGGCCGACCGACCCCCGAGGCGGCGAGCGGCGTCCAAAGCTCGAACGCCAAAGGCCCGGCCAAGCTCGAGCTGAAGAAAAGCGTCCAGTAGGGCGAGTGACGGCCGCCTAACCGGCGGCTAAGGCGATGGCGCCCGCGACCAGCGTGCGGGCGCCGACTCGTAGGCACTCCTCGTCGATGGCGAAATCCGGCGCGTGGTGCATTGCCGGCGGCGAGGCGCCCGGCCGCGCGCCGACCAGGTAGTAGACCCCTGGGATGCGCCTGAGGAACTCGCTCACATCGTCACTGGGCTGGACCGGGGGCGCCTCGAAAACATTGTCATCCCCGACCGCCGAACGCGCGGCCGCGCGGAAGATCTCGGTCGCCTCGGTGTCGTTGACCACCTCCGGGACGACCCGGCCCAGTTCGACCGCGATGTTCACCGAGAACTCGGCCTCGACGGCAGCACAGAGCTCCTTCAGGCGGCCTGAAGCGGTGACGTACTGGTCCTCGGTGAAGGTGCGGCAGGTGCCCTCCAGCGAAGCCTGTCGCGGCACCACGTTGGAGGCGGTCCCCGCGCGAATCACGCCCGCGCTGCAGGCACAGCTAACGAACTCGTACTCAAGGTCCTCGACGACCGAGGCGAGACGGGTGTTCAGGCTCGAGACGGCAAGGACAACATTCCCCTCTGACCCCGACATCGCCGCGTGGGCCCCCACCCCGGACAGCGTCACTTTGAACGGCTGCGCGCGGCTGTACTCGACCCCCGCCCGGACTCCCACCAGCCCGGTCGGCAGCGGCGCAGCCACGTGCAGACCCAGGACGCGGTCGGCGCGGAAGCCGTCGAGCACGCCGCCCTCGATCATGCGCAGCGCGCCATAGCCAAACTCCTCACCGGGCTGGAAGAGGAAGACATAGCTTCCCGGCAGCGCTTCCGCGCGCGCGGCGAGAACGCGCGCGCTGGCGAGGAGGATGGCGGCATGGGCGTCATGGCCGCAGGCGTGCATCCGCCCGCGAACGCGCGAGCGGAAGGGAAGGTCAACCTCCTCCTCGACCGGCAGAGCGTCGATGTCAGCACGGAGCATCACCGTCTTGCCTGGTTTGGCGCCGTCGAGCCGGAAGACCGCGCCGGTCTCTGTCGGGCACGGCAGTTCGGTGAGGCCCAGACCGGTGAGGCGCTCCCGGATCAATGCGGTCGTCTTCCGCTCGTCGAACGCCAGCTCAGGGTTGGCATGGATCGCCCGCCGGGTGTCTACGGCCTCGTCGAAAGCCCCGTCTACCAGTCTCTCTACGTCGACCCGTTGCTCCCGGTGGCGCGCGGACGGGCGGGGGACTTCGATGATGGGCGCTTGATCGAGCGCGTTGACGCCGGCTTCGCCGCGGCGCTTGCCCCCGCGGCCTTGGCGGCCGCACGGGTGGAGGAGGCCGGCCGGGTGGAGGATGGCCTCGTGGCGGCGCTCTTCTTCGCCGCCGACACCTTTTTCGCCGGTGCTGCCTTCTTAGCGGGTGCCGCCTTCTTAGTGGATGCCGTCTTCCTTGGGGGCGCCGCCTTCGTGACCGCAGCCAGGCTGACGGCGGGCGCCGCTTTGGCGATGGCCCGCTCCACGAGTCGCTCCGCGCGCATCAGCTTGGCCTGGGCTCGGGTCAGCCGCGCCTTGGCTTTCTCTAAACCGGACTTCTTGGATTTTGCGTCTTTTTTGGCCATCGCCACATTCTGACAGCGACCGGCGGTCCTTTGGTGGGGAAAGCCCTCAGGCGGTCCGGTCCTCGCGCACCATGACGTCCTCCTTCTTGGTGATGGGATTGATCATCACCACGGTGAAGAGGTCCTCGAAGTCGCACTGGAAGAGGTCCATCAACTTCTGGCGCAGGTCGGGTCCCGGGTTCCGGGTGCCCAACTCCAGCGCGGGGATGTAGTTCTGCGTGACGCCCGCGCGCTTGGCGAGCTCCCGTTGGGTCCAACCCCTGGCCTCGCGGCGAGTCCGTAGACCGCTGGCCCTGACATCCACCCTCACGACTCCAGTTTCCCACCGTCAAGTGTGTTTGTCAAAGCAACCGTAGACTTGACGTAATGGACCGGCTGCTGCTGCGCGACATGAGCTTCTACGGCTACCACGGCGATGTTGCGGCCGAGCGCGAACTGGGAGGGCGCTACACGGTCAACCTGGAGATCGGGGTGGACCTCGCGGAGGCCGCTCAGAGCGATCGCCTTGATGCCGCCGTCGATTACGTGCTCGTCTACCAGCTGGTGCGCAAGGTCGTCGAGGAGGAGCAGCACCGGCTGCTGGAATCCATGGCGGAGACCATCGCGGCGCGGGTCCTGCCCTTGCCGCGGGTGCAGGAGGTGCGGGTGCGGGTCGGCAAGGTTCCCCCGGTCGCCGGCAACTTTCGCGAGTTCGCGGTCGAGATCGTGCGCCCGGCAGAAGCTGGTAACAGGTGAGGGTCGCCTACTTCGATTGCCTCTCGGGCGCCTCGGGGAACATGCTCCTGGGCGCGTTCCTGGACGCCGGCGCCCGGCTCGAGACGCTCACCGAGGTGCTGACCTCGCTGGGGCTCAGCGACGCGGCGGAGGTGGTCGCCAGCGAGCGGATGAAGGGCAACCTGCGGGCCACCCACGTGGAGATCCAGGTGAGGAAGCCAAAGCCGTGGCAGCACGTCGCCGAGATCGACCGGGTGATCGCCGCCGCGCCCCTGGATGACGGCGTCAAGGAGCGCTCCCGGCTGGCCTTCCGGTTGCTGGGGCAGGCTGAGGCCAGGGCCCACAACGTCGAGCTTGACAGGGTGCGCCTGCACGAGACCGGGGCGATCGATGCCGTGATCGACGTGGTCGGGACCTTTGCGCTGGCCGACGAGCTCGGCATCGAGGCGTTCTTCTGCTCCTCCCTCCCCCTCAGTGACGGCGAGACGGTCTCCGCCCACGGCACGATCCCCCTCCCTGCCCCGGCGACGGTCCACATCCTCGACGCGGTGGGGGCGCCCACCTACCGCAAGGACGGCGGTGCCGAGTTGGTGACGCCGACCGGGGCGGCGATCCTGGCCGCCTGTGCTCGGTTCGAGTCGCCGCGGATCGACCACCAGCTACAGGGATACGGCGCCGGCACCGCGGATCTCGACTGGCCCAATGTCCTGCGGCTCATCGTGGGTGAGTTGGAGGACGCCGAGCCAGAGGAGGAGCCCCCGGCACCCGCCGCGCCGGCGACGGCCGTCGAGGAGGACACGGTGACCGTTTTGGAGACCAATATCGACGACATGCCAGCCAACCTGTTGAGCGATGTGCTCGACGCCATGCTGGGCGCGGGTGCCCTGGAGGCTTTTGTGACCCCAGTGGTGATGAAAAAGGGCCGCTCGGCACACCTGCTCACGGTGCTGTGCCACCCCGAGGCTGCCGCGGGGCTGGCGGAGCGTCTGATCCGTGAGACGTCCACCCTTGGGGTGAGGACGCGCGAACAGCGCCGATTTGTGGCGGCGCGGCGCGTCGAGACACTCGACAGCTCGATTGGACAGGTGGGCGTGAAGCTCAAGCTGGTGGGCGGCGAGGTGATCGACGCTGTGCCGGAGCACGACGACATCCTGGAGCGCTCTGCCGCCGCCGGGCTGCCGATCGCCGAGGCTCACCGCAGGGTGACCGAGGAGGCGCGGCGGCAGTACGTGGGCAAGGCGTGACCGCGCGGCTGATCGACGGGCTGGCCGTGGCGCAGGCCATCCGGGAGGAGATTGCCGCCGAGGTGGCGCAGATGGTGGCGGCGGGCCGCCGCGCGCCCGGCCTCGGGGTGGTCCTGGTGGGAGACGACCCCGCATCGGCGATCTATGTGCGCAACAAAACCACCGCCAGCGCGAGGGCGGGGTTTCACTCTGAGCAGGTCGTGCTCCCGGCGAGCACCAATCAGGACCAGGTCTTGGAGGCGGTGCGCACGCTGAACGAGGACCCGCGCATTGATGGCATCCTGGTGCAGCTGCCGCTGCCTGCGCAGGTCGATGAGGACACGGTGGTGCGGGCCATCGACCCGAGCAAGGACGCCGACGGCCTTCATCCCGACAACGTCGCGCGGCTCGCCATGGGTACGCCCGGCGTCCTGCCATGCACACCGGCGGGGATCATGGAGTTGCTGCGCCGGGAATCGGTCGAGCTGCGCGGCAAGGAGGCAGTGGTGGTCGGCCGCAGCAACATCGTGGGTAGGCCGATTGGACGCCTGCTGCTGCTGGCCGATGCCACGGTGACCGTGGCCCACAGCCGCACCGCCAACCTGGCGGAGGTCACCCGGCGGGCCGATGTGCTGGTGACGGCGGTCGGCCGCGCGGCCCTCATCACGGGGGACATGGTCAAGCCCGGCGCCACCGTCATCGACGTGGCGATGAACCGGCTACCGGCGACAGAGCCCGGCGGCAAGGAAAGGCTGGTCGGGGACGTCGAGCGCGAGAGCGTCGGCGCGGTTGCCGGCCTGCTCACGCCGGTGCCCCGCGGGGTAGGGCCGATGACCATCGCCATGCTCCTTCACAACACGCTGGAGGCCGCGCGGAAATCACCGGACTGAGCGAGGCGCCCTCCTACCCGGACGCACTTCGCTACATCACCTCGACCGGCCGGTTTGGAATCAAGCTGGGCCTCGAGCGGACACGGGCCCTGCTGGATGCCGCGGGGGCCCCAGACCGCGGTCTGCGCGGCGTGCTGGTAGCCGGCACCAATGGCAAGGGCTCGACGTGCGCCTTCATCAGCGCCGTGCTCCACGCCGGGGGGCTTCGTGCGGCGGCGATGCCAAAGCCTCACCTCAGCTCGTACACCGAGCGGGTTCTCGTCGACCAGGTGGCCATCTCCGAGGCGGAGTTCGCCGCCGCCGTATCCGGGCTGGTACCGTCCATCGAACGGGTGACGAACGTCCACGGGGCGCCGACCGAGTTCGAGATCCTGACCACGCTGGCGCTCTGCCACGCGCGTGACCGCGGAGCCGACCTCATGGTCTGCGAGGTGGGAATGGGCGGTCGGCTCGATGCCACCAATGTCACCGACCTCGGGGTCAAGGTCATCACCGTGGTGGACCTCGACCATCAGCAGTACCTGGGCGACACCGTAACCGCCATCGCCACCGAGAAGGCGGGGATCATCCAGCGCGGCGACGTCGTGGTGTGCGGCCCGCTCTCCCCCGAGGCGCGCGAGGTGGCGGCCACGCGTTGTCAAGAGGTGGGCGCCAGGGCCTGGTTGATGGGACGTGACTTCGACGTTGTGTCGGGTGCCTCCGGCTGGGACGGGACAGGCTTCGCCTTCAATGCGCGGGCTGATGGTCTGCGGGACATCGAGGGGCTCCACGCCCCGTTGCTGGGAGCGCACCAGGTTGCCAACGCGGGGGTGGCGGTCGCGGCCCTGCAACTGATGGCCAGCCGGCACGACCTGCTACTCACCGACGAAACCATCCGCCAAGGGCTGACCGAGACGCGGTGGCCCGGCAGGCTGGAGGTTTTCGAGGGCGGCCCGCAGGTGCTGGTCGACGGCGCTCACAACCCCGCCGCGGTGGCCGCGACGGTTGCCGCGGTGGACGCCCTCGCGGGCGGCGACCGGCGGGTCGAAATCGTGTTCGGGGCCATGGGCGACAAGGACATCTCGGGCATGATGGCGCTCCTCCCCCCGGGATGGGCCACGGTCTTCACCGAGGTCCGCGAGGACCGCGCCCAACCGGCGCCCAGGCTACTGGCGCAGGCCCGCGAACTTAGGCGCAGAAACGATGTCGCCGAGACCGATATTGCGCGCGCCATCGAAACTGCCAGGCGCCGGGCGGGCCCGGACGGCCTGGTGCTCGTGATGGGTTCGCTGTACCTCGCCGGCGAGGCCCGCGCCGTACTCCTGGCGGGGGGCCCGGCGCCTCGGTCCCCTATCGTCGAGGAATGAGCGGCCGGCACCCGTGAGGCGCACGCTGGACCTGTCCGCGGTCGTCTTTCTGACCGCCATGGTCATGCTTGGTATCGCCGCCGCGGTGGTCATGCTGCGGCGTCCTGCGTCCAGCGCGCCGGCCGGGCGCCGCGCCCACTATCTCGAGTCCCCGTACCAGGCGCAGCTTTTCCACCGGGGTCAGCTGCACGTCCAGTCGAACCACGGGATCGGCCACGAGATCCCCCGCGACCTCTCCCGGGCGTACGAGCGGAAGGGTTACGAGTGGGTCTCCATCACCGACCAGAACACCCTGACGATAACCAGCCAATTCGACACCCCGAACATCCTGGCTGTACCCGGGGCGGAGGCCGTGTTCCCATTCGGACGGTTGCTGGAGTACGGCGTCGACAACATCCCCGCCCCGACCACCCTCCAGGGGGCGATCGACGCGGTTCACAGGCAGGCGGGCGGCGTGGTCCTGGCCCGTCCGAAGGAGCCGCCCGCGGTGGGAATCGACCAGGTCCTCACCCTCAAGGGGCTTGACGCCATCGAGGTCTACGACGCGCGCCTGCACCATGACAACCCGCTGGTGGCTGATGCCACCGACATCTGGGACCAGGTGCTGTCGCGGGGTCGCCGGGTTTGGGGGGTGGTTGGCGATGACACCCTCGACATCGGCGGACCGAACTCGACTCTCGGCCTGACCTCGGTGGACGTGCAGTCGTCCGAGGTGAGCCCGCCGCTGATCTACGACGCGATTCGCCGGGGCGCCTTCGTGGACAGCACGGGCGTGCGCATCCTGGGCGTGGACACCACCGCCGGTGACAGCGTCCGGGTGATCACGACCGACGCCAGCAGCATTCGCTGGTTCGGCCGGGGGGGCACGCCGCTGGCGACGACCAATGGGCCCGACGGCACCTACAAGGTGCGCTGGAACGAGCAGTACGTGCGCGCCGTGGCGAGGCGGGCCGACGGGGCGGAGGCGTGGACTCAGCCGGTGTTCGTCATCCCCTGACAGCGGAGGTCAGTCCCGGCGGTCGCGAGTCCCCTGCCGCCGGTCAGTCCGGTTTCGGCGATTCTCCAGTAGGCCCCGACCCGCGCAGCGGGAACACTCGACGAGGTGTGGCGGCCCATCATCGAGAACCCAGACCTTGCCTGCCCCCTGGGTGGTGCGCGACAGTACCGTCTGGCCTGGGATCATGGTGCCGATGCAGACGGGGCACGGGAACGTGGGGCTGAAAGTCGCGTCGGAGGCCCCCCCGTTGGTCATTGTTCAGCGAAAAATAGGGGTTCGCCCGGGGTTTGTAAACGCGCTCCCGGGTATCAGGCCCCGATATGGAGTGTTAGGAAGGGGAAGACGGCGCCGATCAACAGTCCCAGCACCAGCAGACCGCCGGCGCGGCGGGTGTGCAGGAATGCCGCCGCGACGTACCAGAGCGGCCACACCGGGTAGTTCTCCGGCGGAGCCTCGGGCTTCGGCTTGTGGTAGTACTCCAGGACTTTGACGAGTCGCGGCACCGCGACGAACACGAGCAGGACCGGGAGCGGCAGGGAGCCCAGCACGACCAGTACCACGACCACGGGGTAGAACGCGATCATAAGGACCTCCGTCACCTTGCGTGCGCGCGCTTCCCCGAGGAGATACGGCAGCGTACCGACCTTCTTGGGCGCGTCCCACGGCAGTTTGTCGATGTGCTTGCCCATCAGCACCGAGGTGACCAGTAGCCCGTAGGGGATGGAGGCCAGGAGCGACTGCCAGGAGAGGTGACCTGTGGCAGCGAAGTATGTGCCGCCGATCATCAACGGCCCCCAGATCAGGAATACGCCTGGTTCGCCGAGGCCGCGCTTCTTCAGCCGCAGGGGCGGTGCGGTGTAGCCCACGGAGATGAACAGCCCGGCCAGGGCGAAGGCCACGACGAGGGGCCCGCGCTGGCTGACCAGGAACAGCATGATCAGCAGGTCCACGACGTTGATCACCAGCACCGCCGCGATGAGGCCTCGGCGGGTGATCATCCCCGACAGAATCGGGTGGGGGGCGTAGAGCGCGCGAGGGTATTCCTTGGTGTCGTTGCCAACATCGAGGTCGAAAAGGTCGTTCATCAGGTTGTTGTTGGCGTGGGCCAGCACAGCGCCGACCGCCGCGAGGGCGAAGAAAAAGGCGTTGAAGCCGGGCGCGCGCACCGCCAAAAGGCCCGCCGTGAACACTGCGATCAGGGTCATGGGCTGCACGCAGGCCCGCGTCAGCACCAGCCAGCGGGTCACGCCATCGATGTCGCTGCCCTGGGGGCAGTTGCACGTCGCGATCGAGTAGCGCCAGTTGTAGAGCAGCCGGGAGACTGTCAGCGGTGAGGGGGCGGCGGCGGCGGGGGCGCTCACGATGTCCTCGTGACGGCGAACACGGCGATTTCATGCAAGCGGTCTCGTGCGGGGCCGGCGGGGACGTCACTCAGCGCCGCCAGCGCGCGATCCCTGAAGCCGTGGGCCCGCTCCATTGTTCGCTCCAGCGCGCCGCTCTCGCGAACCAGGCGAAGCGCTGACTCCGCGTCGAACTCGTTCGCCCGCAGCAGGTCCGTCAGCGCCTCACGGACCTCCGGGTCCTCGGCGGCATACACCAGGGGCAACCCGACAGACTGACGGAGGTCCTGGACGAGGGTCTTGCCGGACGTCGGGGAGAAGTCGAGGACGTCGTCGACCATCTGGAAGGCGATGCCCATGCTCTGGCCATACTCGGCCATCGCCTGGACGACGTCGTCGCCGGCGCCCGCCAGCGCCGCGCCCGCCGCGCAGGCACCGGAGAACAGCGCCGCCGTCTTGCCCTCGACGATCTCGAGGTACCGCGCCTCGTCCAGGTGCTCCATGCCGCGCGACCGGAATTCCTCGATCTGCGCTTCGCACACGAGGGCCACCGCCACCACGATCAGCCGGGTGGCGCGCGGGCTGGTCAGCGAGGCCAGCAGTGACGCCGCCCGCCCGAAGTAGTAATCGCCGACCCGGACGGCAGCCTGCGCTCCGTAGGCGACGTGGACGGCGGGAATACCGCGTCGGAGCGGGCTCTCGTCCACCAGGTCGTCATGGACCAGCGTCGCGTTGTGGATGAACTCGATGACGCTCGCCAGCGTCGCCGCGCGCGCCGGGTCGTGCCCCGGGCCCAGCGTCGACGCCAGGTACGCCAGCTGCGGCCGGAGCCGTTTTCCACCGGCGGACAGCATCGAATCCATCGGCCGGCCGACGGCGGGTGGGTCCGCCGATATGACCTCGCGGAGGCGATCCTCGATCACACGCAGGACCGTGGCACTGTCGACCCCGTCCACCGTGGAGCTGGCGCCCGGGGTCGCCATGGGCGCCGCCGGTGCGGAAACGGCCAGCTCGACGGCGCGGCGCAGGTGCGCATCGTAGTCCGCGCCGGTGGCCGCGGCCATCGCGGCGCCGGCAAACTCGGCGTCCAGCTCTGAGCGTCCCAGCCGGGTTGCCAGCTCCGCGGCGCAGACCAGGCAGTAATCGCCGAGCAGCAGCTCGTCGCGCCGGCAGGCCTCGTCGCCGCGGACGTGGTGGAACCGAAAACCGCGATCCACAAGCTCCGCGGCCACCACCGCCTCAGCGACGTCGTTCCAGTCTGCCTCGCCGGCGATGGCGGCGAAGTGGTCGACAACGGCAGGGTCGGGGCCGGGCAGGGGCCGCCCCTGCCGGACGGCCGCCAGGAGCTCGGCAAGGCGCGGGGGTGGCTCCTGCAGGCGCGGCGCAGCCGCCGGGTTACTCACGACAATGGGTTCGGCATCCAGCGGCGCACGGATCAATCGTAAGGAGGCTCGCGCAGACACCTTATGCCTCGGTGGTGAAGGTCCAGTCCTTGCTGAAGGCCGCGCCGTCGATGGTGCCCGCCACGTGCACGCGGTACACCGTCTTCTTGCTCAGCGGGGCCTTCGGGAGGATCGTCAGGACGTTCTCCTCGGCGTGCGTCGCAGGCAGGATATAGCTGTCGACCACCTTGCCCGCGGGGTCGCGGACCTCGGTAGCCGACGTGGCGACGTTGACGAACTGGTTGAAGTTGAGCGTCACCGGGTACCCGGTGGGATAGTGGCCGCCGGTGGGCACCGGGTCAGGCAGTTCGTTGCCGGTGAAGGCCACCGGGACATCCGCCTGGGCGTCCGCCGGGAACGGCACCGTCTGGCGCACGTCACCGACCTCGTTGAGGTAACCCATGTCCAGCACGTCAATGGGAAGCCCTCCGCCGGATGCCTCACCGAACCCGATCGCGTCGAGGGTGGGGATCATCAGCGGGAAGCGGTGATACACACTGTCCACCCAGTCCTTGATCGCCGCTGCCGGTTCATCGCGGTGGGTGATGTCCTCGGCCATCGAGGCCTGGGGATAACCGAAGCGGGATGATCGGTCTCGCATCGTCGCCCCGGTGAAGCCGGGTGTTCCCGGGACCTCGCGGTGGATCCCGAGCCCCTTGACCGCGGGCAGCGAGAGGTTGAATAGCCACCAGTACGCGTGCGCGGTGGCGCCCTGGGTGATGCGGTCATCCAGGTGCACGGCCGACAGGCGCGCTTTCGCCCGGGTGGCGTTGAGGGCATCCAGGGCATCCTGCTGCTGGCGATGACGGACCTCGGCGAGCGTGACGGGGAAGACGGCGCGCGGCTGCAGGGGTTCCGAAGGCAGGGATCCGACCGTCACGGCGTCCGCCCCCGCGGCATCCAGCTTGATGTAGCGCAGGAACCCCTCGAGCAGCCCCGCGATGTCCATGTTTCCCGGGGAGTCAGCCAGGGACTGTCGTAGCAGCTTCTCCGCCTCCGCCACGTCGTGGTGCAGGGTGAAATGGGTCATCGCCAGGGTCGATTCGATCAGCGGGCTGTGGGGCTTGAGACGGTCGGCTGCGGTGAAGGATTCATCGGCCAGCGCCACGTCCTGGCGCACCAGCGCCTCGTTCCCCAGCGTCAAGCGAAGGTTGGCATCTTCAGGGGCGAGGGAGATGGCCTGGCGAACCAGGCTGACGGCCTCGGCCGTGTTGTCATTGCTGAAGTCGTACTCCGCCAGCTCCCGCGTCCGCTCCGCCCACGTGGGCTGCAGCGCCAGCGACGCCTTGAGGTGGGTGAGTTGGGCGGCTTTGTCGTTCGTGTCCAGGGCCAGGTTGGCGCGCTCGCGCTCCAGTTCCGCCTTTTCGTAGGCGCCCTGGACCAGTGGCGCGGCAAGGTCGAGCTGGTGCTGGGCCGAAGGCGTGTCGCCGCTGTCGGCAAGAGCCTCACTGTAGAAAACGTGGGCCAGAGCTGATCTGGGCCCCAGTTTGACCGCCTGGGCACCGGTGGCGGCGGCCGCTTTGAGATCAAGCTGGCTGCGCGCCGACCAGTCGTGGACGCGTGTGTCCACGGCGGCGGCGTAGGGCGACGAGGGGTCGTTGCTGCGCGCCTGGCCGACGGCGCCGACCGCCTCGCTGTAGCGCCGCTGATAGTTCAGGTACAGCGCGAACGCGGCGTAGACGTCGGCCGACCACGGGTAGGCCCGCAGGGCGTGCCGGAACGCCGCCTCCGCGTCCGTGTAACGGTTGCCGTAGAAGAGCCCGTCGGCGCGCCTGACGGCGTTGGCCGCGGCCAGTGAGTCGTGGTACGGCGGAGCCCCGGCGGATCCTCCCTGGCCTCCGAACACCCCTGTCCCCGTGCAGGCGCTGAGCGCCAACAGGACGACAAGGGTGAACGAGGACCTGCGCGCGAGCATGGTCGTTGGGACACTACCAGCCGGCGCTGGCACGACCGTGGCGCCGCTGGTCGGCTAAATGACTAGTTGGTCGCCGGGCGGCGGCTCAGTCCCCGGTCGCCACCCTCCTCGCGGTCGAGGTACTCCTCCTGGAGATCCCAGACCCGCTCGATGAGGTCGGTGATGTTCGGTCGCGACGGGACGCGGATCCCGGCCAGCTCGAGGTCATGGCGGAGGTCCGAAGGCAGGCGGTTGGTGTCCGCGAGGTTCAGGCGCTCGAGCGCGTCAAGGATGGTGTCCAAACGGTGCAGCTGTGTGCGTCGAAGCTCGTCTTGCATCAGAATCCCCGCCCCCCAAGGACCGGTTGTCCGGCCAACCGCTTCACGGAGACGCCCATTATATGGTGGCTGGACCCGGCTCAGGAAGCCCCTGCGAAGGCTTCTGGCGGTCCCTCCTGTTAGGCTAGGAGGGGTATGGCCAGCATCAGCAAATATGATACTGATGCTCTCACAGAGGTATTCGGCATGGGGCGGAACGGAGGGCGCTCTAGTCTCACCCGCGAGGCGGGGGGTTTCCGGCTGTCCTCCCTGAGGCTGGTCGCCGCGGACGAGTCCGCCGGCGTCATCTTCGGCGTCACCGCCTGCCTGGTACTGCTTTCCGTGGCCCTCGCCGTGAACGTCGCGTATGGCGTGATCATCCTCTATGCCTTCCCCATTGCCATGTCGGCGTGGCTCTTCGGGCGCTGGATCGGCATTGGCGTGGCAGGTTTTGCGGTTTTGGGGATGGTCTCGGTCGCGGTCGTCGGCCGGCGCGCGGAGGAGGCGCTGCCAGTGGCCATCCCGGCGCTGGTCCTGGTCACTGTGGTTTCCATCGCCGCCTCGGAGTGGGCACGACGCTCCGAAAGCCTCGTGGACCTGCTGAACCAGCGCGAGCGGCGTCACCGGCAGATGCTCGACACCATGACCAAGGTCGGCCAGGAGCTCGTCACGTCGAAGCGCTGGGAGGCAATTGCCGAGCACACCATGGCATCCCTGGCGCGCGACCTGGAGCTGGACATAGCCTGGATGTTCCGCCGGGGCGGCCCCGTCTCCGATGGTCAGCTGGCGCTGCTCGCGTTCAACGGCCAGGCTCCTGCCAAGGATGTGGGCCGCGTATCAGAAGGAACGCTGGGCTCCGTGGTGCGCACCGGGCAACCCATCTGCGCGGGCTCGACCGAGGAACTACGGCTTGCGCACCCCGACATCCGGCCCTCGAAACTGGAGGAGGGCATCGAGTCGCGCCTGGTCCTGCCGGTGTTCGTGAAAGGGGCGACCTCCGGCGTGGTCCTCCTCGCCACCAACGGTCCCAGGGCCTGGACCGACGAGGAGGTCGGCATCGCGTCGGCGATTGTGAACCAACTGGGGCTGGCCATGGAGAACGCCAGCGCATACCGCTCGACCATCGAGGCCCTGGTCCGGATGGAAGAGATCAGCCAGATGAAATCGGACTTCCTGAAGACCGTCTCGCACGAGCTGCGCACCCCGCTTACGGTGCTGATGGGCTACGTCGACATGATGGAGGACGGCTCGCTGGGCGAGGTTCCGGAGGGCTGGACCATGCCGATGAGCCAGCTTCGGGTTAAGGTTGGGGAGCTCAACCGCCTGGTGCAGATGATGCTTGAGGCTTCGCGCGCCGAAGGTCCCACCCTGAAGGCGAACCTGGAGGACATGGACGTCAGCGCCGCCATCCGCCACGCGGTCACGGCCCAGGCGCCTGAAGCCGAAGCAGCAGGGCACCGTCTGACTCTTCATCTACCGAGCCAACCGCTGACCGCCCGCTGCGACCGCGACAAGTTGCTGGTCGTGCTGCGCAACCTGATCGAGAACGCCGTCAAGTACTCGCCCGGGGCGGACGAGGTGGAGATCGGACTGTCGTCCGATGAGGCCGCGATGCGCGTGTGGGTTGCGGACCGGGGCCTGGGAATCCCTGATGCTGAGCGCGAGCACATCTTTGACCAGTTCCACCGCGTCGAGTCGGCGGCCACCGCCTCGATCGGCGGCAGCGGGCTGGGGCTCTTCATCGTCAAACAGCTCGTCGAGGTCCAGGGCGGCCGCATTTCCGTTGCCTCCCGCGACGGCGGCGGCACGGTGTTTAGCTTCACCATCCCCACGCGGCCGACGGTCCTCCCGGGCACCGGCCTGGTGGCACCGGCAGACGGCAGTGGCGCCGCCGCCGGCCGCCGACGCCACGACGTGAGCGTGATCGGATAAATGACACACTTAACTGACACACCGTTGTTTCCAGAACGTGGTTGGCCGCCACCCCCTGAGTGGAGTCAAATTCTCCCTACAGGCATCATCCCTCCCTAACCCAAACAGGATCCGGCCCTCGGGGGCCGGGTCCTTTTTTTATCTCTCCCGTTCATTAGCATGAAGGCATGCCACGGGTTGCGGTCATCACCGTGAGCGACCGCGCCGCAAGCGGGCAAGCCGAGGATCGCAGCGGTCCCGCGGTGGCCGAGCGGCTACGCGACGGGGGCTTTGACGCGGACGCGGTGCAGGTGGTCTCCGACGACCCGGCCGAGATCCGGGAGGCCATCGGGAATGCCGCGGCGCGAGCCCGCCTGGTAATCACCACGGGTGGCACCGGTCTGAGCCCGCGTGACCACACTCCCGATGTGACCACCGAACTCGCCGACTACCTCGTCCCGGGAATGGCCGAGGAGATGCGCCGGGTCGGGAGGGAGAAGACGCCGCGGGCCATGCTCTCCCGAGGCGTCGTCGGGGTGGTGGGGCGGAGCCTGGTGGTCAACCTGCCGGGGAGCCCGTCGGGGGCGGTGGAGAGTCTGGACGCCGTGCTGCCGCTCATCCCCCACGCCCTTGAACAGTTGGTGGGCGCCGGCCACTGACGATCGGGGTCAATCTCCCCGCCGTCTCTCGCCGCTGCGACCCCCCGACTTGAGGACGACCTGGACGTCTGTGAGCCGGCACCACGGGTCGACGGCCTTCACCATGTCAATCACCGTCAGGCCCGCCACCGCGCAGGCCGTCAGGGCCTCCATCTCGGCGCCGGTCCGATCCACGCAGCGAACCAGGGCTTCAACGTGCAGGCGCGGCAGCTGTTCGTCGAAGCTCACCTCGACGTCCACGTCGGTAAGTCGCAGAGGGTGGCAGAAGGGGACAAGTTCGGCGGTGCGCTTGGCGGCCATGACCCCCGCGAGCCGCGCCACCGCCACGACGTCTCCCTTGGGAAGGTCGCCGGTCCTCGCCTGCTGGAAAGCCTCCTCGGACATGGTCACCGCCGCCTCGGCGCGCGCCTCACGTCGCGTCACCTCCTTGTCGGAAACGTCAACCATTCGCGCGCGGCCCGACGTATCGACGTGGCTGAGCCGGCGGGGAGTGGCTACCTGGTCCTCGTGGTGGCGCCGTCCTTGATCAGCGAGCGCACCACGCCGCGCAGGCCGTCCAGGCTGTAGGGCTTGGTGATGAAGCGGTCGGCGCCGGCCAACCGAAGCTCCTCCTCTTTTATCTCGGCGGCGGTGAACACCACCACCGGGACGTCCTTGAGGATCTTGGTGGCGCGCACGTGCCGGCAGACCTCGAGACCTGAGACATCGGGCATCATCAGGTCGAGGAGGATCACGTCAGGCACGTATTGGCCCAACAACGTAATGGCCTCGCCACCGTCCTTGGCCTCCACCACGTTGTAGCCCTCGAGCTCGAAGAACATCGAAACCACGTGGCGTAGCTGGGGATCGTCGTCGACCAGCATCACGGTGTGGGTCATGTCCGCCTACTCTACCGAGCCTTGTCCCGGTGGTGGTTCGCCGACCGCGTCCAGGTCTTCGCGCCGGAAGTCGAGCTGGCGGCCAGCCGCCGCGTGGCCCCGGTGCACAGCAGCGGCCCCGAACCGCTGGTGCAGGGTGTCCATGGCCTGGTCGAGGGCGCGGTCGCGGGAATCGGCTCCCTCGAGCAGGGCCGGCTGGACGGCATCGGTGAGTCCGGCTGCGCCGATCCCGATCAGCCGCACCGGCCGGCCATCCACCAGCGCGTGTGCCAGCAGCCGGTCGGCGGCCTCCAGGAACTCCCGGTCGCTGTCCGTCGGCACCGGCAGGGTGACCTGGGCGGTGTGAGTCTCAAAGCCCTCCGAGTACCGAACCTTCACGCGGACCGTCCGCGTCCAGAGGGAGTGCCCGCGGAGACTTCGGGTGACATCCTGGGCCAGTCCCCGGACCTGCTGCCGCAGCCGGGCGGCGTCGGTCACGTCCCGCTCGAAGGTGACCTCACGGGAGATGCTCTTGGGCATGCCCGGGACCGTGACCGGCCGCGGGTCGACGCCCTGGGCGAGCGCCAGGAGGCCCGCCGCGGCAGTGCCGAGGCGGGCCCTGAGCACCTCCTCAGGCATCCCCGCGAAGTCCGCCACGGTACGCAGCCCGAGGCCCTGGAGGCGACGCTCTGCGGCCGGGCCGAGGCCGGGGAGCACCCGCAGGGGCAGGGGGGCGAGGAACGCCGCCTCGGCCCCGGGGGCCACCACCACCATGCCGTCCGGCTTGCGCAGGTCGCTGCCTACCTTGGCCACCACCTTGCAGCTGCCGATGCCGACCGACGCGGTCAGCCCGCCCGTCGCCTCCAGCACCTCGCGCTTGAGCCGGGCGCCGGTGTCCTCCGCGGACGCGCGCGCGTCGCGGTCCGCGGTGAGGTCAAGGTAGGCCTCGTCAAGGGCCAGCGGCTCGATGACCGGGGTGTAGCGGCGCAGCACCGAGAAGACCCTCGCGGATGCCTCCCGGTAGGCATCAAAGTCCGCCGGGACGAAAACGGCCCGCGGGCAAAGCCGGCGGGCGGTGGCCGAGGGCATCGCTGATCGAATCCCGAACTTGCGCGCCTCGTACGATGCGGCGGCCACCACCCCGCGCGGGCCCTCGTGTCCAACCACCACCGGCTTGCCGCGGAGCTCGGGCTGGCGCAGCTGCTCTACAGACGCATAGAACGCGTCCATGTCCAGGTGGGCAACGCAGCGGGTGAAGGCGGTCTGGTTCAGGGTGTGGGGTTGGTCGCGGAGTATTCCGCCAGCTCGGCCTCGGTCAGGTACCCGGCGCGCATCAGCAGGTCAACGTACGGGAGATCCAGCAGCGGGGCGATACGCCGGAGGACCCACGGTGGAGGGTTCTCCTTGTTCTTGTTGACCGACTGGTAGAAGTAGATCTGGTTCAAGTCCGCCTGGACTGCCAGGCGGTGCAGGGAGAGCCCGCGCGCGGCGCAGCGCTCTTTGAGATAGGCGCTGAACTCCTCGGTGGCCATGTCGCAGGGTCTCAGTATGCATCCCCGCGGCCGAGGAATGTCCGTGACAGTGACGTCACATTGATGGGACGTCAGTTCCTGCGATCGGGACCGGTTGCTATGCTGCGGGCACTTGGCCAGCCATCTTTTATGCATTAAGTGACACCGCAACGCAGCTTCCGAATCTCTCTTGCCGCCTTCGTCCTCGCCATCGTGGCCCTTCTCATCGCGGGCCTCTTTGCAATCGGGATGATCGGAGGTGGGCAGAAGCTTGCGCCCACGGATCGGAGCTCGTCGACCGGGAGCCTTCGTACGGAGGGCAACCTCCACGTCGATCGCAACGCGACGGTGTCCGGCAGCCTGGACGTCACCGGGCCCACCACCGTCAACGACCTGGTGGCCAATGGCGCGACGCGGCTGAGTACATTGCACGGCACCGGGGCCGCCCAGTTCGAGTCCACCGTGACCGCGACCCAGGGCATCTTCACCGTCGCCACCGGCCGTTCGCCTCTGGTGGTCAGCAGCAGCACGCTGGTGCAAAACCTCTACGCCAACAACAGCTTGCTGTTCGGCGGCCAGTCGACGAACTACTACATCGACACCTCCGGGGCGCCCCAGGTCAAGGCGGGCGCGTTCTCCGTCGGTTCGCTGACCAGCGGTGGCCTGGTCGTCAATGGCTCTGGGACGGTGTCCGGCCCCTTCACCGTCGGGGGTCCCACGGTATTGAACGGCGGTCTGGCGGTCCCCGGCACGGCGACCCTGGGGACGCTGAATACCACGGGCAACGCCACGGTCGGGGGCACCACCTCCCTCGCAGGCAACACCTCCATCGGAGGCAACGCCACCGTGGGCGGCAACCTCACGGTGAATGGCACCTCGACGCTGGGGCTGCTCAACGTGCAGAACCTGACGGTCGCGAACAGCGCCGCGATTGGCGGCCCGCTGTCCGTCAACGGGGCGACCTCCCTGAACAACTCGCTCACCGTCACCGGCGCGACCAGCCTGCAGAACGGCCTGGGGGTCACCGGTAACGCCAGCGTCAGCGGCAGCGTCGGCGCCGGGGGCACCGTGACGGCGGGTGCCGGCCTGATCGCCACGGCGGGCGGCCTCACCGTCCAGGGTGGCGGCGCCAGCATCAACGGCGACTCGAGCATCGCCGGCAACCTCGGCGTCAGCGGCACCATCACCGCCAACACCGTGAACGCGACCACCGGGAACCTGACGACGTTGAATTCGTCGACGGGCAACATCACCACGGTCAACGGGACCACGGCCAACTTCAGCGGCCTCACCACACTGGGCGTCCCAACCGCGACCTGTCCACCGGGCGGCGCGCCGACCCTGACCGTGTGCGGCGGGGCCTTTGTCCGGGACAACCTGACCACCGGGAGCCTGACGGACAATGGCGCCTTCACCTCGAACGGTGTGATCAACGCCAACGGTGGCATCAGCACGACCAACAACCTTCCCCTCAGCCTGACCTCCAGTGGCGCCACCCCCACTGTCGCGGTGACAGGGCTTCTCACCGCGAGCAACGGTGCCACCGTGAGCGGCGGGCTGCTCACCAGCAACGCGGGGTTCAAGAACACCGGCAGCCTCACCAGCGGGGGCGGGACGGTGACTCTTGACGGCACGGGCGGGGACAGCCTCACGATCAACGGCACGAACTCCACGTTCACCGGGCCCCTGGTGGCGGACGGCAGCGAGACGATCAATGGCGCCCTCGTGGCCAACAGTGGGGCCACAGTCAACAACGGGTTGCTGACCACCAACGCCGGCCTGAGCAATACCGGGACCCTGACCAGCACCGGCGGCAAGATCACCCTGACCAACGGAACCAACTCGGTCACGATTGACGCCACCACGGGTACCACGGTTGCGGGGCCGCTCCTGGCGACCGGCGGAGAGACGGTGAGCGGTGGACTCCTCAGCAGCACTGCCGGGTTCCAGAACACCGGTACCCTGACCAGCAGCGGCAACGTTAGCCTGACCAGCGGCAGCAACACCCTCACGCTGGACACTGTCAACGGCACCACGGTTGGCGGACCCTTCACCGCCACCAGCACCGCGACGATCGGTGGCCTGCTGACGGCCAACGGCGGTGCCACGGTCAACAACGCCCTGCTGACGGCCAACGCGGGGGCGACGGTCAACAACGGCCTGACGGCGCGTGGTCCCATCGATCTCCACGTGACCAGCGGGGGCAACGGCATCGAGGTCACCAGCGCCGGTGGAACCGTGGTCAGCGGCCCGTTCACAGCCAGCGGTACGACGACCCTGACGGGGGTCACCAATACCAACGGCATCAACAACGCCGGTCAGCTCGTGAGCAACGGCGGCCCCATCACTCTGACCAACGGATCCACCGCGCTGAGCATCGACGGCACCAGCTCGACCTTCACGGGGCCGTTAACGGCGACCGGCCTGCTGACGGCCAACGCGGGGGCAACGGTCAACAACGCCCTGCTGACGGCCAACCAGGGCGCGACGATCAACGGCGCCCTCCTCTCCGCCAACCTGGGCCTGACCGCGCTGGGCCCGGTGAACCTCAACTTCACCGCCGGAGGAAACGGGATCGCGATAAGTGCTGGGGGGACAACCGTCACCGGGCCCTTCACCGCCACCGGCGCCACCCTCAATGGCATCAGCAACACCTACGGCATCAATAACATCGGCCAGTTCGTCACCAACGGCGGACCGATCACGCTGACGAATGGCGGCACCGCCCTGAGCATCAATGGGGCGAGCTCGACCTTCACCGGCTCGTTGGTTGCCAACAATGGCGCGACGGTCAACAACGGGCTCTTCGCGGCCAACCAGGGCGCGACGGTAGGCGGTGGCCTGCTGACCGCGAATGCCGGGGCCACGGTCAACGGGGCGCCCCTGACGGCCAACGCGGGCCTCACCAGCAGCGGTGGGGACGCCTCGCTTACCTCCGGGACCAACTCCCTGGCCGTGACTGGGGCCTCCGGCACGACGATCACAGGTAACGCGGCGGTCACCGGCACGACCAACCTGCAGGGCGCAACCAAGGTTGGAACGGGCTGTTCCTCGGGCGCCATCCTCACAGTCTGTGGCGACACCAATACCAGCGGCCAGCTGACCGCCGGCGGGGTCTCGCACCTGAACGGCGGAATCACCTCGTCGGGCGGGACGGTCACGGTCACCGGCAACCTGACCACCGGCGCTGGCACCCTCACCGCGAGCCAGTTGGTCTCCACCGTCGGTCTCGGTACGCCTCCGCTGGTGGTCGCGTCCAGCACCCTGGTCAACAACCTCAACGCCAATTACCTGCAGGGACACCCGGCGTCGGACTTCGCCCTGACCGGCGCCGCGGCCCCCGCGACCGGCAGCGCTTCCTACATCCAGAACTGCGCGGTCTTGGGCAACACGTGTCCGCAGTCCGCCAACATCAGTCTCACCAGCGCCGGGGCCGCCCCGACCGCGGTGCTGACCTCGACGGGCCCGGCCGATGCCCTCCAGGTCAACGGTAATGCGGCGTTCTCTGGCGCCACGGTCGTGGGAGGGCTGGCGACGTTAAACGGAGGCCTCACCGTCGCAGCTGGGACGGCCACCTTCCAGACGGGCATCTCGATTCAGAATGGCGCCACCGTTCTCCTCTCGGCGGGGGGGACGGCAATTACCCTCGGGCCCGTGACCCCGCTGTCCGCGTTCACGGTGAACGCCGCTGCGATTGCCCTGAACGGCAACACCACCGTGACCGGGAACGCCACGGTCACGGGCAACACCGCCCTGAACGGGGACCTGGTCGGGCCGAAGTTCGCCGGCACCTGCACAGTGACCGCGTTGAACTTGGTCTCCGCCAACAGCTTCACCTGTCAGACCACGATCAGCGCCGCTCCGCGGGCGGTGGTCATCACCCCGATGTTCGACAGTGGGCCCAGTGGGCGTTTCTACGTCGATACCCTGGGCGTGAACGCGAGCGGAGGCACCTTCGTGGCGCATTTCCCTGGAACAACGTTGACCGTCGGGCAGTCCATCTACTACGTGGTGATAAGGTAGGGCCGCCATGGCCGAGTCAACGCGAGCCGCCAGCCGCGTCAGCGGCCGTCAGAACGTTCCCTACCTCGCCCTGCTCGCGGTTTCGGTGGCCCTCAACCTGGCTCTCGTGGGCGTCCTGGTCCTGGGCAAGCGGACCGCGGACCCGGGCGGTGAGACGACTTTGCCCATCCCGTCGACCGCCTGGACGGCGGTGTTCCTGACCAACAACCAGCCGGCCTTCGTCGGTCACCTGCGGTCGGTCTCGGCCACGGAGCTAGCGGTCGATGACGTGTGGTACCTGACCTACCTGGCCAACGACGCCGCCGGCAAGCCGATCCCCAGTCCGCGTCCCGAGGATTTCAAGCCCGTACTCTGCCAGGTCGGGGCGTCAGCCTGCGGCCAGCTCTACGGCTCCAAGAACTCGGTGCGTGTCAACCGACAGAACGTGCTGTACTACACGGAGTTGAAAGCCGACTCCAACGTGGTGCAGTCCATCATCAAGTTCGAGAAGTCACCGGCGCCACAGCCCGCCCCCAGTAAGTGACATGAACGGCGCGAATCGCGTCATCACCGAGTTCCGCAACATCCGCGATTGGCGGCTCTCGACCAAAATCATGATCGGCTTCCTGTTCCTGTCGATGGCCGCCATCTTCGCCCTCGCCAGGCTGACCCAGCAGCGCAGCACCGAGGCTCTCACCGCGACCCAGAGCAAGCTCCTCACCAGCCTGGCCAGCTCAGCCGCCATCCAGGTCGACAGCCAGGTGCTGCAGTACCGCCGTGACGCGACCCAGGTCGCCACGGACCCGGAGACGATCACCTTCATGGCCGGCAGCCCCACAGACCAGCAGGCCCTGGGAGGCCCGCTGCTGAAGCGACTGACTCCCGCCCTGGCGGCTGATCCAGACTATCGGCTGCTTTTGCTGCTGGACCCCGCCGGGCACGTCGTGCTCTCCAACGGGGCGGGCGAGCAGGGCCAGGACTTCGGGCAGAAGGAATTCTTCGTCAAGGGCGCCGTGGCCCCCTCAGACCAGCCGTACGTCTCCGACATCAGCCTGGCCGAGGACCATCGAACCAAGATCATGTACATCTCGATGCCGGTGCGCGACGCGGTGGGCAAGGTGCTGGGGGTGGCGGCCATCCGTCTGTCGCCCGACCACGTGGCGTCCCCGCTCTTCGGCAAGGACCTGGCCTCTCAGCACCAGTTCGGCTTCCTCGTCAATCGCCAGGGCGTCATTCTCGCGAACAGCGCCGGCCCGAGCTACGACTACAGGGTCCTCGGCAGCCTCGACGCGGTGCAGTCGGACAGTGTGAAGAGGCAGTTCAGCCTCGACAAGGTGGAGTCGCTGCACCTCGACGACCTCGCGGACAAGGTAAGCGGGGCGAATGACGCCGGCTTTGCCACGACGCACCTGCTGGCCAGCACGGAGAATGACGTCATCGGCTACTCGCCGATCCAGCGGCAGCGCTGGACGGTCCTGGTAGTGGAAGACCAGGCGGTGTTCACGGCGGCCGTCAACGACCTGACCCGCAACCAGTTCTTCAACACCCTGATCCTAGCCTTGATCATCGGTAGCCTGGTGATCCTGGCGGGGCGGATGTTCGAGAACACTGAACGCGAGTCCCTCTCCGACCCGCTGACCGGTCTCGCCAACCGCCGCTTCTTCCAGGAGATCCTGCTGCGCGAGCTCCGGCGCGCCCAGCGCGGCAACCAGCCCCTGTCCCTGATCATCGCCGACATAGACCACTTCAAGGGGGTCAACGACACGTACGGCCACAATATCGGGGACGAGGTGCTGGAGCAGGTCGGCAGCATCATGCTCGCCAGCGTCCGCGCGACCGACTTCGTGATCCGGTACGGCGGGGAGGAGTTCGTCGTGCTGATGCCCGAGACGCGCAGTGCCGACGCCGTCCAGGTCGCCAACAAACTTCGCAAGACGATCGGTGACACCATCCTCGAGTCCACCTCACGTCCTGGCATGACGCTCAAGGTCACCATCAGTGGGGGCGTGTCCTCGTTCCCCGGCGACGGCCAGACCGGCGAGCAACTGATCCTGCGCGCCGACCGTGCCCTCTACTGGGCCAAGGAGCACGGCCGCAACCGGATCGCGACCATGGCCGACATAGAGGCTGGCGACGGCAGCGCCAAGGGCGGCGATGGCAAGGTCAAGCCGATGGCCTCGGTCAAGTAGGCGTCAGCCCCGCTTCAGGAACAGGTGGACCTCGATGGTGGCGTCGGGGTTGGCGCTGGTGAAGGGGACCTGGGGGACGTCGATCTTGTAGTCGGGATAGTGCAGCGGGAAGGCGCCCACCACCTCCAGTCGCTCGTCGTTGCGAGAGACCTGCAGCGGGATCGCGACATCGTGTGTGACCCCGTGCACGGTGAACGCCCCGCCCACCATCAGGCTTGAGGTAGTCGCTGAGGACGTGACCGGGAGCGGCCTGGCGACGAACGTCGCCATCGGGTAAACCGCGGTCTCCAGGTAGATGCGTCCCACGAAGACGTCGCGCACCGCCAGCCCGTGCGTGGCGTTGGGGTCCTGGCTATTCAGCTTGCCGATGTCCGCGCTGAAAGACGCGGACTGCAGCCGTGTACCGTCGCCATCCCCGGCCAGCGCCAGCCGGCCGCTGATGGTCGAGGTGCGCGCGACCGCCTCTGTGTCGGCGGGCTGCCCGACGAAGCGTTCTCTGACGCGATACCCCACCTCCGACCCCGCGTCCACGAGCCAGGTCCCCGCCAGCTGTGCCCCAGCACTGCCGGACGACGGACCTGGGCCGGCGCTGAGCGCGACGGGGGGTGGACCGGCGTGCGGGCGGGTCAGCAGGTATGCGCCTCCCCCAAGGGCGACAACAGCGACCGCCACCGCGACCGCGACGGCCAACTTCAGTCGCGACATCAGCCGGGTATCAGCGCGGGTAGCTGGTCCAGCGAGGTTATGACCGGCACCTCAATGCGCCATGGGCGCGGGTCCTCGCGGCGGAACTCGTGCGTCAGGACGGCCTCGAACCCCAGGCGTCGGGGACCCATCACGTCCTCGCGCAGGCGGTCGCCCACGAAGTAGACGGCGCCGCCGTTGGCGCCCCCGAGGCGGTTCACGCATTCCTCGTAAATCGCCCGGTTGGGCTTGCGCACCCCGATCTCCGAGCTGTAGACGGTGGCGCCAAAGTACGGCGTCAGTCCCAGGCTGGCGAGCTGCGCGCGCATGCTGTGCGCCGGGAAGGCGGCGTTGGAGACGATCCCCAGGCGAAGGCCACGGGAACGCAGACCATCCAGCACGGTGTGGGCGTGGGGGCTCGCGGTGATGCCGTTGAGCCAGGCGCGCTGTTCCTCGTCCACCACCCAGGCGACGGTCTCGGGCCGCAGCCGCATGCCCAGCGCGCCCAGCGCCTGGTCGTACAGCGCGGCGATGTCGACCTCCTGCTCGGCTCCGCCCTGGTAGCTGTCGCCGATCTTTTCGTCGACACGGACGGAGACAGAGGAGAGCAGGTCCGCCGCGGCCGGGACCGCAGTCTCCAGCTCCTGCTCGAGGCGCTGGTTGATCCGGTGGTAGGCGTCAAGCAGGAGCTCCTCCGGGCGGGCGAAGTCCATCAGGGTGTGTCCGTAGTCGAAGAGGACGGTGGTCACGCCGCTCATCGCAGCGACCTGAGGCGCTCGAGGTTGCGCCGCCCCTCGACGTCCTCGTCACCCGGCGTCTCGAGGATGAAGGGCAGCTCGCGGGTTACCGGGTGGTGAATCAGGTACGCGAAGGCGTCGTCGCCCAACAATCCCTCCCCGATGTGCCAGTGGCGGTCGGCCCGTCCCCCAGCCGGCACCTGGGTGTCGTTGGCGTGGATGACAAACACGCGATCCAGACCGACCGTCTCATCGAGGTCG
>JBHEMS010000072.1:0-11796 GCA_046262455.1 Candidatus Dormibacteria bacterium | reverse complement strand
TACCACGGATGACGGGCGTCACTTCGTCAACGTTGAGCTCGACTCCGTCGGCTTCCTCGCGGCGATGACCGCCATTGACGGCCGCTCAGATCGGTTTGGTCGGGACGACCACCGGATCAAGGCGCGGCGCCGGGCGGACGGATTCGTGGAGATGTGCATGGACGACATGGAGCGCGGCGCCAAACCCAGCGACAGCCTGCCGCCGGTGCACCTCGTCATCAACAGCTCCATGGAAACGTTCCTAAACCGACCGGGCTCGCCCGCCGCCGAGACCGAGTACGACGTCATGCTCTCCGGGGCCGCCGTTGGTCGGCTGTCGTGCGCCGCGGCGATCACCAACATCCTGCTCGACGGCAAGCTGTTGCCGGTGGGCGTCAGCAAGCTCAAGCGCCGGCTCAGCAAACGCGAGATGCGCGCGCTGCGACAGATGTACCCGCGCTGTGTCCGTCCCGGCTGCCGGCGGCCGTCAAGTCAATGCGAGGCCCACCACATCACGTGGTGGTCGCTGGGCGGCAAAACCCGGGTCGAGGACATGTGCATGCTCTGCCCCTTCCACCACTGGCAGCTCCACGAGGGTGGCTACCAGATGGCCCGTCGTGAAGCCGGCGGCTTCGTCTTCATCCCACCCCAGTTCGCCCGCGGTCCGACGGTGAGCGTCACCGCCTGATCGGCGGTGGCTCTCATTCGGTCAGAGCGCCAGTCGTCGATACGCATCACCGGTCTGTTGCATCTTCGGCGCAGGAACCGTATTTATGGACGCAGTCATGCGGGCTCTCTGTGTCCGGGACGGCAGGGCAGGTTTGTCGAGATGACCCCGTTCTTGCTTCGACACCAGGGGCAGTCGATCGCCGCCGCTATCGCTGTTCCCCTGGTCGCCGTGCTCTGCTACTGGGTCATGGTCTTCCAGCCGATGGCGCCAGTCTGGGGCCGCTCCCGGGGTGAGGCCATACGGGTGGCGCGCCACGACTCGGACCTCGGGCCTTACCCCGTGACGTCCGCGCGGCTGGTGCGCTGTTCGGAGATCATGCGCGGCAACCCGTGCCGGCCCGGCCAGCAATGGGTCTGGGACGTCAGCTGGGACGGTGGGCTGATGGAGTCGCCTGTGGACGCGGCGCCGTACCAGCTGCACGCGTATGTCGATCCAAACCCAGGAGGGCCGACGATCTACCAGCCACCAATGTTTTCAGGCAGCTGAGGGATCGCCCGGGCGCAGCGCCCTCTCGACGGACCTACCCCTGGGGATCCCCCCGCTCGTTCTCGTGCATGAAGTTTCCGGTGTGGCGCGCCATCAGCAGCTGAGCCTCCTCGAGGTCGGCCGTCCGCAGCTGCTCCGCCAGCTTGGTCGCCTCCCGGCCGGCCAGGGCGCGAACCTTGCGGCCGCCCCAGGTGATAAACACCACCCCGCGGGCTCCGCGCGTGTAGGCGAAGCGAGGGATCGGTTCATCCATGCCCTTAACGTAAACGAGGGCGGCCGGGGCCGCCCTCGTTCAGGAAAAAGTTCTCAGCTGTCGCGGGGAGGACGGTTGCCGCGGAAGCGTGGCGGCCCCTCGGGGGCGCCGCCTCCGTTGCTCTCAGGAGCGACATCGCCACCCGTGGCGCCGCCGCCGTAACCACCGTCACGCGGGCGCTCGTCACGGTCGCGCTCGCGACCGCCACCACCGCCGCCGTCGCGCCCACCACCGCCGCCGCCGAAGCTGTTCTCGCGGCGGGGACCACGGTCACCCCCGGGGGGCGAAAACTCCTGCTGCGACCCTGGCTCCGGACGAACCGGGGGGGTTGCGAAGTGCTCGTCGGCCTCGGACAGGCCCCACTGGGCGGCGTCCTTGAGCGCGGCGACGCGGGAGAGGTTGACGCGGCCCTGGCGGTCGATCTCGTCGACCTTGACCAGGATCTGGTCGCCCTCCTTCACGAAGTCCTCGACATTGGCGACGCGCCAGTCGGCGAGCTTGCTGACGTGGACCAGACCGTCCTTCTTCGGCAGCACCGAGACAAAAGCCCCGAACGGCATCAGCCGCGCGACCTTGCCCAGGTAGACCCGCCCGACTTCGACATCGTCGGTGAGCCCCTTGATCCAGGCGATGGCCTTCTCGGTGTTCGCCGCATCGCTGGAGGCGATATTGATGCTGCCGTCGTCCTCGACATCGATGGAGACGTTGCACTCGGAGGTGATCTCGCGAATCATCTTGCCGCCTGGCCCGATGACGTCGCGAATGTTGTCCGGGTTGATCTTGATGGTGGTGATTCGCGGCGCGTGTGGGCTCATCTCCGTGCGCGGCTCGGCGAGCACCTCGGTCATCTTGCCAAGGATGTGCAGCCGGCCCTCGCGAGCCTGCGCCAGCGCCTTGCGCATGACCTCCATCGACAGCCCCGTGACCTTGATGTCCATCTGCAGGCCGGTGATGCCCTTGGCGGTGCCGGCGACCTTGAAGTCCATGTCGCCAAGCGCGTCCTCCATCCCCTGGATGTCCGAGAGGATGGCGTACTCGGCGCCTTCAGAGGCGTCGCCGTTGCGGGTGATCAGGCCCATCGCGATTCCCGCGACAGGGGCCTTGATCGGCACGCCGGCGTCCATCAGGGCGAGGGTCGACCCACACACCGAGGCCATCGAGGTCGAGCCGTTGGAGGCCAGGATCTCGGTCACCACGCGGATCACGTAGGGGTAGTCCTTCTCGTCCGGCAGGACCTGGTAGACGGAGCGCTCGGCCAGCGCGCCGTGCCCGATCTCGCGGCGGCCGGGGCTACGCGAAGGGCGGGCCTCGCCGACGCTGAAGGCCGGGAAGTTGTAGTGGTGCATGTACCGCTTGGAGGTCTCAAGCCCGAGCGAATCGATCTTCTGGGCGTCACCCGAGGACCCCAGCGTCGCCACCGACAGCGCCTGGGTCTGGCCCCGGGTGAAGATCGCCGAGCCGTGGGTGCGGGGCAGGACCCCGACCTGGCACCAGATCGGCCGGATCTCGTCGGTCTTGCGACCGTCGGGACGGTTGTTCTTGTCGATGATGGCGTCGCGAACGACCGTCTTCACCGTCTTCTCAAACATCGAAGCGATGTCGCTCTCGCGCTCCGGGAAACGATCGGCCAGCGCGGCACCCACCTCGCCACGGATCTCGTCGAGGTCGTTCTCCCGCTTGAGCTTGTCCGGTGAGCCAATCGCTTCGCCGATCTTTGCCACCGCAAGTTCGTTCACCGCCGACTTCAGCTCCTCGTCGACCGCGGGGCTTTCGATGACCCGCTTCTCCTTACCAAGGTGACGGGCCAACTCATTGATGGCGGCGCAGATCTTCTTGATCTCGGAGTGGGCAAGTTCCAGCGCCTTGACGATGGTCTCCTCGTCGACCTCGTGGGCCCCCGCCTCGACCATGTTGATGGCGTTCTCGGTGCCGGCGACGATCAGGTCGAGGTCAGACTCGGCCATCTTCGACACCGAGGGGTTGGCCACCAGCTGGCCGTCGAACATGCCGATGCGCACCGCGCCGACGGGCCCCTGCCAGGGGATGTCGGAGAGCATCAGCGCGGCGGAGGCGCCATTGATGGCCATTGCCGCCGGGTCGGCCTCCTGGTCGATCGACAGCACGGTGGCCACCGCCTGGACGTCGAGACGGAGGTCCTTCTGAAACAGCGGCCGCAGGGGTCGGTCCATCAGGCGGGAGTTCAGGATGCCCTGCTCGCCGGGACGGCCCTCGCGACGGAAGAAGCTGCCGGGGATGCGGCCGACGGCGTAGATCTTCTCCTCGTAGTCGCAGGTCAGGGGAAGGAAGTCCACGCCGGGGCGGGGGTTCTTGGACATTGTCGCGGTGACCAGCAGCATGGTGTCGCCGCTGCGCACGATGACCGCGCCATTGGCCTGCTCGGCGACGCGGCCGACCTCGAAGCTGATGGTCTTGTCACCGATGCGGTGCTCGAGAATCTGGGGTTCAGTTGTCATACCCATTGGGGGTCTCCTCTTCGGACTGCGCCCCGGTCACGCTCCGGATCAGAAACTGGGGACAGAGGCCGCATTCCATGCGGCGGCTCTCACCAATTGCTGATCACCGGCTGGGCCGGGACGGTCCCTATCTAGTTGTTGGTAGCCCTGCTGTTACCGGCTAACGCCGGAGGCCGAGCTTCTCAACGAGGGACCGATAGCGGGAGATATCGCGCCGGGCGAGATAGTCCAGGAGACGGCGACGCCGTCCCACCAGCTTCAAGAGACCCAGGCGGGTGTGGTGATCACGCGGATGCGCCTTTAGGTGCTCCGTCAGATGCTTGACCCGTTCAGTCATGATCGCGACCTGCACCTCTGGAGAACCGGTGTCGGTCTCATGGGTGCGGTGCTTCTCGATCACTGCGGGCTTGTCGACCGCTATAGACATGCTCTCTCTATCGTTCCTTCTTTGAGTTCCCGCAGAGTATACAGAGCGCCTTCGCCCTCAGGGAACCTGGTAGCCCCAGACCCCCAGCCCGTGTCCCAGGGCCCGCGTGCTGCCGTCCGGGGAGGCCACCACCAGGTCCTGCGCGCGCTGGAAGCGGCAGAACTGCGGGAATTTTCCCGGTTCGCCCCGGGTGCAGGTGTTGGTGTCCCGCCGGCCCAGCGCCAGGGCGAACTCGGACGACAGCGGGCGCGCGATCCATCCCAACAGCTGGCGGTCCGAGGTATCGCTCCAGGCCGGGGCCCCGTCGCGGAGCCGGACGACGGAGGTCCCCGCGCGCGTCGGGGAATCGACCAGCACTGCTAGGTTGTCGCTGCTGAAGCTGCGCACTACCTGGTCGCTGCCAAAGTCACGGACGACGCGGCCATCGTCAAGCTTGCGGACCACGGTGTGGGGCACAGGTCCGGCCTGCAGGGACTGCGCTCGCCCACCGTTCAGTGCAATGAGGCGCCCGTCGCGGGACCCGACAAGGCCGGAGGCCGAACCGGCGGGGTACTCCCTGCGGCCCACTTCGGCGCCCGTCACGAGGTCGACGATAACGACGTGTGCCGCTCCCACCAGGTCCACGATACCGACCACCGCGGTGCGCGTCGCCCGGCTACAGGCGAGGATCGTGGGGGCCACCTTCTCGGTTACTCCGGAGTGAGTGCGGGCCAGCTGCCCGGAGGCCCCGAAGTCCGCTGGTAGCCCGTAGTGGGTCAGCTCAGCCTGGCCCCGGTTGAAGGCAAACTCGACCAGCGAAGCGACCCCATCGCTCTCGAGCTGCAGGGCGCAGGCCCCGGCACTGTCGTCGCGCCAGGTGAAGCTGTAGAGGTTGGGCTGCTGTATCAACCGGCTGAGGTCGCGCAACCGACCGTCGATGTCCAGGAGCAGGACCCCATCGAGCAGCCGCGACCCGTCGGGGGACTGCGACAGGCCCCAGCCATCAGTGGAATCCTCGCGCGCCGGCAGCTGGACACGGCCGTCCAGTGCCCCCTGCCAGCTGACGATCTCAAGATCGCGCCCGGAGGCGGTGCGATCGATCATCAATCCCTGCTCCGTGGGGGCGAGTCGAGTGACGCGGAAGACCGCCGGCAGGTCAGAAGTCGGCGCCGTGGGGCCGCCTTCGCGGGGCAGCGCCGCAACGCGCGGGGCGGGTTTGGATCGGCCAGCCGATGCCACCGCGGGCACCAGCTGCACCAGCAGGAGGATCCCGGCCAGGGCCACCAGCGCCCAGCCGACCTGCTGCCGCGTCACCATCGTGTTGTACCCCGGCTAGGGCACGACCAGCGGAATCACCTTCGGCACGACCGTGAAGGTCGCCGGCAGGGTACCGCACATCTCGCCGTCCACGTCCACCAGGACTCGCTCGGGGGAGCTGACGCGAACCTCACGGGCGCGCCAGCCGCGCACTTTGGGGTTGGCCACGTGCTTCGCCTTGTAGATGTCGCCGATCGACCGCAGCGCCTCGAAGCGGGCAATGTCTCCGAACACCACGACGTCAAAAAGCCCGTCGTCGGGTATCGCGCCGGGCGCCACATGCATGCTGCCGCCGAAGTACTGGCAATTTGCCACCACGACGTTCTGAGCGCGGCCCTGGAAACTGCCCTCGGCGCTGTCAACGATCACCTCCGGGGGCCGGAAGGTGAGGAGCGTCATCATCGCGCCGTACTGGAAGCTCACCCGGCCGCCGAGCAACTTGCTGGTCCGGTTGACGCGTTCCACCACCACCCCGCCGATCCCCGCATCCGCGATGTTCACGTAGTGACGGGTGTATGGGCGGCCGTGGAGGTCCAGCATGTCGATGCGCCCAGCATCGATGGCCCGGAGCCTGCGTGCCAGCAGCGCCTGCACCGCGGCCGTGAAGTCGTCGGGGATACCGACGGTGCGGCGGAAGTCGCCACCGGTCCCCATCGGTAGAACGCCGAGCGCCGCCCGGGAGGTGTCCAGACCCTCCTGGAAGAAGCCGTTGGCGACCTCGTTGATGGTGCCGTCGCCGCCCACGGCGACCACCGTGTCAGCGCCCTCCTCTATCGCTCTGGCCGTCAACGTGGCGGCGTCCCCCGGGGCATGGGTCATGAGGGCCTCGTGCTCGACCCCGAGACCGCGGATGCGTCCCGAGAGCTCGTCCCAGACCTTCCCGGTGTGCCGATTCCCGGCCGCCGGGTTGACGATGAACACGGTCTTCACGACCGCCGCATTATGCCTTGCGGAGGATGCCCCGGGCGCGCTCCACGTCGTGGGAGATCTGGGCCACCAGGGCATCGATGGAGTCGAATTTGCGCTCGTCGCGGATGCGTTGAACGAAGCGGGCGGTGACGTCCTGCTTGTAGATGTCCCCATCGAAGTCCAGCAAAAAGGCCTCCACGGTGAGGCGGTTCTCGCCAAAGGTCGGGCGGTAGCCGACATTCATCGCCCCCTGGTATGGGCGCCCGGCCACGTCGACCCAGACGGCGTATACGCCGGTGTGCGGCACCAGCTTGTTGGGGGTGATCGAGAAGTTGGCGGTGGGATAGCCGATACGGCTGCCGGTGCCGGTGCCGTGCTCCACGAAGGACGAGATCGAATACTGCCGCCCGAGCAGCCGGCCCGCGTGGGCCACGTTGCCCTCGAGGAGCAATGCCCTCACCGCGGAGCTGCTGACGACCTGGCCTTCGAGCGAGAACTGCTCCACCGCCTCCACGTGGAAGCCGTGGGAATCACCGTACTGGGTGAGGAAGTCGCGGTTGCCCCGCCGCTGGTGCCCGAGGGCGAAGTCGTAGCCGATCACCAGGCCTTCCAGCGGGACCCTCGCCACCAGCCGGTCCATGAACTCCCTGGCGGACAGCTCGGACACCCTGCGGGTGAACGGCAGAACCACCAGGTTGTCGACCCCCATTGAGCCGAGGATGGCGGCCTTCTCGTCCACCGTGGTCAGCGTGGGCGGGCAGGTGTCCGGCGCGAGGACACAGCGGGGATGGGGATCGAACGTCAGCACGGTCCGTGGGTGGTCCCCGGCGAAGCGCGCCATGCGGTCGAGCAGCTTGTGGTGGCCCCGATGAATGCCGTCGAAGCTGCCGATGGTGAGCCACCCGACGGGCAGTGGGCGCGACGGCAGACCGAAGTGAACCTTCACGCCAGCTCCACGAGCCGTCGAGGGTGGAACCGCCCCGCGGCCAGGTCGCCGATCGCCAGCAGCCTGCCATCTTCGGCCCGGGCGAAGGCCGGGCCATCCCCCACAACAGGCGCCGCCACCTCCATGCCGTGCGCCAGGCGTCCCTCATCGGATGGCAGCACCAGCACCTCGATCAACGCCGATGCCGCCAGGGCCGCGGGCTGTAGCTGAGGCGCCAGGTCCGCGCCAAGCGCCTCCGCGGCTTCCAGCTCAATACTTTCGGAGGCTTGCAGGGGCCCCACCCTGGTACGCCGCAGGCTGCGCAAATGCCCCCTGGTTCCAAGGCTTGCACCCAGGTCACGCGCCAGGCTGCGAACGTAGAATCCCGGCCCGCATTCGATCTTGATGGCGGCCACAAGCGAGCCGTCGCCGTCCACGCTCAGCCCCGTCAGGGTTGCCGCGTCCAACCGCACACGCCGGGCGGCCGGTTGGGGCTCATCGCCGCGGCGGGCCAGCCTGTAGCTCCTCTCCCCGCCGATCTTCACGGCGGAGTACGCCGGGGGTGCCTGGTCGACCTCGCCGACAAAGCTCGACAGCGCCGCCGAGACCGTGGGGGCGTCGACGCCGGGCGGAACGGGAACAGCGGAGATCTCTCCCTCGGCGTCGTCGGTGCTGGAGGCGGCGCCCAGGACCACGTGGGCGGCGTATTCCTTCCCCTGCGCGGAGAGGTATTCCGCGAGGACCGTGGCCCGGCCGAAAAAGATCGGCAGGACACCGGTCGCCGAGGGGTCGAGGGTGCCGCCATGACCAACGCGCTTCTCGCCGCTGCTCCGCCTCACCCGGCCGACCGCGGCGGCGGAGGTCAGCCCCGCCGGCTTGTCGAGGTTGAGGATCCCGATCAGGCCGACGCTGTGGTCTCGAGCATGCGGCGGGCCTCGGCAAGCACCACCTCGATGGCCTCCCGCAGGGGCATCGCCAGCTCGGCTCCCGACGCTCGCTCGTGCCCACCACCGCCGAAGGTCGAGGCCAGCACGTTGGCGTTGGCGGCCCCGCGGCTGCGAATGGAGACCTTGGTCAGCGCGGTGTCGATCTCCTTGAAGAGGATCGCCAGCTCCAGGCCCTCGACGCTGTTGAGCAGGTCGATGACGCCCTCCGACTCATCCATGCGCGCGCCGGCGCGGCGCAGGAGGTCCTGGGTGACCGAGGCGTGGACCATGCGATCGTCGCAGTCGTAGCCGATCGTTCCCATCACCAGCGCCTGCAGCCTCATCGTGGTGAGCTTCTTCGACTTGTATATGCGCCCCGCGACGTCCGCCGCGTCAGCCCCCCGCCGAACCAGCTCGGCGGCGATCTCGAGGACGCGGAAGGTGGTGTTCTCGTGACGGAGCCCGCCGGTATCGGTCAGCACCCCGGCGTAGAGGTTGGTGGCCATCCCCGCCGAGATGGGGATGCCCAGCTCGTGGAGCAGGTCGAACGTGACCTCGGCGGTCGAGGAAGCATCGGGCACCACCAGGTTCAGGGTGCCAAAGCGGGTGTTGCTGACGTGGTGGTCGATGTTGATCATCGGCGTGCCCTCGGGCAGCGGTCCCAGGGTGTCGGAGAGGCGTTCCAGGTTACTGGCATCCATGACCACAACCAGCTCTGGCGACTGGCCGCTCTCCTCGCGGTTGACGCGCTCATACCCTGGGAGAAAGGCATAGACCTCGGGGACGGGCGGCGGTACCCGGATCGCCACATCCTTGCCCATCCCCGCGATCACCTCGGTCATGGCCAGGGCTGAGCCCAGGGTGTCGCCGTCGGCGTCCTTGTGCGACACCACCACGATCCGCGTGGTGGTGTCGATGAGGCGCCGGATCTCCAGCGCCTCAGCCTTCATCGCCCGCCACCTTGAGGGTCTCGATCAGGGCGCCGATATGCACCGCGTACTCGGTGTTGCGGTCGTCCACAAAGGCCAGGTCGGGCACGCGGCGCAGGTTGTTGCGCAGGCGTGAAGCGAGCTCGTGCCGCACGTGGCCACGGGCCCGGGTCAGGGCCGCGATCATCTCCGCGTGCTCGGCGTCGCCGCCCAGCGTGCTGACGCGCACCCGGGCATGCCGCAGGTCCGGGCTGATGTCGACGTTGACGATCGTCGCAAGCCGGACACGCGGGTCATCCAGTGTGCGGAGCACAGCGCTCAACTCCTCCTGGAGCTGGGCTGCGACCTTGTCGACCCTGTGCGGCACCAGTGGTTACGGGTTCTCCTGCTCCAGGATGAAGGACTCGATGATGTCGCCGGCCTCGAATCCCTGGAAGGCATCGAGCTCAATGCCGCACTCGTACCCCTGGGCAACCTCTTTCACGTCGTCCTTGAAGCGCCGCAGGCTGGCGATCTTGGTTTCGCCGATCAACTCCTTGCCGCGATGGATCTTGGCCACCGACCCACGGGTGACCTTGCCCTCGGTGACCTGCGAACCCGCGATGAAGCCGATCTTGGGAACTTTGATGGGCACCTTGATCTCCGCCCTGCCTTCGAAGACCTGGCGGTATGTCGGCTCGTACATCCCCTTGATGGCCTTCTCGATGTCCTCGGTCAGGTGGTAGACGACGTCGTACTTGCGGATCTCGACCTTGAGCCGCTCAGCCGCCTCCACCGCGCGGTCATCGACCCTGACGTTGAATGCGATGACCATCGCCTCGCTGGCGCTGGCCAGATTGACGTCGGACTCGCCGACGTTGCCAACGCCCTCGAAGACCACCCGGATGCGGACCTTGGCGTCCTGGATTCGCGTGATCTGGCCCTTGAGCGCCTCGGCCGAACCGTGGCTGTCAGCCTTGAGGACCAGGTTGAGGTCCTTGACGTCGGCCTGCTGCATCTGGGCGTAGAGGTCCTCGAGCCGCTGCTTGGGCGCGGCGGCGGTGGCCGCCTTCTTCTGCGCCAGCGAGCGTGTGGTGGCCAGCGCCCTGGCGGCTCGCTCGGACTCCAGGACCTGGAAGATGTCGCCGGCATCCGGGACATCAGGGAGGCCGGTGACCACCGCCGGCTGACCCGGGAGGACGGTGTCGATCCGGTTGCCGTTCTCATCAAGCAGGGCCCGCACCTTGCCGAAGATCGTGCCGATCAGCAGGATGTCGCCGATCCGCAGCGTGCCGGTCTGGACCAGCAGCGTCGCCACGGGGCCCCGCCCGCGCTCCAGGTGGGCGTCGATGACGGTGCCCGCCGCCGGTTTGTTGGGGTTGGCGTGGAGATCGGCGATCTCCGTGACCAGAAGGATCATCTCGAGCAGGTCGTCGAGGCCCCGCTTCTCTTTCGCCGAGACTGCGACCAGCGGCGTTTCGCCGCCGTATTCCTCGATCACCACACCCTTGTCCGAGAGCTCGAGCTTGACCTTGTCGGGGTTGGCGTTGTCCTTGTCGATCTTGTTCAGGGCGACGATCATCGGGACGCCGGCGGCCTTGATGTGCTGGATGGCCTCCTGGGTCTGGGGCATCACGCCGTCGTCCGCCGCCACCACCAGTACCGCGACGTCGGTGATCGAGGCGCCCCGTGCGCGCATGGCGGTGAAGGCCTCGTGGCCCGGCGTATCGATGAAGGTGATCGGCCGCCCCCCCTTCTCCACCTGGTAGGCGCCGACCCGCTGGGTGATGCCCCCCGCCTCTCCCGCCGCCACCTTGGCCTGCCGGATGGCGTCGAGAATGGACGTCTTGCCATGGTCCACGTGGCCCATCACGGTGACCACCGGGGGCCGGCTGATCAGGTCGACGGCGTCCTCGCCCTCGATGCTGAAGAGGGCCGACTTGGGCTTGACCGCGGACGCCCCGCTGCCGTTGGCGCCGTCGATCTCCGCGGCGGCGTCGCCCAGGGTGGCGGTGACGCCGAAGTTGTCCGCGACGATGGCAGCCGTCTCGAAGTCCAGCTGCTGGTTGATGTTGCTCATGATCCCGTTCTTCATGAGGTCGCGGATGATGTCGACCTCCTTGAGCTTGAGGATCTCAGCCAGCTCGCGGACCGTCATGGTTGGCGGCAGGGCCACGTCGTGCGGCCGGCCGGGAGCGGTCCGGGTGGCGATGCCGCCGCGCTCGAACTGCTTGCGGACCAGGTCCTCGACGTCGGAGGGCAACTGGGCCCCCGGGTGGGTGAACGACTGGTTGTTTTCGCGCAGCCAACCGAGGACCGCCCTGGGGTCCTGGTTCAGCTCACGAGCCAGCTGGCCCACCCGGATGCCGCGGTTGCCGCCGCGCTTTGGTCTAGCGATGAGAGAACACCTCCATCAGGAGTCGGCCGCCCCTGTCGTGGGCCGGGAAGACAACAGATTCTGCCATGCGGCCTCGTCGAGGCTC
>JBHEMS010000071.1:0-21353 GCA_046262455.1 Candidatus Dormibacteria bacterium | reverse complement strand
GTCTTCACCACGCAGCTGACCAACCTCAAGGCCAAGAACCCCGACATCATCTTCATCGGGAGCCTGTACGAGGTCGCCGGTCCCGCTGCCAAGCAGCTGACCACCATCGCCCCCGGCGTGGCCGTGATGGGTGGTGACGGTATCCACAGTAAGAAGTTCATCGAGCTCGGTGGTCGCGACAGTGACTACGCCTCTGACGCGGGCCCGGACAACGCCTCAATCGCGGCGTTCAAGGACTTCAACAGCCGCTACAAGGCGAAGTTCAACCAGGACGTTGTGCAGTACGCCACGCAGTCCTACGACGCGTGCAACATCATCGCGAGCGCCATCAAGAAGGGCGGCTCCGACAAGGCCAAGATCCGCGACGCGATTGCCGCGACCAGCGGGTTCCAGGGCGTCGGCCAGAAGTACACCTTCGATGAGAAGGGCGACATCAAGGGCGCCGTCTTCAGCCTCTACAAGGTCGCGGGGGGAGCGTTCACCTTCCTCAAGACCGTCCAGGGCTGACCCCAGGTCCGACGAAGGGAGGCAGGCCACACGGCCTGCCTCCCTTTCTTTTTGTGACAGGGCGCCGAGCATGCCCGCGGCCCCTGGTGTATAAACCGGGCTGACGTATGGATGCCTGCCTCCAGCACCTGACCAACAACCTGACGCCGGAGCTGATCCTGCAACAGGTCATCAACGGCGTGACGCTGGGCGCGATATACGCGCTGATCGCCCTTGGCTACAGCATGGTTTACGGCGTGCTTGAGCTGATCAACTTCGCCCACGGCGATGTGTTCATGATCGGCGGCTTCATCAGCCTCGGGGTGATCGACACCTTCGGGCTCCACGACAAGGCCCCGCTTTACATCGCGATCCCGGTTCTCCTCGTGGCCCTGATCATCGCGATGGCCGGCTGCGCGCTGCTGGGGTTCACCATTGAAAAGGTGGCGTACCGCCCGCTCCGCGCCGCGCCGCGCCTGGCGCCGCTGATCAGCGCGATCGGCGTCAGCTTCATGCTCGAGGCGTGGGTGGCCACCTACGTCACATCACAGCCCAAGCGCTTCCCCGACCTCCTCCCTGGCAATATCACGATCTACCACGGGGTCTCGATCAGCTACATCCAGGTGCTCATGCTGGTGATGTCGGTGATCATGATGGTCGCGCTCACTCTGCTGGTTCGCCGCACGCGCCTGGGACGCGGCATGCGCGCGGTGGCCCAGGATCGCGAGGCGGCGGCGTTGATGGGCGTCAACCTGGACAGCGTGATCTCGTTCACCTTCATCATCGGCTCGGCGCTCGCGGCCGCCGCCGGGCTGCTCTACGCGATGGCCCTGCCGATCAAGAACGACATCGGCTTCATCGCCGGCCTGAAAGCGTTCACCGCGGCGGTGATCGGGGGTATCGGCAACATCCCTGGAGCCATGCTCGGTGGCTTCCTCCTCGGCATGGCCGAGGCCTTTGGCGGCGGCTACGCCAGCAACATCTCCTGCGGGTTCTTCGGGTCCGGGTACCAGGACGCGGTGGCCTTCGCCTTCCTCGTCCTGATGCTTCTCTTCCGCCCCCGGGGGATCCTCGGCGAGACCGTCAGCGAGCGGGCCTAGGAGAACGCCATGATCGGCGCCGCTCAGTTCGCGTTCGACATCAACGGCCGGGACATCACGCCCATGGTCTGGCTGGTGATCCAGGTCGTGGTCCTCGGAGCGGGTTACCTGGCGCTTCGATCGGCGCTGCCCCGCATCCGCCAGGCCACCAGGAGGCCGACCAAGGCGCCGCTCGACACCACCGCGCCGGCCAAGCCCCAAGGACGCCTGCGGCGCGTCTTCTCGGGGCGGGCTTTGCTGCTCATCGCCGCGATCATCGCGCCCCTCATCCCGCTGATCACCGGCACCCTGCCGATCATCGGCGGCAGTGCGTTCGTGACCATCAGTTTTGACGTCGCGCTGTACGCCATGCTGGCCGTCGGCCTCAACATCGTCGTCGGGTACACCGGTCTGCTGGACCTTGGCTTCATCGCCTTCTATGCGGTTGGCGCGTACACGTACGCGCTGTTCGCGTCCCCCCAGCTCTACCCGATCACCCACCAGACCATCTATTTCCTAATGCCCCATGTCGCGGGTGGGACCGGCTACCACGTCTCTATGCTGGTGCTGCTGCCCCTGGCGGGCGCCCTCGCCGCGGGGTTCGGGATCCTCATCGGCTACCCCACGCTGCGGTTGCGCGGCGATTACCTGGCGATCGTCACCCTGGGGTTCGGCGAGATCACGCGCATCTTTGCCCTCAACCTCTACCAACCGGCCAACATCACCAACGGCAGCCAGGGCATCGTCGAGATCGACCCCATCATCGCCTTCGGCTACAACTTCGGCCGCATGCATCCCATCGGCGACCTCCAGAACCTGGCCGGCGACCAGCTGGGCATACCGCCCTACCTCAACTACTACTACCTGCTGCTGGTCCTGGTGATAGTGACGATCTTCTTCGTGTCTCGGCTCGCATCATCACGCGTGGGCCGGGCCTGGGCCGCCATCCGCGAGGACGAGCTCGCCGCTGAGGCCGCCGGCATCAACACCCGCAACCTCAAGCTCCTGGCCTACGCCTCGGGTGGTTTCTTCGGCGGCATGGCGGGTGCGGTCTTCTCCGCGTCGCAGCACTTCATCGACCCCGACTCCTTTTTGTTCTCATTCTCGATCCTGGTGCTGGTGATGGTGGTGCTGGGCGGCATGGGCAACGTGTACGGCGTCATCCTCGGCGCCGTGGTTGTCGGGTACCTGTACTTCTACACCGGGCAGCTGGGCTCATTCCGCATTCTGGCCTTCGGCGCCATCCTCGTCGTCATGTCGGTGTTCCGACCCCAGGGCCTGCTGCCCAGCCGGCAGCGCCAGCGCGAGCTCCTGGTGGACGAGGGCGGTCCCGGCGACATGCCCACCTCGGGCGAGTCCGTCGCGGACGTCAGGTCCGTCTGATGCCGACACTCCTCAAGATCGACAAGCTGCTCAAGCAGTTCGGCGGGCTGACCGCCGTCAAGGAGTTCGACCTCGAGATCGAGGAGGGCAGCATCACGAGCCTGATCGGTCCCAACGGCGCCGGCAAAACGACGGCGTTCAACATGGTTACCGGGCTCTATGAGCCGACGTCCGGCAGCGTGCGGTTCGGGGACAAGGACATCACCGGGCTGAAACCCCACAAGGTCGCGGCGATCGGCATCTCGCGCACCTTCCAGAACATCCGTCTCTTCCAGAACATGTCCGCGATCGAAAACGTGCTGGTGGGCGAGCACACCAGGATGAAGGCGAGCTACTTCGGCTCGATCCTGCGGACCAAGTACGAGCGCAACGAGGAGAAAAGGGCAGAGGAAAAGGCGCGTCACTGGCTCGACTACATGGGGCTGCTGAAGCGCGAACACGAACTGTCGCGCAACCTACCGTACGGATCGCAGCGCCGGCTGGAGATCGCCCGGGCCCTGGCCAGCGAGCCCCGGCTGCTGCTGCTGGACGAGCCCGCCGCCGGGACCAACCCGCAGGAGAAAGCCGAGCTGGGCGAGCTCATCCGCAAGATCCGCGACGACGGCGTCACCATCTTCCTGATCGAGCACGACATGAAGGTCGTGATGGGCATCTCCGACAAGATCGCGGTCCTCGACTATGGCGAAAAGATCGCCGAGGGCGACCCGACTGAGGTGCGCAAGAACCCCCGCGTGATCGAGGCCTACCTCGGCAAGAGCGCGGAGAAGGCGGCGGTCGGTGACTGACACGCCGTCGGCCTCCGCCGCCAGCAACGGGGGCGAGGACTTCCTGGCCGTCGAGGACGTCCAGGTCTCCTACGGTGTGATCCGCGCGCTCAAGGGACTGAGCATCCGGGTCGGCGAGGGAGAGATCGTGACTCTCATCGGGGCCAACGGCGCGGGGAAGTCGACCACCGTTCGCACCGTCGCCGGGCTGGTCAAGCCCGACCACGGGAGGGTTCTCTTCCAGGGCACGGATATCGCGTCGATGAACGCCGAGCAGACGGTTCGCCTGGGCATCTCCCTGGCTCCCGAGGGCCGCCACATCTTCGCGCGCATGTCGGTGCACGAGAACCTGGTGATGGGGACCTACGTGCGTACGGACAAGGCAGCGATCCAGACGGACTTTGACCGCGTCTTCGAGCTCTTCCCGCGGCTGGCCGAGCGTCGAACCCAGCTGGGCGGAACCCTTTCCGGCGGTGAGCAGCAGATGCTGGCGATCGGCCGGGCGATGATGGCTCACCCACGGCTCCTGCTCCTTGACGAGCCTTCCCTGGGCCTCGCCCCGGTGTTGACCGAAACGATCTTTGAGGTGCTCGCCGAGATCAACAAACAGGGCACGACCATACTGCTCATCGAGCAGAACGCATCGATGGCCCTGAACCTCGCCAACCGCGGCTATGTCCTCGAAACCGGCGAGGTCGTGCAGGAAGGTAATAGCAAGGCCCTGCTTGAGTCACCGGACGTGCAGCGCGCGTACCTGGGGATCTAGATGACGGCGCCCCGGCCGATCAGTGAATAGCGGCCTCTCCTAGCCCCCACTTGTCGAGCAGACGCTTGTAGGTACCGTCCTTGCGCAGCCGGTCGAACGCCCGGCCCACGGCGTCGCGGGTGGCCTCGCCGCCTGCGGGGAAGACGAGGTCCAGCTGGACCGGCAGGAAATGTTTGGGCACAACCCGCGTTCCGGGCGTCGTGCGCGCCAGCAGCACCGCCGCCGGGTAGTCGTCCACCAGCGCGTCCAGCTTCCCCGAAGCGACGTCTCGCGCCGCCGCCACGTCGTCCGAGGCCGCCAACACCTGGGCCTTGTGGTCGTGGCACGCCGCGTCGTTGACCCCGGTCACCGCCAGTTCACCCTGGCCGCCGGGGGCCGCGCCCACCCTTCGCCCGCAAATGCCGTTGAGGTCCTTGAGCCGAGTCTCCCCACTGCGGACCAGGATCGATTGGCCGGACTCGAAGTACGGCAACCCCACGGCGCCGGCGGCGGTGACCGTCGGCACTGGCTGATTGACCCCCATGTCGTAGCGGTGGTTCTGCTGCATCAGCCCCGACACGATGCTGGGATCGTCGATGTTCAGGACGGTCAGCTTCAGCTTCATCTGGCTGGCGAGGGCCCCGGCGAGGTCGATGTCGAAGCCGGCGGCGTGGCCGGCGGGGTCAACGTAGGACTGTGGCGCAAAGTGATAGTCCGCCCCCACCGTGAGGTGGCCGGCGCTGACCAGGCCCGCGGGAGGCGCCAGCGGGCTTTTGGATAGCGGGGGCTGCGGCGTCGCGCCGGGGAGCACGGTCGGCGACGGGTGGCCGCATGCCGCCACCAGGAGCAGCAGCAGCACCACCGCCAGCGGCGGACGCCCGGTCAACGGGACAGCAGGGCGCTGCCGATGAGAGCTGCCGCGAGGACCAACCCGACGGAGTACTCGGCGAGGATGTTGCGGGTCAGGGTGCCCTCGAAAAGATGCCGTGTGAGGTCGCGGTTCACGTACCACGCGACGAGCAGGATGCCGGCGAGCCGGCTGTTGTCGACGAACTGCACGGACACCAGGGCGAAGGCGACGATGGTGACCAACTGAGCGACGAACAGTGAGCCGACCACCGCGCGCGCCTGCTCCTGGGCAACGCGCCCCAGGAGTTCATACGCGGCCAGCCCGGTGCCCACGAAGATGGCGACCAGGCGAATCAACAGGCTCGAAGTGGCCACCAGGACGGAGATGTAGCCGCCGAGGAGGACGAGGATCACCGCGGCGTTCATCAGGAACTCGTGACCCGGGCGCTCGCGGCCGAGGAAGCGCTCGAGGGTCACGTAGCTGGAGGCGAAGATGGCCACGGCCATCATGGCCTGGCTGGCGAGGTGCAGACGCCAATCCTGGATGAGGTACGAGACCGCGGCCGCCACCGCGACCGCCATCAGCGGCACCAGGTAGTGCAGCGGCGCCCGGGCGGAGTCCCGGCCCGACCCCACCCCCGCAAAGGCCAGCGCCGACCCTACCGCCGTCACGACCATGACGATCACCACCAGGGCCGTCACCTGTATCGGGCCGAGGAGATCCCAGCGCTCGAAGAGGCCCAGCAGCAGCGCCAGGGCGGCGAGGTGCGCGAGGTACCGGGCGCCCGGGTGGCCGGGGGCCTGCGCGGCGGTGGCCTCAGCCAGCGGTGGTTCCCTGACGCCCATAGCGATCCTCGAGTCGCACCACGTCGTCGATCTCCGGGGATGAGACCTCGAAGAACTCGCAGTCGTCGACAGCGGTCATCCGGTGATGTCGCCCAGGCACGATGCGCACGACGTTGCCCTCGGTCATGCGGTGGGTGTTCATCCTGCCGGCGTCATCCATCAGCTCCAGGTCCATGCTGCCCCTGGTGATCAGCAGGGTCTCGTCCTTGGCCTCGTGGTACTGCAGCGACAGGGCCTCGCCGCGGTTGACGTGGATCACCTTGCCGAGGTACTTGTCGGTTATCGCGAACCGCAGCTCGTAACCCCAGGGCTTCTCCACCCTGACATCACTGAGTTGGTACACCGAACCTGGCCTGATCCCACTCTGCCCGCTCACCTGTCGACCCCCAACTTATCCACCATCGCATTGATCAATTCGTCGACCTGGTCCGCCGTCGAGGCTTCGCTGTACACGCGCAGCAGGGGCTCGGTGCCACTGAACCGGATCAGCACCCAGCTGCCGTCGTCAAAGTAGAACTTGAACCCATCGTCGTCACGCATGCGCGCGACGCGGCGCCCCGCAATCTCGCCCGGTGCGCGCTCCTTGAACTCGCCATATGTCTTCTCCTTGACCTGTTCGAAGCTCGCACGCTCCAGCCGCAGGTCCTGGCGGCGGTAACTGTGTGGGCCGACCCGGTCGAACACCTCCTGGAGGAGCTCGGACAGGGGCTTCTTCCTCTGGACGATGAAGTCCGCGAAGAACAGCCCCGCGAGGATGCCGTCTCGCTCGGGGATGTGCCCTCGGAACCCGAACCCACCGGACTCCTCCCCTCCCATGACCGCCTGGGTCTCCATCATCAATGGGCCCACGTACTTGAAGCCCACCTGCACCTCGTGGCATTCAACACCGTACTGCTCGGCGAGCTTGTCGGCCATGGATGTCGACGTCAGGGTGCGGACGACCGGACCCTTCCAGCCCCGAACGCCGAGAAGGTAGTCCATCAGCAGGGCGTACACCTCAAGCTGGTTGATGAACCTGCCGCTCTCATCGATGATGCCCACGCGGTCGGCATCCCCGTCGGTGCAGATCGCCAGGTCGTGACCCCCCTGCTTCATCAGCTCGATCGTCGACTCCAGGTTCTGCGGTATCGGTTCGGGGTGGATGCCGCCGAAGCCGGGGTTGCGCTCGGAGCGCACGTCTTCCACCGTGGTCGTGCCGCCGTGCAGGATGTCGGAGACGTACCCGGCCCCCGATCCATACATCGGGTCGTGGACGATCTTCAGCCCCGCATCTTTGAGGACCTCGATATCCACCATCTTGGCGACCTGCCGCTTGTACGCCGGCCGGGGGTCGATGGTCTCTATCGCGCCGCTCTTCTTCGCCGCTTCGAAGTCCACCAGCTGGACCTCGTCAGCGTCGATGACCTTGCCGATCTCCTCCTCCAGGCTGGCGACAACCTCCGGCGAGGCCGACCCGGCGTACTCCGGCTTGTACTTGATTCCCAGGTAGGGCGCCGGGTTATGGCTCGCGGTCAACACGACGGCACCACTGGCCGCCAGCTCGAGGATGGTCCAGGAACTGACCTGCGTCGGCGAAGGGTCCTGGGTCAGGTAGGTCTTGACGCCCGCCGCGGCCATGATCCGGGCCACCTCGGCGGCGAACCGGTCGGCGCCGAAGCGACAGTCGAAGCCGATCACCACCTTGGGGTCTTCCTTCCGGCGGAGATAGTTGGCGATCCCCTGGGCCGCGTAGCGCACGTTCTGGAAGGTGAAGTCATCGGCGATGACCCCCCGCCAGCCGTCGGTGCCGAATTTGATCTGCGGACGCGCGCCTAGTTTGGGGGCGGAAAACATCCGGGCAACTCTACCGACTCAGAGCAGGTCTTCGCGGCCCTCGTCACGGAGGCGCGCAACCAGCCGCTTCACGTCTTGAACCCGGTCGCGCGGGATGACCATGACGGCGTCGGGGGTGTCGACCACCACGAGGTCGTTGGCGCCCACGACCGCCACCAGTCTGCCCGTGCTCGAGGAGAAGACCAGGTTGCCGCTTCCGTCCAGGACCATCCCGTCGCCGGCGACGGTATTGCCGCCGGCGTCACCCGGCAGCACCGCGCGGAGGTCGGCCCAGCTGCCCACGTCGCTCCAGGCGAAGTCGGCCTCCAGGGCCACGAGGTCGCTGGTGCGCTCCATCACGGCGTGGTCGACGGCCATGTCCTGGATCGCCAGGTAGGCGTCGCGGTAGCCGTCGTCGTCCCCCGCAGCCCGGGCGGCGGCGGCCTTCGCGGCGCCAGCCGCGATCCCCGGGGCATGGCGCTGGAGCTCGTCCAGGAAGAGGCGGTTGGGCCAGGCGAAGATACCTGTGTTCCAGAGGTACCGGCCGGACTGGACCATCCGCATCGCCTCCTCAACGGGTGGCTTCTCGACGAACCGCGCCGCGGCGTAGATCTCGGAGCCGTCCTCCGCACCCAGGCTTGCGCCTTTCTCGATATACCCGAACCCTGTCGACGGCTCGCGAGGGATCAGGCCAAGCGTGCCGAGCTTGCCGAGCCGCTCCACCGCGGCCATCGCGGCGCGTACCGTGCGGGCAAACGCGTTGGCATCGGGAATCAGGTGGTCGGCGTGCAGCGAGGTCATCACGCCGTCCCCCGGCAGCACGGTCGCCGCAAGCGCCAGGCAAGCGGCGGTCCCCCGCCGCCCGGGCTCCGCGATCCAGTCATCCTGGCCGAGTTCAGGGAGCTCCACCCGGCAGGCGGGAAGCTGGGAGATCTCGGTCACCACCAGCACCCGGTCGGCCACCAGTCGGGCGCGCTCGTAGGTGGCGCGCAGGAGCGTCTTGCCGTCCAGCAGGGGAAGCAGGTGCTTTGGGGTGCCCGACCGGGAGAGCGGCCACAGGCGGGTACCCGCTCCCCCGGCGAGGATGACGGCGGCGCGGCCGCCGCTCACGTCAGCTCCTGCCCGCGGTCTCGGGGATCTTCACCCCGGCATCCTCGGCCAGGGCGGCGGCCTTGTTGGTCCGCTCCCAGGGCAGGTCGAGGTCGCTGCGGCCGAAATGCCCGTAGGCCGCCGTCTGTTTGAAGATCGGCCGGCGCAGGTCGAGGTCCTTCATGATCCCGAACGGCGACAGGTCGAAGTGGTGGTCGACAAGGTCGTGGATCTTCTCCAGCTCGATCTTCTCCGTGCCGTAGGTGTCGATGCGGACGGAGACCGGCTTGACGACCCCGATGGCGTAGGCCAGCTGGACCTCGCACTTGGTCGCCAGCCCAGCCGCAACGACGTTCTTGGCCACCCAGCGGGCGGCATAGGCCGCCGAGCGGTCCACCTTGCTGGGGTCCTTGCCGGAGAACGCGCCGCCGCCGTGGCGCGCGTATCCGCCGTATGTGTCGACGATGATCTTCCGGCCCGTCAGCCCGGCGTCGGCCTGGGGCCCACCCATTACAAATCGGCCGGTCGGGTTGACGTGGAAAACGGTGTTCTTGTCGATGAGGTGACCGGGGATCGCCTCCTCGACGACCACCTCGCGGATGTCGTCCGCGATCTTGTCGTGGTCGACGTCCTCGCTGTGCTGCGCGCTCACCACCACGGTGTGGACCCGCTTGACCTCGCCCTCGGCGCCGTACTCGACGGTGACCTGGCTCTTGCCGTCGGGGCGCAGGTACTTCAGCGTGCCGTCCTTGCGGGTCGACGCCAGCCGGCGGGTGATGTTGTGGGCGAACTGGATTGGCGCGGGCATCAGCTCCGGGGTCTCGTCGCAGGCGAAGCCGAACATCATCCCCTGGTCCCCGGCGCCACCGATGTTCACGCCCTGGGCGATGTCGGGAGACTGCTCGTCAACCGACACCAGCACGCCGCAGGTCTGCCAGTCGATGCCGTAGTGGGCCCGGGTGTAGCCGCAGCCGCGGATCGTCTCGCGGGCCACCTTGGCCATGTCCACGTAGCAGTCGGTGGTGATCTCTCCCACCACGATCGCCAGGCCGGTGGAGAGCACCGTCTCGCAGGCCACGCGCCCCAGCGGGTCCTTGCTCAGGATCTCGTCGAGGATGGCGTCCGAGATCTGGTCGGCGAGCTTGTCGGGGTGCCCCTCGGTTACCGACTCCGAGGTGAACAGTCGTGCGTGGGCCATCAGTAGCCTCCTTCCCCGCCGGGGACCACGTCAGGCCGCTGCCGTCCGCTCCCTCCTGCCCAGGGCGTACTTCGAATGTGCGGGATTATAACGGGGGCCCGGGTGCCGGCGGCGCACAGGTGCTAAGGCTTCCGGGCTATGAGCAGCAGCGACTGACCAAACGGCGGCGTCCAGCGATTCTCGATCCAGCGGGCCGCACGGACCACGGTGCGGTCGTACAACCGGATGGCCGCGCCGCCGGAGAGGGTGTGCGCCCGGAGGACGCGCGTGTTCAGTCCCCAGGCGAAAAACCCGGGAAGGTTGAAGTAGCGGATGGATTCGATCTCGAAGCCCGCCGCCCTGGCCTTGCCGGCGAGTTCGGCCTTGACGTAGCGACGGCAGTGGCCGAGGTTGGCGTCGACCGGGCCATAGAGCACCGGGAAGGCGGGCACGAAGCACACGAAGTGGCCACCCGGCCTGAGCACCTCGAGGACGTTGCGGAATGCGGTCTGGTCGTCGTCGATGTGTTCAAAGACGTTGAATGACATTGCCGAGTCGACGAGCCCGCCGGTGAAGCGCTCCAGGCCTTCGGTGTGCGCCGCGTCACCAACATGGACCTCCACGTTGCTGTGCCCTTCGAAGCGCCGACGCAGGATCTCCGCGAACTCCGGGTCAAACTCGAGGGCGATGACCCGTTGCCGGCCGAGCACCCCCTCTGTCATGTTCCCGGTCCCCGCGCCCACCTCGAGGACTGTCTCCCCCAGGTGCGGCCGGCTCACCGAGAGCAGCCACTCCCTGTAGTTCGCCGCCTCGAGGACGGCGTCCAGCGAGTTCTCCATCCCCACCGGCATGATGCCGGTCTCCCTCTGGCTCGGAGCGGTCAGGGTCACCGCTCCGGGGTCAGGTGCCCGATTCCCAGGAGCTGAGGTATGCCTCCTGCTCGGAGGTCAGCTTGTCGATCGTGATTCCCATCGCCTCCAGCTTGAGCCGGGCGATCTCACGGTCGATGTCCTGGGGAACGTCGTAAACCTTGTTTTCGAGGCTGGCGTGGTTCTTGGCCACGTACTCGGCGCCCAGCGCCTGGTTGGCAAAGCTCATGTCCATGACCGCTGCCGGGTGTCCCTCGGCGGCGGCAAGGTTGATGAGACGGCCTTCCCCAAGCAGGTACACCCGGCGACCGTCGCGCAGGTGGTATTCATCCACGAACGGGCGGACCCGTTTGACCTGCGTCGACATCTCATCCATGGCGCTGATGTTGATCTCGTCGTTGAAGTGGCCCGAATTGGCGACGATGGCCCCGTCCTTCATCACTTCAAGGTGGCGCCGGTCGATGACGTTCAGGTCCCCGGTGACGGTGGTGATGAAGTCGGCCTCGGGGGCGGCCTGCTCCAGGGTCATCACGCGGTAGCCATCCATCACGGCCTCCAGCGCCCGGGTCGGGTCGACCTCGGTCACGATGACGTGGGCGCCCATGCCGGCCGCGCGGCTTGCGAGGCCGCGGCCGCACCAGCCGTAACCGCAGACCACGAAGTTCTTGCCCGCCAGGAGCACGTTGGTGCTGCGGATGATGCCGTCGAGGGTGGATTGACCAGTGCCGTAGCGATTGTCAAACATGTGCTTGGTCAGGGCCTCGTTGACGGCCACGATGGGGAAGCGCAGCACGCCGGCTTTCTGCATCGCGCGGAGCCGGATGACACCTGTCGTCGTCTCCTCCGTCCCGCCGATGACGTCGTCGATGTTCCCCTCGCCCTTGTGGAGCAGGGATACCAGGTCGCACCCGTCATCCATGGTCATCTGGGGCCGCGCATCGATCGCCGCCGCGCGCAGGTGCTGGTAGTAGGTGTCGTTGTCCTCTCCCTTTCGGGCGAACACCGAGATCCCATGGACCCTCACCAGGGCCGCAGCCACGGGGTCCTGCGTTGAGAGCGGGTTGCTGGCGCAGAGGGTGAGCTCGGCCCCGCCGGCCTGGAGTGCGAGCGCGAGGTTGGCGGTCTCGGTGGTGATGTGGAGGCAACCGGACATCCGGATGCCCGCCAGGGGCTTCTCCGCCGCGAAGCGCTCGCGAACCAGCTTCAAAACGGGCATCTCCTTGGATGCCCACTCGATCAATTGGACGCCCTGGTCGGCCAGGCCGAGGTCGGCCACGTCACTGGGCACGGCGGCAGTGGTCAACTGGCTCACGGGCAAGAGTCTAGCGACCCGGGAGTTCCGCCATCTCGCGAATCACCCGGTACCGCTCCTCCAGCCGGTCGCCGTCCACCCCGGTGAGGCCGCCAGGCCCGAAATCCTCGACCGCGAACGAGGCCATTGCCGACCCCACCGCCACAGCGCCGCGTAGCCCGTCGAGGTCGAAGTCGCTCGCCGCCGCCAGTGCCCCCATCACGCCACCCGCGAAAGCATCGCCGGCCCCGGTCGGGTCGACGACCTTCTCGAGGGGATACGCTGGACAGACAAAGGTCTCGGTGCTTGCGTCCGCGCGTCGTCGCACCACCAGGGAGCCGTTCTCGCCCTTCTTGATGAGGGCCGCCCGGCAGCCGCGCTCCAGGATCTGGGCCGCGGCCCTGTGCAGGTTGGAGGTACCGGCGTACAGCCGGGCCTCATCCTCGTTCATGAACACGAGGTCGACGCGCGAAAGCATCTGGTCAACCTTGTCCCGTTTCTCGACGATCCAGTGCTCGATGGTGTCGCATGCGGTCAGGCGCGTCCGGTCGGCCTGGTCCAGCACATGAAGCTGGAGTTCCGGGTCTATGTTCGCGAGAAAGGTGAATGGTGTGGCAGCCCAACCCGCCGGGAGCTTGGGGCGGAAATCGGCGAACACCCCCAGCTGGAGGTCAAGCGTGTCGCGGTGATCCATGTCGGTGTGGTACCGCCCGTGCCAGCGGAAGCTCGGTCCGTCCACGACCTCCAGTCCACCGAGGTCCACGCCCGTGCGGCTGCGCAGCACGTCCAGCTTCGCGTCGGGGAAATCGGAGCCGATGACCGCCACCAGCCTCACCGGCGCCAGCACGCTGGCAGCGATGCTGAAATGCGATGCCGCCCCCCCCAGCAGGTCCTCCCTGGCGTCGAATGGCGTTTCGACAGTGTCCAGGGCGACCGACCCGACGACCAGGATGGCTGATCCGGACTTGGCTTCCATGGCGCCGGGATTATAGGGGCGGCGGGTCCCCCGGCTTTTCCAGGACGAGCGCCTGCACGACCACCGGGTGCCCCCTTCCGATGACCAGGCTGGGGAGCATCGATTCCACCCTGTGCGCGCGAAACAAAGGGTGACCGTATAGCTCGGCGGGCACTCCCTGGACCAGTTGGAGCCGAGACTCCTGGATGAAGTTCCCGATGTCGATGTTCGTGCCCCACTCGTTCTCGCGCGCGGTCGCGAATGGGTGCAGGTCGAGGAAGAGGTCGATCGTCAGGACGAGCATGCCCCCTGGCCTCAGGATGCGCCATATCTCCGCCAGGAGGGATGGAAGGTCGGCGGGGTGGATGTGCTCCAGGGTCGAGATACAGAAAACCCGGTCGATCGACGAGGCCGGGAGTGAGACATTCTCCAACCGTTCCTGGTGCAGCGATACGCTGGTTTCGAACGCGGCGTTGAGTAACGCGTGGTTCTCCGCATTTAGCGCGTTGTCCTGCGCCCCGGTCGACGCATCGCCGGGGTCGACGCCCAGGACCTCCAGGCCCGCCTGCGCAAGTACGAACTGGAAGCCCGTCAGGCTGGCGCCCAGCTCGACCGCCCGCATGCCGGCGCGCAACGGGGTCGCCTGGAACGCCCAGGGGTATTCAAACTCGCGGGTGGTGTTGTTGGCCTGGAATGCGAATGGGCCGAACTCGGATCGCCGGTCGCTCGCCAGGCGCTCGCCAAGGCTCAGGCCGCTGGCCGCAGGCATCCCCCAGGGCGCGCCCCAACGCCGGTTCCACTCGACGAACTCCGGCGGCAGCGGTGTCCGCGCCAGCATCGTCAGGCTGCGCCGCCGGTCACGTCGGCCACCGCATCGGTCAGCCGGGCCCCGATGCCCGCCCACTGGTACCGATCCTCCACGAGGCGGCGCCCGGCGAGTGCCAGGCGCTCGGCGCGCTGCGGGTCGCGGCGCACCTCGTCAATCGCGTCGGCAAGCCCGCCGGGCTCGCAGATCAGCACGTGTTCCCCATCGACCACGTCGAAGCCGCGAACGCCGAACGGGGTCGCCACGACTGGCACGCCCGCGGCGAAATATCCCGGGACCTTGAGATTGCTCCCGCCCCCCGAGAGCATGGGGTTGAGCCCCATGTCCACACATCCCATGAGGACCCTGCGCCCAAAATCGGCAAGCGGTCCCACCGCGACGACGTTGTCGGGCAGCAGGCGCTGGCGGAAGCGCAGAGCGTGGGTTCCGACCAGGAAGAAGCCCACACTGGGAAGCTCTCGCGCCGCAGCGATCACAGCCTCCGCCGCCTCCCAGCTGGGGGGATGGCCACTGGCGATAAAGACGGCGCAGTGATTGATCCCCGCCAGCGCGCCACCGGCAGCCTGGAAACGGGAGATCCATGCCATGCGGGCCGCCTGGCGGCGGGTCCCGGTGGTGCAGGCAACCGAGTCGAGGTCGACGCCGTTGGGGACGTCAACCCATCGCGCCGACGCCGAACCGTACTCGCCGCACAACGCGTCGGCATCCGCCTTCGAACACGTGGCGACCAGTGCGGCTGCTGCAACGGTGGCCGCCTCAACGTCACGTACACGCTCCAGGAGGACCGCCCCCTCGGCTGTTGCGGGGAGCATCGCGGCCTTCATCACCAGCTCGGCGTTGTGGGCGTCATAGATCACCGGGGCGGTGCATCCGATCATCTCCAGGGTCGGGAAGAGATAGGGGTGCTCGAGCTGCACGGCCGCCGCGCCATTGGTGGCGGTGCGTGCTGCCTCGACAAAGTCCGGCGTGAAGCGCAGCAGGTCCGGTGCCAGGATGTCACCGAGGGGGAACTCCAGGCCCATGTGTTGTTGGTGGGCCAGTTCCGCGGCGTGGTGGGCGAGTGAACGGGGAACAACCGTCTCCACGACGCCGGGGGAGATCTCCGCCTGGGAGGCGACCTCGCCCAACCTGCCCAACGACACGATCTCCACGTCAAAGGTCTGGGCCAGGGCCCGGCAGAGGTTGTAGGCCCGCAGCTCGCCGCCGTTCATCTGGCGGCCGACGCGGAACGTGGACAGGGAGACCAGCCGTGGTCGCGTCCCGGCACGCCGCGATGCCCGGACGGCGGCGGGCCGCGCCGCCGGTTGCGGGTGCGCAGCCACCCCGTCCATCTGGGTCTCAACGATGGCCTGGATGGTCTGATCCGCCTTGCGCGACTCGTGCTCGATGTCCGCGCGACGCTCGAGGTTGTCGAGGCGGCGCTCAAGGTCGTGGAGCCGGTCGGCGACCTCGGTGAGGGCCGCGACGACGGCGCGGTTGTAACCGACCTGCTCCAGCGAGATCAGCCGTGCCGCGCGCAGCATCAGCTTTTTGAGCCGCCGGTTGCGGACGGTTGCCGGAAGGCGCGAGCCCATGTGCACCTGTTCCCGGGCGTCGGCGATCAGGCCCTTGAGGGCCTGTAGCTGCGGGCGCAGGTCCATGTTCTCGGGGCCCAGGGTCACCCTTTGGCGCTCAGTGCCGGCCGGTGGCCCTGGGCGGCGGTGCCCACCAGGGAGCGGAACCAGGCGACCGTCGGACCGAGGCCCTCCACCAGGGGCGTAGTCGGCTCCCACCCCAGCAGCGTTCGCGCCCGGGTCAGGTCAGGGCGGCGCTGGCGGGGATCGTCAGACGGCAAATCACGGAACTCGATGGGGCTGTCCGACCCGGCCGCGGCGCGCACCGCCTCCGCCAGCTCCAGCATCGTGTGCTCGTACTCGCTGCCGATGTTCACCGGCTCCGTCACCCCTGAGGCAAGGAGCCGGATGAGGCCGTCGACCTCGTCAGCGACGTAGGTGAGGCTGCGTGTCTGGGACCCGTCGCCATAGACGGTGATCGGCTCTCCGCGCAGCGCCTGGGTCGCGAAGTTGGGGATGGCCCTGCCGTCGTCGGCACGCATGCCGGGGCCGTAGGTATTGAAGATTCGCACGATCCGGGTGTCCACCCCATGCTGGCGGTGGTAGGCCATCACGTAGGCCTCGGCTGCGCGCTTGGATTCGTCGTAGACCCCCCGGATGCCGATGGGGTTCACGTTTCCAAAGTAGGTCTCCGGCTGAGGGTGCACCAGGGGATCGCCGTAGACCTCCGAAGTGGATGCCAGCAGGAGGCGAGCGCCCTTCTTCAGCGCCAGGCCGAGCATGTTGTGGGTGCCCAGCGTGCCCACCTTGATGATCTTGATCGGGATCCTGTCGAAGTCCACCGGGGACGCCGGCGATGCCAGGTGGAGCACGTAGTCCACGGGCCCGTCGACCTTGAGTGGGCGGCTGATGTCGTGCTCGATGAAAGACATCCCGGGCTGCCCGATGATGGGGTCCAGGTTCTCCCGACGACCGGTGACCAGGTTGTCCACGCAGACCACCTCACAGCCCAGCTCCAGCAGGCGGCGACAGATATGCGCACCGATGAACCCGGCCCCGCCGCTCACCAGGGCCCGTCCCGGGCGTAGGTCGGTGGCTTTCAGCGAGTCCCGATCCCGCGGTATACGAAACCCAGGTCGCGCATCGTCGCGGGCTGCCAGATGTTGCGTCCGTCGACGATCACCGGCCGGCGCATCAGCTTGCGCACACGCTGCAGGTCGAGGCTGCGGAACTCATTCCACTCCGTCACCACCGCCAGCGCGTCCGCTTTGCGGGCCACGCCGTAGGCGTCCCGGGCGCAGACCACCGAACCGTTCAACAGGTGCTTGGCGTGGCCCATGGCGGCCGGGTCGTACACCTGCACCCTGGCACCGCGTTTGAGCAAATCCTCGATGATCTCCATCGAGGGAGCTTCGCGGAGGTCGTCGGTGTTCGGCTTGAAGGCAAGACCAAGCAGGCCGATTGTCTGACCGCGGAGGCCCCCGAGCATCTCGGCCAGGCGTTGGACCACCAGCTTGCGCATGTCGTGGTTGATCTCCATCACCGTGAGGAGCAGCTCGGGGTGATAGTCCATCTGCTGGGCCATGCGGGCCAGCGCGCGTACGTCCTTCGGGAAGCAGGACCCCCCGAACCCGATGCCCGCGTCCAGGAACGCCGGCCCGATTCGCTTGTCCATGCCCATGCCCTCGGACACCACGGTCACGTCCGCGTCCAGCTTCTCGCAGATCCGCGCCATCTCGTTGATGAACGAGATCTTGGTCGCGAGGAAAGCGTTGCTGGCGTACTTGATCATCTCGGCGGTATAGATGTCCGTGATCAGCAGCGGGCAATCCAGGGGCCTATAGAGGTCCGCGACTCGCTCGGCGGCGGCACGGTCGTGGGCCCCGAGGACGACGCGGTCGGGGTTCATGAAATCCGCCACGGCGCTGCCCTCACGCAGGAACTCGGGGTTGGAAACCACCGCGAAATCAACCGACTGGTCGGGGCGTGCCTCGGCGACGATCTCTGTCACCAGGTCGCCGGTGCCGATCGGCACCGTGCTCTTGCTGACCAGGATCATCGGGTGGTCGAGGTGCTCGCCGATGCTGCGGGCGGCCGCCTTCAGCGCCGTGAGGTCGGCACCGCCGCGCCTATCGGGGGGTGTGCCCACGGCCAGGAAGATGAACTCCGTCTCCTTCAGCGCCTCCTCGAGTGAGGTCGTGAAGGTCAGCCGGCCGGCGCGGGAGTTGCGCTCGATCAGCTCCTCGAGCCCCGGCTCGAAGATGGGGATGCGGTGCCGGCGTAGCTGGGCCACCCGGCCGGAATCGATGTCGTAGCCAGATACCTCGTGGCCGAGGTCGGCGAAGCTGGCTGCCGTGCTGAGGCCGACGTATCCGACGCCGATCACCGCGATCCTGCTCATCGCGGGCCCCTCCCGATGCCGAGAGTCATCGCCGGGATTATAGTTTTGGCTCTCACTTCCCGATCGGCTGTGCCGTCATCGCCACTGCGGCTTCATCATTCTTTACCGAGTTCAAATGAAGCTGTCGGAACGGATGTCTAGAGTGCAGAGTGTGACCCCTCTTCGCTGCCTTGCCGTTTGCGCGGTCTTTGCCGCGTCACTGGCGCCGGCGGTGACCGCGCAGGCCGTTGACGCACCCGTTCCGGTGGGCCATGCGCCCACTGTAGTCGGCGCCGACCCGGCACACGATGTAAGCGGCAATGCGCCGGTGCGCGTGCAGCTGGTCCTCAGCGCCCACGGCCCCCAGTCGGCGGGGGCCGCGACGAGCTTCCTGCAACAGCATGGCTTCACCGGCGCGCATCTTTCCGCGGACCAGAGGCTGGTGGAAGCGGACGGCACCCCAGCGGCAGTTGAAGCTGCCTTTGGCACGCGGTTGGCCCCGTACCGCGATCGATCCACGGGCAGGACCTTCCGGACCAACACCGCAGCTCCCTCCCTGCCGGCTTCGCTGGCGGGCCAGGTGCAGGCGATCCACGGCCTCAGCGACCGACCCGCGGTCCGGCGCGCCGCGGTGGCGCACGAGAACACCGGCCCGGGAAGCGGCTACACCCCCGACCAGATCAAGGGCCTTTATAACCTGCACGCGGGTGTGCTCGGCAGCACAGACGGCAGCGGCACCACGATCGGCCTGTTGGAGTTCACGACGTACAGCCTCCAGCACATCAAGAGCTACGACATGACCTACTACGCTCCAACGGCTCAGCCCATGATGCCGCAGGTCGTGCCGGTTCCGGGTCATGCGGTCGACTCGACATGCTGCGTCAACCAGGTCGAGTCGGAGCTCGACATCGAGGTTATCCAGGCCATCGCGCCCCAGGCGACGATCAAGGTCTACGAAACTGACAACACCCCGGCCGGAGAGAACGCCGCCTACAGCCAGATGGTGAGCGACGGCGTCAACGTCATCTCAACGTCGTGGGGAATGTGCGAGCAACTGACCCAACTCCAGGACCCCAGCGAGATTGCAACCCTGCATTCGATCTTCCAGGATGCGACCAACAGGGGGATCACCACCTACGCTGCGACCGGTGACACCGGGGCCTTCGACTGCCGCAATCCCGCGAACCCCCACGATCCCACCAACCCCTACAACGACACCCAGGCGGTGGACAGCCCTGCCTCCGATCCCAACGTGGTCGCAGTGGGGGGTACGACGCTGTACAACACCGGAACCTTCGTGCAGTACTCGCGTGAGACCGGTTGGTCGGGCTCCGGTGGGGGCGTGTCAGTTGTCCACGGTGCCCCGGCTTGGCAGGGGACCACAGGCATCGCGTCCGCGATGAGGCAGGTCCCAGACGTCGCCTTCGACGGGAACCCGAGCAGCGGCATCTCGATCTGTACCTACCCGAGCGGAGCAACCAACCCCCTCGACCCGTGTACCTTGACGGTGGTCGGCGGCACCAGCGCGGGGTCACCCGCCTGGGCGGCATTCAACGCCCTGTACGACCAGTACTCCGCCGGCCTGGGGGGGACCGCCCTGGGGCCGGCCGCCAATCTCTACTCGGCAAATGCATGCCACGGCAGCCTGGCGCCGTTCCACGACGCCGTTTCCGGGAACAACGGCGCCTACACGGCGACGACTGGGTTCGACCTGGTTACCGGGCTGGGCTCGATGAATGGCGCCGACCTTGCCAGCGCGATCCACGGCCAGGCCACGGCCTCGGTCATGGTGTCGAGCGTCACCCCCCATGCCGTTCCCTACTCCGGGGGGGCCACTGTCACCCTGGCGGGGTGTGGGTTCCAGGCCGGCGCGACCATCAACATCGGTGGCACCAACTACCCGACGACGTGGATCAATTCGACCATCTTGCGTGCCGTCGTGCCCCAGCATGTTCCGGGCGATGTGGCTGTCAGCGTGAGTAACCCCGGCGGTGCGCCGGTCGCCGTCCCCGGCGGTCTTCACTACGCCCGCGGCGCGGGGCATCAGCAGATGGTGACCAACCGGGACGGGCGCCTGGAGATGTTTGTGACGGGCGCGGACGGCAACGTCTACCACAACTGGGAGCCCTACCCCAGCGGTCCGCTCGGTAGCTACGCCTCGCTGGGCGGGCCTTCCGCCGGCAGTTTCCGAAATGACCCGGCCGCCGGCCTCAATCCCGACGGCCGAATCGAGGCCTTTGCCATTGGGACTGACGGGACCGTTTGGCACGCCTGGCAATTCGCCCCAGGGTCGGGCTGGACCTCCTTCTACCCCCTCGGCCGCGGCTCATCACCCCTCCAGGGTGTCGTCGCCGTCGCCACGAACACCGATGGTCGGCTCGAGACCTTTGCCCGCGGCGCCGATGGGCAGGTGTGGCATGCCTGGCAGACCTCACCCAACGGCGGGTGGGGCGCCTGGTATCCGCTCGGGACGGCCGGCTCTGGGGCGTTTGTGAGCGACGTTGCCGCCGGACGTAACGGCGACGGCCGGCTGGAGATATCCGCCACCGACGCTGCGGGACGCGTCTGGCATGCCTGGCAGACCAGCCCCAGTGGGGGCTGGACATCGGTGTTCTACCCGTTGAGCGGCCGTCAGGTCACGGGCACCCCGGGGATAAACACCAACCAGGACGGGAGGCTCGAGATATTTGCCCAGGCCCAGGACGACAACTCGATCGTGCACACCTGGCAGTTGACCCCCAGCGGTGGCTGGGGTGGGTGGTACTCCCTCGGGGGACGGGTGGCCAGCGATACCAACGTCGCCCGCAACTCCGACGGGCGACTGGAGGTCTTCGCCAACGACCTGGACGGCAACCTGGTGCACACCTGGCAGGTCGCCCCGGGCTCCGGGTGGGTGGGGCCCTTCTCGCTGTTCCAGCCGACCGAGCGTCTCGCCGGAGTGCCTCAAACCGGAACCAACACTGATGGCCGCGTCCAGGCGGTGGTCCCGGGCCTCTCCGGAACCGAATGGCAGATCACCCAGGTGACAGCGGGCGGCGGTTGGTCGGGCTGGTCGAGTTTGCCTGGGAGGGTCCTCAGCTACTGATGAAGTTCAGGTCACGAACGCTGTTGGGGATCGCCATGGTGGGGGCGACCGCGGGCGCTGTCAGCACACGCGTCTCTGCCGCGCCCCGCCCGGCCGCGCCGCCGATCGAGCGGCCCTCCATCCTGCAGCAGCAGTCGCGGGCCCACAGTCATGACGCCGTCAAC
>JBHEMS010000070.1:0-39959 GCA_046262455.1 Candidatus Dormibacteria bacterium | reverse complement strand
GGCCAGGGCATCTCCTCTTTCTCGTCCCACTCCTCGGCGGCGGGCCGGATCTTCTTGGCAGCGAATTCGTGGATCCACTGCTTCATCTCCAGCTGCTCGGCGCTCAGTTCAAAGCTGACCATCGCTCCTCCGAAGGGTCCCGCCCAGGGGCGCGAATGGCCCCCGGGAACGGACGTACCTGACGGCGGCGTCATGACGCGCCGCGTTGTGACTCAGACTAGTCGGCACGATCGGCAAAAAGCAACCTCAAATCAGGCGACCTGACCCCTGCACAGAGGGATCATGAACCCGCCCCGCAACCCCCTGCCCGCGACGCCCGATGCAACCTCTCGCGAGGCGGCGGATAATGGCTCGCGATGGCCGGGTTGAGAGGGCAGAACCGGGGGCGTCGGATCGCGATGACCGACGAGGAACGCGACGCCTTCTTATCCCAGGAGCTGGTCTGCCGGATCGCCACCGTCCAGGCCGATGGGTCGCCGCATGTGACCCCGATCTGGTTCGTCTGGGACGGGTCCGCAATCTGGTTCTACTCCATCATCAAGAGCCAGCGCTGGACCAACGTGGTCCGTGATCCGCGTGTCTCGGCCGTCGTGGACGCCGGGGACGCCGAGTACTTCCAGTTGCGGGGCGTGGAGCTGATCGGCGAGGTCGAGCCGGTGGGCGAGCAGCCCAGGGTGGGGACGCCCAATCCCGACCTGGACGTCCCCGAACGCCTCTTTGGCGAGCGCTACCTGGCCGGAACCATGGCCGGGTACGACGAACGCCACGCCTGGTTGCGTCTGCGGCCGGCCAAGATCGTGAGCTGGGACTTCCGCAAGCTGAGCGGCACGGAGACGATCACCAACCCCAGCCGCTGACGCGCGGGGTCAGACCAGCCAGCCGCCGATCCGCTCGTACTCCAGGGGCCCCGTGGCGTAAACCCCATCGCTCAGCACCGTGCGCGCGTGGCGGATCGCGGCCCGCGTGGTGGCGTGCAGGGCCGGCGCCGGGCGACCGACCCAGTAGCCCTGGCCGAGACACACGCCCAGGTTCACCAGGCAGGCGGCCTGCTTCGGCGTCTCGATGCCCTCGGCGATCACCCGCGCGCCCACGAGGTCGCCGAGGTGCATCACCTGGTCAACCAGCTTGCGCGCGACATCGTCATGTTCCGCGGCGCGGCTGATCGGCCCCGCGATCTTGAGATAGTCAGGACAGACCATGACCGCGGCGTCCATGGTCGAGTACCCCTCTCCCACGTCGTCAAGGGCGAAGCGGAACCCCGCGTCCCAGTAATCCTGGAGCACCAGGGCCAGGCGTCGTTTGTGGCGCAGGGGCTGACGCTCGGTGATCTCGATGACCACGCGCTGCGGGTCCCACTGTGAGAACTTCAGCAGCATCAGCATCTGGTCCACGTCGTGGACCGGGTTGAGCAGGGCTGTCGTCTGGACGTTCAGGAAAAGAAGCGAGCGATCGGGCAGCGCCGTCACCTCCCGCAGCGCCGCGCGCCGGCATGACCAGTCCAGGTCGGCCCCACAGCCGAGATCTTCAGCGGCGTCGAACATGCCCTCGACACTGGGGACGTCCAGTTCCTGGACCGGGCGGGCCAGGGCCTCGAAGCCCTCGGCGCACAGATCCGACAGGCGAACGATGGGCTGAAAGTACGCCCGGATCCCCTCCGGCCCGACGACCCCCGGGACAACGCGATGCCAGTCGGTGGCCATGGAAGTCAACATGAGCCCTGTTCCTTACCTCTCGCCGTGCTGTGACGCTGATAGCCGCTCTATCACCCACCGATATACCACGCGGCCTGCCAACTTTTTGCGGAATTCGTGTCACAAATCGGCGAACCCCCGGCCGCGACGTAAGGCCCCTCTCAGCCTCGGCTAAGGCGGGCCCAAGCCGGCCCCCGGATGATGAGGACAACAAAGACCTCGGGCCGACCGCCCGCATCAAAAGGAGACAGAGAACACCATGTTCAAATCAGTAGCTGCCAGGGCCCTCCTGGGCGTCGGCATTCTCGGCGCCGCGGGCGGTACGACCGCACTTGCGGCGAGCCCCTCAACGAACGCGCCGGCGGCCAAGGCCGGGCCTGCCGCCAGGCACCACGCGCACCACGCGGTCGGCGTGATCATCGCGCGGTCCGACACAGAGATCACCGTCGAGCGAACTCACCGCGACAAGACCGCGAGAGCTCCGGCCAGGGATGACGCCAAGTACGTGATCACCGCCGCCACCAAGGTTTTCCGGGCCGGCAGCAAGGACCCGGTCGGCCACGACGCGCTCAAGACAGGGGAGCGCGTGCGCCTCAGCTATTCCGAGGCGGACGGCAAGAGCACCGCGGCCCGCGTGGTGATCATGCGCGACTTGCGCGCCGGCAGGGTTCTCTCCAAGGGGGCCAACAGCCTTCGCATCCACACCCGGAAGCACGGCGACGTCACAGTGACGGTCACTGATAGGACCGTGTACCGCAGCGGAAAGGCCGCCGGCAGCTTCGATGCCATCAAGGTTGGCGACGTGGTGACCGCCCTCGGAGAGGAGGACGCTGCCCACAATTTTGACGCCAGCGCGATCCGCTACCACGCCCCGCATCCCAAACCCGCGAGGGCCCCGAAGGCCGCAGCCTAAACAGCTACCTCCATCCGACCGATGGCCGGGCCCTGCGTGGCCCGGCTGTCGCGTTTAATCCGGGGATGACCGAGCCCACCGGGACCTGGGGGCTGGTGCCGTCGGGGGCGGTGACCAGCAACCCCGGCCCGTCGACCGAGATCCGAGAGAAGCTCGCGCGGCTTCGCGCGGCGATGAAGTCGTCGGATCTCGACGCTGTCTACCTGGAGGGGTGGGCGAACGTCGCGTGGTTGTCTGGAGGGCGCGGCAACCGCGTGGTGCTGGACGCTCCCACTGGACTGTGCGGGATGCTCATCGGCCACAACCGCGCGTGGCTGCTGACGCCCAACAACGAGGAGGCACGTTGCCGCGCGGAGGCGTTTGCCGGCCTGGACCTGCCGGTGGTCTCACAACCGTGGTTCCGCCTTCCTCTCTGGCAGGCCGTGCGCCCGCTGCTGACCCCCGGTGCGCACCTGGCGTCAGACGTCCCCGCGGGAGACGCCGGCCCGGCAGACACGCTGATGGCGCCGCTGCGGCAGCGGCTAAACGAGTACGACACCGCGCGGTTCCGCGCCCTGGGGGCCGACGCGGCGGAGGCCCTGGAGGCCGCCGTGCTGGAGGCACGGCCCGACTGGAGCGAGCTCGAGGTGGCGGGGACGATCGCGGCGGCCCTCAAGGCCCGGGCCATCGAGGGTGCGGTGGTGCTCGTCGGGTGCCGCGCGCGAAGCGAGCGCTTCCGCCACCTCGTGCCCACAGGCGCCCTGGTCGAAGGCGGCTTCACGGCGTCCATCACCGCGACCCGCCACGGACTCCACGCGTCATGCACCCGCGCCATCAGCTTCGGCCCCCTCCCCGCAGAGCTGGCGGAACGGTTCGCAGCCGCCCGTGAGGTCGACCGAACCTTCCTTGCGGGCAGCCGGCCCGGTGAGACCCTGGGCGAAGCGTTCGAGGCCGGCAGCCGGGCCTACGCGCGTCACGGGTACTACGACGAGTGGAAAGAGCACCACCAGGGCGGCACCACCGGATACGCGGGGCGGGAGGCCTTTGCTGGCCCCGGCAGCGACTACCGCCTGGAGGCCGGAATGGCGGTCGCCTGGAACCCGACTGTGCCAGGGGCGAAGTCCGAGGACACGTACCTGGTGACTGGCGCCGGGCTGGAGTGGCTCACCCGCGCCGGGGGGTCAGACTGGGTCCTCGACGAGGGCGATGGGGAGCTCCCCAGACCCGCTGTACTGGAGGTCTGAGGCCGGGCTGTCCTCGCTGGTGGGCCGCGCGATCGCCGGCGTGGCCCTCTTCCGCGGGGCCCGTACCGGTGCCGCCTTGACCGTGGCCACCGGCGGGGGCTCAAGTCCCACCCGGGTCCAGGTCTTGCCAAACAGGTTGGACATGCTCTCGCTGGCCGTGAAGTAGACGACCTGGCGGTTTTCACCCTCCACGACTCGCAGCAACTCGGTCCGGCGGCGATCGTCGGCCAGCGCCAGGGCATCATCGAGGAAGAGAGGCAGGCGCTCGGTGCCCGCACCCATCAGCTCAAGCAGGCCAAGGCGCAACAGCAGGTAGATCTGCTGCTGCGTACCGCGACTCAGCGTGCTCATGTCGACCAGGCCGCCGGTCTCGGGGGCCCGCAGCAAAACCTGGAAGCGGTCGTTGACAGTGGCCTCGGTGTAACGACCGCCGGTCATCCGCTTGAGGTCGCGGCTGAGGTACTCCTGGAGCTTGGGAGCGTAGTTGCGGCGGATCGCCTCGGCGGCGGCGCCCAGTTCGGCTCCCGCTCGGGTGGCGGCCGCGCCGAACTCGTCCAGGCGCGCGATGCGGGCGTGGAGGTCGGCCACCCGCTCTTCAAGTGGCGCGACCTCCGGGACCATCAGCGAGCCGCGCTCGTAGGATGCCCGCTCGCGCTCCAGCTGCAGGGCTAGCTGGGACTGCAGCTCCTCGGCCGCCCTGAGGTGCACCTCGATCTCGTCGTCGCTGTGTATAGACAAGTCGGAGAGCCGGCCGAACTGCGCGCGGAGCTCGTGTACCGTGGCGTGCTGAACAGCGTGGTCCCGGCGTGCCCGCTCCTCATCGATGGCCTCCATCAGCGACTGGCGGTCGGGGAAGAGGTGGGGACCGATGCGGATCGCCGGCTCACCGGCCAGGCCGCCGCGCGTGAGGAGGTATACCCCGCCCCCGATGACCCCCAGGGCCAGGCCGACAAGCGGCAGAAAGCCCTTCAGTCCTCCCAACACAAGCGTGGCCACGCCCAGGAGGACCAGGGCCCCGCCGCCAAGCGTCTCCGGCTGAAGTGCGATGGTGCGCGCCGGCGGAGTGACGAGGTGCTGGCGAGCCTCCTCCAGGTCGGCGTCGATCCACCGGGGTTTGGCATCCCGGCCGTGGTTGGCGGTCGCCGCGAGACGCAGTTCGGCCTCGGCCAGGCGGCCCTCCGCGCGGTCGATCTGGGAGCGGAGCTTCTGGCGCTCCATCTCGCGCTCTTCCTCGGTGGCCAGGATGCGCGCCAGGTCTTGGCGGACGCTGGTCAGTTGCGCCTCCGTCGCCTTGATGGCGCCAACTTCCTTCTCGAGCTCCTCGCGGCCGGACCTGGCAGCCTGCAGCTGAGCCTCAACGAGCGTCAGCTCCTTGCCCAGCTCGTTGCGCCGGGTGGCGGAGTTGGACCGCGGCACCGTGGCCTGCCGGGCCGCCTCATCAAGACGTGACATGGCGTGTTCCACGTTGACGTCCACGCCGGCGTCCGTGAGCTGCAGGACCGCCTGGCGTATGTCGCCCTCGTCGCTCAGGCTCGCCAGCTGACCCTCCCCGACGCTGGTCACCTGTTTGAAGACACCGCCCGGGAGACCGAGAAGGCGTTCTCCGAGATCCAGCCAACCATGTGTGCCGGGGGTGAAATCGACGGTCACGTCCTCTCCGCGCTCGAGGTCGATGACCCGTGTCTGCTCCCCGCTGAAGTCCCAGTCGGCCTCGAACATGCGACCGCCGTCCAGCCTGAACTGGAGCGCGATGGAGGCCCGGTCGCCGCTCCAGGGCTGGATACTGCGCAGCGCGCCGGCGTGGCCGCTGCCGCGCTTGGCTGGGGCCAATCCGTACAGACCTGCCAGCAAAGCCTCCATCAGGGTGGACTTGCCGGCCTCGTTTGGTCCCACGACCAGGACGCGATCGTGGTCCAGGTCGAGGTCAAGATCCTTGAGCCGCCGGAACCCCCGCACACGCAACTGGACCAGCTTCATGCCGGCACCTTGAGGTCACCCTCGAACGCCTCGGCCACCAACCGGGCCGCGAGCAGGCCCTGGGGTGAGCCGTCCTCGAGCAGGTGGTTGATCGCCGCGCCCCGCGCGGTCGGTTCCCGCGCCAGCTCCTGGAGGTCTACCTCGGCGGATGTGGAGTCGGCGATCGCCAGGCCCAACACGGACTCGCACCAGGCGCTTGCCAGGGCGTCGGCTTTGATGTCGAGGCTCCTGGTCCTGCGCCCGGTCAGGCGCAGGACGACGAGCGACGGGCTGCCCTGCAGCGGCTGGAGGGCAGCCCCGACAGCACCCGAAAGCTCCGAGGAGTCGGCAATCTCGGACACGTCCACGACCACTGTTTCGAACCGCGCCAGGTCGGCTGCTACGGGGCTGGTGACGACCCTGCCGTCGCTGACCTCGACCCAGACGGCGCCATGGAGCCCGCGGGTTTCGCCGGGATCCAGCGGTACCGGCGATCCCGGCCACGAACTACGCTCCCCCACCTCACCGGCGTGCACGTGCCCGAGAAGCGCGTGGTCGATCCCCGTGCGTTCGAAGTCTTCATGGCGCAGGGTCAGACCTCCCCACTTGAGCTCATCGCCGGCGGAGTCGAGGTCGACGCCGTGAACGAGGAGGAGGCGGGGGCGGTCGTCTGACCCCCGCGGCGGGATGCGGTCCAGCACCGACCGATCCATGTCCTTGCCGGTGTAGCCAAGCCCGATCAGCACTGCGCCCTGGAGGTCCACGACGGTCGGCTTGGGCTCGATGGCAAGGACCACGTTGGGCGGCCACGTGGCGACGCGGTAGGGAGATGCTGCGGAGGCGAAGTCGTGGTTGCCGGAGGCAATCATTACGGGGCAGGACAGCCGGCCGAGCTGGCGGGTGATAAAGGCGACGGTGTCGGCTGTGACGTGCTCCAGTTCGAACAGGTCTCCGCCGATGGTCATCGCATCGGCATTCCCCCCTTCCGCAGTGTCCACCGCCCACTCCAGCGACCGCCGCAGGAGCTCGCGGCGACGTGCGCCGTCGCACCCCGTGAAGGAGAGCCCGCCAAAGGCGCGGTCCAGGTGCAGGTCAGCCAGGTGAAGTAGTCGCATCCCCCGCTTAAGGCTAACCCCAACCCGCGTGGGGCGCTACGCAAAAAAAGGTGAAGATTTGTTTCCTCAGGCGAGGCGCGGGGGAGGATCGATGCCGCGCTCCAGCTCCAACAGCACGGCGCTGTAGTCGTCGCGCCCATGGCCCGCGGCCTGCGCGCGCCGAAAAAGCTCTCGCGCGACGGGCGCGAACTCGGTCTGCTGGCCGACCTCAACGGCCAGCTCGATTCCCAGGCCGAGGTCCTTGACCAGGAGGTCGGTGAAGAAACCGGGCGTGAAGTCGCCCTTCAGGGCGCGCGGTTTGAGGGCCCCCTCCAGCTGTGCGCTGGCGCCACTGCTGACCGAGACGACCTCGACCAGGGTGGCCAGCGGGACCCCCGCCCGCACCCCGACCAGTAGCGCCTCGAGGGTGGCGCCGGCGATTGAGGCGAGCAGGGTGTTGTTGACCAGCTTGACGACCTCGCCGCTACCCACCGGTCCCGCGTGGAAGATGCGGTCAGGGTTGCCCATCGCCTCAAAGAGGGGTCGGCAGCGCCGGAAAACCGAGGCATCGCCCCCGACCATGATGGTCAGCGTGCCCGCCTCCGCGCCAAACGAGCCACCGCTCACCGGGGCATCAAGGAACTCCACTCCCCGCTCGGCAGCCGCTCCCGCGAGGCGCCGGCTGGTCGCCGGGGCGATGGTGCTCATGTCGATGAGCACCGTGCCGGGGCGGGCGGACGCCAGCAGTCCCCCCTCCCCCAGGACCACCTCCTCGACGTCAGAGGACGTGGTCACCATGGTCACGACGGCATCGGCGTCGGCGGCGACCGCCGATGCGCCACGGCGCATCGCCACCCCAGCCGCCTCTGCCCTACGGGCGCTGGCCTCATTGCGCGCCCAGCCCGTCACGCTGAAGCCCGCCTCCAGGAGGTGACGCGCCATGGGCAGGCCCATGACCCCCAGGCCCACGAACCCGACCGTCGAAAGTTGCCTCACCTGAGCGGGTGGTGCCACCGGCGACTGACCGCCTGGGGCACCGCGAAGCGGGGCCTAGGCGTAGAAGGTCGCGCCGCGCAGCTGGCGCGGCGGCTGGCCGCCGACGCTGATGTCGTGGAAGCCGGGCACCAGCAACGTCGTCGCCGCAGCGGTGTCTCCACTGATCGGCTCGACGTCGTTGTCGAACTTCACGACCGCCCCCCGGACGTCGGTCGCGGCCTCGCGCGTGGTGCTGAAGAGCTGAGTGCCATCGCGGGTCATCGACCAGGCGGCGCCGCTGCGAGAAACGCAGTAGGTATGAGAACCCGCCCCCGGGTCAGCACCGACGACACCCTGGCGGTTCGAGCCGCCGGCGTCCTGCACCGACGCGAAGTCCGCACGGGTACCGCTTGTCCGTATGTAACCGGAAGCCAGGATCTGGCCGTCGGAGAATTGCACCCCGACGAAGAAGACGCCCCTGGTGTTGGCGGGGAAGTTCTGGGTGCTCTCATTTATCCCGGCGCACACCGAGGACCCGGAGTCAATGGAGTCGGTGGCGTGGGCGACCAGAGTGCCCGAGCCGCGGTAGGGGTAGCTCGACCCGGCGCTGATCTGGGCGGGGTAGGCAGCCGGCCCGGACGCCGTCGAACCGCCGCCGCTGGGCGCGGGCTGCGATCGGGCGGGCTGCGGAGCCGCCGTGGGGCTCTCGGAGGGCGCCGCAGTCGGCGAGGGTTCGGCACTGGGGCTGGCGCTGGCAGGCGCGCTGGGCGAAGAGCTCGGGGAAGGTGACGGTGCCTCCGAGGCGCTGGCGGCCGGAGTCGGGGTGGTGTGGGCGACCTGTCCCTTGCGCGCGTTGCCGACGACCAGGGCTGCGAGGGCACCAAACACCAGCACGACGGCGACGAGGGCCGCCTGAACTCCCCGGTTTCCCATTCCCGGCGTGATTCTACACAGGGGCCTTCTGGCCACGTCGACCGCAAACCCGGCCCAAAGTACGATTAGTCATGCTCCCTCCCACCACGTCCAGTTACGCCTTCACCGCCCGCTGCCGGCTGCAGAACCGCCCAGGGATGTTGGGCCGGCTGACCTCGCGAATCGGCGAGGCGGGAGGCGACCTTCGCGCCATCGACATAGCGCGCGTCGAAGCTGGGTCCATCATTCGCGATCTCACCGTTCACGCCCGGGACTCCCAGCATGCGCACGAGATAGTCACCGCGATGCGGGCGGTCGAGGGTGTGGAGGTCCTCGAATACTCGGACCGCACCTTCCAGATGCACGCCGGCGGCAAGATCAGCGTGGTGGCCAAGAACCCCATCAAGACGCGCGACGACCTGTCGATGGCCTACACACCGGGTGTCGCCCGCGTATGTCGCGCCATCCATGAGAGCCCGGAGCGCGCCCGCAGCCTGACGATCAAGCACAACTGCATCGCCATCGTCACCGATGGCAGCGCGATCCTCGGACTCGGCAACCTCGGCCCCGAGGCTGCCCTCCCGGTGATGGAGGGCAAGGCCATGCTCTTCAAGGAGTTCGGCGACGTGGATGCCTTTCCGATCTGCCTGAACACCCAGGACATCGACGAGATCGTGGAGACCGTCGAGCGCATTGCCCCCACGTTTGGGGGCATAAACCTTGAGGACATCGCCGCCCCGCGATGCTTCGCCGTTGAGGAGAGGCTCATCGAGTCACTCGACATCCCCGTCTTCCACGATGACCAGCACGGCACGGCGGTCGTGGTGATGGCCGCCTTGATCAATGCCCTGCGCATTGTCGACAAGAAGTTCCCCAACCTGCGCGTGGTGTTGTCGGGCACCGGTGCGGCCGGGGTGGCCTGCACCAAGATGATGCTCGCCGCGGGCGTGAAGGACATCATCGGAGTGGACCGCCACGGCTCCATCTACAAGGGCCGCGAGCCGCTCGACACCGGCACCAAGCGCTGGTACGCCGGGCACACCAACCCACGGGAGATCCGGGGGAGCCTGTCGGACGTGATCGAGGGGGCCGATGTCTTCCTCGGTGTGAGCGCCCCCGACGTGCTGTCGGTCCAAGACGTGGCGCGGATGGGCCGCGAGCCGATCGTGTTCGCGCTCGCCAACCCCGACCCCGAGATCCGGCCCGAGCAGGTCGAAGGCATCGTCGCGGTAATGGCCACCGGGCGGTCTGACTACCCCAACCAGATCAACAATGTCCTCGCCTTCCCGGGCATCTTTCGAGGGTTGCTGGACTGCGGCGCCACCGTCATAACCGACCGGATGAAGTTGGCCGCGGCCCAGGCGATCGCGGAGATCGTTGAGGCCGCCGAGCTTGGGCCGGAGTACGTAGTCCCCAGTGTCTTCAACCGGGCGGTGGCGCCTGCGGTGGCAGCCGCCGTGGTCCGGGAGGCGGAGAGCAGCGGCCTCGCGCGGCCCGCTGTGGAGCCTGAGGACCCGCTCTACTCCTGACCCCCGGCCGGGCGACGGCCTGTCGCGCTCGCGCCCAATTGGCGGTGTATTTGTTGTATCGTCTCGTCAGGAACTCAGGGCTCTCGAACGCCGGCCAACTCGGCCAGGACTTCGAGCCGGTGAGTAGGGGAAGCAAACTCACGTAGGTGACGGCGGCCCTAGCGGCCGATTACCTCGCTACCTCGTACACAAACACAACAAATCGAGAATCCAGCGGTAGAACCGCAATTCGAAAACTCCCTGGGTCGGCTGCTGATCCAGGTCGACCTCGGCGCGCTGCCATGGCTGGCGGCGCTTGCCGAGGGGGCCGACGAAGGGGATGGACAGAAGAGCGAAGGGGCCACCCTCTCGTTCCTCTCCGGCTTTTTCACCGGCGTGCCCTTCGGGCTGCTACTCGGCCCCGCCTACGAACTGTCGCTGGTGTTCACGCCGCAAGCCGGCCGCTTCCAGGTGTTCAACTGCCACGTCGACACCCCGCCCAGTGACATGCAACTGACGCGCGCGGCTCTGCGCATCGAGTCGATGAAGCCCATCGAGATGAGCCACACCGAGTGGCTCCTGCTACCCAAGCTGGCGGCCGACGAGGTCAGGTTCGTGGGCATCGGCAAGGAGTGGGCGCCCGAGGTGGCCGAGTGGTACCGCCGGTTCCGGGTTCCCGGGACCCCGGGCGCGGGCATCGGGGATGGGGATGACGCCGGCACCTTCACGCCAATCAATGTCTCATCCGACGCGCGGTCCTTTTTGGAGGAGGTCGACACTGTGCTGGACGTCCTCCAGACGGCGCGCGAGAAACGCGCCCAGGACCTGCGACGCAAGGCCACGGTGGTGAGCACTCGCCTGGACTGCCCCTACTGCCACAGCGCCATTGAACCGCCGCAGCGCAGTTGCCCCAACTGCGAAAAGTCGCTGGGCCCGGCCTACCAGAACCCCGGCTCGGCCACCGAGTTGATCCTCGAGCTGGGACCCGGACAGGCCGACCGCTTCAACTCTTTCCAGAAGCTCGACGTGATAACACCCCTGGGCGACACCGAGGCACCCTTCGACGTTGTCGATCGCAACCGCCTGCGGCTTTACTTCAAGCGTCCGGTGGCCCTTCCCCAGCAGGTCGAGGTGGCGCCCATCGAAGGTGGGGCCGTGGCCGCTGCACAGCGCCACGCCATTGACCTGGCACTCTCAGGACACCCCGACCTGGCGACCGTGGTGCAGCTGGTGGCGGCGCCGGAGGCGATCCCCCAGCCCGGGCCGCAGGCGCTGCCGCGCGAGCTGTTCAACGAAAAGATCAACGAGAACCCTGAGCAGATGGAGGCGGTGCGACGCGTCGTGGCCATGCCGACAGGATCCGTGATGATGCTGCAGGGTCCGCCCGGAACCGGTAAGACCACGGTGATCGTCGAGGCGGTGAGGCAGATCCTGGAGGCCAGCCCCCAGGCCCGTATCCTCATCTCCTCGCACTCCAACCGCGCCGTCGATGATGCCACCGAGCGCCTCCAGAAGCAGGGCATCAAGATCTTCCGGTTGAAGGCAGGCGAGGACAAGGGTCCGACGACCTGGGACCGCGCCGCCGATGAGCGCATCGTCGCGGCGACCTGCAACAAGGCCGTGGTCACCGAGGGCCAACGTGGCGAGCAGTACACGTATGCGTTCCTCGACGAGGCCAACAAGGCGCGCGCTGAAGAGACCCTGCCATTCATCGGCCTCGGTCAGCGCGTGGTGCTGATCGGTGACCACCATCAGCTTCCGCCGGTCGTCGAGGAGGAGGACCTGTCGGGGCTGCGGCGCGGCACGCCGGAGTGGCACCTCGCCCGCAAGAGCTACTTCGAGATCCTCTGGGAGTCCGACCTACCGCCGGTGAACAAGATTCGGCTGGAGGTGCAGCACCGCATGCACCCCGCGATCCGCCACCTCGTCAGCCAGCGCTTCTACCGCGGCTCGCTGCGCGATGGAGACGCGGTCAAGCAGTACCAGCGGATCAAGCTGTTCGGGCAGCACAGATCCCTGGTGTGGATCGACTCCGCCGGCGCCGATGTACGCGAGGTCCGCACCGGCAATGGCTCCATCTACAACGTCAACCACGTCAACATCTGCCGTGCCATCGTTCGCATGCTGGGCGAGCGTGCGGACCCCGACCTGAACATCGCTCTGATCGGCATGTATCGCGAGCAGGTGCGGCGGTATGGCAACCCCCGGCAATGGACGGACCGCGACTTCCGGGCGGACACCGTGGACGCCTTCGAGGGGGCCGAGGCTGACATCGTCATCGTCGACCTGGTCCGCAGCAACCCCCGCGGAATGGTCGGCTTCCTCGAGGTCCACAACCGCATCAACGTTGCGATGTCCCGCGCCAAGCGCCTGCTCATAGTGGTCGGCGACAGCCAGACCGTGCGCAGCAACCGCGTGCTGCGCCAGGTGTTCGAGGGGTTCCGGCGCAGTGGGGCGATCATCCCCTGGCACCGGTTGCCCGGTGTCGGGCGCGGCAAATCGAGCCGCCGGCGCGGTAGGTCGGGGCGCGGTGACCAGCGCTCGGGCCGACGCCAGCCGCAGGTACTCCAGGGCGAGGCGACAGTGGTCAACGGTAACGATGAGCAGGGCCAGGCCGATCGGCAGGGGCCGCGCCGGCTCCCGCGCCCACGGCCCTGGACCCAGGGGGACCCCGGCCAGCCCGATGGGGAGGGCGTGACGCCGCCGGCGGGCGAGGGGAACAATGCCACCCCCGGCGACCCCAACGCGGCCCGCCGCCGGCGTCACCGGCGCCGCCGCCGCAGGCCGCGCCTCCCCGGGAGTGGCGAGACGCCGCCGTCGGCCACGGGCGGCGACGCCGGCCCAGGCGGCGACCCGGCCGGCTGACCCGGCGCGCCGGACGGCGGGCCGCCTGCGCCATTTCCTGCACGTAAACTGCCACCATGCCGCAGCCGCCCACCCTGGACAACGTGCTCGTCGAGATCGGCGATCACCGCGCCACGATCACCTTGAACAGGCCGGACCAGCGCAACCCGCTCGGCGGGGGCATGCTCAAAGACCTGCTGGCGGCCTTCACGTGGGCGCGAGATGAGGAGGAGGTGCGCGTAGTCATCCTCACCGGCGCTGGAGACAAAGCCTTCTGTGCCGGTGCTGACCTGAGCTCGTTCAACCCGGATGAGAGCGAGGTGCAGCGACACTTCGGACGCCACCTGTTCGTGGAGATGTTCATCCTGATGCAGGACCTCGGGAAGCCGATCATCGGCCGCATCAACGGCCACGCGCTGGCGGGCGGCATGGGCCTCGCGACGAGCTGCGACATCCTGATCGCCGCGGACACCGCGACGTTCGGGACGCCGGAGATCAACGTCGGCGTGTGGGCCATGATGATCCAGGCGGTGCTGGCCCGGAACATTCCGCGCAAGGTCCTGCTGGAGATGCTGCTACTGGGCGAGCGCATTGACGCCGAGCGGGCGCGGCAGATCGGGTTGGTGAGCAAGGTCGTCCCGCTGGCGGACCTGGACAGGGCGGTGGCCGGGGTGGCCGACAAGCTGGCCAAGAAGTCGCCGATCATCATGCGGCTGGGCCGGGACTCCTTCTACCGCACCCAGGACATGGAATTCCGCGCGGCGCTGGAGCACCTGCAGGCTCAGCTCTCAATGGTCACGCTCACCGAGGACACGCGGGAGGGGGTCACCGCCTTCTTCGAGAAGCGCGAGCCGGAGTTCAAGGGCCGGTGACCAACATCAGGTTCACCGAGGTGGGACCCCGGGACGGCTTTCAGAACTGGCCCGAGCCCGTCGGCACCGAGACCAAGGTCACCCTGGTGAGAGCTGCCCTGGCGGCCGGTGCCGACCGGGTCGAGGCGGCCTCAATGGTCAGCCCCAGGTGGGTGCCACAGATGGCGGACGGCGAGGAGGTGCTCGGTGCCCTGACGGCCCAGGAGATGACGCGCGTGCGCGTCCTGGTCCCGAACCTGAAGGGCCTGGAGCGCGCCATCGGCGCGGGGGCCCGCAACGTCCTGGTGAACGTCGGCGCGACGAATGGCTTCAACCACAAGAACCTCAACCGAACCATCGCCGAGACGCTGGACGACATCCAGCAGGTCATGGATGCCACCGAGGACGAAGACATCCGGGTCGACGCCTCGGTCAGCGTGGCCTGGGGATGCCCCTACGACGGCCCGGTGTCGGTGGACCAGGCCATCGAAGTAGCCATGCGGCTGGTGGAGATGGGGGTGGACGAGGTGTCCTTTGGCGACACAATCGGTGTCGCCACGCCGACCGCGGTGGGGACTCTCGCCACCTATGCGCTGGACCGCCTCGGCAGCGTCGACATCTCGATGCACTTCCACGACACGCGCGGACTGGCGGTCGCCAACGTCTTCAGCGCTCTGGAGAGCGGCATCGAGCTGTTCGAGGGATCGATCGGCGGCATCGGTGGGTGTCCCTTTGCCCCCAGGTCCACGGGCAACGTCTGCAGTGAGGATCTCCTGTACATGGTCCAGGAGGCCGGTTACGACATCCGCGCTGACGTCTGGGCGATGGTCGAGGCCGCCCGCGCGCTGGCGGCGGAACTGGGCAAGGGTCTGCCCGGGAAGCTCTACCGTGGCGGACCGCCGCCGTGGCTCGAGCACCAGTTGGTGAGCTCCGGGAGGCTCTCGGCGTGACTGAGGCGACGGCCGAAGAGCCGGCCTCAGAGGGCGCCCCCATGCGCCACGAGCGCCTCAAACAACAGGTGCTGGCGGGCGGACAGAAGCACCGCCAGCGACTGGCGGAGCAGAACAAGCTGCCGGTGCGTGAGCGGCTCGCCTTACTGCTGGACCCGGAATCATTCGTGGAAGACGGCCTGTTTGCCAACGTGCTCGCCGAGGACCTCCCCGCGGACGGCGTCGTCACCGGCGTCGGCCGTGTCGACGGCCGGCCGGTCTGCGTCATGGCCAACGACCCCACCGTCAAGGCAGGTTCGTGGGGCGCGCGCACGGTGGAGAAGATCATCCGCATCCAGGAGACGGCCCAACGGCTGCTGGTACCGATGCTCTACCTCGTCGACAGCGCGGGTGCGCGGATCACCGACCAGGTCTTCATGTTCCCCGGCCGCCGTCACGCCGGCCGCATCTTTCATACCGAGGTCATGCTCTCGGGCCGGGTGCCGCAGGTGTGCCTGTTGTTTGGCCCCTCCGCCGCCGGGGGCGCGTACATCCCGGCGTTCTGCGACGTGGTCGCGATGGTCGAGGGAAACGCCTCCATGTACCTGGGCTCGCCGCGGATGGCTGAGGTCGTGGTGGGCGAGAAGGTCACCCTGGAGGAGATGGGAGGTGCCCGGATGCACTGCACCGTCAGCGGTTGCGGGGACTTCCTGGTGCAGAGCGACGAGGAGGCCATCGAGCTGCTCAAGCGGTACATCACGTACATGCCGCAGAGCTTCCGCGAGGAGCCCACGATGGCGACCGCGGCGGAGCCCAGGGCTGGCAAGCCGATCGAAGAGCTCATCCCCGAGGCCGCCAACCAGGGTTACGACATGCGCAAGGTGATCGAGGCCATCGTTGACGAGGGCTCACTGCTGGAGGTCAAGAAGCTCTACGCCCGCGAGCTCATCACCGGCTTCGCGCGCCTCGGCGGGCGCACCATCGGCATCCTGGCCAACCAGCCCATGTTCAAGGGCGGCGTACTCTTCGTCGACTCCGCCGACAAGGCCGCCCGTTTCATCTGGCTCTGCGACGCGTTCAACATCCCCCTTCTGTTCATGGCCGACGTGCCGGGCTTCATGATTGGTACGTCCGTGGAGCGGGCGGGCATCATCCGTCACGGCGCCAAGATGATCAGCGCGGTGAGCGAGGCGTCGGTTCCCAAGATCTCGCTGATCGTCCGCAAGGCCTACGGGGCCGGCCTCTACGCCATGTCGGGGCCGGCGTTCGACCCCGACGCCACCATCGCGCTGCCCTCCGCCAAGATCGCGGTGATGGGGCCCGAGGCGGCGGTCAACGCGGTGTTCGCCAAGAAGCTCGAGGGCCTGCCCGACGAGGAGCGCGCGCTACGCCGCAAGGAGCTGGAGGACGAGTACAGCGAGGACGTCGAGATCTACAAACTCGCCGGCGAGTTGATCGTCGACCAGGTCGTGGAGCCGAGCGCAGTGCGGGCCGAGTTGATCAAGCGGTACGACCTCTACTCCACGCGCTTCCGGGTCCGCTCGGACCGCAAACACGCGGTCTACCCGGTCTGACCCGTGCTCCGGCGCCTCTTCGGCGGCGGCGAAAAGGGGCCGCCCCAGCACCCGGACGACAGGCGGACGCTGGCCGAGCTGAGCCGGGTCGGCTCCGACATGTGGAAGCACCACGAGATCGAGAACTTCCTCTACATGCCGCACGAGATGGCGGCACGCTCCAGCGCCGCGCGGCTCGAGGGTAAGGGCTACCGGGTCAAGATCGAGGCCCCTGCCGGCCCGAGAGCCACGTGGCTGGTGCTCTCATATCGCTGGGTGGTGCCAGCAGCAGCCGCGATCGCCGAGATCCGGGGCCTGCAGGAGGCGCTTGCGGTGGAGTTCGGCGGCGATTACGACGGCTGGGGCGCGCCGGTCATGCGCTAGACGCGGCGGGAGCTGCGCACCACACCGACCAGCACCCCCGCGATCACCACCTCGATGACGAAGAGCGCGGCCTCCAGGTGCTGGTTGCGCAGCTCCGCGTCCAGCAGGTACCCCAGGGGAAAGGCCAGCAACAGGCCCACGATCAGTACCAGCGCAACCACCTTCATGAGCGTCCGGCGGACGCGAAAGCGCGCCGGGTAGGGCTCCTCGTCCTCGGGGATCACAGCAGCGGCAGGGTGCCGGTCAGAGCCCAGCCCAGGTCAGTCCACCCATATCTTGGCCGCGACATCCAGTGACATTGCGACCAGCTGTCCGCCGACCTCGACCGTCACCGTGCCGGCGCCAGGATTGTGTTGGACGGCGCGGACCGCGGCGCCGAGGCGCAGACCACTGTCGCCAAGAAAGCGCAGCAGCTGAGGGGCGTCGTGCTCCGCGACCTCGGACACCCGCCGCACCGTTGACCGAGTCCCCGGGGCAAGGTCGTGCAGCGCCCGTTCTCGTTGCTTGCGTGCCCTTCCACTGCCCGGGATCGGGTTGCCGTGCGGGCACGTGGTGGGCCGGCCGATGTGCTGGTACAGGCGCTCCGCGACCTCGTCGGAGAGCGCGTGCTCTAGCCGCCCCGCCTCCTCGTCGGCCTGGACCCAATCCAGCCCGAGCACGTCTGTCAGCCAGCGCTCGGCGACGCGGTGGCGGCGCACGATGCGGCCCGCCGTCTCCTGCCCGCGCGCGGTCAGCGTGATCTCCTTGGCCGGCGAGATCTGCACCAGGCCGTCACGCACCATTCGCCGCAGGGTCGCCCCCGCGGTCGGCTGTGATACTCCCATCCACTCGGCGAGCCGAGCCGCCCGGACGCGCTCTCCCTCGGCGGCCATGTAGTAGACGCTCTCCAGGTAGCGGCTGATGGTCTGGGATTCGGCGGCGGCCATTACTTAGCACCCACTTAGTGATTGATATAGTTCAACCTAAGTCATGTACAGGCAGACGCGCAAGCAGGCGCGTGGTGGCCGGGGGGACTTCTGTGGCGGGTAGCTTCCTCATCTTCCTGCGCGAGGGGATCGAGGGCAGCATGATCTGCGCCATCCTACTGACCTACCTGGCCGCGGGTGGGCGGCGCGACATGTTCCGGTGGGTGCTGGGCGGCGCAGCGGTTTCGCTGGTCGGTTCTGCCCTGGTCGGCGTCGGCCTCTACGCGCTCGTACGTTCCGACTTCGTCGGGTCCCAGGCGCAGGCTTGGTTCGAGACGGGCACCTTCTCCTTGGCGGTGGTCGTCCTCACCTACATGACCTTCTGGATGAAGCGCCACGCACGGAAGATATCCCGAGATCTGAAGGACCGGGTCGATGCCGCCGCCACGGGGGGTTCCGGAGTGGCCCTGGCGCTGGTGGCGGCCGCAACCGTCGGCCGCGAAGCAGTTGAGACCGCCATCTTCACGGTCGCGATCGCCCTCCAGAGCTCCCCCGCGCAGCTCTTGCTCGGGGCGTTAGCCGGCCTGACGGTCTCGCTGTTGGTGAGCGTGGGGATGTACAGGATGGGCCTGAAGGTGAACCTCGGGCGGTTCTTCACCTGGGTGGGCGCAGCGCTGATGATCGTCGCTGCCGGGCTGCTCGCGAACATCGTCCAGAACCTCCAGAACCTGGGGGTGATGTCCAACATCCCCGGCGCCGCGATCCACGTCTGGAACACGAGCCGGCTGCTGCCCCAGGGGAGCACCCTCGGCGACATCCTCCATGGGCTGGTCGGGTATGCCGAAAGCCCCTCGCTGCTCCAGGCCAGCGCCTACGTCATCTTTCTGGGCGTTGGACTCGTCCTCTTCCTCCGCCCCACTCCCCGCGCCCAGGCCCGTCCAATCTCCTCCTAGCGTGACCTCACTTCAGGACCATGCTGCCAGCCGGCTTGGGCGCCGCCGCCACATCCCGGGGATCGCGGCCAAAGTCGCGTCGCAGGTGTTCCGCCAATCGGGCCAGCTGCTCATCCGCGGATGACCACCCCAGCCGTTCCGCCATCAACCTGGCGGCAGCGGGGGCGGCCGTCCAGGTAGCGCCGACGTCCAGGAAGCCCAGCCGGAGTCGCCGGCTGAGAGCGTCGTCCAGGTTGAGGGCCATCTGGGCGTCGACCGCCCGAACCACGTCTACCTCGGTGTAGCCGGCAGCGCCAGGGAGCGGGGTCCCCTGACCCCTGGCTACGGCCGGCTCGGCTGCGCTCGTCAGCCGGCGGGCGGCCCCCGGGACCGGCGCCGGCAGCAGGGCGAGTGCGTCAAGCGCCATCTTCCAAAAGGTGGTCAGCTTGCCGCCGGTGACCGTCAGGAGGCCATTCTCCTCGAGCTTGATGTACGGCTTGCGGCTGAGGTCCTTGGTCGCCGCGCCCTGCCTCGCACCGGAGACCAACGGCCTCACCCCGGCCCACTGGCTCAGCACCGCGTCGGGCCCCAGGTCAAGGTGAAAGAAGCGGTTGACCCCGCGGACGAGGTCCGCTGCCTCCTCGTCCGAGCACTGCGGGTTGGCGATGTCGCCGTCATAGTCCTCGTCGGTCGTTCCAACCACCACGTAGCCGTGCCAGGGGATGGCGAAAAGGATCCTGCCGTCGCCCACCGGGAACGCCATCGCGACCCTGATCGGAAGCGAGGTGGCCGCGATCGACAGGTGGACCCCCTTGCTGGGCCGGACATGGGTCGCCGCATCGCCGGCAGCCCCGGCCACCTGCTCTGCCCAGACGCCCCCGGCGTTGACCAGGAACCGAGACCTGACCTGCAGGGATCCGCCGCCGTGGAGGTCGTCGAGATCCGCGACCCACCAGCCATCTCTGCGCTCGGCGCGGCGAAGGCGCGCGTAGTTCGCGGGGAGCGCCCCCGCCGCCGCGGCGCGCCGGATCACCTCGACGGTCAGGACCGCGTCGTCGGTCTGGGCGTCCCAGTACTTCCACGCGCCGCGGATATCGGAGCGCTGGAGGGCGGGAGCCATTTGGCGAGCCTCGGCGAGGGATACCCGACGGTGCCGCGGAAAGCCTGAGCCCATCGACAGCGCGTCGTAGGTCCAGAAGCCGGCAGACAGCATCGCGGCCTGGGCCGGGCGGCGCGGGATGGGCATCAAGAACGGCAGAGGCTTGACGAGCTCCGGGAACATCTCCCGCAGGCGCCGCCGCTCGTGCAGGGCCTCATGGACAAGGGCCACCTCTCCCTGGCCGAGGTATCGGATACCGCCGTGGACCAACTTGCTCGACCGGCTGCTGGTGCCGGACGCGAAGTCGCTGGCGTCAACCAAGCCCACGTCGTACCCGCGCCGGGCTGCCTCCAGCGCGATCCCCGCGCCGGTGATTCCACCACCGACGACCAGGAGGTCGAGGCTGCGCTGGGCCAGGTCGGCCAGGTTCAGCGCGCGGCCGGCGGCAGAGAACGGCCTCGCGGAGCTGTTTTGAGCCACCCCAAACTCTAGTTAGTAAAGAGGCCCCCCACCGGCCGGCTCCTTGCGGATCCGGGGCTGGGAGGCCTCGAGGAAGGGAGGGGATAAACACGAGTATGCGAGGCAAACATGAAGCCAGCGTTAAGCCGGGCCGATCGTCGAGGCCAGCGTTCCCAGCCGCTCGACTTCCAGCTCGATGACCTCTCCCGGCTCCAGCCACCGCGGGTCCGCGCGCTCCAGCAGGCAGCCATTGGGAACTGTGCCCAGCCCGATGACCTCGCCAGGATGAAGGGTCACCCCCGCTGAGGCCCGCGCGATGATCCGCGGGATCGGGTGGAATATCTCCCCGAGGTTGGTCGAGGTGAACTCATGGCCGTTGCGGCGTCCGACCATTGCCAGGTCCAGGCGGTCGCCGTGCATGTGCGGCCTCAATTCGTCGAGGGTGACCAGGGCGGGACCCAGGGTGGTACCGAAATCCTTTCCCTTGGCGGGGCCCAGTCCGACGGGGATCTCCGCCATCTGCAGGTCGCGCGCGCTCCAGTCATTCATGATCGTCAGCCCGGCGACGTGGTCCCAGGCCGCTGCCTCGGGAATATCCCGGCCCCGGCGACCGATGACCACGGCGACCTCGAACTCGAAGTCCAGCTGCTCACAGCCTGGTGGCGCGGTCACGCGGTCTTCAGGACCCAGCACCGCGAGGTGGTTCGAGAAGTAGAACACGGGCATCTCGTACCAGGCGGGGGGCACCTTCGATCCCCGCTTCTCCCGCGTGTGGCGAACATGGTCCTCGTAGGCCATGAAGTCGCGCAACGACAGAGGCCGAGGGAGCGGCGCGAGGATTTGCACCTCATCCCGCCCGAGGCGGGACGTGGTATCAAGGTCGCGCAGGGCGGCGCCGAGGTCAGCATGGTCCTCGAGGAGTTGCTGGACAGTTGGCGGCAGCTTTCCAGCGGAGGCGTGGGCGACGTCAACAACGCCGTCCTCGACCAGGATCCCAGCCCGGCTGTGGGCCAGCGGTGAGTCCCGCCGGGCATACGTCACAACGCGCATCCCGGCAGCTTATCCGGGGTGCGTTAGACCGCAGCTGTTGCGGCCGGGGTTTCACCGCGCGCCTGCGCTGCACGCTCCTGGGCCGCGGTCGTGCGCTTCAGCGGGATCTCCTTGATGAAAAGGCTGACCAGCGCCGCGAAAATCGACAGCGCAAGTCCGATGACGAAGGCAATGTGCACCGACTCCGCGAGTGAAACGCGCACCCCTTCCACGACCGCGGGGAGGACATGCAGGAGCTGAGCCCTGACCGGCCCCGGCGCCTGGGCCAGGATCTGCTTGACCCCACCTCCGAACAGCGCCTCAGGGTTGAGCAACTGGCTCCTGAGCTGCGGCGGAATTCCCGCCAGCACCGCGTTGGGGACATGGGTTGGGATGCGGCGCACCAGTTCCTGATTGACCAGTGAACCGATGACGGCGAGGCCGATGGTGCCGCCCATCTGACGTACGAACTGGATCGCGCTAATCGACGAACTCATGTAACGGGCCTCCACGGCGTTCTGGGATACCACGTTGAACACCGACATCGAGATGCCGAGGCCGAGACCGAAGACGATGATGTCCAGCGACACCTGCAGCTGGGTCGAGCTGGCGTTGAGGAACGTCAGCAGGAACATCCCGGCCGCCATCAGGACGAACCCCACGGTGCCCTGGACCTTGTAGCGACCGGTGCGGCTCATGACCTGGCCACCACCGATGCTCCCGGCCATGAGCCCGGCCATCATGGGCAGCAGGAGGAGCCCCGAGTTTGTGGCCTTGACACCGACGACGCCCTGCAGGAACAGCGGAATGTAGATGATCGTGCCGAACATCCCGACCCCCACGATGAAGGTCACCATCACCGCGAGGCTGAAGATCGACGATTTGAAGAGTTGCGGTGGAAGAACTGCCTGTGGGGTACGCGTCTCGTGGAACACGGTGGCCACCAGAATGACCGCGCCGGCGGCGATGCAGTAGTACACCGGCGCATAGCTCCAATCGTGGATCGAAACCAGGGAGAAGCCGAGGGTCAGCAGCGCGGCGCCCGCGCTCAGCCCGAGCGCGCCGAGGTAGTCGATGCGCGACTTCTCGCCCTCGAAATGCATGCTGGGGAAGGTCAGGAAAAGAACGATCAGAACGATCACGCCAATCGGCAGGTTGACGTAGAAGATCCACCGCCAGGTCAGGTTGTCGGTGAGGTAGCCGCCGACCAGCGGGCCGATCACGCTGGCGAGCCCGAAGACGGCAGTCACCATGCCGGTGTACTTGGCGCGCTCGATGGGCGAGAAGAGGTCGGCGATGATCGCGAACGCCATGCCGGTGAGGATGCCGCCGCCGATCCCCTGGAGCCCACGGAAGAGGATGAGCTGGTCCATGGTCTGTGCCGCGCCGCAGATTGCGGAGCCCACCAGGAAAAAGCTGATCCCGAACATGAACACGCGCTTGCGGCCGAGCTGCTCGGAGATCTTCCCGACCACCGGCACGACTGCCGTACTGGTCAACAGGTAGACCGTGGTGACCCAGGTGTAGCGGTCAAAACCATGGAGGTCGCCGACGATGTGCGGAAGCGCCGTCCCGACGATGGTCTGGTCAAGGGCGCTCATGAAGATCGCCGCCATGACCCCGTAGAAGGTGATCATGCGACGGTCCAGGCCGTGGTGGTCCTGCGACTGGATCTGCTCTGCGGTCGGGGCCATCTACCTCACCTCTTTGGCCGCGCCGGGATCTTTCACGGCGCGGATCAACTTCACACATAAATGCCTGAGCTGCTTCTTCTCTTCCTCGGTGAGCGCACCGAGCACCTGTCGCTGGTCACTCCGGTTGACGCGGAAAGCATCAACAGAGCGCTCCTCCCCCGCCGCCGTGAGCCGCACCTTGAAGGCCCGTCGATCCTCTGGATCGGGCACGCGCGCCACCAGCCCCATTCCTTCCAGGGCATCGACGATCGCGGTCACGTTGCGCGGCGTCACACCGAGCCAGGCGGCAATCCGGTGCATCTGGATCCCGTTTTCGGCGCCGTAGCGAAGCGCCATCATGGTCCGAAACTGAGGATGGGTGATGCCAAGCGCCCCGAGGTTCTCCTCGAACCGAGCGCTCACGATCTTGCCGGCCATCACGACCGAGCGCAGGGCCTCGGCGTCCGCCACCTGAGCCCTATCGGTGCCTTTGGCTCTGAGCATGTCGCGAAAGCCACAGTCGAACAGGTAACCGTCGGAGTCTTCCTGGTACTGGTCCTTGTAAGAGTCCTCAGGCCTGGGAGCCCCCTTGGTCGTGGTTGAACTCGGCATTGCTACATTGTAGACCCCACTACTGTGTATCGCAACATTGTGAATGGGTTCAGTATCTTTACCCGCGGTGCCCGGGGCGCGCTAGGCTCTGACCATGTGCCGCAGCATCAAGACCCTCCGCACCCCCGACGGGCCGCCGACGGATGAAGAGATCCGAGCGGCTGCATTGCAATTCGTCCGCAAGGTCAGCGGCTATCGTGTGCCGTCGCGACGCAACCAGGAGCCCTTCAACGAGGCGGTCGAGCAGATCGCACTGACCTCGCGGCGCCTCCTGGATGGCCTGGTGAGCCCCCAGCCCGCCGCGCGCTAGGGGTTCAGGCCCCGGCGGCCTTGAGGTCCTGCTCGAACTTGTCGCGGGTGCCGAGGCCGATGCGGTGGCCCACGACCTTGCCCGCCCGGTCGATGACAAACGTCTCCGGGAGTGAGGTGACCTGGTAGGCGGTGTACGCCCTGCCGTCGGAGTCCAGGAGGACCGGGTAGGTGACCTGCCGCTCGGTCGCAAACGCCTGGGCGTCGCCGCGGGCCTGCTTCCAATTCACTCCCAGGACCACCACCCCGTCGTCCCTGTGTTTCTGGTACTCAAACTGCAGCTCGGGGATCTCGGCACGGCACGGGATACACCAGGTTGCCCAGAAGTTGACCAGTACCACGTGGCCCCGGTATGACGCCAGCGAGTGTTGTTCCCCGTCCAGGCCCGCGAGCTGGAAGGCCGGCGCCGCCGGGGGCGGCGAAGTGCCGCCGGCATTACCGGGAAGACCGCATCCACAGACCGCCAGGGTCGCCAGGACGGTGGCGGCCCAACGGCTTCGTAACCTCATCTCCGTAGTATCAAGCGATGTTCAACCTCTCCCGCGGCACGCTCAGACGCGCCATCGCATCAGTGCTGGCGGCGCTGTCCCTGGCGGCCTGCGGAGGCCAGGTGGCCGAACCCGGGCTGTCGCCGTCTCCGCTGGCGGGCAGCCCGTTCGACGTCGCCATGGTGGGGCCGATCAACAGCACCGACCCCCAATGCCAGAGCCAGGGATGCCTGCTGGCCGGTAGCCCCCAGCGGCTCTCGCTGATCGTCGCGGACACCTCGGACTCGAGCCACAACGCTGTGGCCGACGCCACGGTCGCGGTCCAGGTGCTGGACATCAACCCCGGCGCCGGGGCGAAACCCCTGGGCCCGGAGCAAAGTGCCGTCTACCACGGCGCGGGGCTGCAGGAGGAGGGCCTGAACCGCGGGGTGTATGTGACGACCGTGAGCTTCACCCGCCCCGGGAACTACCTCATTGTTTCGCGGGTGTCCAGGGGTGTGAAGGCGGCAACCGTGCGAACGCCGCTGGCGGTCGCCGCCACCGACCCCGGCATCCCGGTCGGGGCACCGGCGCCCCGGCTGAAGAACCTCCTCGCGACCGACGTGAAGGACATCTCCACCATCGACACCGCGGTCCATCCCGACGACATGCACTACATCACCCTCGCAGACTCAATCGCATCGCACCATGCGTCCGTGGTGTACCTGGGAACGCCCGGGTTCTGCCAGTCCAAGACCTGTGCGCCCGAGGTCGGCGCGGTCAAGGCCCTGGAGCCGGCCTACAAGGGACGGGGCGTCGATTTCATTCACATCGAGACGTACAAGGGCGGTCGCCCGGACGCCAAGCAGACCCTCAACCCCGACTTCGCGGCGTTCAAAGTGCTGAGCGAACCCTGGGTGTTCATCCTCGACCGCGACGGCAACATCGCCGCCAAGTTCTCAGGGGCGGCGGCGACCGACGAGATCCAGGCCGCCCTCGACAGGGTGCTCGCCTAGGCCCGGCCCCGGCCATCCGCCCTTGGGCGGGGCGGAGCTCAAGCTCGCGCCCTGCTCGCCCGCGCTCTGAGCGCGCCCCGTACGATCATCAGGACGAGCACCAGCACCAGTGGAACGCCGACCCCGGGGGCAACCCCCGACGTGTTAGGCAAGATCATGGGCCCGGTGGTCGTTGGCCCGGCGCCCACAGGGGTGCCTCCATTCGACGTGGCGGCCGCCAGCGGCAGCGGCCCGATGTTGCCGGCCTTGTCGATGGCGCGCACGGCACAGTAACGCGCACCCACCGGGGGGGTGAAGCTGATGGACTCCTTTGTGCCTCCGGTCGCCGGTACCGCCCCGCCGAGGTCCACCGGCGTGGCCTGCGCGAAGTTGGACTGGTTGATCGGGGTCGCGGAGCAGCGCGCGTCATACGCTGCCGCCGTCCCTGAGTTCCAGTCGTCCCCGGGGGCGGTGAAGTTGAGCGTCCACCTGCCGGCGCCGGTGGTGACGCTGAGGTCCCGCACACCGGCGGGGGGCCGCGTGTCGGTGCCGAGGTGGCCGGTGTTGCGGTCGTCCTGGTGCCAGTGCCATGCCTCAGTGTTGTTGGCCGTGCTGCCGGTCGTGTCCCAGATGTGCAGGTAGCCCTCGCGCGTGGTGGCGGCGACGGCGACGTGCCCGGTCCCCTGGAGGTCGCCGACCGCGGGGGTGAAGAGGCTCCAACCGCCGGTCCATTTCGGGAAACCGGGCGCGGCTAGCCCGGTGGCCAGGTCAAATCCCTCCACCGCGCCGGAGTCGGTGGGCTGGATGATCGCGGGCGTGCCCGCGCCGACATCGGCGATCGCCGGTGCGGTGAAAAAGGCGAGCCCCTGGATGCGCTTGTTGGCGACGGTGCTGGCCAGCCCGGTATCGGCGTGCCACACGCCCATGGTGTTGTCAACCTTGACCCCCAGCCCCGGGGTCTGCGTGACCCCGAGGGCTATGTCGCCGGCAGATGACGCGGCCTGCGCGACGAGGGGGACGGTGCCGCCGGCCACCCTACCCAGGCTCGCGGAGGTGGTGAAGGGAACCATCGCGAGCGGTGGTAGGCCGATCTGCTGCAGCTGCGGCGCGACCTCCGGGGAGAGGGCGGCGAAGGGCTGAGAGACCGTACCGGTCCGCAGGTCGACGCGCACCGGGAAGAAGAAGTTGGCGTTGACGATCGCCTGGGGGCCGGTCGCGCCGTCGTACACTGCTGGCGATTCGACGCCCTGGGTGACAAAGTCCTGGGCCACGCCATATCCCTGGATCAGGCCGGGGATGGCGACCGGCCAACCCGGCAGCTGCCCATTGACGCTGGCCTGGGTTCCCGCCGCGGAGAATGCCTCGAGGTACCCGGTGATCTTCATGTCGCCCAGCGGTGGACAGTTGGGCGGGCAGCGGCGGTTGTCCCAGGTGGTGTCGACAAGGCCGACCAGGACGTTGGGGTGGCCGCTGCTGTCGATGTTCACGATCGCCGGGGTGGGCACTATCTTGGCATCGTGGGTATGGGTGAAGTTGCCGTTGGCCGGCGGCTGCTCGACGCAACCGGGGCCGCCGGCGGGACTCACGGCCCCGCTCGTGCTGTCAACCTGGACCACGGCACACACAGGCCAGCCGGGGAGACGGCTCACGCCGGTGGCGGAGACCGCATAGGCGTAGACGTGGTTGTCCCCGGCGACCTGGATGATGTCCAGACGCTTATCACCGAGCAGGTCGGCGAGCACGGGCGAACCGCCGGTGATGTTCTCAGGCTGGAAGGAGTACGGGGTGTCCGGCGGCGGCACCGCGTCGTGGTACAGCGACCTGTCGCCGTTGAGCAGCGGGAACCCCGGTAAAAGGTGCCCGGCCCCGTCCCAGGCGTACGTCTTGCCTGAGAAACTGGACATCACAATTTCGAGGCCGCCGTCGTGCCGCAGGTCGCCAATGGCGGGCGTGGACAGACCGCCGTCGGGCGGACGCGGCAATGTGCCGTCCCGCCACGCCGGCGTGTTCAGGTAGTTGACGTCCGACGCCGGGTCCATCCCCGGAACCGGGCCGGTGTGGACCGGGAAACCGGGGGCCTCGGTGCCGTCGGGGCGGTACGCGTGGACGGCCCCGTCGGCGGTGGAGATGATGGTGTCGAGCCAGCCCCTACCCTCGATGTCCGCCATGGTCGGTGAGGCCTCGCCCGAGGCCCCGACCTTGACTGGGAAACCGGGCCGCTCGGTGTCGTCGTGACGGAGGTGGAACGCCCTGCGGTCCTCGCCCATCTGCGCCGTGGAAGTTCGGTCGAGCGCATGCACCTGCACCCTGATGGTGACGTCGTACCGCTCGATCGACAGCCGATCGGCGGTCTCCGAGTAGGCCCCGGACCAGAACGAAGAGGGGATTTGGGCCAGGTCCAGGTCGGCCCGGATGTTGGCAGCCCCGGCATGGACGCCTGAGGCGAAGTTGTGGAACTCCGCCTCGGTGGGTTGCGGCCCGAGGCCGTACTGGAACGTGTAGGTGTAGATCCCGCCGGGCGCGCGCGGGGCGGCCAGGTCGGCGGCCACGTGGAGGGATGACTGCCTGGTCGGGTCCACCGGCTGGTACCAGTCGGGGGAACGAATGTCGGCCGTCGGCGGGATGTGACCAGCGGCCACGGCCTGGTCAGCCCTGAACACGTTGGGCCGGCCGTACCCGTACTGGATATTGAAGGTCGCGCCGTCGATGCCCTGGAAACAACTGTGCGACGGGCACTCGGTCGAGGACAGGGTGCCGATGTAGTCACTGGTCGCGCGCGCGACCTGCTTGATCTCGTCGGCGTTGAGCTGGCCGCCGTTGGCGGAGGCGGCGTTGGCGCCCTCGGCCGCGATCAGGGCGGCGACGCCCGCGTTGGTGGGCGTGCCCGTCGACGTGGAACCGTCGTTGTTGGGCACCGAGAACAGCGCGTGCGGCCCGTACGAGGTGAGTGAGCTGCGGGAGCGATAGGTGCTGTTCTGGCCGTAGAAGGCCGCCCCCAGCGCCGAGGGCAGGGCGGCCCCCCGGGTGGAGTGATCGCCGGTGATGGAGTTCCCCGGCCACACGTGGGGATAGAACATCCCATCGGTGTGATCGGCGGACTCGAAGTCGTTCGACGCCATGACCACGACCATGCCCTTGTGGTAGGCGTAGTCGATGGCCGCGTTGACTGCGGGAGTCAGCCCCAGCGAGGCGCTGGTGGCGTCCATCACCTTCACCCCTGAGTCGGCGGCAAAGGTGATCGCCTCGGCAACGCGGTCCGGGCGGTCGATCGCCTCATCCCCCGCCTTGACCGGGATATAACGACACTTCGGGCACATGCCCGCGTTGCCGTAGTTGTTGTCCGCCTGGGCCACCAGCTGGCCGGACTCGTGGTTGAAGTGGCCGTTGACGCTCTGCTCGGTCTGGGGGTCGTTGGTATCGCGGTTGAAGTTCCAGCCGTTGATGTCGTTGGCGTAACCGTTGCCGTCGTTGTCGAAGTGCTTGCTCTGGTCACAGGGAAACGCGCCGACGATCAAATGGGTCGCCTGGTCGATTTGGCAGTGGCCGAACGCGACGATCAGGTCCTCGGGGGTGATGTCGGTCCCGCCTTTGCTGACCGGCACATGCGTTAGGGACGTGTCGCAGACGTGGTGCAGGTAGAGGCTGCCGCCGGGGCTCTTGTGCAGCGGCGCCACCGCGTCCCTCACACGCTGGTCCTGGAGGTAGTCCTCAACGTTCACCACGCCGTTACCGTCGACGTCGTACGTGGAGCTGGTCGTGCCGTTCGCCAGCTGCGGCAGCGGCAGCTCCTTGAGGTTCAGCCAGGCCTGGTCCTTGAGCTCGCAGGAGCTGCCGATGCGCCAGTTCACTCCCCCCTCCATGTACGCCACCACGACCTGGTCACTGCCCTTGCTGTACTGGGCCCAGGCTTTGTCGACGCTCATCCCCGAGGCGTCCTGGGGATCGGTTGCCAGCGGCGCCCCTTTTGGCATGCAGCTGTAGAGGTACCACTGCTCGTCGTTCCAGGTGGCCCCGGGGCGGCCGTTTTCCGCGGGGCTGTAGCCGGGGTCGTTGGGGTACGCCCCCGGGGCCTGGGGGGCGCACGGGTTGCTCGGCCCCAGGATTGCGGCGGCAGGGGCCGCGGGCGCGAGCACCAGGGCCGCCACAGCCGTTGCGAGCACGCCAAGACGCATCACGCGCAAGCGCGCCCTTCCCCCACGCGCTGGCTTCCCCGCCGAAGACATGTGGATCCGGATCCTACAAGCTGACCGAGCGGTCCGTCCGACGGCGCCGGCTCCCTAGGGCGCCGGCCGCGCTTACCATAGGCCACGATGGAAGTGGGCACCCTGCAGGTCGTCCCGTCGATGCTCGACCTCGACCAGGGCCGGGTGGCGGAGGCGCTTGCCGACCTCGAGGCGGCCGGCGCGGACCGCGTTCAATGGGACGTGATGGACGGGTCCTTCGTGCCCCGCATCACGCATGGGCCCGACCTGGTGGCCGCGGTCCGCGGCCAGGGCCGGCTGCCGTTCGAAGCTCACCTGATGATCGACAACCCCGAGCGCCACTGGCGGGCCTTTGCGGAGGCCGGCTGCGAGGTGGTGATCGTCCACGCCGAGGCGACCCGCCACCTCCACCTTCTCTTGCAGGACATCCGGGAGGCGGGGGTCCGCGCCGGGGTGGCCCTCAACCCGGCCACGCCGCTGGAGCTGGTGGTCGATGCCCTCGACCTCGTCGACCACCTGCTGGTGATGACCGTCAACCCGGGCCGGGGCGGGCAGAAGTTCATCGCCTCGATGCTGCCCAAGATACGAGCGGCGCGTGAGCTCATCGACGGTGCCGACCTGCCCATAGACCTGGAGGTGGACGGAGGCGTCTCGACGGCCACGGCGCCCCAGGTGGCCCAGGCGGGGGCCAACCTGCTGGTCGCCGGCTCGGCGGTGAACAAGCACCCGGAGGGGCGGAGGCGGGCCATCGAGGAGGTCCGCCAGGAGGCCACGCGCGGCCTGCGCCGCCGTCACAAGCTGCAGGAGGAGGCCGAAGGTGACACCGCCAGGATCGATGAAGACGGTGTCGCGCGGGGCGTCGAGCTGTTCAACCGTGGCCAGTTCTGGGAGGCCCACGAGGCCTGGGAGGGGGCATGGATGCCGCGGCGGGGCACGGCGGACGCCGACTTCCTGAAGGGACTCGTCCAGGTCGCTGCCGGCAGCTACCACTTCCAGCGCCACAATCGTGAGGGCGCGCTCGTGAAGTGGCGGGACGGCGCCGATTTCCTGCGCGGCTACCTGCCGGCCAGGGAGGGCCTCGACCTTGCGGGACTGGTGAAGAGCGTGGACGAGGCACGTTCGACCCTCGAGGGGTCACAGGCTTGGCCTGACCTGGTGCTGCCCCGCCTCGAGGCCCGGCCGGACTGACCCACGTCAGCCCAGGCCCGACCCGGAGCCCACCAGGAAGATCGACACGGCGGTCGCGGCGGCTGCCAGGGTGAGCCTGAACGACGCCAGGTAGCGTCCCGCCAGGCCCGTGGCCACGGTGCCCAGCACCAGCAGGGCACAGAGTGCAAGGAGCCCCATCCCGGGCAGCGCCGGCCGCCCCGGCCCCAGCGTCGCGACCAGCGCCGCGCCAGCAAGGAGAACGCCCGCGGCGATGACCGACGCCCTGCGGCCCAGCCGTTGCGGCAGGCCGCGGATGCCGGCGTCGCGGTCGCGGTCGTGGTCCGCCAGCGTCTGCGTGAAGTGCGCGCCGGCACCGATCAGCGCCGCGGCGAGCACCAGCCACGCGGGTGGCAGACGCGGGGGCCTGGCGCCGAGGGAGACAAATGCCGGGGCCAGGGCGAACGCCACGGCGTAAGCCCCGACGCTGAGCACAGTGCGCTTGAGCCGCAGGTTGTAGCCATGGGCCAGGGTCAGCGCCACGAGGTGCACGGCCGCGGCCGTGATCCCGGACACCAGCGACAGCAGGAACGCCAGCACCAGGGCAACGACCGCGGCGGTGCGCACTGCGGCCGGGGAAACCTCGCCAGCTGCAACCGGCTTGTCGGGACGCCCCACGTCGAGTCCGCGGTCGAGGTAGTCGTTGGCCCACCCCACAGAAAGCTGTCCGGCGAGCACCGCCGAGGCCACCCAGACCGTCGCCGGCCCGCGGCCGGACCGCAGCGCCATGATGGTGATCAGCAGCGTCACCGCAACCGTGGGCTCAGGGTGACACGAGCGCGCCAGCCCCCAGGGGCGACGGAGGTTCACGCGCCCCAACATAGCGCGCCGTAAAAACATGGGATTAGCATCTGCGCAGGCAATGACACAGCAGGAAACTGTCGACCTGGTCGAGCGAACCCCGCTGCAGGGACTCGGGAACCTGGACATCGATGACGTCTACGTCCACGTGGATACCCTGTTGCAGGAGCTCCCCGGCCCGCTGGATTTGTACCAGAGGTGGGAACGCCAGCAGTGGGCAGCCCACGAGCTCGACTTCAGCACTGACATCCAGCACTGGCAGGCGCTGGGTCCCTTCCTGCAGGACCAACTGGAGATGATCTTCAGCGGCTTCTTCGTCGGCGAGCAGGCGGTCACCGACACCCTCTCCCCCATCCTCATCGGCGCCCCGCACGAGACGGACCGCTGGTTCCTGTCAACCCAGGTTGTCGACGAAGCCCGCCACGCATACTTCTTCGCGCGGTTCTTCAGCGAAGTCGTGCACGAGGGCGACGAATTCGGGACGGTGATGACACGCGCGTGGAACTGGACTGCCAGCGACGCCTACGACCAGATCTTCGGCCCGGCTGGGGCCCTGACATTGAACACCGACGCCGTGCGTCTCGATCCCCAGGACATGCACAAGTGGGTGCGCGCGATCACCACCTATCACCTGATGGTGGAGGGCATCCTGGCACTGGTGGGCCAGCGCCTGGTGCTGCGCCTGCTGCGTAACCTCAATCTGCTGCCGGCCTTCCGTGCCGGCTTCACCGCCGTCACGCGGGACGAATCCCGCCACGTGAACTACGGGATCTGGGCGCTGCGCCGCGCCGTGCGCGAGGGCCACGAGGCGGCCATCACCGCCGTCGTCGACGAGACCCTTAAACCCACCCTGCGGGTGTATGTCAACCCCCAGCGCCTCATCGAGATTCCTCCAGACCTGCCCGCAAGTGCGCGCATCGATCCTCGCAACAACTGGAACTTCGCGGTGGACTCCCTCACCAAGCGCCTGCGCGCCGCGGGAGTGGACGGCGGCTACATCGAATCCAAGCGCGCGCATGCCTGGGAGATCATCGGGGCCGCCGTCACTGAGTACGAAAGCATTCACCGCCAGGACCACCCCGTGAGGGAGTGGGAACGGGCGGAGAAGGAAGCCGCCAGCTAGTAATTCCTACGGGGTAGGACGACGCTGAACCTGCCTGTCGGCACGCAGGTTTTCCACCAGCTTCCTAGCAGCCGGCGTCAGCGGAAGCGGCAGGCGGACGACGACCTCAACGAGGAGGTCCCCGCTGCCGCCCCCTTTCAGTTTCGGCATCCCCAGGCCGCGTAGCCGGAGCACCTTGCCGTTCTGCGTCTCAGGGGGCACGTGCAGGCTGACCCTCTTGCCGCGAATGGTCCCGACCTCGACGTCGCCGCCCAGGAGAGCCACGTCCAGCGGCACCTCGACGCTGCTGCGCAGGTCGTCACCCAGCCGCGTGAAGGCGGCGTGCGGCAGGACCTTGACCCGAATGAACAGGTCCCCTGCCTTCCCGCCACCAGATCCCTGGCCGCCCTGGCCCGCCGCGCGCACCCGCGCGCCATCCTTGATGCCCGCGGGGATCTGCACCTCAACCCGGCGCGCACCACCTGGTGCCTGGGTCTCGACGGTGCGTCCGGTACCGGCGGCCGCCTCCTCCAGGCTGATCGCGACCTCACCCTCGACGTCATGGCCGCGTCCGCGCCCGGGCGCCCGGAACCGGCCGCTCGTGCCGCTGCCGCCGGGAGAGGTCCGGAAGGCGCCCTGGAATAAGTCCGAGAATGGCGACGCGTTGCCGAACAGCTCATCGAGATCGTGGGCTGACATCCCCTGGAAGTCCACCTGGCGACCACCGCCGCTGCCAAAGGGCATCGCGCCCGGGGGGGGTCCAGGCCGTCCCGCGCGCTCCCAGGAGTCGTACTCGGGCCACCGGGAACCCAGTTCGTCGTACTTCTTGCGCTTCTCCGGGTCACCCAGGACCTCGTTGGCCTCGTTGACCTCTTTGAAGCGCTGCGGCGCAGAGGGATCCGTGGGGTTCAGGTCGGGGTGGTGCTTGCGCGCGAGCTTGCGGAAGGCAGACTTGATCTCCTTGGGGGTCGCGCTCTTCGCGACGCCGAGGGTTTGGTAGTAGTCCTTGAACACGGTGGCCATGTAAGTCTGGTCTACCCGCGCCGGGGGGCCGGCAAACGATCGCGAGGGCCGGGCGGCGGAGCCCCAGCCCCGGCTGCCCGCGCCCTGGGTTCTAGAGAGCCGGGAAGGTGGTCCCCGGAAGCACGCTCCAGGGGGTCCACCCACCGCTTGGGACCCACTGCTTGGTGACCTGCATGGTCCGGGTCAGGGAGTCCTGTGCAATGGCCTCCATGGTGCCATCCACGTTGGTCCCGGTCTGTGGTGTCCCCGACATCGAGGTGCCTGACTTTGCGAGCGCGTAGACGCCGGTCCACCCGGAACCCGGGGCGAACTGCCAGGTATGGACAACACTGCCGTCGGCAGCGGTCGCGAAGACCTCGAGGCGCCCGTCCCCGTTGCGTCCCGCATTTGGGTCCCCGGCGATATTGCCCCCGAGTGGGTACCAGCCTCCCCACCCGCCGCTCGGGCTTGTCTGCCAGATATGCCATAGCTGGTTGTCCGAGCCGTGCGCCATCACCTCGAGGCGACCGTCGGCGTTGGTGACGTTGCCGGGGGTGCCCATTACCTGCACGGACCCGGATGGGGCGTGGAGGCTGTAGAAAGAGGTCCAGCCACTGCTTGGGGCGAACTGCCACGCGTGCCACATGGCACCGCTGGCGTCCACCGCGGAGATCTCCAGGCGGCCGTCGCCGTTGCGGCCAGGGGCGACCGCACCCCGGAAGGTGCCGCCACCAGGCCCGCCAAGGGAGTACCAGCCCGCCCATCCGCTCAGGCCGCCAGCCGCCCACTGCCAGTTGTGCCAGACGGTGCCGTCCCGGCCAACCCCGAACAACTCGAGCCGCCCGTCGGCGTTGGTTGCGATGGACGAAATGCCGGCAAAACCAGACCCCGGGCCCCCCAGTGATGAGAGCTGCGACCAGCCCCCGCCGGGGGACATCTGCCAGGTATGGCAGACGCTGCCGTCAGCGCCGGTGACAAAGACCTCCAGACGCCCGTCGGTGTTGATCCCCGCAGCAGGATCGCTGCTGAACGATCCTGAGCTCATCGTTCCAAGCGAGTACCACGACGTCCAGCTGCCATTCACCGCGCCTTCCCAGGAGTGCCACAGACCACCGTCGGCGCCCAGGCCGAAGGCCTCGATGCGTCCGTCGCTGTTCGTGATGGTCAGTTGGTGACCGCCCCGCGCGAGAACTGGCGCGGTGGTCGAAAGTGTCGTGCTGGCGCACGACACCGTCGGCGTCGGCGGTGCAGGCAACGGGCCCTGGAGGAAGATCTGGGTGTAGATGACCGCACCGTTGTAGCCCTGGTAACCGCCGCTGGCCGCCACGACACCGATGCCCACCTGGTTATAGGCGCCCAGGATGTTGGCCCTGTGACCTGGGCTGTTCATCAAGTCGGTGTTCGCCTGGTCCACGCTGGTGGACTGCGGCGAAGTGTTGTTCCAGGCGATGTTCTCGCCCGCACTCGAGTATGAGAAGCCTGCTGAACTGAGGCTGGGAAATACCAGCGTGCCGCAGGGAGGGATCGGATGACCGAAGTAGTTGCGGTCAAGCATGTCCTGAGACCGGCCGTGCACGACCAGGCCGCATGCGGTGATATTGCCGTCGCGGGCAATCGCCGATAGCGCCGGGTTGAAGACGACCGGGGGCTGGCCGTTGGCAGCACGGTCCTGTTTGACGAGGTTGAACATCTGGGTCTCCGCAGCCGCGGCGTCGAAGGCGGTTGCCGCGTGCGCAGGAACCGCCGTCAGGAGGGTGCCCGGGACGCACGACGCGGCAGCGAGGCCGCCAGCTACCAGCAGGCGGGTGAGGCGCCGGCGAAGGCGATCCCCGCTGGGCCTTGGTGTGCCGAGCGGGAGGCACGGGGCACCGGCGGCGGAATTCACCTGCATCATCCATCTCCACGTTAGGGAGACGTCCCGTCTCCTCCAACGGGCCACGGTCCCACATGTGCAAACGCGGTGTGCCAGCTCAGTCACAGGTCGCGCGAGAGCCGCCTGGCGGCGCGTAGCTCACGCAGTTCTTGATTTCTACCCTGACAGGGGCTCCCGCCCGTTCATCGCCCGGGCGGTCGCGGGGGGTCGGCGGGCGGTTCCAGCCACTTCTCGGCCCAGGTCGCGATGTCCCGCACGACAGGCTCGAGGTCACGTCCACGGGCAGTGAGCTCGTACTCAGAGCGGATCGGCGGCCCGGCGAAAACCCTGCGGATGACCAGCTCCTCTGTCTCCAACTCGCGCAGTCGCTCACTGAGCAGGCGGTCGGATAGTCCCGGCACACCGGCGAGAATCTCGTTGAACCGGTGAGGGCCGCCGAAGAGCACGCGGAGGATGGCCCCAGTCCAGCGACGGCCGATCAACTCCACCGCCCGGTGATACCTGGGGCAGAAGGCCGTGAGTGGGCGCGTCGGCCCGGCCTCGACGGCACCATTTCGGGTGACCACCTTGAGGCCGAGCCTAGCACTCATCAAGCTTCCTGGCTACGGTCAGGCGCTGACGGCCAGCGGGCGGAGCACGGCGACGTCCACCTCGAGCTTGACCTTCTTGCTGACCATGACGGCACCGGCCTCCAGGACCTGGTTCCAGGTCAAACCCCAATCCTCGCGGTCGATCTCGCCGCGAAGGCTCACCCCGGTTCGTTCGTTGCCGTATGGGTCGTTCATGCTTCCCTCGAGCCGGGCCTCGAGCTCCACCGGGCGCGTGACGTCCTTGATCGTGAGGTCACCCCTGAGGAGGAAATCGTTGTCGCCCTTCTTCTCCACCCCCGTGCTCTTGAAGCGCATGTCGGGGTAGTTCTCGGAGTCGAAGAAGTCCGCCGAGCGAAGATGGTCGTCACGCTGGTCGGAGTTGGTACTGATGCTGGCGGTCTTGATCGTCACGTCCGCCCGAAGCGTGCTGTGGTCGGTCCCGTCGACCTCCACGATCCCGTCGAAATCCTTGAACTCTCCCCGCACGGTGGTGATTACGAAGTGCTTGGCGCTGAATCCAACGCTCGAGTGGGCCCGGTCAATCTTCAGTGTGTCTGGCATTTGCCTGTCTCCTTGCGGCTCGATGAGCCCTTACCTGTTCCCCCGGCATTGCCGAGGACTTACTTTTCATAGCTTACTTTTGATTAGCTACTATTGTCAAGTAGCCTCATCGCGGCGGTTAGCCTCTGCCGATGAGCCCCCGGGTCCTCCACGTCAGCCTGGCCTCGGTCACAGCCGCCGCCGCCTTCGCCCTGGTCGCCTCGGGCATGTACGCGCTGGTTCGCAGGTCGGCGTACAGCATCCGGCTGACGCTGCTGGTCCGACGTGTCGCGGTGATCGCCGCGCTGCTGACCGCGACCCTGGGGATTGTCCTGATGCTCGCGGGAAGACGTCCTCACGATGGCCTGCACCTGATGTACGGGATCCTCGCCGTGGTGGTGGTTCCGGCAGCGGCCACGATGGCTGCGCGCAACCCGCGGCGTGGCGCTCTCTACCACGCCGGCGCCGGGCTCCTGTTGCTCGGGTTCTGCCTGCGCCTGAGCACCACCGGCTGACTGTTGTGATCGCCATCACAGACCGATCCTGCCGGGACCGCTGACCATCAGGCCACCGCCCGTCATTCCCACGGGCGAGATAGGAGGCCTATGTTCCGCGAAATCTATGTCCCCGTGGACAACTCAGAGCACTCCAACGCCGCGATCGAGGTGGCGGTTGCCCTGGCCGGCAGCACCGGCGCACGGCTCACCGGTTGCCATGTGTACGCCGCACGGATGCACGACGTCCGTTTCAAGCAGATGGAGTACACCCTGCCTGAGGAGTACCAGGACGAGCAGGAGCTCGAGCGCCAGCGCAAGATCCACGACTCTCTGATCACCAGGGGCCTGCAGCTGATCTCCGACTCCTACCTGGAAGTCCTGAAGGCCTCGGCCGATGCCGCCGGCGTGGAGGTGGGCTACAAGACCTTTGACGGCAAGAACTGGGAATGCCTGGCCAAGGACATCCAGGACTCGGATTACGACCTTGTGGTCATGGGCGCGTTGGGAATGGGCGCGGTGAAGGACAGCCAGGTGGGCAGCGTGGTCGACCGCGTGGTTCGGCGGACGCGCACCGACACCCTGGTCGTGCGAGACGTCCGCCCCCTATCCGACAAAGCCAGCGACCGGATCGTGGTGGCGGTTGATGGCAGCCCACAGTCCTTTGCCGCGGTCAAGACGGCGATCGCCCTCTCACGGGTGTTCGGCAAGCGCGTCGAGGCCGTGGCCGTCTACGACCCCTACCTCCACTACTCGATGTTCAACGGCATCGTGGACGTCCTGTCGGCGGAGGCCAGCAAAGTGTTCCGGTTCAAAGAGCAGGAACAGCTGCATGAGGAGATCATCGACAGCGGCCTGGCGCGGATCTACGAGTCACACCTCAAGGTCGCCAGGAGCGTAGCCCAGGAGGACGGCGTGGAGCTGCAGACCACCCTCCTCGATGGCAAGGCGTTCAAGAAGGTCCTGCAGTTCCTCCGTGAGGAACCTCCGTGGCTGTTGCTCGCCGGGCGCATCGGGGTGCACTCCCACGAGACCATGGACATCGGTAGCAACAGTGACAACCTGCTGCGGCTGGCGCCCTGCAACGTGCTGCTCGGCAGCCGCACCTACGTGCCCCCGGTCGACGTGCAGGCTGAGGCCAGCGTGGTCTGGACCGAGGAAGCCGAGGCCCGCATGGAGGAGGTGCCTGCCCACGTGCGCGGTGTCGTGCGCAGCGCCATCTGCCGCTACGCGATGGAGCGCGGCAACTCGGTGATCAGTTCCTCAGTGATCGATGATGCCGTCGCCGACATCATGCCCGAGCGCGCAGCGGCCTCCATGGGGGTCAAGCCGAACCCCCGTCCGGCGTCGATGACCGAAGCCGCGGCGCGTGATGCCTGGGTGTGCCAGCGCTGCGGGCGCCCGTCTCGGGACCGCAAGCCCGAGGCCTGCCCAGTCTGCGGCGGAACGGACCTCCTGCTGGTGGAGAAGGACGACGTCGTTCGTGCCGCGGAGCGGGAGGGTGGGATCGACGAAGAGGCCGCCTTCGACGGGTTCACGGTGCAGTGGACGAGGGACGGCAAGGCCGCGCTGGAGGTCGTGCCCCGGGGCTACGAGCGCCGGCGGGTGAAGGCGGTCATCGAAAAGATGGCCCGGATGCAGCGGCTCGGCGTGATCACCAGGGAATTCGCGGAAGCCCGCGTCGCGGACGCCTGGGCCCCAGTCGCAGAGGTTGTCGGAGAGAGCCCCGGTCTGGCGACTGCCGGCGCCACCGGGTGGGTGGCGAGGCCCCGGGGACGTGACCAGGAAGGGCCCGCCTGGACAGACGAGGCGACCACCCGCCTCGACCGCGCCCCGGCCGGCTTCATGCGCACGATGGCCCGCACCAAGGTGGACGAGTATGCCCGCAAGATCGGTGCCGACCGCGTGACCCTTGACGTTGCCGAGGGGGGGCTGGCGGACGCCCGCGACCTGATGGGCCAGATGATGCGGGCGTACGGCCCCGACGCGGAGAGCATCGCCAGGATGATCCCCGGACACGGCGCGGTGCCGACCGCGCCGGAGGTCGCGAAGCCCGCTCCCGGCTGGACGGAGGACGGCATCCGCCGTCTCAACGAAGTGGAGGTCCAGGCCGCGGAGAAGTTCGACCCCGCCCGGGCCCGGGAAATGGCGGAGCACGTCGCGGAGTCGCGGGCGCAGCGCACCGGCGAGGCATTGAACGCCGCGTTCCTGGAGCGGCTGGGAATCAAGCTGGGGTACGGTCATCCGCTGGCGGGAACCACCTATGACCACGCCTTCACGTGGACCCGCGAGGCGGAGGCGCGGTTGGAGGCCGTGCCGGCGTTCTGCCGTGAGCTGACCAAATGGCGGGTCGAATGGACCGCCGTCAAGCAGGGCACGGGGACGGAGATCACCCCCGAAACAATGGACGTCAAGTACGACATGTGGGCTGACGTGTCCCATGACATCCAGGCGCAGGGCACCACCCTCCCGTGGTCCGAGGACGCCGAGAAGCGCATCGAGCGCATCCCGGACTTCGTCAAGGGCCAGGTGATCCAGGCGGTCGAAGGGAATGCCCGTGACCTCGGCCGGGAGCAGGTCACCGGCGAGGTCCTCGACCACGTGATCGAAAAGTGGATCGCCACGGGCGATTTCCACGAAGGTCGATTCGGCTTTCGGGCCTGAGAGCGGTGGCCCAGGCAACCCTGGCGCTTGCGGGGACGGCGAGCCCCGCCGGATCCCCTCTGTGGGCGCGCGCCCTTAGCCGGGTGCACGCCAGCAGGCGGGGTTGCTTCGACGTGGACGTCGACCTCGCCCCCGGCGAGGTGCTCGGTCTGATGGGTGTGAACGGCTCGGG
>JBHEMS010000069.1:0-5174 GCA_046262455.1 Candidatus Dormibacteria bacterium | reverse complement strand
GCGCTGGGTCGCAGTGGCCCCATCAAGCACGTCATCTACATCACCCGCGAGAACAAGACCTACGACGCCGACCTTGCCGACCTTCACCCCGGACCGTACAGCGGGCTGGCCCTCTTCGGCCAGACCGTGACCCCCAACCTGCATGCCCTGGAGCGGCAGTTCGTCGAGGCCCAGGCCTTCTACTACCCGGGATTCGACAGCGACGTCGGCCACATGTGGGAGGACGCCGGCGGGGTCTCCGACATCTACGAGCGCGCCGCCGCGCTCTCGGGATTGAGCGCCTCCTGGCACATGCCCTCCAACTACCCGGCAACGGGGCTGCTGGCCACCCAGTTGCTGGCCGCGGGCCGCACCGTGCGCACCTACAACGAGGAGCTGGCGCAGCAGTCGGGGTTGGTACCGGCGATCTACCAGGCCGACACGACCCTGTATCGAAATTACGACCTGCACATCTCCGACCGCAGTCGCGAGCAGGCCTGGGAGACCGAGTTCAACCAGTTCGAGGCCGGCCACTGCACCGGCAAGCTGGCAACGGCCTACGGCGCCGCCTGTCAGCTCCCGGACTTCGAGTACGTCTACCAGGGCGAGGACCACACCACCATCACCGACCAGCCCGGCTACCCCACCATCCAGGCTCAGGTCGCGGACAACGACTACGCCACCGGCAAGCTGATCGACACCGTCAGCCACAGTCGCGATTGGGCGTCAACACTGGTGATCGTGGTTGAGGACGACCCCCAGGGAACGGGCGACCACCTCAGCGCCTACCACGGTTTCATCGCCATGGCGGGGCCGTACGTCAAGCGGGCGCACATCAGCACCGTGCGCTACTCGCTGCCCTCGGTGGTGGCGGCGATCGACGACCTCATGGGCCTACCGCCGATCACCGACTACGCCACCGAGGTACGTCCGCTCGACGACCTCTTCGGCACCAGCCCCAACCTTCTGCCATACACCGTTGATGGCACGGGGATCAGCCTCAATCCCTTCACGCCCCTTCCCGGTGCATCTGCCGCGGCCGACCCCGCGCATGGGGTTCTGGACTTCTCGCGACCCGACCGCACCAACCCAGGCCTGGCGTGGGATTCGACGTGGCGGCAGCTGCGGGGCATGACGCAGGCGGAGTACCTGAGGGCGCTGCGCCGGCAGCACTGAGGCGCATCGATCCACCGACCTGCCGGAGCGGCGATGGCAGGCCCCAGACACCAAACGCGTTAAGTTGCCGCTCCGTTGAGTTGGCGCCACAGGTTGTCGACCTGTTTGCGCGTCGCCTCGACATCTCCCGAGTTGTCGATGACGTGGGTCGCGCTAGCGCGCTTGTCGTCCAGCGGCATCTGCGCGGCGATGCGCGCGCGCACGTCCGACTCCTCCATGCCGCGGCCCACCGCGCGCTCGACCTGCACCTCGACCGGCACCCACACCACGATCGTCTCCGCCACACCGCCGTCCAGGCCCGCCTCGTAGAGCAGTGGCGTATCCATCACCACGATCTCGTCGCCGCGCTCGGCGGCCTCCCCGATGCGCGCGCCCATCCACTCGCGCACCCGCGGGTGGGTGATCGCGTTCAACCGCTCTCGGGCCGCATCGTCGTCGAAGACCCGCCGGGCGACGGCCCTGCGGTCAAGCCGGCCGTCGGGTCCGATCACCCCGTCGCCGAACTCGGCGCGGATCTCCTCCAGCGCCGGCTGCCCCGGCTCCACGACCTGGTGCGCTGCCTCGTCCGCATCCACGATGGTCGCGCCCAGCTCGCGCAGCATGGCGCTGACCGTGCTCTTGCCGCTTCCGATGCCGCCCGTCAGTCCTATGATTCGCATCCTCCGCGGATAGTAGGGTTTCGCCCGCCCCGGGCGGCGGCATAGGAGCGATCAATGAAGGCTGTTTCGTTCGTCGAAGTCGGGAAACTGGAGATGCGGGACGTCCCCAGGCCGACCATCCAGGCGCCCACCGACGTCCTGCTCAAGGTGACGACGACCGCCATCTGCGGCTCCGACCTGCACGTGCTGGAGGGCCGCATCCCCGGGATGATGGAGGGCGGCATCCTGGGTCACGAGTTCATCGGCACCGTCGAGGAGGCGGGCCCCGATGTGAAGAAGTTCAAGCCCGGCGACCGCGCGCTGGCGAGCTTCCTCGTTCCCTGCGGTAAGTGCTGGTTCTGCGATCGTCTCCAATTCGGCCAGTGCCAGGAGGCCCAGATCTTCGGCTACGGGGTCTTCACCGGCGACCTCGCGGGCGGCCAGGCCGAGTACGTCCGGGTGCCCAACGCCGACCTCGCGCTGCACCACGTCAAGGCCACGCTCAGCGATGAGCAGGCGCTGTTCGCGGGCGACATCCTGGCGACCGGGTTCCACGTCGCCGATATCGCTGGGATCAAGGAGGGGGACAGTGTCGCGGTGGTTGGTTGCGGCCCCGTGGGGCTGATGGCAATCCAGGCGGCGAAGACGTTCAAGCCCGGAAAGATCTTCGCCATCGACTCCGTCGACCAGCGCCTCGAGCTGGCGTCCGGTTTCGGGGCTGAGCCGATCGACCTGCGCCAGCGCAACGCGGTCGTGGCATGCCAGGACATGACGGAGGGGCGGGGCGTGGACGTGGTGCTGGAGTGCGTCGGCGCCACGGCCGCCCTGGTGCCGACGTTCGACATGGTCCGTCCCGGTGGCACGGTGTCGGTGATCGGCGTGCACTCCGAGCAGATGCCGGAGATGCCGCTGCAGCTGATGTTCCTGAAGGCGATCAACCTGCGGTTCGGCGGCACCGCCAATGTCGTGGGACGCTGGGACATGGTGCTCGAGCACATCGAGAAGGGCGACATGCACCCGGAGTCGATCATCAGCCACCGCATGAAGCTCGACCAGGCGATCGAGGGCTACGAGCTCTTCCAGAGCCGCGAGGCGATGAAGGTGGTGCTGACACCCTGACCTACGGTCCCGACCTCCAGTTCGCCTGGAGGGTATCCACGCGCGTGGTCTTCGGCGCCGGGCACATCCGGCGCCTGGGCAAAGAGGCCAAGGCCCTGGGCGCTACGCGCGCGCTGCTGGTCACCGACCCGTTCCTCGGCTCGCAGCCCCACATCGGCGGGGCCGCTGCTGACTCGCTGCGCGAGGCGGGGCTCGAGGTGGCCGTCTTCGCCGAGGTGGAGCCCGATCCATCCGTGGAGAACATCGACCGCGGGGTGGTCGCGGCCCGCGCCTTTCAGCCCGACGTGTTCGTGGGCCTGGGCGGGGGCAGTTCGATGGATGCCGCCAAGGCCATCGACATGCTGTACGTCTGCGGCGACGAGCTCCTCGACCACGAGGGCGTCAACACCGTCAAGCAGCCCCTGCACCCTGTCATCGCGATTCCCACCACCGCCGGCACCGGTGCCGAGACCAGCTTTGCCGCCGTCATCTCGGACAAGGCGCGGGAGCGCAAGGTGCCCCTCGCGGAGGACGCCTTCCTGCCCGCGGTGGCGATCCTCGACCCCGAGCTCACGGTCGGCCTCCCGGCGCAGCTCACCGCGGCCACCGGCATGGACGCCCACGCCCATGCCCTCGACGTGCTGCACTCCATCCGCCGGCAGCCGTTCAACGACGCGCTCGCGCACCACGTGCTGCGCACCGTCCACCGCCACCTGCGTCGCGCCACCGAACAGCCCGATGACATCGTGGCTCGGGGGCAGATGCTGGCGGCCGCGTGCTCCATGGGGTTCTCACTGTCGACAACCCCATATGGCGTCATCCATGCGCTGGGCCACCCCCTTGGCGCGCACTTCGGCATCCACCACGGGGTGTGCGTTTCCCTGCTCAGCCGCCCGGCGCTGGAGTGGAACCTCGATGAGTGCACGGCCATCTACGCTGAGGCCGCCCGCGCGGCGGGCCTGGCCGCGGAGTCCGACCCTGAGCGGCTGGCGGCCCAGCGGCTTGTCGGTGCGACCGACCAGCTGATGCAGGACCTGGGACTGCCGCGGCGGCTCAGCGAGCTGGGCGTTCCCGACGCGGCCGTCGGGGCGCTTGCCGCCGATGCCGCCGTGGACATTGGCGCGCGCTTCAACCTGCGACGGGGCGATGCCGGCGCGCTCGAAGAGGTGTACCTCGCGGTTCTCTGATCGGCCGAGATGGCTCCCGGTGCTGGCCGGCGTGCTGGCGCTGGTTGTCGCCGTCGCCGTGGTGTTCGCGGTCGCCCGCGGAAGCGGATCGCAGGCGCCCGCCGAGCCCGCCGCGGCAGGCGTCGCCGCGCCGGAGTTCACGGGCATCGCTGGTTGGGTCAACAGCCCGCCGCTGACCATGAGAGCCCTCCGCGGCAAGGTCGTGCTCGTCGACTTTTGGACCTACTCCTGCATCAACTGCCAGCGCACCTTTCCCTATTTGCGTCAGTGGTACCGCAGCTACCGGGACCAGGGGCTGGTGATCGTCGGCGTGCACAGCCCGGAGTTCGACTTCGAGAAAGATTTCGCCAACATCCGCCAGGCCACCCAGCACTACGGAGTGGAGTGGCCGGTGGCCAACGACCCCAACATGGCGACCTGGAACGCGTACCGCAACCAGTACTGGCCCGCCGAGTACCTGGTGGACAAATCGGGCAAGGTGCGGCACACGCATTTCGGGGAGGGGGAGTACGACCAGACCGAACAGGCCATACGTGACCTGCTGAGGGAGGCCGGCCACGACGTCGGCGCCGCCGGCGCCTCGACCATCACGCCCGGCCTGAGCGGGGATGCCCAGGCTCAGACGCAGGAGCTGTACGCCGCCGCGCCACGGGGGTACGACGTGCCCGACCCCACGGCTGGCAAGACCGTCGAGTACCACGACCCCGGCCCCGGTCCGGGCGGCCGCATGCAGGACAACAAGATCTACTTCAACGGCGGCTGGACGATCGGGGACGAGTTCGCCGAGCACGCCCGCGACAGCTCGCCCGGGCAGGACTACCTGGCCATCCAGTACCAGGCGCGCCAGGTGTTCATGGTCGCCCAGGGGTCGGGCGGTCCACGGCGCGCCTATCTGACGCTGGATGGCGCCGATCTCAAGCCGTCCGACGCCGGGTCCGAGGTCCACTTCGACCTCGGCGGCCGCGCCTACATCGACGTCGACCGCTCCGACCTCTACGTGCTGGTGAAGCGCAACGATTTCGGCCGCCACCTGCTGCAGGTGAGCCCGGTGAGCCCCGGCTTCCGGCTCTTCACATTCACCTTCGGCAGCTGACCC
>JBHEMS010000068.1:0-38060 GCA_046262455.1 Candidatus Dormibacteria bacterium | reverse complement strand
GACCAGCTGTTGCCCGACCAGCTGTTGCCTGACCAGCTGTTGCCTGACCAGCTGTTGCCCGACCAGCTGTTGCCCGACCAGCTGTTGCCCGACCAGCTGTTGCCCGACCAGCTGTTGCCCGACCAGCTGTTGCCCGACCAGCTGTTGCCGTTGAATGTGCCGCCGCTCCAGGCAACGTCGCCGAGGATGGCGTTGACCAGGTTGGAACCCACCGGGGCGCCGAAGATGTCCACGTCGGTGTTCAGGGTAACCCCGCCCATCGTGAGGTGGACTGAACCACGCGAGCCCTCGATGCTGCCCAGGCCGGTCGCGGGCGCCCAGGTCTGCGTTGCCAGGAGTGGCGTCCACGCCTGCTGAGCGGCGGCAAGGTCCACCTCGCCGTGGCCCTGGCGGCTGGCCGGCTCATCGTTGAGCGATGTGGCTGTCCGGGTCAGGATGGCCTTGATCTGGTCGGGCGTCGCGTTGGGGCGCTGCTGGATGAGCAGCGCGGCGGCGCCGCTGGTGACCGCGGCGGACTCAGAGGTTCCGCTGCCGCGGAAGAAGCGGTCGCTGATGGTGCCCGTGGAGCCGTAGTTCTGGTCGATGTACGACCCCGGGACGCGCAGGCTCTGCATCGACTTACCCGGCGCCACCAGGTCGGGGTTGCGGACGCCGTTACCAGCGTTGGAGAAGGAGGCGACCGCGTCGTCGGAAGTGGCAACCGTGCCGCGGGGGTCCGAGGCGCCGACGGCCACCAGGTACGGGTTGTAGGCGGGGTTGACCAGGCCACTGGACTTCCAGCCCGCGTTCCCGGCCGACGCGACGACCACGATCCCGCTCTTCCAGGCGTGCTCAGCGGCGAACGACATCGGGTCGAGGATCTCGGACTGGGAGCTGTCGGTTGCGAAGGAGAGGTTCATGACCCGCACGTTCATGCCATGGTCGTTGCGATGCTGGATCACCCAGCTGATCGCCGCGATGACCTGCGAGACGTCGGTGAGGCCGTTGGAGTCGGCAACCTTGACGCTGAGGATCCGTGCGTCCGGCGCGATGCCGTTGAAGTTGGCGCTGTTCACGTAGCTGGCGGGGGTCCCGGCGACATCACGGCCGCCGATGATCCCGGCCATGAAGGTCCCGTGGCCGTAGGCGTCAAGGTGCTGGAGGTTCGCCGCCTGTGAGTCGAAGGAGAGGTCCGGGCCGTTGATCACCTTTGAGGGATCGTTGAGACCCTGCACCGGAGTGAGGCCGGAGTCGATCAGGGCCACGTCCACGCCCTTGCCGGTGAAGCCCGCATTCCACATGGCCTGGGCACCGGTCATCTGGGCGGTGTTGTAGACCGAACCGACGTCCACCGTCGGGTCGTAGGTTGAGCTGAGCAGGTGGACCGAAGAGTTGCGGGAAACCTTGACGATACCGCGGCTGCGGGCCAGAACCTGGACCATGTTGGCCGGGATCCTGGCGACCACGGCGTCGATCAGACCGAGCTGCTGCGTGACCTGGCCACCCACGGCCTCGACATCGGCCGCCATGCGCGCGTCGGCGCCTGGCAGACCGCTGACGATCACCGAGGTCATCGGACCGGATGGGCCCGCGGCATGGACAGCGGGCAGGGGGCCGAGCACGGCCACGGAAAGGGCGGCCATGAGGGCCAGCCAGGTGCGCCGCAGCGCGGGAGTAGATGGGCTGGCCATCGTGCGTGTCGCCGCCCCCGCTGGAGTGCCGGCAGTCCTGTTCATGTGTCCCCTTGTGGGTGTCCCCTGCCGGTAACGATTCTGCGAAAAGGTCGCAGCGACGGGTTGTGTCATCGCACCGTAAGCCATGGCCGAGCAGTAAACGTCGGTTAAAGGTCACATCCCGGTGTGATCCCCGTGCCAGCGAAGTCACAGTGTCAAGCGCGGTCTGACGCACAGATCTTGCCGGTCTACGCCAAATTGAAAGGGGCGCCCCCGCAAGGGCGCCCCTCTGGACAGCGCTAGCTAGCGCGCCGCGCGGCGCAAACCGACCGCGGTGCCCATGGCCAGGGCCAGGGCGACCAGCGCGGGCAGGGACCAGCCGGCACCCTGGCTCGGAGCAGCCGGAACGCCGGCCTTCGGCAGGGCCGGGGTCGGGACAACCGCAAAGGCCGCGCTGACCTGCTGGTTAGACCCCATGGTCACCTGGCACGTCCCGGTGCCGGTGCAGGCGCCGCTCCAGCCGGTGAACGACATGTGGGCATCGGCGGTCGCGGTGAGGGTGACAACGGTCCCGTCGGCGAAGCTCGCCGTGCAGCTGGTGCCACAGTTGATACCCGCGGGTGAGCTCGTCACCGTGCCCGTGCCCGCGCCCGTCTTGGTGACCGCGAGGGACTTGGGCGCGCGGATGAACTGGGCATTCACAGTCCGTGCCTGGGTCATGGTCACCTGGCACGAACCGGTGCCAGTGCAGTCGCCAGACCAGCCCACGAAGGTCATCTGCGGGTCCGCGGTGGCCGTCAGGGTGACCACGGTGTCCGACGCGTAGTCGTGGGTACAGGTCGCGCCACAGGCGATACCGGTGGGCGAGCTGTTGACGGTGCCGGTGCCGTTGCCGCTCTTGGTGACGGTGAGGGTCTCGGGCACGGTGTAGTCCACGCGGGTACCGGCGGTCAGGGTCGCCGCCCGGCACGAGTACTTGGTTATCTGCGGGCCTGTACCGTTCTGGACGCCGGACGCAGCGGTGAGACCGGAGTCTGCCGTGGCGCCATAGATGACTGTGATGGTGGGCGAACTCTCGTGGAGGATGACCTCAAAATTTGCGAGGAGCGACGGGTTCCTGTAGTAGCCCGCGCGCCATTCGATCACGAAGCTTCGGTTCGGCGTGGTCCCAGTGGTCGCCGTGAAGATGCCCTGGCCGGTTGCGTCTGTCCGCAGGTCCATGTAGTAGGCGAAGACGGGGTTGGTGAAGCTGCCGTCAGGGAGGCATGCGGCGTTGGGGGAGTAGCTGGCGTTTGCCAGGGCGGCCGTCGTGAACTGGATGTTCCCATTCGAGCTGGCCTGCACCGTGCTCTGCGGAGTCCCGTAGAAGGGCACCGGGAAAGGCAGTGCGATCTGGGTGACGCAGTCGTCGCAGTGGTTGCCGATGTCAGTGGTGCCCGGCACAATCGCGTTCCCGGTCGTGACCCGCGTCGAGTAGTCGGGCGGTGGGGGCGGTGGAGTGGCGGAGGCCATCGAGGCGAAGCCGATAAGGGCGCTGCCGGCGACGAGACCGGCGAGAACGCGGGAAATCAAGTGACGCTTCAAGGGACAACCTCCTCTTCCTTAACCAAACAACCGTGCGCGCGCCTAAAGTAGCACAAAACGCGGCAAAAGCCCGCCTCCGCATGGGCCTCGCCCCGCCCCGCGCACGAAGAAGGGGCGCCCCGAAGGGCGCCCCTTGGACCAGGTTCGCTTAGAGGCTGAGGTCGTCGATCGAGCCGCTGGGCGCACCCTCGGTGGCGCCCACCAGCTCGCCCTCGGCACCTTCGGCGTGCTCCTGGCCCAGGTACTTCGCCTGCTCCTCGCGGAGCTTCTTGTAGTAATCCAGGCCGGTCCCCGCGGGGATCAGCTTGCCGATGATGACGTTCTCCTTGAGGCCGCGCAGGCGGTCGACCTTGCCGGCGATGGCCGCCTCGGTCAGCACCCTGGTGGTCTCCTGGAACGACGCCGCGGACAGCCAGCTCGCGGTGTTGAGCGCCGCCTTGATCAGGCCCAGCAGGACCGTCTCCGCGATCGCCGGCTCACCACCCTCCGCGAGGGTCTCGCGGTTGGCCTCCTCGTACTCGAACACCGAGACGATGTCACCCGGCAGCAGCTGGGTGTCGCCCGCCGACTCGATGCGCACCTTGCGCATCATCTGGCGAACGATGACCTCGATGTGCTTGTCGTTGATGTCGACGCCCTGGCCGCGGTAAACACGCTGCACCTCTTCGACCAGGTAGCGCTGCACCGCCTCGCGGCCGAGGATGACCAGCAACTCCTGCGGGCTGATCGAGCCCTCGGTCAGCTGGTCGCCGGCCTTCACCGGGTCGCCGTCCTTGACCTTGATCCGGGCGCCGTGGGGAATGCTGTACTCCCTCGACTCCTCGTCGATGGTGCGGACCTTGATCTCGCCCTTGACCTCCGTCACCGTGCCGGCGTGCCGGGCCTTGATGACGATCTCCTCGCCATCGCCGGCCTTGCCGCGGGCCAGCTCGGCCCCCTCGGCGACGGCCGCGCCCAGCTCGACCATCGGCAGCACCTTCTTGTTCTTCAACTCGTAGGAGGTGTCGTAGATGTCGCGCTGGTTGACCTTGATCTTGCGCAGGCCGGCCTCGGTCTTCTCGATCTCGACCTCGCCGTCGATCTCGCTGATCACCGACTTGCCCTTGGGGATCCTGGCCTCGAAGAGCTCCTCGACGCGGGGCAGACCCTGGGTGATGTCGGTACCCGCCACACCACCGGTGTGGAAGGTACGCATGGTCAGCTGGGTGCCGGGCTCGCCGATGGACTGGGCGGCGATGACGCCGACCGCCTCACCGATCTCCACCACCTTGCCGGTGGCGAGGTTGCGTCCATAGCACTTGCGGCAGACGCCCTCGCGGCTGACGCAGGTGAGGACACTGCGCACCCGCACCTGGGCGAGGCCTGAGCCGATGATGGCTCGGGCGACGTCGTCGGTGATCTCGGTGCTGTCCTTGACCAGGATCTCCCCGGTGTCCGGCCGCACCACGTCCCCCGCCGCATAGCGTCCAGCGATCCGCTCGAAGAGCGGCTCGGTGAGGGAACGGGACTCGCTGATGTCGGAAACCCAGATCCCGCCGGTGCTGCCGCAGTCCTCCTCGCGGACGATCACGTCCTGGGAGACATCGACCAGGCGGCGGGTGAGGTACCCGGAGTCCGCGGTACGAAGCGCGGTGTCCGCCAGGCCCTTGCGGGCGCCGTGGGTGGAGATGAAGTACTCCAGGACCGTCAGGCCCTCGGAGAAGTTGGCCTTGATCGGCAGGTCGATGATCCGGCCCGTGGGGTCGGCCATCAGGCCACGCATACCCGCCAGCTGACGAATCTGCTGGATGTCACCTCGGGCTCCAGAGGTGCTCATCATGAACACCGGGCTGAAACGGTCGAACGACTTCATGGTCGCGTCGGTGACGTCCTGGGTGGCCTTGGTCCACTTCTCGACGGTGGCCTCGTAGCGCTCGTCCTCGGTGATCAGGCCGCGGCGGAACTGCATGTCCACCTCCGCTACCTCGGTCTCGGCGGTGCCGACGATCTTGGCCTTCTCCTTCGGCGTCTTGATGTCCATCGCGGAGATGGTCACGCCGGCCCGGGTGGCGTAGTTGAAGCCGATCCGCTTGAGGTCGTTGACGACCTTCGCGGTGGTCTCGTTGCCGTAGAGGCGGAAGACCTCGCCGACCAGCGCACGCAGGGCCTTCTTGTCGAAGACCTTGTTCTGGTACTGCACTGCCTCCATCGCCGGGCTGCCCGGCTGCTGCCCGAGGGGCAGAGCCTGGTTGAAGATCACGCGGCCCACGGTGGTGCGCACGATCTCGCCGTTGATGCGGACGCGGATGGCGTCCTGGAGGCCGATGTGCTTGCTGTTGTAGGAGAGGATGGCCTCCTCGCCGCGGGAGAAGACGCGCAGCGACTTCTCGTCCTTGGTGGCGAAGTCGGCCTTCTCAGCGGTGAGGTAGTAGCAGCCGAGGACGATGTCCTGGGTTGGGCTCACCACGGGGTGGCCGTCGGAGGCGCTGAGGATGTTGTTGGACGACATCATCAGGTTTTTGGCCTCGGCGATGGCGCCGCTGAACAGTGGCACGTGGACCGCCATCTGGTCGCCGTCGAAGTCGGCGTTGAAGGCGTGGCACACCAGGGGATGAATCTGGATCGCGGAGCCCTCGACCAGCACCGGCATGAAGGCCTGGATGCCCAGGCGGTGAAGGGTTGGGGCACGGTTCAGGAGCACGGGGTGCTCGTGGATGACCTCGTCGAGCACGTCCCAGACCTCAGGGCGCACCCGCTCCACCATGCGCTTGGCCGACTTGATGTTCTGGGTGTAGCCCTTCTCCACCAGGTCGCGCATGACGAATGGCTTGAACAGCTCGAGGGCCATCTTCTTGGGCAGGCCGCACTCGTGCAGCTTGAGCTCGGGGCCGACCACGATGACCGAACGGCCGGAGTAGTCGACGCGCTTGCCCAGCAGGTTCTGGCGGAACCGCCCCTGCTTGCCCTTGAGCATGTCCGACAGGCTCTTGAGCTTGCGGTTACCGGTGCCGGTGATGGCCCGACCGCGGCGCCCGTTGTCGATCAGGGCATCGACTGCCTCCTGGAGCATGCGCTTCTCGTTGCGCACGATGATGTCCGGCGCGCCCAGCTCGAGGAGCCTCTTCAGGCGGTTGTTCCGGTTGATCACGCGACGATAGAGATCGTTGAGGTCGGACGTCGCGAAGCGGCCGCCGTCCAGCTGCACCATGGGACGCAGCTCCGGGGGAACCACCGGGAGGATCTCGATGATCATCCACGTCGGCGAGGTTCCACTGCGGCGGAAGGCCTCGACCACCTTGAGGCGCTTGATCGCCTTCTGGCGACGCTGACCGCTGGCCGACCTTGACTCCTCGCGAAGGCGGTAGGCCTCCTCGGCGAGCTGGATCCGGCTCAGCAGCTCCTTGACCGCGTTGGCGCCGATGTCCGCACGGAAAACCTTGCCGAACTTCTCGGTGAACTCGCGGTACTGGGCATCGGTGAGGATCTGCTTCTCGTACAGCCCCTCCAGGTCCGATTTGGACTGCTCCAGCTCGGCGGCAAGCGTGTCCACGTCCGCCTGCAGCTTGGCCTCCAGCTCAGTCACCTTGGCGTCGAGGTCGCCGCCCTCGGCGCCCACGCCGGCTCGCGCCGCGTCGGCCTTGGCCTTGTAGGTGCCCTCGATGCGGCCGATCAACTCGCCCGCGATCTTCGCCAGGCCCTCCGCGACCTCGGGGGTGAAGATCTCCGCCTTGGCGACGACCTTCTCCTCGAACTCGCCCTTGCCGATGGTGAAATCGCGCGTCGCCTTCTTGCCGGAGGACGACTGGATGCGCTCCTGCAGGTCACCGACCTGCGTCTGCACCGTCTCGAGCACGCCATTCATCTCCGCCTCGACCTTGGCGGCCCGGGCGTCGGACTCGGCCTGGCGCGCGCCGGCCTGGTCCTCGTGCTCCTTCGTCAGCGCCGCCAGCTCCTCGTCGTGGAGCTTGCGCCGCGCGTCGGTGCGCGGATCCTCGCCGGGCTTCATGGCCGCCAGGGCCTCGGCGCGGGCCTCCTCATCGACGTGGGTCACGATGTAGTTGGCGAAGTAGATGACCTTTTCGAGGTTGCGCGGCGACATGTCGAGGAGCAACCCCATGCGCGAGGGGATGCCCTTGAAGTACCACACGTGGCTGACCGGGCTGGCCAGCTTGATGTGGCCCATGCGCTCACGACGAACCTTGCTGCGGGTCACCTCGACGCCGCACTTGTCGCAGATGATGCCCTTGTAGCGGTACCGCTTGTACTTGCCGCAGTGGCACTCCCAGTCCTTCGTGGGGCCGAAGATCTTCTCGCAGAAGAGTCCGTCCCGCTCCGGCTTCAAAGTGCGGTAGTTGATGGTCTCCGGCTTGGTTACCTCGCCATGCGACCAGGACATGATCGTCTCGGGGGAGGCCAGGCTGAGACGGAGTGCGTCGAAGTTTTCAAGTTTCAGCATGTGTGTCCTCCGGGACTAAAGGTTGTCGAGGGATTCGTCGAGCTCATCCCGTTCGAGGTTGATGCCAAGGTCGACCGGAGCTTCCGTCACGTCGTCCTCGGTGAGGTTGATCTGGCGCTCGTCGTCCGACAGGATCTCCACGCCAAGGCCCAGCCCCTCAAGCTCCTTGACCAGGACCCGGAAGGACTCGGGAATGCCGGCGTCGAGGGTGTTCTCACCCTTGACTATGGCCTCGTAGGCCTTGACACGGCCCACGATGTCGTCCGACTTGACGGTCAGGATCTCCTGCAGGATGTGGCTCGCGCCATACGCCTCCAGGGCCCAGACCTCCATCTCGCCGAAGCGCTGGCCACCAAACTGCGCCTTGCCGCCCAGCGGCTGCTGGGTGACGAGGCTGTAGGGGCCGGTGGAACGCGCGTGGATCTTGTCCTCGACCAGGTGGTGAAGCTTCAGCATGTAGATGATGCCCACAGTCACGTCGTTGTCGAAGGCATCACCGGTGCGGCCGTCACGCAACTGGATCTTCCCGCTGCGGGGCAGACCGGCGCGCTCCAGCTCATCCTCGATCAGCTCCTCGGGGGCGCCATCGAAGACCGGCGTCGCGATCTTCATGCCCATGGCCATCGCCGCCCAGCCCAGGTGGGTCTCGAGGACCTGGCCCAGGTTCATGCGGCTCGGCACACCGAGCGGGTTGAGCACGATCTGCACCGGCCGGCCGTCCGGCATGAAGGGCATATCGTGCGCGGGCAGGATCCGGGAGACCACTCCCTTGTTACCGTGGCGCCCGGCCATCTTGTCGCCGGCCGAGATCTTGCGCTTCTGGGCCACGTAGACGCGAACCAACTCGTTCACACCCGGGCTCAGCTCGTCCTTGTTCTCGCGGCTGAAGATCTTGACGTCGACCACGATGCCGCGCTCCCCGTGGGGGACGCGGAGTGAGGAGTCGCGCACCTCGCGGGCCTTCTCACCGAAGATCGCGCGCAGCAGGCGCTCCTCCGCGGACAGCTCGCTCTCGCCCTTTGGCGTGATCTTGCCGACCAGGATGTCGCCAGGGCTGACCTCGGCGCCGACGTAGATGATCCCCCGCTCGTCGAGGTTCTTCAGCGTCTCCTCGGAGACGTTGGGAATCTCGCGGGTGATCTCCTCCGGCCCCAGCTTGGTGTCGCGGGCCTCGAGCTCGAACTCCTCGATGTGGATCGAGGTGTACTTGTCGTCCTTGACCAGCTCCTCGCTGATGAGGATGGCGTCCTCGAAGTTGTAGCCCTCCCACGGCATGAAGGCGACCAGGACGTTCTGGCCCAGCGCCAGCTCGCCCAGCTCGGTGGCGGGACCATCGGCCAAAATCGCCCCGGCCTCAACCCGCTGACCGGCCTTGACGATGGCCTTCTGGCTGAGACAGGTGCCCTGGTTGGAACGCACGAAGCGATGCAGGGGGTACCAGTCGAAGCTGTCACCCTTCTTGCCGCCGGCCGCGGTCGCGGAATCGGTGGCCTTGGCATCGACCTCGATCAACACCCCGAGTCCACCGTGGACATCGGGACGCTGGGTCGTGTTGATGGCCGCGGCGTAGCCCTTTGGTGGCGGCGCGGCGGTCGAGACCACGACGCCGGGACGGCGCGCTACCACCAGCTCACCGGAGTCCTTGGCGGCGAAGAACTCCATCCCGGTGCCCACCACCGGGGAGTCGGTGCGCAGCAGCGGCACCGCCTGCCGCATCATGTTCGAGCCCATCAGGGCGCGGTTGGCGTCGTCGTGCTCCAGGAATGGGATCAGCGCCGTGGCCGCCGAGACGATCTGCTTGGGCGAAACGTCCATCAGGTCGATGGTGTTGACGTCGACCACCTGGAACTGGTGCTTCAGGCGCGCAGGCGTGCGCGCCTCAGAGAAGTGCTGGTCGGCGGTGAGCGGCGCGTTGGCCTGCGCGACGACGTACTTGTCCTCTTCGTCCGCGGCCATGTACACGATTTCGTCGGAGATCCAGGGGTGAATCTTGATCTCGGCCTTCGCCTTCTGGAGGGCGGTGATGTCCTGGGCGGTCAGCTTGTGCCCGCTCTTGAGGGAGTGGCCGTCAACCTTGACCGCCTCGCGAACAACCTGTCCCACCAGCTTGGAGCCGTGCTCCTTGTCGACGACGAGGTCGCGGAAGACGCGCCGGAACGGGGTCTCGATGAACCCGTAGTCGTTGACCTTGGCGAACGTCGCCAGGGAGCCGATCAGACCGATGTTCGGACCCTCTGGGGTCTCGATGGGGCAGATGCGGCCGTAGTGGCTGAAGTGAACGTCGCGGACGTCGAAGCCGGCACGCTCCCGGGAGAGACCTCCCGGCCCAAGGGCGGAGAGGCGACGCTTGTGCGTCAACTCCGCCAGGGGGTTGGTCTGGTCCATGAACTGCGACAGCTGGGAGGAGCCGAAGAACTCCTTGATCGCCGCGACCACAGGCCGCGCGTTGATCAGGGAGGCGGCGGTGACAGTCGCGGCGTCGCAGATCGTCATCCGCTCCTTGATGATCCGCTCCATGCGGATCAGGCCCATGCGGAACTGGTTCTGCAGCAGCTCGCCGACCGCCCGCACCCGGCGGTTGCCCAGGTGGTCGATGTCGTCGGCCTCACCCAGGCCGCGATTCAGGTTGATCAGGCGGCGGATGATGGTGATGAAGTCCTCGTTGTCCATGATCCGGAAATCCTTGGACTCGGGCTGCTCCAGCTTGCGGTTGAGCTTGTAGCGGCCGACGCGACCGAGGTCGAAGCGCCGCGGGTTGAAGAACAGCGCCTGGAGCAGGTTGCGGGCGTTCTCGACGGTGGGCGGATCGCCCGGGCGGATCTTCTTGTAGAGCTCGATGAGGGCCTCGTTGACGGTGGTCGACGGGTCCTTGTCCAGGGTGGACTGGATGTAGTGGTGCTCGGGGTCGATGTCGACGTCGGCGAAGAGGTTGAGGATCTCCTCGTTGGTCTCGTACCCCAGGGCGCGCACCAGCGAGGTCACCGGGATCTTCCGCTTGCGGTCGATCTTGACCGTGAGGATGTCCTTGTTGGAGGTCTCGATCTCCAGCCACGCGCCCCGGTTGGGGATCAGCTTGGCGGCGAACAGCGTCCGGCCGGTGACACGATCCTCGGCCGAGGTGAAGTAGATGCCGGGGGAACGGACGAGCTGCGACACCACGACGCGCTCGGTGCCGTTGACGATGAAGGTCCCCTGCTCCGTCATGATCGCGAAGTCGCCCATGAAGACCTCGGTCTCCTTGATCTCCCCGGTTTCCTTGATGGTCAGCCGGGTGTTGATGCGCAGCGGCGCGGAGTAGGTCATGTCCCGCGCCCGGCACTCCTCCTTGTCGAACTTGGGGTCGCCGAAGGTGTAGTCCAGGAACCGAAGTTCGAAGTTCTTCCCGGTGTAGTCCGTGATCGGGTTGATCTCGTCGAAGAGCTCCTTCAGCCCGTCGCGCTTGAACCAGTCAAACGAGTTGACCTGGGTCTGGATGAGGTCGCCGACGGTGAGCATCTCGGGGATGCGGCCGTATGAGTGTCGGGTGGCGGAAGGATTGACGAGTTCAGTCATGCGCAGGCGAACCTCCAGCGGTCAGGGGTAAAGGAAGGAAGGGGCAGGGGGAAATGGGGACGGGGAAGTAAGGGATGAGGAAGGGTCAGGGGATCCGGGCCAGGAGAAAGAAAAAGCCCCCACACGAGGCGCAGGGACTCAACAGGTGGCTACCACTGGGCTCAATCGTACCACGGCCCGCAGCCACAATAAAACGGCGGCGGTCAACTCCGTCGCACTCCGGGCAGTATACATCCGGGAGCGACCACGTCAATATGCGATCGCCATAACTAGGTAGCCCGGGCAAGGTGGCTCAGAGGGCTACGGGGACCTTCTCCTCCGCCCACGGGCCGACCCGGATCCAGGTGATGAGGAGCCCGAGGAAGAGCCCGCTGGAGATCAGCGACTCCAGGACCCCGAAACCGGCCTGCAGCGGGACCTTGCTGGCACTGGCAAGGCTTGCCAGGCCGGAGACCAGGCCGATGACACCGAATCCCGTGAGGACCATGTCGACGACCAGCAGCCAGGTCCCTCGACGCAGCAGGGTCAGGACGCCGAACACGATGGCGACCAGGCCAACGACGCTGGTGAAGACGAGGCCGATGGTCATGCTCTGGTCGGTGAGCTGGTCGATCTCCCCCGGCGTAAAGGCCCGCTGGCTGCTTCGGCTGAGGCTCTGGGCGAGTTGCGCGTGGAGGACCTGCCGCAGCTCGTGCTGTACGGCGAAGAAGACCGCAAAGGCCACCAGCGTGCTGGCGACCAGGTAGATGCCCACGGCCAGTTGAAGGCGGCGCGTGGTGGGCGTCGGCCGGCGCGTGAACTCATCCTGCCGGTAGACCGGGGTGGCGCTTGACGGCCCCCCCGGTCCCGGCGCGCCGAGCGGCGGCGGAGCCTCGATTACTTGACCTCGACGGCGGCGCCAGCCTCCTGGAGCTTCTTGGCCACCGAGTCCGCCTCGTCCTTCGGGACCCCCTCCTTGACCGGCTTGGGGGCACCGTCGACGAGGTCCTTGGCCTCCTTGAGACCAAGACCGGTGATCTCGCGTACGGTCTTGATCACGTTGATCTTGGCGTCACCGGCGCCCGTCAGCACGACGGTGAACTCGGTCTGCTCCTCGGGGGCCGCGTCGCCACCGCCACCACCACCACCACCGGCGGCCGGGGCCGCGGCCGCAGCCACCGGGGCGGCGGCCGTGATGCCGAGCTTCTCCTCCATCAGCTTGACGGCGTTGACCACGTCAAGGACGGTCCACTCCTCGAGAGCGGCGACGAAATCCTCTGGGGTTACCTTGGTTGCCATTTTGTTGTCTCCTTACGTTTCTGTGCTGTTCGGGTTGATCTAGGCTGAGGCGCCGCTCGACTCGAGCTTGCGGCGGTATGCCTCCAGGCCGTTGGCCAGGTTGGCCACGGCGCCATTGAGGGCGGTGGCCAGTTGCGCGACGCTGTGATTGAGGGTTCCCGCCAGCTGACCCAGCAGCGCCTCGCGCCCGGGGAGCTCCGCAAGCTGCTTGACGCTGTCGGCGTCGATGACCTTTTGGCCCAAGAGCCCGCTCTTGATCACCAGCCGGCGCGTCGCCTTGACGTAGTCGTTGACCAGTTTCGCGGTGTTGACGGGCTCGTCGTAACCAACGGCCAGGCCAACCGGGCCGACCAGTTCGCCCTCGAGCATCTCGAGGCCGTTCTCGGCCGCCGCGCGGCGGGCCAGGGTGTTCTTCACGACCAGGTAGTCCACGCCGCCCGCGCGCAGCTTACGCCGCAGGTCCTGCAGCTGGGCCACGGTCAGGCCGCGGTAGTCCGTGACCACCAGGCCAGTGGAACGCTTCAGCTTGTCGCTGACCTCTTCTACTCGCTCGACCTTTTTTGCGGTCGCCATGTCTCCTCCAGGAACACCGAAGGCCTCTCCCACGGACGCAGGAAAGGCCTTTCACCCCGGGGTCGGGGCTCTGGAGTCCTGCCTGCGTAGGTGATTAAGGGGCCGCGGAGGGCCCCGCCGTACGGTCTTCGGCTATTCGATTGGTTGCGGAAGTATACCGGTGCTGACGCGGCGGCCTAGGCCACCGTGAGCCGGGAGGCCAGCTGGGGGTCGACGGCCGTGGACGGCCCCATGGTGCCGGCGAGGAAAATGCTGCGGACGTACACGCCTTTGGCGACCGATGGCTTGGCCTTGATGATCGACTCCATCAGGGCGGACAGGTTCTCCAGCAGCTGGTCCTCGCTGAACGACGCCTTGCCGATCACGCTGTGGACGATGCCGGTGCGGTCCACGCGGTACTCCACGCGGCCGGCCTGGACATCCTTGATCGCTTTGGCGAGGTCGAAAGTCACGGTGTTCGACTTGGGGTTGGGCATGAGGCCGCGGGGACCGAGGACCTTGCCCAGTCGACCGACGGTGCCCATCATGTCCGGCGTGGCCAGGGCGACATCGAAGTCGAACCAGCCGCCCTCGATCTTCTTGGCCAGGTCGTCCGCGCCGACCTCGTCGGCTCCCGCCTCGCGCGCCTCCCGGGCCTTCTCCCCCTGGGCAAAAACCGCGATGCGCTGCTTCTTACCCGTGCCGTGGGGCAAAACGACCGTGCCGCGAACCATCTGGTCGGCGTGCCGAGGGTCCACGCCGAGGCGGACGTGGGCCTCGACGGTGGGGTCGAACTTGGCGACCGAGGTCTCTCGCGCCAGCGCCACGGCTTCCCTGGGCTCGTACAGCTTGCCCTCTTCGATCTTGGCCGCCGCCTCGCGGTAGCGCTTGCCGTGCTGTGCCATGTGCCTTACCTCCGGGTGGTCCTTGCGGGCGTTTGGCGCCCTCCCACCTGAATAATTTGTTGGTGGAGCGGTTGGTCCGCTACCCGACCTCGATGCCCATCGAACGTGCCGTACCCTCGACCATCCTCATCGCGCCGTCGACATCGTTGGCGTTGAGGTCGGCCATCTTCAGCTGGGCGATCTCGCGAACCTGGTCGCTGGTGACCTTGCCGACCTTCTCGCGGTTGGGCTTGCCGGACGCGGTCTCGATCCCCGCCGCCTTCTTCAACAGGTCCACCGCCGGGGGCGTCTTGGTGACGAAGGTGAAGCTGCGGTCCTCGAGGATGGTGATCTCCACGGGGATGACCTGGCCGGACTGCGCCTGCGTCTTGTCGTTGTAGGCGCGAACGAAGTCCATGATGTTGACCCCGTGGGGCCCAAGAGCCGTGCCGACCGGAGGCGCCGGCGTGGCCGCGCCCGCCTGGAGCTGGATCTTGACTATCGCGCGAACCTTCTTCTTGCCCATTACCTAACTCCTAAGCCAGCCGCTCGACCTGGAGGAGGTCGAGCTCCACTGGCGTCTCGCGACCGAACATGTTCACCAGCACCTTGAGCTTGCCCTTGTCGACCATGATCTCGTCGACCTTGCCGTGGAAGTCGCTGAACGGTCCGTCCACGACGCGCACGTTCTCCCCAACCTGGTACTCGACGCTCACCTTGGGGGCCTCGGCGGTGGTCTGCTTGACGATCGACTTGATCTCATCGGGCTGAAGCGGGATCGGCTTGTTGCCGCTGCCCACGAAGCTGGTCACACCCGGCGTATTGCGCACCACGTACCAGGACTCGTCGCTCATCTCCATGTTGACCAGGATGTAGCCGGGGAAGATGCGCTTCTGGACCTTGCGCCGCTGGCCGTCCTTGATCTCGATGACCTCTTCGGTCGGCACCAGCACGTCGAAAATCTTGTCCGCCATGTCCATCGACTCCACACGCTTGAGGAGGTTGTTGCGCACCTTCTCCTCGTGCCCCGAGTAGGCATGGACGACGTACCACTGGCCATCGCGCCTTGGCGCTTGAATCTCAGTCATCACTTGCTCCCGTAAAGAAAGTTCGACATCTTGGTCAGTCCGAAATCGGCCACCGCGATGAATCCCGCGATCACGATGAGGAACCCGATCACAACGCTGGTCATGCGGAAGAGCTCCTCGCGACTGGGCCAAACGACGCGTCCCAGCTCGACGAAGATCGAGCGGACACCGGTCCCCATCGACGCCTCGAAAGCGTTGGACTCTTCTTCGCTGGCCATCGGTTGTTCTGCTTGTCTCCTCGAGCCTGTTGATTGATGGGCTGGCAGGGGCGGAGAGGCTCGAACTCCCGACCTACGGTTTTGGAGACCGCCGCTCTACCAACTGAGCTACGCCCCTCCGTCAGCCCAGGCTGTGATCCGCCTACTTGGTCTCCCGGTGGGCGGTGTGCTTCCGGCACCAACGGCAGAACTTCTTGAGTTCCAGCCGGTCGGGGTCGTTCTTCTTGTTCTTCTGGGTGGTGTAGTTGCGCTGCTTGCAGTCGTTGCACTGCAGCGTGATGATCGAGGCGGGCATCAAAAATCCTTCGTGATAAAAAAAGGACCTGGGCCGAACCCAGGTGCGGCACCGATTATAGCTCAGCCGCCGGCAAGCCGCCCTATGACTGGACCTGCAACTCCCTCCGCCGGTTCTCCCAGAAGTCGAACCGGCTGCGCAGGCGATCGTGCTCGGTCTCGAGGATCACCAGGTCGGTGGTTGCGAGCTCGTTGCTGGCGGGTGGGCGCATCCGCGCGATGCGATCCCTGGTGAACTCAAGCAGGTCCAACTTGAACGCGAGTAGCTCGCGGTACACCCCGGCCCAGTGCTCCGCGTCCTCGAGATAGGTGGTGTCGGGATTCTCGCCACGCATCAGGCGATCCTCGTCGCCCGCCTTCTCGGCAGCCACGACCTCCGGCTGCTTGCTTTTACTTCGCTCAGTCCTGGTCATCGCCGCGAGATGCTACCGCTCCTGGCCATCGCGCCGCGCCTTCTCCACTTTGCTTGCGTAGACCAGCAGCGCCGTGAAGGCTGCCCCCTCGATCACGCCGTAGACAATCGCTCGCACCAGGGGCTGGGCGAAGGGACCCACGTTCAGCAGGAAGGTGAGAACGACGAGGATGGGGAAGGCGATTGATGCCTGGGCCCGGGGTGCGAGCGCCTCCCACCTGTCACGCATGGTTCGATGCTACCGGGCGCACGGCGGGTTTCCCCGCCGCACGCCCGCGGCACTAATAGGGCTGGAACGTCGTCCCGTACAGGTAGGACCACGGCGTCCAGCCGCCGCTCGGAACATATTGGTTCGTCTGGTCCATGGTGTGGTAGTCCGCGTCCTGGGCGAGGACCTCCAACCGGCCGTCCACGTCCGTGCCGGCCTGTGGCGTGCCCACCAGGTGGACTCCGTGTCCGTCGATTGAGTATGGGCCGGTCCAGCCCCCGCCGGGCGAGGTCTGCCAGACGTGGATCACCGTGCCGTCGGTCTGTGTCGCGAACGCCTCCAGGCGCCCGTCCCCGTTACGGCCCAGGTTGGGATCGCTCGCCACGGTGCCACCACCCAGCGAGTACCAGCCGCCCCAGCCACCGCTGGGCTGGATCTGCCAGATGTGGTACAGGAAACCGTTGGCGCCCCGGGCCACGATCTCCAAGCGGCCGTCCGCGTTGGTGGCCTCGCCCGGGGTCCCGGCGATGGAGGTTCCGGCCGGTTTGCCGAGGCTATAGAACTGCGACGTCCAGCCGCCGCTCGGTGTCGTCTGCCACGCGTGCCACATGGCACCGTTGGTGTCCACGGCCACGATCTCGAGGCGCCCGTCGCCGTTACGGCCCGGTCCCACCGAGCCTACGAACTGCAACCCTCCGGCGTTGCCAAGGCGGTACCAGCTAGACCACCCACCGCCGACCGAGGTCTGCCAGGCGTGCCACACTGCGCCGTCACCACCCACCGCAAACAGCTCCAGCCGCCCGTCGGTGTTGGTGGCGATTGCCGCGATGCCGTGGTTCTTCACGAACCCGCCAAGTGAGTAGAAGCGCGACCAACCGCCGCCCGGCGTCGTCTGCCAGGCGTGGTAGACGCTGCTGTCGGAACCGGTGACAAAGACCTCCAGCCGGCCGTCCGGGTTGATCCCGATCGCCGGGTCACTGGCGAAGGTGCCGCTGCTGGGGGCGCCCAGGTCATACCACTGCGTCCAGGTCCCGTTAACCGAAGCCTCCCACGCGTGCCAGATGTCCCCGTTCTGACCCAGCGCCACAGCCTCCAGCCGCCCGTCGCGGTTGGAGATCATCAGCTGGTGCCCGCTCGGTCGCCTGCCGGTGACCGTCGTGCTGGTTGTCGCTGTGTTGTTGCTGCCGTCGGGGTCATTTGTCGTGCTGGAAACCGTCGCCGTGTTGGTCAACGTGCCGCCCGCGTTGTTGGCGATATGCACCTTGAGGTCCAGGCTGGTCGAGGCGCCTGCGGCAAGCGCCGACGCGTAATCACAGGCGACGACGTCTCCCGCACTCGCGGTTGCCGCGGTCGTGCGGGCACAGGACCAACCGGTGCCGGTCCCAGATACGTACGTCATGCCAGCCGGCAGGTTGTCCACCACGTGCGGCGAGGCCGCATCCGAAGGTCCCGCGTTGGACACGGTGATGAGGTAGTGCGCGTCCTGGCCGGCCGCAAACGCGCCCTGCGCGGACTTGGTGATGGACAGGTCCGCGGAGGTGCCGATGGAGTCACCGGTGGTCGTCGCGGTGTTGTTTGAGGGGTTCGGGTCGGATGCGTCGCTCGAAACCGAGGCGGTGTTGTTTGCCGGTCCCGGCGTCGCACTCGGGGCGACATTGGCGTTCAGGGTGAAGCTGCTGGTGCCGCCCTGTGCCAGGGCGGGGAGCGTGCAGGTCACCACCGTGGTGCCGGAGCAACTCCACAGGCCGCTGGTCGATGCGTAGGTCATCCCCGATGGCAGCGTATCCACCACCCTGAGGTTCGTGGCATCAGAGGGGCCGGCGTTGGCAACACCGATCGTGTAGCTCGCCTGGCTCCCCGCGGTGAATGCGTGGTTGCTCGGACTCTTGGTGATTGAGAGATCAGCCTCCTGGTCCACCGCGGTGGGATCGTTGGCGCAATCGTCGCCGGGGCTCGAATCGGCGGTGCCCCCGGCGTCGGCGACGCAGGCGACGTTTACATGTTGGGAGCCGTTGGCGTCAGCCGGAGTGGAAGGGGCGACCCTGACAAACAGGTGGAAGCAGGTCGAGCTTGGCGTGTTGCTGGGGCAGCTGGTGGTCGCCGGCCCGGGTGACAGCGACGGAGCGCTCGGAGTGTCCGTCCCAGCCTGGGAATTCGTGTCGTACGTGCAGGTGACGGTCTGCTGCCCGGTCGACGGGTCAGTGTGGGTGACGACGCAGGTCCAGCCAGGGGTGCCGCTGCCCGCACTGTTCGGCGCCGCACCCGGGCCGTTGTCGTTGTGATCGAACGTGAAGCCGTTCGGCAATGTGTCGGTCACCGTCAGCGTTCCACTGGTGGAGTTCGCACTGTCGGAGGCGTCGGTGACCGTGATGTTGTAGAAGGGTGTGCCCCCTGAGCCCGCGAGGAAGGTGCCCGTGTGCGTCTTGGTGATCTCGAGGTCCGACAGGGTGGGGGGGGGCGCGGTGACGGTGGTGGGGTCCGTGTAATGGTTGTTGGCGCAGTTCGGATCCACCTGACCGGTGGTGCCACACGCAGGGGTAACGAGGTTGACGGTGTTGGGATAGTTCGCGGGGCTATCCGTGGCAAGGACCTGGAAGTAGAAGGAGTACGTGTAAGTGCAGCCCCCGGTCGCCGGAGGCGACGCGGTGCCGCAACCCTGGGATGGGGTCTTGAGCGTGACGTCAGGGTTGGGCGTGAAAGGTGCGGGGCCCGGGCAGTCGACGGTCTGGCCCGTTCCGGACGACGAGGTTGAGGCTAGGCTCGTTGGCTGGCATGGCGGCGGCGTACTGGCGGCGCTGGGGGCGACATAGTTGATGCCGGCGGACAGCTGATCATGGACCTTCAGCTTGCCGTTGTACTGGGACGGACCAGCGTTACTCACGGTGATGTAGTAGACGCCGTAATCCCCTGGGTGCAGAGAGGAGCTACACGGCGACGGCGGGGCCACATCAGGACCGCCGGCGTTGGCGCCGGTCGGCGCGGTGCCCCCGAGACCGCAATGGGTCTTCGTGACTGCCAGGTCGCTGCTTGAACCGACTGTGGTCACGTCTGAGGCGCTGTTGTTGGAGGGGATGGGATCGGTGCTTGTGTTCGAGGAAACCGTGGCCGTGTTGGTCGCGGACCCGGCCGCGCCAGCGTCGATCTGCACCACCAGGTTGAAGGAGCTGGATGCGCCATTCGGCAGCCCGCTCGGGTTGGAGCAGGTGACAACGTCTCCGGCGGTGGTGGTGGCCGGCGTGGTCACGGTGCAGGTCCAGCCCGCCGTGCCAGAGTTGGTGTTGGATACGTAGGTCATCCCCTTGGGAAGAGGGTCAGTGACAATGAGGCTTCCGGAACCAGCGGGCACGTCGTTCGGACCGCCGTTATGCACCGTGAAGGTGTAGGTGCCCGTACGACCGGCGACAAAGTTGCCGAGATCGCCCTTGCTGAGGCTGAGGTCGGCGACCGCAGTCCCCACGGCCATCGCCGGTGTCGCGGACAGCTGACCGATGACCAGGTTGGCCACCACCACGAGAAAGACGGAGAGGGCCCGCAAGGCGCGGCCTCCAGGGTTCATGAAGCCGCGATTGATACCGATCACCTTGTTGTGCCCCCTTCTCAAGCGAACCCGGCGGTCTGCCGGATGCCCGCTTAACCTGCGTACGACCTAGGTTGGTCCTTGGTGAACCTATCAGTTTGTACCGGGGGGCGCAATGCATGCTGGCGCACCGCTGCAAGTTTGCCACCCGGTTCTCGTTGTAGTGTCCGGAGATGGCGGACAAACCGACCGTGCTGCTCGTCGAGGACGACGCTGCAATCTCTGACATGTATGCCCTGGCGCTCGGGGCCGGGGGTTTTGAGGTGGTTCGCGCCTACACCGCGGCAGAGGCCCTGGCGCGCGCCAGCGGGGATGCCCCGGACGTCGTCCTGCTGGACATCGGCCTCCCGGATCGGCCTGGCACAGAGGTCCTGGAGGAACTCAAGAAGTCAGGGGAGACGGCGGGGATACCCGTCCTGATGTTGAGTAACTACGACGAGCCCGACATCGTCGACCGTGCCCTGATGGCCGGCGCCCTGCTCTACCTGGTCAAGGCGGAGACAACACCCAGGGCCGTGGCCTCGACGGTTCGCACGGTCCTCACAGGGGGGTCCTAGTCGCGCCTGGCGCGCAACCCCACCGAGGCCAGCAGGGCACCGCCGGCAGCGGCAATGAGGGCGAGCCCGAGCGCACCGATCGGCCACCCGGCGCCGGTGGTGGGCAGTGTGGTGGCACCGGCCTGGGGAGGGACGTAGTTGACCACGCGGGAGCAGCCGGCAAGGTGGACGGTCAGTGGCGACGCGGACGTGATGTTGAGTGCCACGTTGCAATCAACCCTCGCGCGCGCCACGTCAATGGTCACCGCGCTGACGTTGCCGGCATTGATGTCGAGCCCGTCGGCCACGGGGGTCGCCGCCGCCGTGCCCCAGGTCTGGGACTGCTCCTCGTACGCCAGGGCCGGGACGGCGCCGCCGGTCAGCACGCCACCGCCGAGGATGGTGCCATTGGGTGTGGGGTCACCGACACCGAAGCCCTCCGAACGCACGTCGACGGTGCCCAGAGGGTTTGGGCCGCTGGCGTCCTGCAGCGTGACGCCCGACACCCAGTAGGCGTGGTCGGCCTCGAGCCCGAGCGCCGGGAACGCCATCTTGGGGTTCGACACGTACGTCACGTGGGCAGGGTTGCGGTCAACCGCGCCCTGGCCCAGCCAGTCGGCCGCCGGCTGGTACTGGTCATTGATCGCCAGCGTCAGGTGGTCACCCGGGGAGAAGGCCCAGAACTCGTAGCGCAGGCCGTCGGCGTCAAACCCCTGGTGGGCCTGGTACTCGGTCCCCACGAAGGGAACCAGTTCATCGGTGTGCATCACCCACATCTTTATCGGCACGTTGCGGAAGTTTGGGATCATCGGGAAGGTCAGGCTGGCAGCACCCCCACCGCTGGGAGGCGTCGGGGGGATCCAGGTCCCTACCCCCGGCGGCCCCACCGTGGGCTGGGCCTTGTAGAACAGGTCGGGGTAGAGCGCGCCCAGCCGGAAGGTGCCGTACCCGCCCATCGAGTAACCGGCGATGGCGGTGAAGGCGGGGTCGATGGGATAGTGCGAGGCGGCGTCCGCCCAGACCTCGAAGGTGTCCGCGGCGGCGTACTCGACGTACCACCCGTCAGGGCCCCGACCCGACGGCGTGACCACGATCGACCTGCTGGTGCCGCGCTCGCCAAACTGGCTCATGTTTTTGCTGCCGAGGAACTGGTTGTAGTTGGAGGCAAGCGAATGCAGCAACAGGGTCATGCCATATCCCGTGGCGGGCGGCGCCTCGGTGGGAACGTAGATCGCGTAGGGCAGAAGGTGGCCGCGCAACTCGCCCTTGCAGCCGTCGTTACCCCCGCACAGCGTGGAATAATCGGTGCCCTGCTCGGTCTCGAAGTGACTGGAGAGGATGCGGTCCATGGGTCCACTCAGTGGAACCCCCTGGGGCTGGGAGTTCATGTCGTCACTGGTTCCCGCCGCGAGCGTGGAGAAGTCAACGTCGTCGTGGAAGGTGCTCATGTCGCCGGTCTTCAGCGCCTGCCCCTGGTTTTCGTCGCGCCACCAGCGGTGGTTGTTGCCCTGGGGATCGGGGAGGCCCAGGCCACCCGGCTCACCGTGGCGGAATCCGACGTTGAAGAACGCGCTTGGGGCGCCGAGCAGCCCGATCCCTCCGGGCGTGGTGGCGGTCGCCGAGTTGCCCGGGACGAGGTACCTTCCGGCGTAGGAGTCGGGCGTGGTCTTGTCCCAAACGCCCACGCCGATGCTCAGGCGCACCGTCTGGCCATCGGGGTTCCAGAGGGTATGCGGCACGCGCACCTCCAGCTGCCGTCGCGTCGTGTCGATCGCGACGGCGCCGGGCAGCGGGGTCGCTGAGCTCGCTCCCGCGGTCACCAGGTCGGCGTAGGTGTTGTGGACGGTGACGAAGCGGTCGGCGGGCCCCGTCGACTGGGCGCCGTGGGGGTACACGGCGGCGGTGTTGGTAGTGCCGGGTGCCGCGATGGCGATGGTGAACGCGGCCAGGCTGGGGTCGAGGAGCGTGTTGAGACTGACCCGGAAGGCGGTCTCGTTGGGGAGCGGCTTGACCCGGAACTCAACCAGGTCCGCGGCGTCGCCCTGGTAGCCAGGGCCGGTCGGGTAGGTGTATGTCCCGTTGGGCGCCGAGAAGAGGTCGCCCGACGAACGCGGGTCATTGGGATCCCGGGTCGTGCCGTCGGCGCCGTGGTCGTCGTACAGGAAGTCCTGGTAGAGGTACTCGCCCTGCCGATACGCGCTGCTCCCCGAGACCAGGATCGGAGGGGCCTGCCACACGCCTGCGTTGGTGAGCTGGGGGGAGGTCGCCGGTGGCTGGTAGAGGATGCTCGGGCCCGGCCGCGGGCCCGGCCCGGTGTACAGCGCCGCTGGCAGGGCCGCGCTGGCCGTCGTCGGGCCCCACAAGGCGCCGATCGCTGCCACCAGGATCGTGCCGAAGGTGCCCGCAAACCTTCCCACCCGGCCGACTATATAAATGCCGTTCCGACCATCTCCAGCAGGCCGACGTTGCGTGGGCTCCTTACACCCCCAGGTAGCGCTCGAGCATCCCTGAACGGGACGCCTCGGCGGCGGACGCGGAGGCGACGATGCGGCCCTTTTCGATGAAGTGGCAGTTGTCGGCCACCTTCATCGCCATCCGGTGGTTCTGCTCCGCCAGCAGCACCGCGAGGCCGGCCTCCTTCAGACGCAGCAGCAGGTCTCCAATGGACTGCACGATGATCGGTGCCAGGCCTTCGGAGGGCTCGTCGAGCATGATCACGCTGGGATTGGCCATCAGCGCTCGCCCTACAGCCAGCATCTGCCGCTCGCCCCCCGAAAGCGAACCGCTGGCGCTGTCCCTGAGCTGGCGCAGCTTGGGAAAGAATTCGTAGACGCGGTCCACGCTCCAGGCCGCCTGAGCGTCGGCGCGACCACGGACCAGGGCGAGGTTCTGGGCGACGGTCAGGGCGCCGAAGGCGCGCGCCCCAGACGGCACCAGGACCAGCCCGCGACGAACGCGGCGGTACGCGGCCGCCTGCGAGAGATCCACCCCTCCGAGAGTCACAGTGCCGGCGTCGGCCGGCTGCACCCCCGCGATCGCTCGCAGGGTGGTGGTCTTACCGGCGCCGTTGCGTCCGAGAAGCACGGCCACCTCCCCGGCGGCAACGTCCATCGTGACCCCCGCGACCACCCGGCTCTTGCCGTAGCTGCTGCCCAGCGATGCGACCGAGAGCGCGGCGCTCACTCCTCCACCCCCAGGTAGACGCGAAGCACCTCCGGGTGCTGGCGAACCTCCTCCGGCGTTCCCTCGGTGAGGACCCGACCCTCGGCCATCACGGTGACGCGGTCGGCGATGCCGAAGACGACGTCCATGTCATGCTCGGTGATCAGAAGGGTGATCCCGCGGTCGGCGGTGATGCTGCGCAGGAGCTCAAGAGTGCGACGCGTCTCAAACGGAGACATACCAGCGGTGGGTTCGTCGAGGAGCAGCAGGCGCGCATCGAGCGCCAACGAGATGGCCAGCTCGAGGGCACGCTGGTCGCCATGCGACAGGTCCCCCGCACGGACCTCGGCGGCGTCGCTCAGCCCCACGTCGTGGAGCCTGGTCGCGACCTGCTCGCGGTGTCTCCGCGAGGCTATCCCGGCGGGCACTCGGGTCTCGCCGCGGATGCTCATGAGGGCCAGGCGCAGGTTATCGGCGACGCTGAGCCCGGGGAAGATGGAGGTCGTTTGGAATGCCCGGCCGATTCCCGCGTGCGCCAATCGGTTGGGTGCGGCGCCGGTGACATCGTCGCCCTCGAAGGTCACGGTCCCGCCGTCGGGGCGATTCTGACCCGAGATCAGGCTGAAGAGCGTGGACTTGCCCGCGCCGTTGGGACCGATGACGGCATGCACGCTGCCAGTGCGCACCGACAGGTCCACCCCGTCGACCGCCGCCAGTGCCCCGAAGTGCTTCGAGATTCCGCGGGCCTCGAGGCACACCGGCGCGTCCTCGGGATGCACCCCGCGGGTAACCGGCGCCGGCGTTGACGCCGTCGGGGATCCATCGGTGACCGCGGCCGGTGCCTGCGCAAGGGCCACCGTGGCCCCCAGTTCCTCCACGACCTCCGTCTCAGAGGGACGTCCGCGACGCAGGGCCCGCAGCCGCGCGGGGATGCCGGCGAAACCGCCCGGCAGGATCAGCACGATCACCAGCAACAGCGCGCCAATGATCAGGTCCCAGTAGTTGGTGCTGTTCTTCACCTTGGCCTCGAGGACGGCGTAGAAGATGGCCCCGAAGGCCGGCCCGAGGAAGGTGTGCAGGCCGCCCACCAGGGCCATCACCACCGGGATGCCCGACTCGGTCCAGAACATCAGGCCCGGGAAAGCCTGCTGCTCGTAGATGGCGTACAGCGCGCCGGCCACAGCCGCCAGGCTGGAGGCGATGGTGAACGCGGCCAGTTCGTATGCCTTGACCCAGAGGCCCAGGAACGCCGCCCGCTGGCGATTCTCCCGGATGGCATTCAGGGCGTAACCGAAGGGCGATTTGGTGACCATGAGCAGCAACAAGGAACACACGGCTACGATCGCCAGGACGAAGAAATAGGTCACCGCAGGGTCGTTGAGGAAGTCCGGGACCGGAATACCGTGGATGCCGTTGTCGCCCCCCGTGATGCTGTAGGCCTGGAACGCCGCGACGTACAACAGCTGGGAGACCGCCAGCGTCAAGAGCGAGAAGTACAGCCGGACCGCGCGCAGGCAGAAGGCGCCCACCGCCGCGCCCGATATGGCACCGATGACGGGCGACAACGCCAATCCCACCATGGCGTTGGAATGAGCTTTGGTGGCGACCAGCGCGACGGTGAAGGCCCCGATCCCGTAGAAGCCCGCGTGACCGAACGAGACCATGCCGGTGCTCCCGAGCATCAGGTTGTAGCTCAGCGCCAGCAACACCGCGATGAGTGCCAGCCCTGCGATGTACTCGTCGCCCGCGCTGAGCCAGATTGGCACGGTGGCGATCGCCACGGCGGCCACCAGGAGCGGCCCGCGGCGGAGCAGAAGCGACCTAGCGCTCAGGCTCACCGAAGAGTCCCCAGGGCCGCACCGCCAGTACCACCGCCATCACCACGAAGATCAGTGCCAGCGAGAACTTGGGCGCGAGGTAGACGCCGAAGCTCTCCACCAGCCCCACCAGGATCGCTCCCAGCAGCGCCCCCCAGAGAGAGCCCAGGCCGCCGATGATGGTGACGGCGAAGGCCTCCACCACGATGTCCACGTCGATGCCCAGGCTGACCGCGTGGTAGGGCGCGACAATTGCCCCCGCCAGCCCGGCGAGCACCGCCCCCAGCACGAACACCGTGGTGAAGAGCAAGGGCACGTTGACACCGGAAAGCTGCAGTAGCTCTGGGTCGGCGACCGCCGCTCGGATGTTGCGCCCCAGCCCCGTGCGGTAGAGACCCGCCCAGAGGGCAGCTACCACCGCGGCCGCGACGACGATCAGGAACACCTGGTAGGTGGATACCCGGGCCCCGCCAATGGCGAAGGACGTCGCCAGCTCCGGGGGGGCGCCTACGCGGTGAAAGCTGCTACCGAAGACCTGCCGCACAAGGCCGTTGATCACCAGGATGAGGGCGAACGTGGCGACCAGCTGGAAGAGATGGTCGCGGCCGTAGAGCCTGCGCAGGATGGCCACTTCGATCAGTGCGCCGACGACGCCGACGGCGATCGAGGCCGCCACTATCGCAAGCCCGAAGCCAAGCGTGCCGGCCAGCGCGCCCAGCAGGGCCACGGCCAGGAAGGCGCCGATCATGTAGAGACTCCCGTGGGCCATGTTGATCAGCCGCAGTGCGCCGAAGACCAGGGTCAGCCCGGCACCCACAAGGAAGAGGATCGCCGCCCCCGAGAGCCCCGAGATCACAACCCCGACAAAGGTGTCGAAGCTCATCCCGGGGCCCTCGGATGCAGCGAGGGTTTGATCAGCCCGCGGCCGTCCGCGCCGCCTTGACCTTGTCCTCGGTCAGGAGGATGTCCTTACCAGGGACGGGGGTCGCGTCGGTGATCGTCTCGAAGCCCGCCTTGGCGTCATTGGCCAGGGTTCCCTCGTACTCGGGGCAGTCAACCTGGTGGTCCAGCGCCCTAACGGTCAGGGTCCCGCGCACGGAATCAAAGGTCACCCCACTCAGCGCGTGGCTGACCTTGGTGCCGTCGAAATCGCCGGCCTTCTTGACGCCCTGGACCCAGAGCTCAAAGGCGTCGTAGGCCATCACCGCCCAGTCCGACGGGGCGACGTTGTAGCGGTCCTGGTACGCCTTGACGAACTTGTCCATGCGGTCGCCCTTGATCGCGAAGTAGGGCGCGCGGCCGTACGCGTAAGCGCCCGTGGGTGCGGTGGCGGCAAGGATGCGCAGGGTGTCGACATCGAACAACCCCATCAGCTTCGATGATCCGCCGGTGATGGTCCCCTTGCCTTGCGAAAGGAAGGTGACCAGGTCGCCGCCGAACTCCGCGGAGTAAACGATCTCGGGCTTGGCCGCCCCGATCTTGCCGATGTAGGTCCCGAAGTCAGTGGCGCCCAGCTTGGGATAGTCCTCACCGACGAACTGCACGTCAGGCTTCAGCTCCTTGAGCTTGGCCTTGAACGCGCCAATCTGGCTGTGGCCGAACTCGTAGTCCGGCCCGATCAGGTAGTACTTGCTGTAGGGCAGCTTGGCGGCCGCGATCGCGTTGGCCCGGCCCTCCATGCCAGTGTTGGGCCCAAGCGAAAAGGTGTAGTCGTTGAACTTCTCCACCGTGAGCTTGTCGGTGTTGCTGGTGTGGACCAAAAAGGGAACCTTGTACTTGCCGGCCAGCGACTGCTCGGCGAGCGCGACAGAGCTGGAGACCCCGCCGAAGAGCGCCACGACCTTGTCGTTGAGGATCTCGCTGCGAACCAGCTCGGTGCCGGTGTCGGCCTTGGTGCCGTCGTCCTTGACCGCAAGGTTGATCGTTTTTCCGTTGAGTCCGCCGGAGGAGTTGACCTGCTCAACCCCCAGCTTGATGGCGTTCTGGTTCGCCTGGCCAAACGATGCGAAGGGCCCCGACAGCGAGGTATTGAGGGCGATGTTGACGCTCCCGCTGGGTCCGCTGGTGCCCCCTCCCCCGCCGCAGGCGGCGAGGCCGATGAGCGCCGTCCCGACGAGGGCGGCGCTCCTGGTCACGCGGCGATGCCGCGCTCTAATCAGGTTCATGCGCTTCTCTCCTCCCGGGATGTGCCCCGGACATCGTTATTGTGCTGTCGCGCCGCGACCGGCGCAGGGAAGCCAGGATGGCCAGCCCGAGGGCGGCCATCAAAACGACAAGGGCCAGCGGCTGGCTGTGCGCGACGGCCGTGTTCGGCGTGCCTCCACCGCCGCCGCCAGCAGATGTGCTGGGCGCGGCGGGCGATGTCACAGGGGCCGCGGTGGTGGCGGCACTCACCTGGATGTCGCACTTGTTCGCGAGGTCGCTCGCGCTCGCATTCGGGTCCCGCGGAATGGTGTGGGTGGCGGGCGCGGGGATGCCCCGCTCGACCCATGCCTGGACCGCGTCAAGCGAGGCGCGGGTGCAGGGCAGGATGGGACGAAGGAGCGTGTTGCCATATGCGTCGACGCCATTGTGGTCGTCGAACTGGGGGTCCACGTGGTTGCCACCCCGCACCGTGTAATACCGATAGATATTGCTGTGGCCCTTGAGCGCGACCATCTGTGAGTACAGGTCGGAGTCGGTCTTGATCGGGAGCAGCGCATCCTGGTCCCCGTGGAGGGTGATCATCGGGTGCTGGATGTCCCCGGTGTTGGCGGAGGCCGCGATGCGCGTAGCCAGGGCGGGCAGCGCGGCCAACCTGGCGGAATAGTCGTAGGTGGCGTCCGCGTCCGTGGCAGGGACAACCTCGGCGGGGGGCGACACGCACGGACCGACGGCGACCATCGGCGCGCAGTTGGAGTAGTTGGTCGCCTCCGGATCGAACTCCAGGCGATAGACCTTCTGGGTCAGGCCCCAGTAAATGTTGTAGTGGTACAGCCAGAGTGGAGACGACTCCGGGTTGAAGCCCACGGCGGCGAGGTTGGCGGTTGCGGTCGGGTCACCAAACAGGTCACTCGGCGCGTTGGCCAGGGTCTGCGGCAGGTAGTTGAAGAGGATCCAACCGGTGGTGGGAGATGCCTTGACCACGCCTGTGGGCACGGTGGGAGTGAACAGCGTTCCCTCCCAATCCACGCCGCCGTCATAAAGGCGATCGGCGGCGGTGTCGGTCTCGAGCGCCCGCCGCGTCTGGTAACCGCCGTTGGAGACACCGGTGACATATGAATAGGTGACGCCGCTGAGGCCGTAGTTGGGCGCAACGCGGGTGAGCAACAGACGCGCCTGTCGTGTGGCCTGGCGAACCCGGAAGGTCCACTCTTCAGCGGCCGCCCCCGGGCACCACGCGGCGGTCCCGGAGCAAGAGATCCCGTTGTCGACGCGGGCGCAGGTTCCGCGCTCATCGCACCCCGCCTGGAAGAAGTTGGCACCCATGTTGCCCTTGTCCTGCGACACGTAGGCCATGCCCTTCTCCATGGCGTAGTCGGAATTGATGAAGTCGCTGGAGAAGGCGTCGCGGATGCCCGGGGTACCCGACGTCAGCAGGCGTCCGTTCCAGGCGTCGGGGATGCGGATGACGAACTGCGCGTCGTGGTGACACAGCGCAAAGCAGGTGGCGCCCAAGGGCGGGTTGGCCGGGGTGCAGCCCTGGATGAAGGGCGTGCCCTGCTTGTTGAAGAGGGCTGGCTCACCGGGTCCCGTCGTCCCCACCAGGAGGTAGGCATCACAGTCGTCGGGGAAATACCCGTCAATTTGGAGCCCGGGGACCGCGGGGCCGGTGGGATTCGTCTTGTTGGATTGGAGAGCACCCGACCCGGGGGGCGGAAAACCCATCCCGGTCAGGTTGCCGCTGTCCGTCCACGGGTTGTTGGTGGTGGTCAGGTCGGCTACCTCATGGCAATCGAGCCACTCCGCCCCGAGAAGCGATTTCCAGGCGGTGAGGTCGGTCGGACATACCTGTGGTCCGGCGGCGAGGGCGGGGGTGGCGTGCGGCGCGCCAGAACCCACTCCGAGCAGTGCGAATGCCGCCGCGAGGACCGATACGGCAAGGGCGCGCCGATTCATTGCGCCGTCCACCCGCCATCCACCAGCATCGTGTGCCCGGTAATCATGTCCGCCGCCGGGCTGGCGAGAAAGACCACGGCGCCGACGACCTCCTCCGGGGTGGCGATGCGGCCCAGGGGAATCTTCGAGAGCACGTCCTGTTTGAAATCCTGGTCCTCGAACATGGGCTCGGTGAGCGCGGTGAAGACAAACGTCGGCGCCACGCAGTTGACCTGGATGTTACGTGGCGCGAGCTCCACCGCGAGGAGACGGGTCAGGTTGACTACGCCACCCTTCGCCGAACAGTAGGCGGCTCGCTTCTGGTAGCCGACCAGCCCGTTCTGGCTGGCGATATTGATGATCTTGCCATGACCGCGCCGGGCCATTCGACGCGCCGCGCGCTGAGCGCAGAAGAAGACGCCCTTGAGGTTGGTGTCCAGCACGCGGTCCCAGGCCTCCTCGGTGACCTCCAGGGTGGGCTGCGTGATGTTGATGCCGGCGTTGTTCACGATGATGTCGACCGGCCCGAAGTCGCGCTCGGCGGCTTCGATCATGTGCTCAATGCTGTCCACGCTGGTGACGTCCAGCGGCAGGGTCACCTGGCGGCGGCCGCGCTCCGCCACCAGGCCGGCGACCTCCTGGGCGCTCTTCTCGCGTCCTGGCAGCTCGGTGATCACCACGTCCGCACCCGCCTCCGCGAGGGCCAGGGCGAAAGCCCTACCCAGCCCGCTGCCCGCCCCGGTGACCACAGCCACCTGGCCGTCCACGCGCATCGACGGAAGCGTCGCAGTCGCGGTCGCAGTCCCAGCCAAAGAAGCCTCCTCCACCCATCGCGCGGTCGCGGCGCTTGGCGCGTCGGGACCAACCTGCCGCCATTAAACATCGGCTGCCACGCACATAACGTGGCGATTGTGGTTAAGTCAGGCCGTGGAGATTGTCCCAACAGGACAAATAGGCGAACCATCGTCGGGGCAGGCCCGCCTTGCCCTGGCCGGCATCGCCAGCCGGCAGCTGCTGCGCACCGACGAGGTCGCGGCGCGCATCTACCAAGCATTGGCGGCCGAGGTGCGCGAGTACGGCGCGATAACCGACGAGCGCCTCCAGCAGGATGTCCAGCATGTCTCGGAGGCGGGTGTCAGGGTCTGGCTGCAGAGCCTGCGCAGCGGCATCCCGCCGGTGCCGTCTGACTTCGAGCCCATCCGTGAGGGGGCCAGACGTCGCGCACGCCAGGGTTTCGACCACCATGCCCTACTTCGCGCGTGGCGCATCGCCATCCGGGTGATGTGGTCCGAGCTCATCCATGACCCCGATGGGAGCCAACCGGCTGTGCGGGAGGTCCTTCCGGAGGCCGCCGAGAACGCCATGACCTTCAGCGACCAGATATCGCTGGCGGTCACCGACGCCTATTTGCTGGAGTCCAACCGCACGGCCCGGGAACACGAGCGCCGTCGCTCGGCCCTGCTGGAGCTGATCCTCAGCCATCCCGAGGAGGCGGACGAGCTCGGGCAACCAGGCGAGCTGGAGCGACCCCACGTGGTGGTCGTGGTGGAGACCGAGGAGCTCTCGCTGGAGGACCTCGACCGGGTCGGGGGGGACCTGGAGCGCCGGGCGGGCGCCGCCTTCTGGACGGTGCGCAGCCGCGCGGTGGTGGCCGTTGTCCCGGTGCGTTCCGAGCTCTCGCGGGCGACGCTGCTCCTCCGCCTGGGAGACGCCGTCCGTGGCACACCCGGCGTACGGGCGGCGGGCGTCGGAGACCTGGCGACCGGGGGCACCGATACCCGCGCCAGCTATTCCGAGGCGGTGGAGGCACTGGCGCATGGCCGAGCCCTGGGCCTTCCAGGGCCGGTGTATGACACCACCGAGGTGGGCAGTTACAGCCTGATGGCAGCCGACCCGGTCAGGGCGCGGCGCTTCATCGCCGGCACCCTCCGGACACTGGACGCAATTGAACCCGCGCCCCCTTGGCTCGAGCCAACGCTGGACGCTTACATCTCACGCCAGGGACGGACGAAGGAGGCCGCCCTGGCGCTGGGGGTTCACCCCAATACCGTCAAATACCGGCTCGGCATCCTGCGCCGCCCGCTCGGCGACATTCTTCGCGACCCGCGTCGCGCCGAGGAACTACTCAGGGCGCTTCGGCTACGACGCCTCCTCAGTGCGACGTCTTGAGGACCGGCCGCAGGTCGTCGAGCCGATCAAACAGCTGCCAGACATACTGCCCGGCGCCGGCCTCACGATGCGGATGGAGATCCGCGAGGTCGGGTGCCGACAGGTAGCTTTCAAAGTGAGCCCGGGATGCCCACTCGACAAGGATCATCACCGTCCGCGGCTCAAGGTCACCGGCGAGGTTCTCCCGGAACCGCCCAATGGCCAGCACCCTACCCCCATGCGCGGTAACCGCTTCGGCCGAGCGCCGCGAGTACTCAAGGTATTCGTCCCGATCCACTATGTTGAAGAGGTTGAGCGCGTACACGGGTGACTCATCCATGAGTGAAAGCTATCAGCGCACCGGCCGCCGCCTTGCTCTCTGAACATCGCGGCAAGACCGTGGAGCAGCTGCGTGGCGACTTCGCGTGGGTCGTGCCGGCGCAATTCAACATGGGGACGACCTGCAGCGACGCGCAGCGCCAGTCTGACCCGGCGCTGGTCCACGAGCGCCTCAACGGCGCGGTGGAAACCTACACCTTTGGAGACCTCACGCGGATGTCAAACGCCCTCGCGCGCGGGCTGCGTGGGGAGGGCATCGTCCCAGGGGACCGCGTTGCCGTGGTCCTACCACCATCGCCGGCGGCGGCCGTGTCCCACCTCGCGATCTACAAGCTCGGCGCGATAGCGGTGCCGCTGTCAACCCTTTTCGGCCCCGACGCGCTGGAGGTGCGCCTGCGTGACTCCGGGGCCCGGATGGTGGTCACCGACGCGGCCGGCGCAGGGCGGCTCGACGAGCTGGTCGATGAACTGCCGGCGTTGGAGCGGGTGGTCCTCACCGAGCCCGGCGTCTCGCGGTTCCCGGCCCTGCAACTCGACGAGCTGACACATGGGGACGGGCCCTCGTTTGTGCCCGTATCGACCATGGCGTCGGACCCAGCGTTGCTGATCTACACCTCCGGGACTACCGGACCACCGAAGGGGGCGCTCCACGCCCACCGGGTGCTGCTTGGCCACCTCCCCGGCTTTGAGCTCTCGCATGAGTTCTTTCCCATGCCCGGGGATCTCTTCTGGAGCCCGGCCGAGTGGGCGTGGATCGGAGGGCTGCTGGATGTATTGATGCCCTCACTCTTCCACGGACGGCCGCTGCTCGTCGCGGAAGGCAGCGGTCCGTTTGATCCCCAGGGCGCGCTCGAGCTCATGGCCAGGCACGGGGTGAAGAACGCCTTCATCCCGCCGACCGCGCTGAAGATGATGCGGCGGGTGGATGCCCGCGTTCCGGGGACCCTTCGGCTCAGGACCGTCGTCAGCGGCGGCGAGGCTCTCGGCGAGGAGATGCACCAGTGGGCACGCGAAAACCTCGGCGTCACCGTCAACGAGATCTTCGGGCAGACCGAGTGCAACTACGTTGTCGGCAACTGCACAGGCCTGTACCCGGTGCGCGAGGGGAGCATGGGGTGTGCTTATCCCGGGCACGAGGTCGGGATAGTCGACGAGGACGGCCGTGCGCTAGCGGCCGGCGCCACCGGCGAGGTGGCGATTCGACAACCCGACCCGGTCGCCTTTCTTGGCTACTGGGGAAACCCCGGCGCCACCGCGGCAAAGCACCGAGGGGACTGGCTGGTGACCGGTGATTTTGCCCGCCTCGATGAGGACGGCTACTTCTGGTACGTGGGTCGCCAGGACGACCTGATCAACTCATCCGGTCACCGCATCGGACCGACCGAGATCGAAGGCACCCTGATGAAGCACCCCGGCGTCGCCCTCGCCGCGGTCATCGGCGTCCCCGACGCCATCCGGGGCGAGGCCGTGAAGGCCTTTGTCGTGCCACGCCCGGGATTTGAACCGGACGACCGGTTGACCACGGACATCCAGGCGTTCGTGAAGACGCGTCTAGCCGCCTATGAATACCCGCGAATGATCACATTCGTCGACGAGATCCCCATCACGACAACCGGCAAGGTGCGCCGGACGGAGCTCCGCGAGTTGCATCGGCAAACGGAGGGCTAAGTCGGGGCCGGGCCTACGAGCGCGCAGGCGACAGCCTCGTCCTGGCTCATGGCCTCACCCTCAGCCCACGCTGCTGCCCAGGTGTCGGCGTCAACCTGAGCCCGACTAGCCGCCAGTGACTGTTCGTGTGTGACTCGGACGTGCGGCCAGACGACGGCACCGATTGCTTCACGGATGGCTGCAGCTGCCCCGTATAGACGAGCGGCCCTGGCGCCCTCGCCCTGCTCGCCCGCTATGGCCGCGAGGCCCTCGAGGGATGCGGCGATCTCCAGGCGGGAGCCAAGTTTGGCCGCCATCGACAGGGCCTCCCGATGCCTGGCTGAGGCGCCGCCGAGATCGCCCGAGATGCGCGTCAGCCGGCCCAGCGTGTTGAGCATCTCGATCGCAGGCTGCCATCGGCCCAAGCCCCTGGTAAGCGCCAACGCGCGGTCAGCGGTAGCGCCAGCCCTATCGGTGTTGCCTGCGCCCTCAGCCGAATTGGCCGCCCAGGCCAACATCACAATTTGGGTTTCCAGGCCATCCGCCATCGCCGCGGCCTGCTCGTAGTAGGCGCTCGCCCCGGTGTAGTCGGCCGCGGGGTATTGAAGTCCCGCTCTTGCGTCCATCTCCATCCAGGGAAGCTCAGCGTCGCGGGCCTCGGACAGCTGTTCTTGCCGCCACCCCGCCGCGACTTCGACCTCTCCCCGAGCTAAGGAGATGTACCCAGCAACCATGAGGCCGACAGCGATCGCCTGTCTGGCCCCCACTTCTCGTGCGGTCGCGAGCGTGGAAGCGGTGAGCTCGCTGGCGCGGCCAATGTCACCCTGGTCGAAAGCAAGGAACGCGAGATTGACCTGGGTCGTTATCACGCCAATCACGTTTCTGGCCTCGTGCATTACGGTCCGGCTCTCCTCATAGAACGCGCGCGCCAACGTGTGATCGTTTTCATTCATCGCGCAGATCCCCAGGGAGTTGAGGGCCGCGGCCTCCCTGGCCCTGTCGCCGATTTTCCGGCTGACTGCGAGCCCCTCTTCAAAGACTCCGCGGGCGGCCGCGGTGTTGCCGGAATCATTGAGGGCGCTGCCAAGGCCCATCAACGATCGGGCGATCGCCTGCTCGTCGCCCACCGCTCGCAAGGAGATAAGACTCTCTTCCAGTAGTGGCCGAGCCGATTCGACGTCCGATGCGGTCCGCGCCAGTACGCCGGCTACACTGAGCGCCCTGCCCCGAAGCTGCGACGTCAAATCAGCCTTCCTGGCCAGCACCTGGTCCATCCAGCGCCGCCCCTCGCCGAGCTTCCGCCGCACCTGCCAGTACGGGCACAGCGCCACCCCAAGGCGAGCCCCAGGTGAGGGGTCGCTGTCGGCGATGCTCCACTCCATGGCGGCCCGCAGGTTGTCGCTCTCCTGCTCCAGCACGGTCAGCCACTCCGCCTGTGCCCCGCCTGCCTGAATCTGCGCCTCTGCCTTTTCCGCGAGAGCCAGGTACCAATCACGGTGCCGGGTGCGGACCTCGTCCGCCTCGCCAGACTCGAGCAGTTTGTCGCGCGCAAACTGGCGAATGGTCTCGAGCAGCCGGTACCGGGTCACCCCATCTGTCTTCTCCATCTGGGCCATCGACTTGCGGAGCAGCTGCGACAGCAACCCCAGCACTTGGCCCGGGTCGATGTGCTGTCCCGCCCCTACCTCCTCGGTGGCCTCCAGGGTGAATCCGCCCGCAAATACCGAGAGGCGAACCAACAACGTCTTTTGCTCCTCGGTCAGCAGGGTAAAGCTCCAGTCCACAGCCGCGCGCAGCGTCTGCTGGCGTTCGATGCCAGCTCTCGTGCCGCCGGTCAGAAGGCGAAAGCGATCGTCCAGGCGCTCAGCGATCTGGCTGCAACCAAGCACATCGGTAAGGGCCGCGGCCAGCTCGATGGCCAGTGGGATGCCGTCCAGGCGCCGGCAGATCTGAGCAACCGCGGGGGCGTCAGCAGCCGTCAGCGCGAAGGCCGGGTCCAGGCTACGCGCCCGCTCCACGAACAGGCTCACCGCCTCGCACTGCGAAAACTCCGCCAGTGGCTGCGCCTGGTCAGCGTCGGGGAGCGACATGGATGGCACCCGCCAGGTTGTCTCTCCCGCTACCGCGAGCCCTTCGCGGCTCGTCGCCAGGATGTGCAGGTCCGCGCATGCGGGCATCAACCTGGCCGTCAGGTCGGCGCACGCCGGCAGCATGTGCTCGCAGTTGTCGAGCAGGATGAGGACGCGCCGCTCACGGAGGTGATCGACCAGGGTATCGATGACCATCCGCCCTGGCTCCTCCTGGAGCCGGAGTGCTGTCGCCACCGCGGTGGGCACCAACGCACCGTCGCTGAGAGGGGCGAGGTCCACGAACCACACGCCTCCCGCGTCGCCCACCAGGAGCTCGGCGGCTGCCTGGAGCGCGAGGCGCGTTTTGCCGCACCCACCCGCCCCCGTCAGCGTCACCAGGCGGTTGGCCGCAACCAGGCGCGTCACCTCTGCTGTCTCGCGCTCCCGACCGACAAAACTCGTTACCTGCAAAGGAAGGTTGTTGGGCAATGTGTTGAGAGACTTGAGCGGCGCGAATTCGACAGGCAGGTCCTCGTGGCAGAGCTGAAATACCCGCTCGGGGCGCCCCAGGTCCCGGAGCCGGTGCAACCCGAGGTCGCGCAAGGTGGCGCCATCCGGGAGGCCTTCGTGGACCACTTCGGCGGTTGCGGCGGATAGCAGGACCTGTCCGCCGTGGCCAATCGCACGCAACCGCGCAGCACGATTTATGGCAGGCCCGAAGTAGTTGTCGTCGCCGCGCAGCTCTACCTCACCCGTGTGGACGGCCATCCTCACCTTGATGCTGATCCCCTCGGGCCAGGGCTCCGCGCCGAGCTGTCGCTGGAGCTCCAGCGCGCAGCCGACGGCATCCGTGGCACGCGCGAAGGCAGCTAGTACGCTGTCACCCTCGCCCTGGTCGCGCGGGCGTTCGCCGTGGTGCGCATCGATGGCGTCGAAGAGGATTTCGTGGTGCCGGGTCATGGCAGCCGGCATGTTCTGGCGATGCTCTTCCCAGAGCCGGCTCGATCCCTGCACGTCGGTCAGGAGGAGCGTGACTATTCCCGTCGGGAGGTGTCCGGCCTTGCGTACGGCAGTCAAAGTTGGCTGACGTATCACACCCGGCACGATAACACTGAACGAACACACAGGCCCGGAAGCGGGATGGAGCCCACTTCGGGACTTGAACCCGAGACCTCTTCCTTACCAAGGAAGTGCTCTACCACTGAGCTAAGTGGGCCCGAGGAGGGGGGTGGTGGGCAGGGAGGGATTCGAACCCCCGAAGGCAGAGCCGTCTGATCTACAGTCAGATGCGTTTAACCACTTCGCTACCTACCCACGGCAACGTCGTTCGAGGACCGCCGCAAGGTTATCATCCGGCCCTAGCATGCGAAGATCGCGTCTCAGCGCTCCACCGCGTTCCTGTTGATGGCCGTCGCGATCGACGGCGCGCGTGCCAGCTGGTTCCGCAGGCAGAACCGGGAGCCGCTCGCCGGGGTCACGACGACAGCCGTCGACTGGCCAAGCGTCGGCCTTTACGTCCTCTTTACGTACGGGCTCGGGTGGTCAGCCTGGGTCGGCCTGCGGCCGGTCTTTCCCCAGCTGGCGATCCGCACATTCATCGCCATGTTCGCACCCACGTTCGCCACCATCGCGGTCATCCGCCTTCAACGCGCGTCGCACCTCCGCCACGAGTTCCGCCAGTCGTGGCGTGGCCTCGTGGACAATATCTTCGCCTCGGTGCTCGCCATCTTCGTCATCGGGTTGCCGATCGCCGCCGGCTTCGGGCTCAGCCTTTTCAGCGGCGACCTCAAGCTGCCGGGAAGCTCGGGGGCAAACCTCTTCGATGTCCTGCCCCTGCCCATCGCAGTCTTCGTCTACTGGGTCACCGCCTTCGGTGAGGAGTACGGCTGGCGAGGCTTCCTGGTGCCCAACCTCGCCCCCCTGGGCGGCGCCCAGGCCGCTATCCTGGTCGCCCTTATCTTTGCAGTCTGGCACGCCCCGGCCATCCTTGTGGACGGTTTCAACTATCCTCGCCACCACGTCCTTGGGATGTTCGCCATGCTGGTGTTCTCGCTTCCTTTCAGCCTCGTGCAGGCATGGCTGCGATCCTCGACCCGCCACGTAGCCGCACCTACCATGGGCCATGCCATGCTCAACATCTGCACGGGGCTGCTGTACTCCCACACCGCGCGGACGACATCCATCATCGCGGCGCCGGTCGGATTGCTCGGGACGCTGCCCTTCGCTATCGTGGCTCTGGTACTACTGATCACCGGGCGGCTTTGGCGGTCGTCAACCGTGCCACCACTTCTCCATCCGAGGGAAACGGCGGCGGCCACCGCGCCGACCTGACCGCCCGCCGAGGTACCCAACCAACATCCAGGACGTGGAGCCACGGGGGGTGGAGCCGGTATAGGGCTTCGGTTGATGCTTGACGAATCTACTTCGGTAGATCCTTGACACTCCCGGCTTACATTACGACCTCTTCGCCGTCCCGGCGGCACGCTTTTTACGGATATCCCCAGTGGTGGTCCGAGCCACTGTCTTGAGGA
>JBHEMS010000067.1:0-15133 GCA_046262455.1 Candidatus Dormibacteria bacterium | reverse complement strand
CGGCAATGCCATGTACCGAGACTTCGCATTCCCCTTCGAGGCGACCTCCCTGGTGCTGGTGATCGCCGCGGTAGGTGCGGTCTACCTGTCGCGGGGGCGCTGATGCCGCCGATCGGGGCCTTCCTGCTGGTCTCCGCCATCCTCTTCATCACGGGAGCGGGGGGCGTGCTGCTGAGGCGCAACCCGCTCGTCGTGTTCATGTGTGTCGAGCTCATGCTCAACGCCGCCAACCTTGCCTTCATCACCTTCTCGCGTTACCACCGCACCATGGACGGACAGGTTTTCAGCCTGGTCGTGATCGCGGTCGCTGCCAGTGAGGTGGTGGTCGGCCTGGCGCTGATCGTTGCCATCTACAAGTCCGGTCGCGCGATGGACGTGGACGGAATGAGCGAACTCAAGGGCTGATGGGCACGCTGCTCGTCCTCGGCCTCCTTCTGCCACTGTTCGGGTTCGGGCTGAACCGGCTGTTCGGCGCCGCCAACCGCCCCGGTGTCAGGGTCATGGGGCCGGTGGCCATCCTGGCGTCCTTCACGTGTTTTTTGGTCGCCGCGCTCGCCAACGGCGGTGGCCACACCGATTTCACCGTCTACCGCTGGATGGAGCAAGCGGGCGGCCCGACCGCCGGGCTGCCCGTGCCGGCGGTGAACTTCAACCTCTATTTCGACCCGCTGGCGGCGGTGATGACGCTGGTCGTCACCGGTGTCGGCTTCCTGATTCACGCCTACGCGGCGGGGTACATGGATGAGGAGAACGACACCGATTACGCGCGCTTTTTCGCGCACATGAACCTGTTCGTCTTCTCGATGCTGGTGCTCGTCCTGGCGCGCAATTTCATCCTTCTGACCGTTGGATGGGCGATGGTGGGGCTGAGCAGTTACCTGCTGATCGGCTTCTACCACCAGCGCCCGGCCGCCGTACTGGCGGCCCGCAAGGCCTTCGTCATGAACGTGGTTGGCGACGTAGGGATCGTCATCGCCAGCCTGGTCGCCTTCCATGCCCTCGGCAACCTGAGCTTTGACGCCCTCTTTGCCGCAGGGCCACTCTGCGGCGGGGCGGGCAGCCACGTGTGCAACGCCTCAGATCACCTGACCCACTCCGAGGTCGAGCTGGTCGGCTTCTTCCTGCTCGTAGGCGCCGTCGCCAAGTCAGCCCAGGTCCCCCTGCACACCTGGCTGCCGGACGCGATGGAGGGTCCTACCCCGGTATCTGCCCTGATCCACGCCGCCACCATGGTGACCGCGGGCGTCTACCTCATAGCCCGCTTTCAGCCGCTGTACGCCAACGCGCCCGCCGCGGCCAACACGGCGGCGGTACTGGGGGCGGTCACCGCGCTGATGGCAGCTGCTTTGGCGTGCGTCCAGTCGGACATCAAGCGCGTCCTCGCCTACTCGACGATGAGCCAGGTGGGCTACATGTTCTTCGCGGTGGCGATCGGGGCCGAGGTCGCGGGCGTTTTCCACCTCGTGACTCACGCCTTCTTCAAGGCGTTGCTCTTCCTCGCCGCGGGCAACGTGATTCACGCCCTCGGGGGCGAGCAGGACATGCGCCGAATGGGCGGACTCTGGCCGGCCATGCCGGTGACCCGGTGGCTCTTCCTCATCGGCACCTTCGCCCTCGCCGGCGTGGTACCGCTCTCCGGCTTCTTCTCCAAGGACGAGATCATCAGCGCGGGGCTTGCGCACGGACCCCTCCATCCGTTCCTCGGGCTGGTGCTGGTCGCGGTCGCGGCGATGACCGCCTACTACATGTTCCGCGCCTTCCTGGTTACATTCATGGGGGAGCGACAGGATGCCGACCGCCATGTCCATGAGGCAGAGGGCACGATGGTGGTACCCGCGTTGGCGCTGGCCGTCCTGGCGGCGTTTGGCGGGCTGGTTCAGCCCGGCTTCTGGCACCTCCTCACCGATTACCTCGCACCTGTCTTCTCCACCGGGGAATCCTCAGACGGTGCCCGGCTGCTCACGGTAACGCTGAGCCTGGTGGCGGTCGGCGCGGGGATGGTGGCCGCTTATGCCCTGTACAGCACTCAGCCACAGGCGCGCGCGCGCCGGCCGGTCAACGCTTTGCTGGAGCGCCGGTTCCTGTGGGACGACATGTACAACGCGATCGTGGTCAACCCGCTCTGGGCCGCCGGCGGTGCGCTCGACAGCTGGGTTGAGGCGCCGGTGGTGGTGGGGGTCACCGAGGCCGCATCCCGTGTCTCACTGCTGGCCGGGCGCCAGGTCCGGCGCCTCCAGAGCGGCTACCTCCGCTCCTATGCCATGGTTTTCGCCGCCGCGGCCCTGGTCATCGTGGTGGCGTTTGGGGTCGGCGCGCGATGAGCCTACTGTTCCTGCTCGTCGCGCCGGCGGTGGCGGCGCTGGCGATGGGCAGGGTTCAGACGCGCTACGTGCGCGAGCTCGCTCTGGTGGGCACCGGCGTCTCGTTCTTCCTCGCCATCCTGGCCGCCCTGGCGGCGGGGAACGGGGCACCGCAGACCGGCGCCGCGGAGTGGGCGCCGCGTGCGGGCTTGACCCTGCGCGTCGCGGCGGACGGGGTGTCCGCCAGCCTGCTGGTGCTCAACGCGGGCATCTCCACGCTGGCCATCCTGGCGACCCGACCCGAGCGGATGCGACGGCCACGACTGTTCATGGCCATGCTGCTGCTGGCCCAGGTGGGCGCGTCCGGGGTGCTGGTGGCGCAGGACATGGTGCTGTTCTTCGTCTTCTGGGAATTGGTGCTGGTGCCGTTCCTCGTCCTGGTCGCGCTCTACGGCGAGGGCGACAGGGAGCGTGCCGCGCTGAGGCTGCTGATCTACACCAGCGCCGGCAGCCTTGCAATGCTGGTGTCGATCGCCTTCATGTTCGTGGCCTCCGGTTCGCACAGCTTTGCGATCGAGGACCTAGCCCGGGCCAGCACCGGCGGGACGTTCCTCGGGGTCTCCCTCGCCCACCTGGCCTTTGGCGGCTTCGCCCTGGCCTTCGCCATCAAGTCGCCGCTGTTCCCCTTCCACGGCTGGATGGCGGAGGCGTACGCCTCGGCGCCGACCCCCGTCGTCATGCTCCTGGCGGGGGTGGTGTCCAAGCTTGGTCCGTACGGCTTCTACCGCGTGGCCATCCGGCTGCTGCCGGGAGCGGCTCGCGACCTGAGCCCGCTGCTGATGGGCCTCGCCGCGGTGGGAATCGTGTACGGTGCCCTGATCGCCCTGCGGCAGCGTGACGCCAAGCGAACCGTGATCTACCTCAGCCTGAGCCACATGTGCTTCATAACCCTGGGGGTCGTGAGCCTGACCTCGGCCGGGCTGGCCGGCGCCGCGGTGCAGATGGTCAACCATGGGATTGTCATCGCCGCCCTGTTCTTCATCGTCGGCCATTTGGAGCAGCGCCTCGGCACCCGAGAGCGCGCCCGCCTGGGAGGCCTCTCTGCCACCACTCCGGTGCTGGCCGCAGTGTTCATGGTGATCTCGCTCGCGACCCTCGGGTTGCCCGGGCTGAACGGCTTCGTCGGCGAGTACCTGATCATGGCCGGCGCCTACACCCGGTCCTGGGCCATCCTGCTCCTGGCGGCGGCCGGCGTGGTGCTGGCGTCCTGGTACACCCTGCGTCTGTACCAGGGCGTGATGAACGGCCCGCCAAACCTCGGTGCCGACGGGGATGAGGACCCCGCGGTGGTGAGGAGACGCGCGGAGCTGGGCACCCGCGAGCTGAGGGTGCTGGCGCCGCTGGCGACTGCCGCGGTGGTGATCGGCGTGTTCCCGGCGCCGCTGGTCGCGCTGGTCAACCAGAGCGTGGTCCAGCTCAGCCGGGTGCTGACCGGGGGCGGCGGATGAGCCCGTCGGATCTTGCCCTGGCGTCGATCACCTCGGTGGGCGCGACGGTGATGGTCCTGCTCCTGGCGGATGCCTTCATGCCCCAACGCCGGAAGGCGTTGTTGGGGCTGGTCGCCGCGGCGGGGGTGCTCCTGGCGCTGGTGCTGGCGGTGGCCTCGGCGGCCTCCGGGCTGAGCGAGCCCGACAACTCCCGTGTGATGTTCCACGGGACCCTGGCGATCGACGCGTTCGCGGTGTTCTTCGAGATCACATTCCTGGCGATGGCACTCCTCGCCCTGATGCTGGCGCCCGCCTATCTCCACCGCCGCCGGGTGCAGCACGGCGAGTTCTACATCCTGCTGGTCGCCGCCCTCGCGGGGATGATCCTGATGGTCTCCGCCGCGTCACTCGTGACGATTTTCATCGGTGTGGAGGTCCTATCGCTGTCGCTGTATATCCTCAGCGCGTTCCTGCGCCAGGAGGAGCGCTCCCAGGAGGCCGGCCTGAAATACCTGCTCATCGGCGGGTTCGCGAGCGGCTTCCTGCTCTACGGCATGGCGCTGGTGTATGGCGGCACAGGAGCGACCTCCCTTGCCCTGATCGGGCCCGCGCTGCGCCACGCCTCCGGCGACGCGCTGGTGTTCACCCTGGCAGGTGTCGGCCTGGTCCTGGTGGGGTTGGCGTTCATGGCCTCCGCCGCGCCCTTCCACACCTGGGCGCCAGACGTCTACCAGGGCGCGCCGGCCCCCGTGGTGGCGTTCATGGCCGGCACCAAGGTGGCTGCCATCGCGGTCCTCCTGCGCCTGTTCGTGGTCACGTTCGGCGCGCCCGCGGCTGTCTCCCGTTGGACGCTGCTGCTGGGCTCCGTGGCCGCGGTTTCAATGCTGGTCGGGGCGGTGGGCGCACTGCGCCAAACCGACCTCAAGCGGATGCTGGCCTTCTCCAGCGTGGCCCAGGGTGGCTACCTCCTGCTGGCGGTGGTCGCCGGCAACCGCGCGGGCATGTCCGGCGGGCTGTACTACCTGGTGGCCTACGCGACCATGACCTTTGGCGCCTTCGGAGTGGTGACCCTACTGGCCCGCGCCGACGGCGAGGCCAGCGACATCAGCGGGCTCCGAGGCCTGGGGTACCGGTACCCCGGGCTTGGAGCGCTGCTGGCCCTGTTCATGCTGGCACTGGCCGGCATACCGCCGACCGCAGGGTTCATGGGCAAACTCTTCGTGTTCGTCGCGGTGATCCAGTCCGGCTACGCCGGCCTGGCGCTGGTGGCGGCTATCGCCTCGCTCATCTCTCTCTATTACTACCTGCGGGTGGTGCTGGTCATCTACACGCCCGCCGAGAGCCGGCGGCGGCCCCAGGCGGCGGACCCGATGGGCGTGGCCGCCGTGGTGACCGCGGGTGGGCTGACACTGGCGCTGGGCGTTTTCCCGGGGCTCCTATACGACCTCGCCCAGCGGGCCTCCCTGCTTTGAGCGGCGCGGGCGACCTGTCATCCGGGCGGTTGCCGGAGGTTGCCGCACTCCTTTCTGCCGCCGGTGGCCAGGATTACGCGCTGGCCCTGCTGGCCGGCATCCTGTCGACCCTCCCGGTGGCGGTGGGCATCTACGAAGCCACGGGCGACGACTACCGTGTTCTTTACCTCAACCCCGCGACGGAGTCGTTTGCCGGTCCCGTCAGCGAGCCGTACCAGGGCCACACCATCGGGGAGGCGTACCCGGAGAGCCTTCAGAACCACGTGGCCGAACTCTTCGACGAGGTGGTCCACACGGGAGAGCGCCAGAGCCGCCACCAGTTCACCAGCCATGCCGGGCGGGTGTTCAACGTGGATGCCTACCCGGTGCGAGGCCCGGAGCAGAAGACCTACATCCTGCAGGTCGCTCAGGAGATAACGGAGCTGCACCGCGGCCAGCTGCGGCTGCAGCTCGGCGTCGAGCTGGCCGTCGACCTGGCTGCGCGCGTCGAGCCCAACGAGATCCTCTCGCGGCTGCTGAAACGGGCGGTGAAGTCGATCGAAGCCGACCGCGGGACGGTCTCGCGAATCGACGGCGACGAGGTGGTCATCGAGGGTTCCTACGACCCCAGGGGAAACCCCGTGCCGGCCGGCAGCCGCTGGCTGATCCGCTCCCAGCCGATGCTCGAGGAGGCGATCCTGACGCAGAAGGTGGTGCGCGCCGGGAACGTTTCGACCGAGGGCATGCCGGAGCCGGTCGCGCGGGTCATGCGGGAGATCAAGCACGTGCTGACCGTGCCGATGATCGTCGCGGGAACCGTCGTCGGCACGCTTGCTCTCAGCCGCACGCGCGACAGGCCTTTCTCCGACGACGACATGACGACCGTCTCCCAGATCGCGACCGTCGCAGCCTACTCACTGCGAAACGCACGGCTATACCAGCAGGCGCAGGACGCCAACCGGGCCAAGGCAAAGTTCATGAACATGGCGGCCCATGAGCTGCGCACCCCGCTTTCGGTGATCAGTGGCTACCTGTCATTGCTCCAGGATGGTTCGCTGGGTCAGCCGCCCGATTCCTGGTCAGAGCCGATGAGTGTCATCGCCGGAAAGGTCAGCGAACTCGCCTACCTGGTGGATGACGTCCTGACCGCCGCCCGCCTGGACTCCGGCGCAATTCCACCCGGCGCCCAGGTTGTCGAGGTCGCGACGCTGGTCCGTGACGCCCTGGACCGCGTCGCGCCGCGCGTCGCGCTGCTCGGAGCGACCGTCGAGACGGAGATCCCCTCGGCCACCGCCGAGGTCCGGGTGAACCCCCAGCACATCGGCCGGATCATCGACAACCTCGTCAACAACGCCCTCACCTACAGCCGTGCGCCGCTGCTCCTCCAGGTCAGCCTGACGACCTCCAGCACGACGGCACGCCTGAGCGTGCGGGACAACGGGAAAGGCATCCCTGACGAGGCGCGAACGCGCATCTTCGACCAGTTCGTGCGCATCGAGGATCCCAGCTTTGGCTACCCGCCGGGCACGGGCCTGGGCCTGTACATCAGCCGCAAGCTGGCCGAGACTTATGGCGGCACCCTCGAGCTCGCCTGGAGCGAGGTCGGGGTGGGCAGCGAGTTCGCGCTGACCCTGCCCCTGGTCCACGAAGCCGGGGTGCACGCCCCGGTGGAACCCGGGGGCGCTGCCCAGGAGCCTACTTCTTAGCGGACGCCCGTGCCCCGCCTGCCGGGGCGGCACGCATCGCCTTATCAACCACGCCGACCAGTTCCTTGACGGCGGCGGCGCTCTTGTCGAGGGCCTTTTTCTCCGGGGCGGTGAGCTCCAGTTGCATGACCTCTTCGAGGCCCTTCGAGCCGAGCTTGCAGGGGACCCCGATGAAAAGGCCCCTGTAGCCGTACTCGCCGTTGAGCTGCGCGGCGCAGGGCAGGATGCGCTTCTTGTCGAGGATGATCGAGTCGACCATCTCGGCGACGGCGGCACTGGGGGCATAGAAGGCCGAACCTGTCTTCAGCAGCGCCACGACCTCGGCGCCTCCATCCCGCGCGCGCTGCACGATCTGTTCCAGCCGGGCTTTCGGGATCAGTTTCTCCACCGGGACGCCGGCCACCGTCGTGTACTTCGTCAGCGGGACCATGGTGTCACCATGACCGCCCAGGACGTACGCCTGTACATCTTTGACGGAGACCTTGAGCTCCTCGGCGATGAATGAACGGAAGCGCGCGGTGTCCAGGACCCCGGCCATGCCGATGACCCGCTCGCGGGGGAAGCCGGAGGCCTTGATCGCCACGTGGCACATCGCATCCAGGGGGTTGCTGACCACGATCAGGATCGTCTTCGGGGATGCCTTGGCCAGCTTCTCGGTGACGTCGCGGACGATCCGCATGTTTGTCTCGATGAGGTCGTCGCGGCTCATGCCGGGCTTCCGCGGCAGCCCGCTGGTGATCACGCAGATGTCAGAGCCAGCGGTCTCCTTGTAGGTGTTGGTCCCGGTGACATAGGAGTCGTAACCCAGGATGGGACCGGTCTCCCGCAGGTCGAGTGCCTTTCCCTGGGGGAGACCCTCGACGATGTCCACCATGACGATGTCCGCGTAGTCCCGCTCGGCCAGGCGCTGCACCAGCGTGGCTCCAACGTTGCCCGCCCCTACAACCGTGATCTTCTTGCGCATGTTTCCTCCGGGAGCCGAAATGCCTCGCGGATCTTATCAACGGAGAGCGCCCTGACCGGCGCCTAGCCGGCGGGTAAACTTGTCCGGACCCGCCGAGGGTCGGCAAATCCACCAGGCGAGGAAAGTTTGGCCGCAACCACCGCCCCCACGCGCCCGCAGACCCAGGCCCCCGAGCCGCACACAGATTCTGCGGGGCTGCCCTGGTGGGGCTACTCCGCCTTCTTCATGGGAGCCCAGACGATCTTCGGTGTCTATGTGCTCCTGGTCGTCATGGTCGACTTCCGCCACAACCTCGGCGACCCCTACCTGTCGCCCTTCTTCTCCCCGTTGTTGCCGGCCCCAAGCCTGGCCGGGTTTGTCCTCAGCCCGGGAATCTTCATCGTCTGGTCGCCGCTGGCGTTCCGGGCGAGCTGCTACTACTACCGCAAGGCGTACTACCGGGCATTCTTTGCGCCACCCTCCTGCTCCATGGCGCCGCCCAGCCGGCTGCGACGGGTCCGGTACTGGGGCGAGACAAAGTTCCCGACCGTCCTGAGTAACTTCCACCGCTTCGCCCTGTACACCGCGATCATCAACATCGCGTTCCTGCTGATCGACTTCCTCAACGCCTTCCACCTGCACGAGGGGGCGCGTTCCGGGCACCTGATGATCGGCCTGGGGACGCTCATCCTGGGACTCAACGTAGTGATGCTGTCGGCCTACACGTTCGGGTGCCACGCCTTCCGCCACCTCGTCGGTGGCGGCCTCGACTGCTACTCATGCAGCCTGGCAGCAAGAACCCGCCGTAGCCTCTGGCACCAGGTCACCCTGCTCAACGAGCGCCACGGTCTGTTCGCGCTGCTCAGTCTGTTCACGGTCTGGGGGGCTGACATCTACGTGCGCCTGCTGACCCACGCCGTTTTCTCAGATCCCAGGCTGGTCTTCTAGTGGCCGCCCTCGAGGAGCAGTACGAGACCCACGAGTTCGACGTAATCGTCATCGGTGCGGGCGGCGCGGGCCTGCGCGCCTCCATTGCCTCGGCCCAGGCGGGCCTGAAGACAGCCGTCATCTGCAAGTCGCTGCTGGGCAAGGCCCACACCGTGATGGCCGAGGGCGGGGTCGCGGCGAGCCTTGGCAACGTCGACGCCGAAGACGGCTGGAAGACCCACTTCTCCGACACCATGAAGGGCGGGAAGGGCATCAACAACTGGCGGATGGCGGAGATTTTCGCCAAGGAGGCCCCCGACCGCGTGCTGGAGCTCGAACGGTGGGGCGCGGTGTTCGACCGCACCGAGAAGGGCCTCATCAACCAGCGGCCCTTCGGCGCACACACCTACCGGCGCCTCTGCCATATCGGTGACCGGACCGGCCTGGAAATCATCCGCAGCCTCCAGGACAAAGGCATCCACTCGGGCATCGAAGTCTTCATGGAATACACCATGACCCGGTTGCTCAAGGACGAGCAGGGGCGCGTCTCGGGGGCCTTCGGGTACAGGCGAGAGGACGGCCGCTTTGTCCTCTTCAAGGCCAGGGCGGTCGTGCTGGCCACCGGCGGCTGGGGCAAGATGTTCAAGGTCACGTCCAACAGCTGGGAGTCCACCGGTGACGGGCTGTGCATGGCGTTCGAGGCCGGCGCGGAGCTCCTGGACCTGGAGTTCGTGCAGTTCCATCCGACCGGCATGATCTGGCCCCCCGGCGCGCGGGGCATCCTCGTCACCGAGGCCGTTCGCGGCGAGGGCGGTCGGCTCAAGAACAGCGAGGGGCGTCGCTTCATGGAGGACTACGACCCCGACCGCATGGAGCTCAGCAGTCGGGACGTGGTGGCGCGCTCGATCTACAAGGAGGTGGAGGCCGGCCGCGGCTCAGAGCACGGTGGTGCATACCTTGACATCACCCACCGCGGCGCGGACTACATCAAGAAGAAGCTGCCGTCGATGCACGAGCAGTTCCTCAAGCTGGCGGACGTGGACATCACCAGGGGCCCGATGGAGGTCGGACCAACAATTCACTACGTCATGGGCGGCATCAAGGTGGACCCGGAGACCGGCGCCGCCACCATCCCCGGGCTTTTTGCGGCGGGCGAGGTCGCGGGCGGCCTGCACGGCGCCAACCGGCTGGGGGGCAACTCACTCTCGGACATTTTGGTCTTCGGCAAGCGCGCCGGCGACGGTGCGGCGGCCTATGCCCGCGAGAGGGGAGATCTGGGGGCGCTGGACGAGAGCGTCGTGGCGACCGAGAAGGCCGCGCTGCTCCAGCCCTTCACCAACTTTGAGACCGGCAAGACCGAGAACCCCTTCGTCTACATGGCCGAACTGCAGGCGATCATCGGCGACCACAATGGCATCTCGCGCACCGGTGCGGGGCTGGACGAGGGTCTGCGGAAGCTGCTCGAGCTGAAGCATCGTGTCCGCGACCTCGGCGTGCCCGACTCACGCATGTTCAACCCGGGATGGCACGCCTGTCGGGACCAGGTCTTCATGACCCGCATCGCCGAGGCCATGTTCCGCGCCGGCATCGAGCGCAAGGAGAGCCGCGGCTCCCACTGGCGCCTCGACTTCCTCGATCTCGACGCCGACTGGGGCAAGCACAACCTGGTGGCGACACTGGACGGCGATGACGTCAGGCTGGAGAAGCGCCGCGCGCCCGAGATGCCCGCGGAGCTCGCGGCGCTCATCGACGACAAGCCGGCGGTCTCACAGGCAGCGCTGCAGGCCACCCGCAAATGAGCAGAGAGGACACCCGATGAGCGACCAGGATTCACCCCCGACGGCCGCCCCGGCTCCGGCGGACTATCGCCTCCCGATGCCTCGCGAGGAGATGCACCCGTACGTGTCCCACGAGCCCGAGCTCGTCCAGAACCGGTCCATCCGCGCCGGGGTCCAGGGCGGCGGCGTCCTTGGCCGCTGGAACGCGGCAATAGCGCTGCGGATCACCAAGGTGGTCGGGACGATGTACTGCGCGTATGTCTTCACGCTGCTGGCGCTTGTCGCCCTACCCTCGGCAATCCAGAGCGGCAACCCAACCGTGCTGGTCAACTGGCTGTCGTCCAACTTCCTGCAGCTGGTCCTGCTGCCGATCATCATCGTCGGGCAGAACGTGATCAGCGAGGCACAGGACAAGCGTGCCGAGGCCGACCACAAGACGCTCACCGCGCTGCACAAAATGAACGTGCAGCAATTGCGCATCCTTCACCAGCAGGATGTCATTCTCCACATGCTCCAGAACAAAGCTCAGCAGGCATGACAAGACACTGATGGCGACATTCAAGGTTTTCCGGGGCGATGCAAACGGCGGTGACGAGGTGACCTACGAAGTCCCCGACGTCCCCGGCCAGGTGGTCCTCGATGCAATGCACCACATCCAGGCCAACCAGGCGCCCGACCTGGCCGTGCGCTGGAACTGCAAGGCGGCGAAGTGCGGCTCCTGCTCGGCGGAGATCAACGGCAAGCCCGGCCTGATGTGCAAGACGCGCGTGGACAGCTTTGGCGATGACGAAATCCACGTGCACCCCATGAAGACCTTCCCGCTTATGAAGGACCTGGTCACCGACGTGAGTTGGAACTACCGTGTCAACAAGAAAATTCAGCCCTTCACCTACGCCGCCGACGAGCCCCTGCCCTTCGTCATCCAGCAGGAGGACATCGACCGGGTCATCGAGTTCCGCAAGTGCATCGAATGCTTCATGTGCCAGGACGTCTGCCACGTCCTGCGTGAACACGAGGAAGGCAAAGACGAGTACTTCGGGCCCCGTTTCATGATTCGCATCGCCGGGCTGGAGATGCACCCAAAGGACATCGGCGACCGGATCCCACTGGTTAAGGAGGAGGCCGGCGTGGGGTTCTGCAACATCACCAAGTGCTGCACCGAGGTCTGCCCGGAGCATATCCATATCACCGACAACGGGATCATTCCGCTCAAAGAGCGGATGGCCGACCGTTACTTCGACCCCATCCGTGCCGTCTTCCGCAAGCTCGGCCGGAAGAAGGAACGGGTACCGGCCACAGATTGAGCATGACCCGGCGCCGCGGGGAGGGGATACCCGCAGCCGTCCGGTTCTACGCGTGGCGCGAGTGGAGGACGCTCGCGCGGATGAAGACCGCGGTCATCCTGCTGGCGATTGTCGCCGGTCTCAGCATCGTCGCGACGCTGCTGCCCCAGAAAGCCCTGCAGCCACAACGAGCGTCGGACTGGATCCAGGCCCACCAGGTGCTGGGGGCGCCCTTCGACAGGCTTGGGCTTTTCTCGGTGTACGAATCGTGGGTGTTCATCGTCCCGTTGGTGCTGATGTACGTCTCGCTGGGCAACTGCGTTTTCACCCGGAGCCGCGCCATGTACCGGCGCTGGCGGCGTGGTCTGCCGCGAGGCCCGCAGTTCATCGGCGAGGCGGGCAGCCTGGTGTTCCACCTCAGCTTCTTCGTCCTCCTGGCCGGTGTCCTCTACAACCTGGCGGCGGGCTTCACGGCATACGTCAATGTCGTTGAGGGGGACTCGGTGGTGGAAGCGCGATCGTCGTACGACCAGGTCGAGGAGGGCGCCCTCTTCTCCCCGGCGCAGCACCGCGGGTTCGAGGTCAAGGTCGACAAATTCGACGCCACGTACTACCCCGGCGGCAAGCCCCGGGACTTCGTCACCAGTGCAACGTTGATCGACCACGGCAGGGTCGTGCGGCACCAGGACATCCGGGTCAACCAGTACCTGGCGTACCAGGACGTGAAGTTTTACCAGGCCAGTTTTGGGTGGGCACCCGTGGTGCAGATCTTCGACCCCTCGGGCACCAAGGTCTTCGATCAACCGGTGCTCTTCAGCGGGGACGCCAACTTCGCACACGGGGTGCTCAAAGCGCCCGCAGCGGGGGCGCCCGGCGAGCAGCTGGGGGCCCGCATGTTCTTCGCCCCCGACGCGGTCGACACGGGCAGCGGCGCCCACGCCGGGAGCGCTGACCTGCGCAACCCCGCGATGACCTTTGCGATTTTCAAGGGCGATCTCCACGCCAACCGCATCGCCAATGTGTACGACCTCGACGTATCGGGTATGCGACAGATCTGGACAGGCGGCCTGCTCGAGGGGCAGACGTCGGTGATACCGGGCGGGTACCGTGTGTCCTTCCCGCGGGTGCTGCGCTACACCACGCTGCAGGTCACCACCGCCCCCGGGTTGCCGATCATCTACACGGCCTTTGGGCTGATGCTCGGTGGCCTGCTGATCCGTCTCTACCTGCGGCCGCTGATGGAGTGGCGCCAGGGAGAGCGCGGCCGAGCCGGGGCAGTACCCGCGAGTGCCGTGGCCACATCGGGGCCGGCCCAGGTCGATGCGCCTCCGGGCAGCGGACACCGCAAGGTCAGGGGCACGGCGGGCAACCCCGCCGGGTGAGCCGGGCGGCGCAGCGGCCCAGGGCGGAATCCCCGCCGGGTTGGGCAGCGTGGGAGGTGCCTGGGCTCGTCGTTACCCTCGCGCTGGCGCTGGTCCTTCGACTCAACGACTTCACCTCCGCGCCGGCCATCGCGGACAACGGTGATGAGTTCGACTGGGCATGGATGGGGCTGGGGATCATTCGCCATGGCGTGCCCTACGGCTGGTCGAACCTCCGTGTCTACCCACCGGGGACCCCCGTGACACTGAACGGTCGCTATTTCGAGATCGTGCACCCATTCCTCGACCACCCCCCTGTATTCGGGCTGATTGTCGGAGCGGCCGCCTGGCTGCAGGGGGCGCGCGACTTCACCGATGTGACCATGCAGATGATCCGGCCCGTGCCCATCCTGCTCTCCATCGTGACCCTCTACCTGGCGTACCTACTGGGCCGCCGGGTCCTCGGCGCCGCACCGGCCATGCTCGGGGCGATCATCCTCGCCACCGCACCAGCCGCTGTCCTGGTCCAGCGCCAGGTGGAGGCAGAGTCACTCCTCGCACCGCTTTTGCTTGGGTCGCTCCTGCTGGTGGGCCCGGTCGACCGCGATGACCGGCGGCGTGGAGCACTCGCGGCATTGCTGGCATGCTGCGCCCTGGCCCCCCTGGTCAAGGTCCCGGGAGTCACGGTGGCGGTGCTGGTTGCCGCAGTCCTGATAGCCCGCGGAAGGTGGCGGCCGGCCGCCGCGGCGCTGGCAGCGGGCGTTGCCGGTACCGCCATCTTCTTCGCCTACGGGGCGCTGCTCGACGGGCAACTCTTCGCTCACGTGCTGGCGGGGTCGCAGGGTCGTCGCTCGGGGGTGCTCGGCGTCTACCACTTCATCGTCTCGCCGGCGGGGCCAGGGGGCGCCATCCAGCAGCTGCGGGACGGGTGGTGGCTGCTCGGCTGGCTGGCGGTCGCTGTGGCTGCGCTCTCCGGCGGTGACCGGCGGGTCGAACTCCTGGCATGGCCGGTCATCGGTTATGCCGTGGTGATCATGCTCTTCGCGGAGCACGTCTCGTACTACGGCTGGTTCAGGGTGTCGGTCTACCCCCTCGTCTACCTGCTCGCCGGGTGGTTCACCTGGCGAGCGGCGCGCGAGCCGTCGGCGTTTGGGCTGCTCCTCGTCGCGTGCGTGGGGGGCGCCACCGCGCTGAACGCGGTGTTCGCTGCGCCAGGCGCGGAATCGTGGGCCCCCAACCCGTATGCCGTCATCGCCGTCCTGGCGCTGGTCGCGCTACCCGGCCTGATCACACTCGCCGGCGCGGGGGAACCTCGCGTGCTCGATTGGTCCCGGAAAATGGCGATGGCGGCGGTAGCCCTGGCTATCACTGCCAATATCGTGGCCAGCGCGCAGCTCACCACGATCTTTCGCGCCCTTTAGGGTCGGCGCTCTCCAGCCGGCGGGCCGGCTACCGGGCGCCCAGGGCCCGCAGCAGCCAGTCCGCGCCGGCGAGGTTGACGAGAGTGGCGACCACGCACAGCGGCGGCAGGAGGCCGAGACCCAGGCGCCGGTAGCCCAGCGCCGCCAGCGCGGCGAGAAATGGCAGACCGTCGAGCCCGTACCGATATCCGAACTGGATCCAGCCGATGCCGTAGTACAGGAGGCTGGGCAGGATGACCGCCACGAAACCCAGCGCCAGCCACGCGGCATCACGCCCGCGGGCCCATGGGGCCACCAGCAACCAGGGGCTGACGAAGACCAGGCCCATGCCCCATTCCGACGGGCGCAGCCACGGCCAGCGCCCGCCGATGGAGAGCGGCGGCGCGACCAGCATGTAGTACAGGTTCACGGGCACGTGGGCGATGGCGAACAGCCCCTGTGCGCGCAGGGCAATGAGCTCCGGGTTGGTCAGGGAC
>JBHEMS010000066.1:0-16045 GCA_046262455.1 Candidatus Dormibacteria bacterium | reverse complement strand
GGTACCATCTGGCCAGCACCCTCCGCACGACCTACCCCGCCGCCCTCGAGGTTGAGATCCAGTGGCGTCTCGACGCCACGCTTGTCACCCGCCTGCTCTACGTCCACAGCGTGGACGCGTGGGACGATGAGTACGAGCTCGAGGCCACCGTGACCGGCAACGGCATGCTGGCCCATCGCGTCGCCCCGGACGGTCCGACGCAGATCGAGCTGGGCTGGGGCCCTAACGCGGAGTTCGACTTCCTTTCGGCAGCCTTTGCCGTGGTGATGATGGCGCGCTCATTCGACGGTGGTGCCCAGGAGCGTGCCGTCGACGCCGTCGAGTTGGGTGTCGAGGACCTGGTCCCGGTGGTCATCGGGCGCCGATATGAGCTCCTATCCGGGGATCGCGCGGAGGGGTTCAGGGCGCGGTGCACCACGCCGGTGACGGGGCACGCCACGACCATCGAGGTGGCGCCGTCGGGGGCCCTGCTGGGCTACGCCGGGTTGCTGGCGCTGGACGGTCTCGTCTCCCCCACGAAGTAGCGCGCGGCGCGGGGATGATGCTGCTCGATCTCGTCCCAGGTCAGTCCATTGCGCGCGATGATGGCGCTGTAGAGGGCGGCACTCGGGCGGGGCCGCCGCTCCTGGGTGGCGAAATCCACCTCCAGGAGCCCGAAGCGCATGGCGTAGCCCTCCGACCACTCGAAGTTGTCCATGGAGGACCAGTGCATGTAGCCCCGCAGGTCAGCGCCGTCCCGCTGGGCGCGGGCCAGCTCGGCGAGGTGACCCACCAGGGCCGCCGGTCGCAAGAGATCGCTGGCGTCGGCGACCCCGTTCTCGGTGATGTATATGGGCCGGCCGTATGCCCGCCAGACGTCGCTGATGACGGTGTTGAAGCCCTCCGGGTAAACCTCCATGTTGAAGTCGGATTGCTGCTTGCCCGGCGCGACCAGGGTCCTCGAGAAGAGTGAGCCATGGGCGCGAGGATCGAACATGATCATGTCGCGGCTGTAGTAGTTGACCCCGATATAGTCCATGGTTCCGACGGCCTCCGGGATGCGGAAGCGCAGGCCCAGGGGGAAGCCCGCGGCCCCCGACGTGCAGGCACGGAGGAACCAGTGGTTGAAGGCCCGGTGGGGAAACGCCGCGGCCAGGCGATCCAGTGGCGACCAGCCGTGCCACGGCTGGAAGACCCGAAGGTGCTGCGCGATCCCCACCTTTGCACCCGCGCCATGCCGTGAGGACTTGATCTCCTCGAAGCCTGCCGCGTGGGCTCGCACCATGTTTCGCAACACCGCGGTCGCAGCCCCGAGATCGCGCTTCTCCGGGGGCCAGTCTCCTGCCGTGTAGCCCTGGTAGGCGTACACGTTGGGCTCGTTGATGGTCACCCACAGCGAGACGAGGTCGCCCAGGCGCTCCACGCACAGTCGCGCGTAGCGCCGGAAGGCATCGACGACCTCGCCGTTCTCCCAGCCGCCGCGCGCCGCCAGCCAGCTGGGGTTGGTGAAGTGGTGCAGGGTCACCATCGGCTCCATGCCAAGGTCACGAAGGGTCCCGATGACCTCGCGATAGTGCTCGATCGCCGTCTCGTCCAGCTGGCCGGGCTGAGGTTCGATTCGGCTCCACTCCACGGACAACCGGTGGGCGTTGTGGCCCATCGAGCGCAGCAGGCGGAAGTCATCGGCAAAGCGCTGATAGTGGTCGCACGCCAATCCACTTCGGTCGCCGTTCCTGATCTTCCCGGGAAGCTGCTCCCAATCCCACCAGTCGTTCTTGAAGTTGTTCCCCTCAACCTGGTGCGAGGCGGTCGCCGCCCCCCACAGGAACCCATCCCCGAAGGAGTGGGCGAGCGTGTCGGTCACGGGCTCAGGCGGCCAAGGAGGTCGAAACGCGCACCAGCTCAGCGAGGGCGGACCGTGCCGCACCGGACGAGATGGACTCGCGGCTGGCGTCGAGCCCCGCCGCCATCGTCGGCACCAGTCCCGCCGCCATCAACCCTGCCGCGGCGTTGAGGACCACGACATCCTGCGGTGCGCCCTGCGCTCCGGCCAGGACGGCGCGCACGATCTCCGCGTTGCGGCGGGCGTCGCCCCCCGCGAGGTCGGTTTTGACAGCGACCGGAAGCCCCAGCTCGGCGGGGTCCAGCAGGAAGCTGCGCAGCCCGCCGCCCCCGACGTCATACACCGTGGAGGGCCCGGTGGTGCTGAGCTCGTCGAGGCCGTCGGCACCGTGGAAGACCAGCGCGCGCTCGTGGCCCAGCGCGGCGAGGACCTGGGCGAGCTTCTCGGTGGCTTCGGCGCTTCCCACCCCAACCGACTGCCGCCGCACCCCCGCCGGGTTGGCCAGCGGTCCCAGGAGGTTGAACACGGTGCGCACGCCCACCTCGCGCCGGGGCACCGAGGCGTGGCGCATGGACGGGTGAAAGTTGGGGGCCAGCAGGAAGGCGATCCCGGCTCGGCGCAGGCACGCCTCCGCGGCGGCTGGGGGCAGCGAGATCGCCACACCGAGCGCCTCCAGCACGTCGGCACTGCCGCAGGCGCTGCTCGACGCGCGGTTGCCGTGCTTGGCCACCACCGCGCCGGCGCCGCGCATCACCAGGGCGGCCGCGGTCGAGATGTTGAATGTGCCGGCACCGTCGCCCCCGGTACCGCAGGTATCGACCGCCCCATCCGGGGCCGAGATCATCGTGGCGTGGGCGCGCATCGACTCGACCATGCCCACGATCTCCTCGACCGACTCGCCCTTCATGCGCAGGGCGATGAGGAAACCGGCGATCTCCGAGTCGGTGGCCTCCCCGCGCATGATGTCATCCATCGAGGCCCGCGCCTGGCCGCGATCCAGGGTTCGACCGGCGACCAGGTCGTGAATGGCCGCCCGGATCATGGCTGGCAAGGTTAGCATCGGCCTGATGCTTCGTAGATCCGCCGTCAGCACCTGGAGCTACCCGCCGGCGCCCGGGGACCTGCAGCCGTTCGAGCTGGGAAAAGGTGAGCTCGGCGTCCTGCTGATCCATGGCTTCTGCGGGACGCCGCCCGAGATGCGCGACCTGGGCGAGCACCTCGCCGAGGGAGGTTTCCGGGTCCGCGGTGCGCTCCTCGCCGGACACGGCACCACGCCTGAGGAGCTGGCCCGGACGGGGTGGAGAGATTGGCTGGACAGCGCCCAGGCCCAGCTCGACGAGCTGAAACGCGAGTGCGCTACGGTGTTCGTCGCCGGGCAGTCGATGGGCGGCACCCTGAGCCTTTTGCTGGCCGCCCGCAACCCCGACGTGGCGGGCCTGGCGACCATGTCGGCGCTGGTCGACCTGGGCCGCCGGGCAGAGGCCTCGATCCTCGTGGGCAGGCGGATCCTGCGCTGGCATTATCCCGACCAGGAGAGCGTCGACCTGTACAACCGCGACGCGGTGCGGCGGCTGCGCAGCTATGCCCGGCGGCCGATGCGCTCACACGCCGACCTCGTCACCCTCTACCGCCTGGCGCGCCGGTCGCTGCCGGACATCACCCAGCCAACGCTGGTGATGCACGGCATGCGCGACCGCACGGTGCCCCCGGCGAACGCCGCGATCATCGCCGCCGGCATCGGCGACAGCGCTTCAGTGCGCTACTTCGACCGCAGCGGCCACGCCATGAGCATCGACATCGACGCCCCCGAGATACAGGAGCTCGTGGCGGAACATTTTAAAGCCGTCGCGCGCGCCCGCGACCGGGCCAGGACGATGCCGGAGTCCGCGCCCGTCTAGGGGTCGGGCCAGCGGGTGACAACGTGGGCCGGGATCCAGCCCCGAAGGCCCTCGGCCTCCTGCTCCACCTGCAGCTTGCCGCCCTGCTCGGTGATGACGGCCAGCTTCTGGCCGGGTCGGACCAGGCCCACGGCCTGGGCGCCGTCGCGCGCCTCCGCGCGAAGGGGATACCCGGTATTCCACGAGGGGATCAGCGTGGCGCACTGGCCGGGCTGGACGCGGCGAAGATTCTCAACGCTCTCGAACTGCGGCACGGCGAGAGTCTAGAGCGCGCCAGGCAGCGGACGCCGCGGTGGCTCCGGCGAGAGCGATGCGGGGCACTCAAGGCGAAAACCGCAGGACCAGCAGGGCCGGTCGTCGTGTCCTCGGCTGGTGTCGAACTCCCCCGCGGCGATCCCGGCCGCGCATGCCAGCAGTTCTGAGGCGGCGACCCGGAGCAGGGCCGCGTCGTTGGGCACCTCCCGGTCCTCGGCGGCCCGCAGGTCGACGATGACCAGGCGCAACGCCGTGGAAGGCATCCCCAGCATCTCGGGGGCGGCGAGGGCGTACGTTCGCAGCTGCCAGGCATCGGCCCGCATCTCCAGCGCGTGGGGAGACACGGTCTTGAAATCCAGGATCGCCACCGCCCGGCGATGGCGGACGACGCGGTCGACCCGGAGATGCAGTTCCACGGAGGCGCCGTCGGCCCCGGTGAGAACGTGGCGGACCGTCTGCTCCAGGAAGAGCGTGGCCTGGCGCGGCCAGGGGCCCTCGGCGTACCCTCGCAGGCCGGCCTCGAGACGATGAATCCCCTGGTCCAACTCGGCGCCGGCGATACCCGTGGCCCGGGCTTCGCGCCGCGCCAGGTCCAGGAGGTCGGCCCCACGTCGGCTCCCGCCGCCATCGACCGCGCGCTGCCACCGGGCCAGGGCAGCGTGGACGGCGGTGCCCAGCAGCCGGTCCAGCGAGGAGGCCACGCCCGCCGGCGGGACCTCTTCCTCCACCACGCGGCGCGGCGCGCGCGACCAGTCGGGCGCAACGGCCGGCTCAGGCTTGCCGTCCACCCTCAGGTAGCGGTACTTGAGCGGACACGCAGCGTAGAGACTGAGCTCGCTGAACGACCGCCGTGCCGGCGGCTGCCCGGGGGTCAGGTCAGGCCGGCGATCTGCGCCCGGAGCTGCTCCCCCGGGGCAAACCCGTAGTTGACCGCCCCCACCCTGCCATCCGGCGCCAGCAGCACCGTGGTCGGCAGGCTCAGGACGTTGAACCGGCGCACCAGGCCGTCCTCGCGCGCGGCATCCAGCTCGACCACCCGCAGCGCCCCATCGAGGTCGCGGCGCAGCGACTCGATCGCCGGCTTCTGCCGGTACTTGCAGATCGAGCACTGCTCGCCGGTGAAGAAGAGCAGGGTCGGCTCGCCCTGGCTGAGGCCCGGCTCGAGGGCGCCACCAACGACGCGGCGCCGGCGCACCATCGAAGCCAGGCGGACCAGCAGGTAGAGGCCCGGCAGTGCCACCAGCAGGCCGGCGAAGAGCGCGAGGCGAAGCACCAAGGTCTACCCCCGGCGAGGGACGAGGTGCATTCGGTCGAGCTGGAAGTACACCTGGCAGCCGACGCAGAAGTCGAAGGCGAAGTTGAGGAAGGCGAGCGCGATCACGACCCATACCAGTACCCACCCAAGCGCCGTCGCGCCAATCGCGAAGGTGGCCCCGGCCGCCAGCAAAAAGATGGCCCCCACGACCTGCGCGAACTGGTGCGGCGCGGGGTCCTCCTCGGTGACGCGCGGCCGCACTATTCCGCGGGGCTTGAGCACCCGGAGATACAGCTGGCGGAAGAGGCCGAGCTCAGGGTTCAACACCCCGACGAGCATCACCACGCCGACCAGCGGCGCGAGCAACCATGCCCCGCGAACCTGGAGGACAAAACCCACCGCGAACGCCAGCAGGTTGACCCCCATGATGAAGACCTGGCCGACCTTCAGGACGCTGTGATCAAACTTCTGGATTGCCATATCGCCCCTTGAAAATAAACCCAACCTATCCAGTCGGAATTGTACCGGGCGGCTGCCTATTCCAGGCTGGACCCCACGTGCACCTCCCCGGGCGGCACGACTCGCTCGGCGCGACTGCCGACAGGGTAGATGCGAACGCCGCGGGCGGCGGATGTCCCGAAGTCCCAGCCCTCTCGCCACAGACGGCGCGCGGTGGCGAGGTCCTCGGCGTCCTCCGTCGTCCCGCCATCGGTGAAGCTGACGTGCTGGTGGGCCGCCGAGGCATACCCCAGGCGCACCTCCGTCGCGCTGTCACGCATGCACCTGAGGTGGTCAAAGCGCGTCTCCCCCGGCGGCGCGTCGGCGGACATCACCTGCTCGATGGTGGGCATCTCGCCGGTCGCGAGCCTGGTTCGGACCAACCGCCGGGCCTCGACCTGCTCCAGGCGCTGGCGGCGGCGGAGCTCACCGCGAACCGCTTCCGCCTCCGCGCCCAGGCGCTGAAGCTGATCCCGCACGGGGGCCAGCTGCGCCTCGATCTCCCTGAGCCGTGCGTCGAGGTCCGGCGGCGAAAGCTCCCGCAGTTCGGCGGCGGTCAGAGCGATGGCGCCTGCGCCTGCTGGGCGCGTGCGGCCTTGCGTTCCGCGGCCTCCGCGCGCTGCTTCAGAACGACCCCGTAGATGATGCTGGCCGAGATGAACAGGGTGCTCGGCAGCAGGTGCAGCGGCGTGATCGTCATGTATGGGCCGATCTGGCGGTCCAGTCGAATCCCCAGGGCCAGGAACATCCCCGCCCACATCGCCGCCGCGATGGCCACCGAGCCCAGGAACACCGGGTAGGCGACGCCGAAGAGGCCGCTGAACACAGTGATCACCATCCGGAAGCCCGGCACCTGCCGGCCGACGACGATCATCAACGGTCCCCAGCGCACGAATCCCTTCTCGACACGGTCAAGGCGGTCCTGCTTGATGTGCATGTAGGGCCCATATCTCTTCACGAAAGGCTGGCCGTAGCGCCGCGCCAGCCAGTACAGCACAGAGGCGCCCAGCATCGAGCCCACGACAATCGAAAGGAACGCTGAGAGGAGGCTGATCCGGCCCCGGACCACCAGGTGACCGGCATACATGATGAACACGTCACCGGGGAGGGGCAGCGGTACGCCGATCTCCTCCAGCGCGATCACCGCCAGGATCGCGGTGGCCTGGTGCAGCGCGATCTGGTGCGTCAGGAACCGAGTACTCGGCAACGCCTGTCGCAGGTGTTCCCGCAGCGCCGCCCTGGCCGTCAGCATTTCTTTCTCACCAGCACATCGGCAATTTTGCCGCTCGCGATCCCCACCGTGGAACCGATCGCGACGCCGCCCAGGACGTCGCTGGGGTAGTGGTGACCGAGGTAGATGCGGGAGAAGCCCACAGCGCCGGCAATGCCCAGCAGCAGGGCGCGCCGCTCGGGGTAGCAGCGCGACATCGCCAGCGCCGCCGCGAAGCTGCCCGCGGTGTGCCCTGAGGGGAAGCTGGAGTCCGTCGTTCGCTTGCCTATCACGATGTCCTCGGCCAGGACCGCCCAGGGGCGCTGACGCAGGAAATAGGTCTTGATGGGGCCCTGGGTCAGGCCGGTGGCGGCGAGCATCGTGACGGTGGTGATGGCCGCGGTGCGCCAGCCGCCGCGCGCCCTGGCGAGCGCGATGACGGCCGCGGCGGCGACCCACCCTGCCCCCTTGCCGAGCTCGGAGACCATTTCCAGGACGTCGTTCGAGTCCTGGCTGTGGGGCAGGTGGTTGACGGCCAAAAAGATCGAGGCATCGATTGCCCGAAGCCCCCCCATCTGGCGCAAAACCGCCTTCTTCTCGGGGGGCTCGGGCCCGGCGATCTCCTGGGCAACGTCGGTGGCGGCGTCCTTTGCGGATTGCGCCACGTCCTCCACGGAAGAGGCCGCCTGCTCATCAGTCACCCGGCGAGCCTACAATCCAACCCCGCCGGTCGGCGTGGTGGAACGGTAGACACGCCAGCCTTAGGAGCTGGTCCCGCAAGGGGTGGAGGTTCAAATCCTCTCGCCGACATTCCGGCTGCTGGCCCATTGTTAGCCTTCGCCCATGCCCCAACGCCCAGCCGTAGCCGCCCGCCTGGGAGCCGCGGGGCTGGTGGTGGTGAGCTCCTTCTGCGCCCAGCTGGGCGCAGCATATGCCTTCGGCCTCTTCCGCCTCACCAGCCCGACCATGGCGGCCTGGATCCGCAACGTCGTCGGTGCCGCCGTGCTGCTGGGGACCGTCCTCGCGCGGAGGTCCTCCCTGCGGGGCCTGAGCGTAGGTGCCGTCATCGCCATGGGCCTGGTCCTGGGCGGGATGAATGCCACGTTCTACGAGGGTCTCCTGCGCCTACCCCTCGGTGACGGCGTGGCCATCGAATTCGCAGGTCCGATCGTGGTCGCCGCGCTCCTGGCCTCGACCCGCCGTCACCTCGTCTGGGTTGGGCTGGCGGCCGCCGGGGTGCTGGCCATCAGCCGGCCGGGCCCGGCTCACCTGAACTATGCCGGCATGGCCTTCATGCTCGCGGCCGCCACCTTCTGGGGCATCTACGTGCTCCTCGGGCGTCGTATCGCGACGGGGGGGAGGCGCGCCGACACACTGGCGGTGGCAATGGGCTTCAGCGCGCTGTTCCTGACCATCCCCGCACTTGCGCGCTCGGCGTCCACCCTGGCCGATCCCCATGTCCTGCTCCCCGGCCTGGTCGTCGGAGTCCTGAGTTCCGCCATCCCTTACAGCGTCGAGCTGATGGCCATGGAGCGCGTGCCCCCGGCGATCTTCGGTGTCCTTCTCAGCCTCCAGCCCCTGAGCGCTGGCCTGATCGGCCTCGTGGTGCTCCGACAGCACATCTCGCCGCTGGAGTTCGCCGGGTTCTGCCTGGTGGTCTGCGCCTCGCTCGGCGTGACCTTCGGAGGCAGTCCCTGGGAGACGGCGCCGGAGGGCGATCTGCTCCCCGTCTGACCCCGCGCGACGCCTCTCACGACGTTGACTTTCCGTCCATATGTTTGATTGAATGACCAAACAATGTTGATTGAGCGACCAACCAGTGACTGACCTGGAAGCCATCGAGGTCCTCGCGCCATCCACGCCGGCGGCCAGGGAGAAGCGCCGCCAGGTCATTGAGGCTGCCGCGGCGGTGATGGCCCGCCAGGGATATGCCGCCACTTCCATGAAGGACGTGGCCCAGGAGGCGGGCATCGCCCAGGGGCTCATCCACTACTACTTCGCATCCAAGGACGATCTGGTCATGGCGGTCGTCAAGGACTCCTGCGACGCCATGCTGGCCGAGACTGTGGCCGCCTTCGAGCAGGCCAGCGGCGGACCCCTGGAGCGGGTATGGCCGGCGCTGGAGAGCGCCCGCGAGCGGACCAAGCACCGCCCCGAGATGTGGCGCATCTTCGTCGAGCTCTACCCCCTCAGCCTGAATAACCCCGCGCTGCGCGCGCAGTTCAAAGAGCTCTACGACAAGATCACCCAGACCACCCTGGGGATGGTCGAGGAGATCAATCGCCAGATCCCAACTCCCCTGCCGGTCGACCCGCAGTACTTTGCGCGGGTCATCACCGCGGCCATCGACGGGATCGCCCTGCAGGCCATGGCCGACCCGGCGCTGAGCGTTGATGACCTGTACACCGCGTTCGGGTTCATCCTCATCGCCACCGTCTCGGGCTCGTTCGCGGTTGCCGGCCTTCCCGTCCCCGGCATCGAGGACCTCGGTCCCCTCCTCGGGGGTGCCGACCTGCCCTCCAGCCAGCGCTGATGCTCTTCCGCCACCTGGGAGAGCTCGGCCACCGCTTCCGCTACGCCATCATCGCAGCGTGGGTCCTAGGCGCGGTGGCCCTCAACGTCGCAATTCCCCAGCTCTCAGACGTCATCAAGCGCGACGCAACGCCCTTCCTGCCCAACAACAGCGACGTCATGCGGGCGTACGACACCATGGGTCAGAAGTTCGGCGGCCGGGCCGCCGGTGGCGACGTGATCGTAGTCCTGGAGAACACGCGTGGTCTGACCCCGGCCGACTACGACTTTTACGCAACCCTGGTCAAGCGTCTGGGCGGCCGCAAGGACCGTGTCCCGTTCATGACCGACTACATCAGCCACCCCGAGTTCAAGGATGCCGCCGTCAGCCGGGACAGGAAGGCGATCTACCTGTTCGCCGGCCTCAAGACGCCGGTGGGCACCCCCGGAGGGGACTCGGACGCCTTCTGGGTCAGGGACCAGGTGAAGGCGGACCGCCCCAACGACCTGCGCGCATACGTCACCGGCGACAGCGCCATCATCGCCGACTACCAGCGCAGCATCGACGACAGCACGAAGCGCACGACGGTCATCACCCTTGTGTTGCTGCTGGTCATCCTGCTGCTGATCTACCGCTCGCCGGTCACGCCGCTGATCCCCCTGGGGACGATCGTGCTGGCCATCGCCGTGGTCCGCCCGGTCGTGGCGCTACTCGGCCTCCACTACATCAAGGTGGCGAGCTTCACCGAGACCTTCATCCTGGCCATCGTCTTCGGCGCGGGCACGGACTACTGCATGTTCATGATCAGCCGCTTCAAGGAGCAGCGCGCCCAGGGGGACCCGGCTGTCAACGCACTGGCGACCACCACCCGCCGCGTCGGCGAGGCGATTGCCAGTTCGGCCGCCACCGTGATCGTCGGCGGGCTGGCGATGTCCGGCGCCAACGTCTCGCTCTTCAGCACCACGGGGCCGGCGATCGCCGTGGCCGTGGCCGTCACCCTGGTCGCCGGGTTGACCCTCACGCCGGCGCTGATCGCCGTGGGAGGGGACCGGTTCTTCTGGCCGCAGAGGGTGCAACTCGACCACCCGGGGCGCTTCTGGACGCGCGCCTCTGGACTGATCGTCAGCCGCCCGCGGCGGGTGCTGGTCGCGTCGCTGGTGCCGCTGCTCCTACTCGCGGCGCTGTACCCAACGATGAAGCTGACCTACGACGAGCGCAGTCCACAGCCGCAGGGCAACGAGAACATCACCGGGCTGAAGGCCCTCGACCGCCACTACCCTGCCGGAGAGATCCTGCCGGACTACGTGTTGATCCGCGCGGACCACGACATCCGCAACCCCCGCGACCTCGCCGCGCTGGACAGTGCGACCAGGGCCCTAGCCCGCGTCGATGGTGTGGCGTCGGTGCGCAGCTTCACCCAACCCCAGGGTGACCGCGTGGCGCAGGCTTCGATCCCCTACCAGGTCGGACAGGTTGGCGCGGGCCTGGCGCAGGGAAGCCAGAAGATCGAGGATGGCAGCGCCGGTCTGCAACAGCTACAGCAGGGCGGCCAGCAGCTGTCGGCGGGCGGCACCCAGCTCGCGGCGGGCGCTCACCAGGCTGCAGGTGCCACCGACAAGTTCATCGCCGGGCTGGAGCAGGAGAACACCGGGCTCGGCCAGGCCATCGCCGGCACCGGGACGGCCCAGGCGGGCTCGCTGCAACTGCGCGATGGTGCGAGGCAACTGGCGTCGGGCCTGCACGCGGCCCACCAGCAGATGCAACCCGCCGTCAACGGGCTGGGTCAGATCTACACGGCACTGAGCCTTGATCCCATCTGCCAGAACACCGACCCCGTCTGCCAGCAGTCGACCGTCCACATTCATGAGATCTGGATGGCCGAACGCGACGGGCTGATGCCTGGACTGCAGAGGGCGGCCGATGCCGCCGACCAGATCGCGGCGGGCAACGGCAGCCTGGGTGACGGCCTTGGCACCCTGCGCGCGGGGCTGTCCCAGGCGCAGGCCGGCATCGTCCAACTGGAGGAGGGCGAGAAGACTTTCAAAGCCAGGCTCGCAGAGCTCGCCGGCGGCGCCGACAAGCTGGGCGCGGGGGCCGGGCAGTTGGGCGGCGGCGTCAGCCAGCTGGCGGGGGGAACGGCGCAGTTGAAGGCCGGGCTGGACCAGGCCGCCGGCTTCCTCAACAGCGTGAGCCAGGACGCGCAGGGCCCCGGCCTCGACACGTTCTACGTCCCCGCCGCGCACCTCAACGACCAGCAGCTGGCGCTGGCGCGCTTCTACTACATCTCGAGTGACGGCACCACGGCGCGATTGCTGGTGCTGGGCAAGGACGACCCATTCGGCGTCGTCGCGATGGACCGCGCCGGGCGCGAGCAGGCTGCAGTGCGCTCGGCGCTGCACGGCACACCGCTGGCGGGCGCGCAGGTCCTGGAAGCGGGATTCGCGGCGCAGAACGCCAACCTGCGCGACTACTTCAGCCGGGACTTCCGCGTCGTCGCCCTCGCGGTGCTCATCGGCGTCCTGGTCGTGCTCATCCTGCTGCTCAGGAGCCTGGTCGCGCCGTTCTACCTGCTGGGTTCGGTGCTGCTGTCATACGGCGGCGCGATGGGCATAACGACCCTGCTGTGGCAGGACCTCCTGCACAAGGGCGCGATCGACTGGACGGTCCCGATCTTCGCGTTCGTGATGCTCGTGGCCGTGGGCGCCGACTACAACATCTTCCTGATGTCGCGGGTTCGCGAGGAGGTCATGAAGGACCCGGTGAATGGGATCGGGCGCGCTATACAGCGGACTGGGGCGATCATCACCTCCGCCGGCATCATCTTCGCGGGGACCTTTGCGGCGCTGGTGACCTCGCCGGTGATCAACATCGCCGAGACGGGTTTTGCGATCACCGTCGGCCTGCTCCTCGACACCTTCATCGTGCGCAGCTTCGTGGTCCCGGCGATCGCGGTTCTGCTGGGCAAATGGAACTGGTGGCCACACTTCGGGGTCAAGCCCTCCGTAGGTCACGCGCTGGAAGAGACGGGCGGCCCGGACGAAGGCCGCGAGATCCGGCGCAGTGGCGGGCCCACCAGGCTCCAGCCGGCGAAGTAACGCCATGAACCGCGCACGCCTCTTGTAAGCGAGCGCGGTGGCTAGTAGAACCCCGGGCCCTGGCCTCCTCGCTCAGCCTCCTGGAGCCAGCGCACCGGGCGGCCGTGGTACCCGGAGGTGGCGACCAGTGTGCGCGGCATCCCCGGCCAGATGGTCAGTTCGACGTGGGCCCGCCCGGTGCCGCCGGGCTCAAAGCTGAGTCGGGCGAGCGGCGCCTTCTCGGTGGCGCGCGCCCCGGCCTCGGCCATGACGTCGTTGAAGGCGTCGCGTTCCACTTCGCCCATGTACTGCAGGACCACCGAGTGGTAGACGACGGTGGTTACGTCATCCCGCGGCTCGGCCAGCTGCACAGCCAGCCAGACCGCGCCATCCGCCTTGTCCACCGCCGCCGGTACGTAACGCGCGATCTCCAGCGCACTCTCGAGGGCGCCAAACCGCTCGCCCTGGTCGGGCCACACGGTGCATCCCCGGTGAGACCAGACGGTGGACCGCCGCCATCAGGCGCAGGGCCAGCGCGGTGAAGGGCGGGTCGTCGGCACGGTCCCGCAGGATCTCCCACGTCACCCCGCCGGCGCGGGCGTCTGCGGCGGCACTCCAGAGCAGGTCACCGTAGAGCTCAGAGCCGCTGTCGGCGCAAAAGACTGCCTGGTACTCCAACTCGCCGGCGACGATCGCCCGGGCATCCCCCCGCTCGCGGGCAACCATGACAGCGTTCAACAGCTCCGGCCCGGCGTCGGTGCCGGGGCGGGATCTAGGCGTTGCGATCGATGAAGGCCAGCAGGTCGCGGTTGAATGCGTCGGCCTGCTCATACATCGGCAGGTGGCCGCACTGGTCGTAGATCTTCAACTCGGCACCGCGGATGCGCTGCGCGGCACGGTAAGCGTGGCTCACCGGCAGGGTGCGGTCCTGGCGCCCCCACATGATCAGTGAGGGACGCTTCAATCCCGGTAGCTGCTCCCAGAGCATCCCGTCGTCCGGCTTCAGGAGCATGGTCTCCGCCATGCCAAGGATGTGGTCCTTGTAGCCGGGCTGGCTGTACGCCTCGGCCATGACGTCCACCTGCCGCGCGCTGGACAGCTTCTGGTTGTGGTAGGCGCGGGCATGCGACCACTCCAACATCCGGCGCCGGCCCATCACCTGCCTCAGCGCCGCGCGGACCACCGGGTTGGCGGCAAGGGCCCAGGTTTTTGGGACGCTGTCAAACATCCCGGCGGGGTCAACACCGGTGACGGTGATCACCCGGGTAGGGTCGAGCAGTGCGGCCTTGAGGACGATGGCGCCCCCCATAGAGCTGCCCACGAGGTGCGACCGCTGGACGTCGAGGGTGTCCAGGAACTTGAAGAGGAAGTCCGCGTAGCCACGCAGTGAGTACTTCATCCGCGGCACGCCCGAGCGGCCAAAGCCAGGCAGATCGGGCGCGATCACCCGGTGGCCCGCGGCCGCCAGCACGGCCATGTTGCGCACCCAGGCCTCCGCGTGGTGGTTGAAGCCGTGCACCAGCACGATCGGCGGGCCGGTGCCGATGTCATAGTGGAAGACGCTGGCGCGCCCGACCTTGACGTGCCGAGGTTCCAGTTCGGCCGTTGCGCCGCGCGGCTTGCGCGCCACCGCAGTCACCGCTTGGGCGTCTTTCCCCGATCGGCCGTCGAGGCCTTCTTCGCAGCAGCGGCGGGCTTCTTGGCGGCCGGCTTTTTGGCACCGGCGGCGGGCTTTTTCGCTGCCACCGGCTTCTGGCCTGCGGCCGGCTTCTTCGCTGCCGCCGGCTTCTTCGCGGCGGACGGCTTCTTCGTTGCGGCTGGCTTATTGGCGGCGGCCGGCTTATTGGCGGCGGCCGGCTTCTTCGCTGCCGCCGGCTTCTTCGTTGCCGCCGGCTTCTTCGTTGCGGCCGGCTTCTTCGCTGCGGCCGGCTTGCTAACCGCGGGTGTCGGCTTGCTCGTCACTGCCGACGGCTTGTTCGCCGGGGCCGCCTCGACCAGCTGCTTCAGCTTGTCCAGCGAGGTGGTGAGGTCCTTGCGCGCCTGTCCCTCGGCCATCTTGCTCACGGCGCCACCGGCGGCCTTCTTGAGACCGCCAAAAAAGCCCCCTCCCCCGCCCATGAGGCTGGTGAGGTCGTAGGTATTCATGAGCCTTACGGTGGTGCGCTCGCCGTTCGCCGAAAAGGTGTAGCTGCCGCCATTCTCGAACCCGCTGATCGACTCGAAGGCGATGACTTTGTCCTTCTCCCAGCGTGTGATCTCGATCTCCGACTTGATGTCGGGAAGGCCGGACGTCTTCTTGACCAGGCTGAACCGCGCGCCCTCGCCATTGGTCTGCTTGGTGGTGGGCCTGTAGTGCGTCATCCCCACGAGGTACCTGGTCGTGTTCTGGTAGTCGTCGACGAACGCGAATACCTGGCTCACGGGCCGGTCGATGTCAATGCTGTTCTCAACCCTACTGGCCACGCTCATCCTCCTCCTGTTGGTTCATCAGCTGTTGAGCAGGAATCCTAGACTCCCGACCGTGGACGCGTACCTGGAGACCAATCTCAGGCGCTGGGAGGAGCTCGCCGACCTGCACCCGGCAACGTCGTTCTATGACCTCGATGGCCTGCGCGCCGGCGCCAACCATATCCACGGGTTGGAACAGGAAGAGATCGGCGCCGACCTGGAAGGCAGGTCGCTGCTCCACCTCCAATGCCACATCGGCACGGACTCCGTGTCCCTGGCCCGCCTCGGTGCGCGGGTGACGGGGGCGGACTTCTCGGCGAGGGCCATCGAGCAGGCCACGAAGCTGGCGGCGGAGTGCGGGGTCGACGCCCGGTTCGTCCAATCGGAGATCACCAGATTGCCCGAGGTGCTGACGGACAAGTTCGACGTCGTGTACACGTCCTGGGGGGTGCTCTGCTGGCAGCCCGACATCACCGCGTGGGCCCGCGCCGCCGCGAGTTTCGTCACGCCTGGTGGGTTCCTCTACGTCGCCGACTTTCACCCCCTTTCGTGGGTCCTGGACGACGAGGCGAGCGAGCCACGGCTTCGCTACCCGTACTTCCCAGGCGGCGGGCCGGTCGGCGGGGAACCCACCGGGTCCTATGCCGACCGCGCGGCGAAGATGCGGAACAAGATGGAGTACGCCTGGCCCTTCACCGTCGGGGAGGTGGTCAGCGCCCTGGCGGACAACGGACTGAACATCGATTGGTTGCACGAACTCCCCCGTTGTCCAACACAGATATTGCAATTTCTTGTCGAGGACGACTCCCCCGGGGATCGCCGGCCCTGGTGGCGCATGCCAGACCACCTGGCGCCGATGCCATTGAGCTTCACCCTGAAGGCTTCCCGCCCCGTCTGACTACGTAGCCGACACATTTCTGTCGTTCTGTTGTGGCCCCGACGGTCGGTCATTGCGACGTAACGACGCGAGCATAAGCCTCGGCCGGGGTGTCCCAGCCCAGGACCTCGCGTGGCCTGCCGTTCAGCTCCGAGCTAATAGCGTCGAGCGCACGCTGGTCGTGGCGGTCGAGGGC
>JBHEMS010000065.1:0-9694 GCA_046262455.1 Candidatus Dormibacteria bacterium | reverse complement strand
CGCTCCACGTAGACGCGGTCGCGCCGCTGCACATCGACCCGGCTACGCCCGCGCCCGACGTCGCGGCACCCATCCATGCCGGTGTCCCGGGCGACCTTCACCTGGACCCAGCGAGCGCACCCGCCCCCCCTGTCCATGCGGACGCACCGGCGCTGACGCACATCGAGCCGTCTGTACCTGCGGAGGTTCACCCCCAGGTTCACCTGCCCCTGCCTACCGACGCAGACGCGCCGAGCGCGAGCCCGGAACACTCCCTCATCGACATCTCCGTCCTGCGCCACGCGGGTGTCCTGCAGCCCACGCAGGACGGCGGGATGACGGTTGCCCCCCACATCGACGCCCACCTGGTCTCGGGAATTCTCAACGGTGACAACCAGGGCGCTGATCCGTCAACGGCTGCGCCCACCCACATCCCGCTTGACCCCACCCACGGCACCGCAACTACGCCGGTAGACCCCATCACCGCTCCGCCCGACGGTACTGACCACGGTGCGGATGGGGCCAGCGCGTTGACCGACTCACCCTCGGCCTTGCACCCCGGCACCGATGTCCCGGCGGCCGACACCGCCCCGGTCCACGGACCCGGCGAGACCTCGCATGGGCTGGTTGATGGCACCCCAACTTTCCACGCCGGTACCGACGTGTCCCCGGCCGATCATGTTGTGCACAACGCCGACGGGACGCTCACCACGGTCCACCCTGACGGTTCCACGAGTACTGCATACCCGTCGACTGACGGGATGACTTTGACGTGGAACTCTGACGGAACCACCGTGGCGAGCCATCCGGAGGCCGGGGGTGGGCACACCGACGTGGTGCTTGATGGTCATGGGCACGCAACGGTGATCCACTACGACGCCTCCGGCATGGAGACCGGGCGCGAGGCCGCCGAAATGAATGCACACGGGCACGCGTATGTGGCCCACAACGCCGACGGGACAACGACCGACGTTGCACTGGATGGGAAGCGTGCCTTTTGGACGTACGACTCCGCCAACGGCACGAGCGAGCATCACTTTGGGGACGGGAATGTCAGCGTGGTCCACGAGCTGCCAGGTGGAGGAGAGGTCCTGGTAACTGCCCACCCGAACGGGGATGTGGCGGCGGGAGTCCAAAGAGCTGATGGGACCTGGGAACCGGTCCAACATCTGAAGCCAGACGCGGATGGCAATGTAATCGTCAACTCACCGGATGGCACCCACCTGGTGTTGCACCCAGACGGCTCCGCGAGCACCTCGTACCCGTCGACTGATGGGATGACACTAACCTGGAACTCTGACGGGACGAGTGTGGCCAGCCACGCGGAGGCAGGCGGAGGGCACACGGACGTCGTGCTTGACGGACATGGCCATGCAACGGTGGTCCACTATGACGCCTCGGGCCGGGAAGTGGGCCGCGAGGACGCTGATACATCTGCCAACGGGCGCCACGAGGCCCACAACGCCGACGGGACGGTGACCCAGGTTTATGCCGATGGCAAGACCGCGGTTTGGACATACGACTCGGCCAACGGCACGACTGAGCATCACTTTTCAGACGGCAATACAACGGTGGCCCACAAGTTGCCGGACGGAGGACACGTACTGATAACCACTCACCCGAACGGGGACGTGGCGACGGGAATCGCCAGAGCCGATGGGACCCAGGGACCAATCCAACATCTGAAGCCAGACGCAGATGGGAATGTAGTCGTCAACTCTCCCGACGGCACCCAGTTGGTATTGCACCCTGACGGGTCCGCGAGCACTATCCAGGACTTCGGCAATGGCATTAGCACCGAATCCCGGTCGGACGGAAGTGTCATCGGACATTTCACGCCGCCGCCACCCGCCCCAGAGAGCGCAATCGTCCTCCATGCCGACGGGACCGCGACCGCAACAAGCCATGACCCGAGCGGTGCTTCGATGGACCTGGATGTCGTGGTCAACAAGGGGGCGGACGGTCACTACGAGGCGGCGGTCCACGGGTTTGGCTACACCCTGAGCCTGGACAGCAACGGGGTTCCAACCCTGACACCGTCATGAGACCGCGCGACACTGTAAACCCTGTTCCCGCCCGGCTCGCGTAGCGTGGAGGGCCCGGCCCTGCTCATCAACGATGAGCTCCATCCGGTGTGGCGAATGACCACCACCATCGGGCGCTTCGACCCGCTGTCGGGGTCGGCCCCGGATGTGGACCTAACCGACGCCGATGGCGGTAGAAGAGTGTCCCGGCGCCACGCGGAAATCGCGTCTCGGGACGGGATCATGCACCTCCGCGATTTGGGTTCGACCAACGGCACCTGCCTGAACGGGCGGCGTTTGGAAGCCTTCCGTTACGTCCACCTCGCGGAAGGGGACACGCTGGAGTTCGGCAACACCCGCGCCAGCTTCTTGACGGGAGCCGCCTGGCCGGCGGGCCTTGTCGCCGAGTGGGATGCCCGGACCCTCACCGGGTCGATGAGCATCGCGCCCGACTCGATGACACGCTGCCTGGGCACCCTCATGTTCAGCGACCTGGTCGGTTCGACCGAGCAGGCCGTGCGGATTGGAGGGTCGGCATGGCTCGCCCTCTTACACGACTACTACACCGTGGCTCGCCGTTGCATCACGCGGCATCGCGGCCAGGAGTCGGGTCGTACCGGTGATGGCATCCTGGCAACCTTTGGGTCCCCTGAGGACGCACTGCGTTGCGCCGCGGAGCTCCGCGAGCAGGTGCGGCAGCTCGGCCAGGAGGTGCATACCGGCGTGCACTATGGCGAGTACGAGGCGCTGGACGGCGAACTCAGCGGTGCGACGGTCCACGCCACCTCCCGAGTCTGCACACGGGCGGTGGCCGGAGAAATCCTGGTGACCCGGACCATCGTCGAACTGACCGCCGGCTCGGGGCTGATATTTGCGGATCGCGGGGCCCAACGGCTCAAGGGGCTCCCGGGTCGCTGGCGACTGTACAGCCTCACAAGCGCCGTCCACGGCTCCGAGGAGGATGCGGCCTTGACGGTGAGCGACGACGTCCAGCTGGGGTGACCGGGGCGGCATGAGTGAGAACGGTCGAACGGTGACGGAGGTCGCCGCGATCCACGGCTACATCCTGGAGGCAACGCTGGGGGCGGGCAGCTCGGGCACGGTATATGCCGCTGACCAGCCCAGCCTGTCTCGCCGGGTGGCCATCAAGGAGCTGTCCCCACAGCTGGCGGGGGATCCCGGGTTCCTCGCCGCGTTCCGGGCTGAGGCCCAGCTGATGGCCACCATCGACAGCGCGCACTGCGTGCGTGTCTTCGACTTCATCGAGGAGGGCGGGATAGCGCTGCTGGTATGCGAGCTGGTGGACGGCGCAACCCTGCGCCAGGTGCTTCAGCATGCCGGACGGCTGACGCCGGAGCAGTCCCTGGGGGTGCTCAAGGGCGCGCTGCAGGGGCTCGAGGAGGCCCACGTGACCGGGGTGATCCACCGCGACGTGAAGCCCGAGAACATCCTGGTGGACCGGGACGGGGTGAGCAAGCTGGCCGACTTCGGCCTGGCGATTCGCGGCGATGACGCAAACGCGATGGTGTCGTCGGGAAGTGCCGCGTACATGAGCCCGGAGCAGGCGGCCGGGGAGCCCGTTGACCCCCGCAGCGACCTGTACTCGTGCGGAGCGATCCTGTTCGAACTGATAACCGGTCGTCCTCCGTACCTTGCCGCGGAGCCCCTGGCGGTGATGCGGATGCACCGCACCGAGCCTGTCCCCGACGCCCACAGCGTCAACCGGTCCGTCCCTGAAGCGGTGGCGGCGGTCGTGGCGCGGGCCATGGCCAAGCAACCCGCTGACCGCTACCCCTCGGTGACGGAGTTCCTGCAGGACCTGGAGAGCGCGGCCCAGGCGGGGTATGGCCGGGACTGGGAATCCAGGTCCTCGCTGATCTCCCTGGTCGGGGCCGCCATTGGAGCGGGGGGCGCCACCCTCGCCGCTACCGGTGGCGCCGCCGCAGCCGGGAGTGGGACCGCAGCCGCCGCCACTGGGACGACGATCGTTGGCGCGGCATCTGTCGGCGGCACCACCGTCGGGTCCGGCGCATCCGCCGCTGGCGGCACGGCGACTACAGCAGCGGTTGCGGCACCCGCAGCTGCCGCTGCTGTGCCCGCGCAGGCGCTTCCCGGCACTGCCAAGGCTGCTGCGAGCGTCACGGCGAAAAGCGGCCGGAGAGGACCGGCGCTCGTCGCGGCGGGCGTGGCTGCGGTGGCCGTGGTGCTCGCGGGTTCTGTCGCCCTCGGGATGGGCGCCCTGAGCCATCCGAAGGCCCAATCGGCGAGGGTAGCAGCCGGCACCACGCCCCCCAAAACGGCACCCGCGATAACTCACGTCGACCCGTGTTCCCTGTTGACGCCGCAGGACCTGGAAGGCGTGCTCGGCGCTGGCTACACCACCACCCCCGAGGGGTCATCTTCTGGCTCGCTCGGCGCTTCCTATACCTTTGGCGCCTCTTGCCTTTATGTATCGACCGAGTTGGGGGCACTCGGCGGACCTCGCGCAGGGGTCCGGTTACGCACCAAGACGTCGTCGGAATTGGCCTGGCGCCGCCAGATCCCGGGCCATACGCTGGAGAATTGGTTTGCAACCTCGGTCTCGGGATTGGCTGCGGGTCGAAGCGGGAGTGCAGTGGTCAAGGTGCCCGCGCTGGGGGATCGTGCGGAGGCGGTGGGCTCGCCGAGCAAGGACATCATGGCCGTCTCAACCGGGCCAGGCGTCACACTCGTCGCCCTACAGGGGCAGGTAGGGTTGCGTCTCTCCCTTTCGGAGGACGACCCCTCTTCCTACCCCGAGCCCATGTTTACCGCGATAGAGGGCCTGGCCCGGGCGGCACTGGCACGCGTGCCCAGGACATAGGCGACACCCCCCAGGACATACGCTCGGATCCTCTCAGGTCAAAGCCTCAGGTGGACGGCGCGTCAGCCGCACTCCCCGCTGGAGACGCTGGAGCTAGGGGCGAAGGTCACGTTGGGCGCGGTGACCTTGCCCGCCCCGTAGGAGGTCGACCTGAGCCCCGACCCGCTGAGGGCGGTTATCAGGAAGTCCAGCGGGTTGCTGGTGAAGTAGGAGCTCTGGCCCTGGGGGATGGTCACGTTGTGGTTGTTGTACTGGTCGTCGCCGGAGCCCGTCGAGCCATCACAGTACGTAGCCGAGACGTACGCAAACCAGTTGACGGTGCACCCGCCCGCGGCCGGGCACGGTGTGTTCAACGTCACGGTCATCTGGTACCGGCAGTCGTAGTAGTAGGTGCTGCCACTGGGGCTCGCGGAGGTGCAGCCGTGATGGGTCGCGTCCCACTGGAACCACTGGACTGACATGCTGGCGACATTCCAATTAGGGGCGGTTGATGCTGGTGTAGTGCTCGCCGCCGTCGGTGCGGAGGAGGCGGGCGGTCCGGAGGTGGCGGCAGGCGCGGCCTGTCCCGCTGCGCTGCCGCCTGGTGGCGGGGCGGGCGCGCCGGGTGCCTGCGGCGATAAGAATGTCGACGCGGTCGCCGAGGGCCCGCTCGATGGCGCCCCCGACGCCGTAACACTGGCGCTGGCGCTCGGCAACAGGGACGCCACTGCTTGGGGCAGGCCCGTCGCGCTGCCGATGAAGCTTGCGGCAGCGGCCGGGGTGGCGCGGATGGCATCCTGGTGAGGGCCGTTGTGCGCGAGGGTGGTCGCGACGCCTGCGACCAAAGCGATACTCACGAGCGCCGACCCCACCGCCACGGCCAGTCCCCAGCTGCCGGACATCGCAGTGGCCCCCATGAAGAGCCCGCCGGCCGCGCTCGCTCCCGCGATGCCGGCCCCTGATACCTTGATTGCCCCGCGATGATGCCATCCCACGCCGTAGGCCGCGGTTGCCGCCACCTCCAGCGCAGTCACGAACGCCGCAACGTCAGGGTATCGCGCTGCGGGGTTGGTGGCGAGGGCCTTCAGTACGACGCGTGCGACCGGCTCGGGAAGATCGGGGACCAGGGTGCGCGGGTCGGGAACCTCGCCGCGCAGGTGCATGTGCATCGCCGCCATCACATTGTCTGGCCGGAAGGGCGGGCGGCCACAGAGGAGCTCATACAGGACCACACCGCAGGCGTAGATGTCAGATCGCGGATCTGCCGGTGCCCCGGAGATCTGCTCCGGGCTGAGGTACGCCGGGGTGGTCGCCACGGTGCTGTCGCCCCCGGCCTCCGCCACGGCCCCGAAGTCAGCCAGCTTGCTGGTGCCGTCGGCCGCGACGAGGATGTTCTCGGGCTTGACGTCGCCGTGCACAAGGCCGCGGCGGTGCGCGTCACCGAGCCCCAAAAGCGATCCCCGCGTGACCGCCAGGGCCTGCTCCGGCGTGAGCCTGCGTGAACTGGCGAGAACCTGACGCAGGGTTGCCCCACGAACCAGTTCGGTGACGAGGAAAATCCCCTCGGGCGCCTCCACCAGGTCGAACACACGCACGCAGTTCGGTGAATCAACCTCGGACAGCAGGCGCGCCTCGCGCCGGAATCGGTCGAGGTAAACCCCGTCAGCGGCCAGTTCTGGGCGGAGCTGCTTAAGCGCGACCTCGCGCTCCAACTCGGTGTCGGTGGCTCGGTACACAGTCGATGTCGCGCCCGTGCCCAGCAGCCCGTCCACGCGAAAATGCGCGATCATCCCGCCTGCCTGGACGTCGCCGGATCGAGGGCGCCGAATTTTGATCAATCTGAATGCATCCCCACGGTCCCCAGTCTGAAGCCCCCGTAGTGTAGCCGGCCGGCCCCGGGGGCGCCTACGGTGCTACAGCGGTGCCCTGCTCGTCCATCGGTTATTTCTTCGCCGGGCCCCCGCCGACTCCGAGGAACGTCGCCAGGCCACTGACGGCCTTGGCGTAACCCGAGCCGGCCGACTTCGCGTACGGCTGGTGCTTCTCCACGAAGGCTTCGATGAACTTCTTGTCGTCAGGAAGGCTGGCGGCGACGCCCACGGGCATTGGCACTTCGAGCTTCTTCTTGCCGCTGCGACTCACCACCATGAAAACCCGGTCCTGCACCCGCAGGTCCCGGGCTTCGATCATCGGCCCCAGGACCAGGTTGAGCATCCGCGCCACCTTGATCTGGCTGGGGATGTCCTCGGGGGTGACCACCAGGATGCGGTCCGACTGGAATAGGGCCGGCGCGGTGAACATGTCGACCGTGTTGGGCAGGTCCAGCACCACCACGTCGAAATTGCTGGCGAGCACCTGGACCAACGCCTCCATGTGGCTGGAGGGGTCGCCGTAGTCGTCGACCGCTGCCGGGTCGTCAAGGGCACAGAGGACGAAGAGGTTCTCCTTGCGGAAGCACTTGTTGAGCAGGATCTCCTCAGAGATGACCGAACCGGCCTCCGCCGCGACGCGGGAAACATCGCCCTCGACGCGCACCAGGATTTCGTCGATGAGCGGCTTGAGTCCCAGCACGCTGGAGCGCTTCATCTCCGTCACGTCGAAGAAGAACGACTGGCTCCCGTTCTGGAGGTCAAGGTCCACCAGCAGCACTCGCAGGCCCTGGTCCTGGGCGATGCGTGATGCCAGCGCCGCGGCGAGGACGCTGGTGCCGGCGCCGCCGCGGGGACTATAGACCGCGAACACCTGGCCCTTGCCGCCAGTGCGGCGGGGTTGGACGGCGTCGAGCTGCCCGGGCGTCGCGATCTCCGGCATCACCATGGGTGGCGCGCTCGGTGCCGGCGCTGCCTGGGGCTGTGGCTGCGGCGCGACGCTCTGCGCCGCAACCTCTGGCGGCACCGGGCCGTCGGTGGGCGATGCTGACGGCTCTGGGAAAGCCGGTGCCTGGACAGCGGGCGGTATGGGCGCGGCGGCCGGGGTCAGGATGGCCGCGGATCCCATGGGCTCGCCCACCGATCGGAAGGCGTGCCGGTTCACGTAAGCCTGGGCGGCATCCTCGTTGAGGAAGGCAGCCATGACCTGGTTGCCCGCGCCGGTCTGCTCGCTGACCTGGCGGGTCAGGCGGGCCCGGTTGGGGGAATATGCGACTACCTTCTCAGACATAGGTCCTCCTCGTCATGGGCAGCGATACTGCACCGGGGCCGGGTTGGAGTCAATGGCGCTGGGCTTCAGGACCTTGAGTTGGGCCTGGTTGCCATCGGCGCTGCCCTGGCCATGGTAGGTGAATTGGAGAGTGACGGTGATGATCCCGGAGCCCTTCTCCACTTGCTGGTCCGTCGGGGTGGCAGGGGTCCCGTCGGGCTGGATCCACTGGTAGGTTATGTTTCCGGCGCCGCCATTGGTGTGGATCCTGCCGGTGAACACGAAGGTGGCGCTCGGGCAATGACCCACAGGCGGGTTCGCGGCGGCCTCCACCGCGGTTACCGCGACGGCCGGCGCAACGCCTCGGTTCAGTAGGTAGTACGCACCGCCGGCGATGACCAACAGGAGCACCAGGAGGAAGACCAGGTTGCGCAGGAAACGTTTGAAGCCGCCGCCCTTCTGCTTGACCTTGGGTGGTTTGTACACCGGGGCCTGGACCTGTGGCACCGCAAAGGCAGCCGCGGTTGGCACGGCGGCGGGCGCGGGCATCGGGGCGGTGGGGGGTGGCACAAATTCCGGGGCGCCGGTGGGGTGGTCGCGGTGCATCGACTGCGGGCCCTGCACCACGGTCTCCTCGGCTGCCGCGGCTCCCGCCCCGCCCAGGGCCACGGTCTGGTCAGCTGCGGCGCCGGACTGGACGATCGTCTCGTCGCTTGGACGCACGAGGGTGTCCTCCGAGCCCGCCATCAGGGCCGTGGTGTCGAGGGGGGAGATGGTGCGCGCGGCAGGCGGCGCTCCGGGCAGGGGGGGCGGTGGGGCCACGTTCGACGGTGCACCGGCGATGGTGCTGACGGGGGGAATGGGGGCTGCAGCTGTGGCGACCGCCGAGAGATCGGACTCGCCCGCCCACCCCGGCCACGACTTCTCGGCGGCATCGGCGAGCTTGACCCAGAAGTCCCCCGCGGTCTTGTAGCGTTTCTTCGGGTCCTTGGCGAGGGCGTTTAGGAGCACGTCCTCAACCTTGTTGGGAAACCCGGGCGCGACCTGGCTCGGCCGCGGCGGGGGCGTCGAGATGTGCGCCTCGACCGTGGCCATGACATTCCCGGGTATGGGCGGAAAGGGCAGCCGGCCCACGAGCAGCTCGTATGCCATCACGCCCAGGGAGTAGACGTCGGTGCGCTGGTCGATGTCTGCCTTGCCGCCGGCCTGCTCCGGTGACATGTACGACGGGGTGCCCAGGATGGTGCCGACCTGGGTCACGAAGTTGCCCTGTCCGCCCATCATCTTGACCAGCCCGAAGTCGCCCAGCTTGCACACGCCCGTGGTGGTGATGAAGAGGTTGCCGGGCTTCAGGTCGCGGTGCAGGATGCCCTGCTTGCTCGCGTACCCCAGGGCCGCCGATACCTCGCCGACCACCCGCATCGCCTGGCCGGTGCTGAGCCGCGCGTTGCCGAGGATCTGCTTCAGGGTGGGGCCGTGGATGTACTCCTGGATCATGTACAGGTCGGTGCCGACGGCCTCGAGGTTGTAGATCCCAACGATGTTCGGGTGGTTCATCTTGGCCAGCGCCCGCGCCTCGCGACGGAAGCGCTCCAGCGCCTGGGGGTCGCCGTTCCAGGCCCCCAGCACCTGCTTGATCGCCACCAGGCGGTTGAGCGCCACCTGCTTCGCCAGGTACACCGAGCCCATGGCGCCCTTGCCCACCGTCTGGATGAACTCGTACCCGGCGAGG
>JBHEMS010000064.1:0-17940 GCA_046262455.1 Candidatus Dormibacteria bacterium | reverse complement strand
GCCCTGCGGGGCCTGCCGGACCGGCTGGGCCTGCGGGGCCTGCGGGGCCTGCCGGCGGCAGTTTCGAGTGGCAGCAGCAACTGCCGGCGGCCGCCTGGCATATCACCCATCCGCTCAACGGCTTCCCTGCCGTCGTGATCGTCGACTCGGCCGGGTCTGTGGTCGAGGGAGAGATCAGTTACGTCGACAACTCGCACCTGACCGCGACATTCGCGGGTGCCTTCTCTGGCACCGCCTACCTGACCGGGTAAGGGAGACAGATGGCACGCAAGTACCTGGTATCGATAGACCTCAGCAAGAACGAGCTGCAGAACGCAGTCATTCAGAACCTTGCCGCGGCTCCCGGTACCCCGGCCAAGGGACAGGTGTACTTCGACACCGTCCTCAACATCTTCCGCGTCTATGACGGCACGACCTGGCAGCAGGCCGAGGTCACGTTCGCCGTACCGGGCAACTCGGTCGAGGGTGACGTCGCAGCCGCGGGCTCGAGCACCTCCGCGGCGCGCGCCGACCACGTTCACGGTCGCGAGGCCTGGGGTGGCGCCGCCGTCACCCAGGCGTTCGGTGACGCCGCGGCAGCCGGGGCGGCCACGACGCCGTCGCGCTCTGACCACAAGCATGGGATGCCGGCCGACCCCACGGGCAAACCCCTGGCTCTCACCGGCGCCGTCACGGCCACCCGCTACGCCGGGGGCACGGCCGACATCGCGCCGACCACCGGCACCTTCGCGATCGGCGACTTCGTCATCAGCCAGACCGGCAAGATCTGGGTCTGCACCGCGGCTGGGACTCCGGGCACCTGGGTGCAGGTCGGGGTCGCGGTCAGCTTCGCGAGCCCGACGATCGCTCTCGGCACCGCTGCGGCTGCCGGCGCGGCTGCGACCGCGGTGCGTTCCGACGCCACCATCGTCGCCTTCGACGTAACCGCACCGACGACCTCCGCACTCGGTGACGCGGCCGCGGTCGGTACCGCCACCGTCGCTGCGCGTCGCGACCACGTCCACGGCCGGGAGGCGCTGGGTGGGGCGCCGACGAGCTCTGCCGTAGGGGACGCGGCGGCGGCCGGCGCCGGCACCACTTCAGCCCGCGTGGACCACGTCCACGGCCGTGAGGCGTTCGGCATCACGGCCACCGCGTCTGCGGTAGGTGACACCCAGGCGCCCGGCACCGCCACCACCCCCAGTCGCAGCGACCACAAGCACGCACGAGAGGCCTTCGGCGTGGTCACGGCGCAGACGACGATGGGCGCGGCGTCAGCCACCGGCGTCGCCACGACGATCGCCCATTCAGACCACACGCACGGCACGCCGGCCATGCCCTCGGCGGACCAGCTCGCTGCCCAGGCTGCCGATTACAGCGCCAACAGCCACAAGGTCACAAACCTCCTCGACCCGACCAACCCCCAGGACGCGGCGACCAAGGCGTACGTCGATGCCCGCGCAGCTGGACTCGACGTCAAACAGTCGGTGGCCGCAGCGAGCACCGCCAATGTGGTCATTGCCACCGGCACGCTGCTCGTCATCGACGGCTACCAGACAGTCGCTGGAGACCGGATTCTGCTCAAGAACCAGACGACCCCGTCCGAGAACGGCATCTACATCGCGGGCTCGGGAGCGTGGGCCAGGGCGACGGACTTCAACACCACGGCCAACATGGCGCCCGGCTCCTTTGTGTTCGTTGAAGCCGGCACTGCGAATGCCAGTGCAGGCTTCGTTCTCCAAGGCACGGGCGCGATCACTCCTGGCACCACTGCGGTCAACTGGACCCAGTTCTCTGGAGCAGGTGAGATCACCGTTCTGGCGCCAATCGTCAAGACGGGCAACCAGCTGTCCGCACCCAACGTTCCGACCAAGTTCGCCGTCACGATCGGCGATGGTGCGACGACCGCGATCACGGTCACGCATAACCTGAATACCCGGGACGTCGTCGTCGCGGTTTACGACGCATCGACTAACGCCGTCGTCGACTGCGATGTGGTCATGGCCACCGTCAACACACTGACGCTGACCTTCGCCGTGGCACCCGCGACGAACGCCTATCGAGTGGTCGTGATCGGTTAAATGCCGACGGCCTTCCTAACCGATATCGCGGTGCCCGTGGCCGCCAGCACCGGGGCACCCACCACGGGCGCGCACGTCAAGGGCGAGTTGTATGTCGACTCGGCCGGGGCACTCTGGATATGCACCGCGGCAGGTACGCCAGGGACGTGGGTAGGCAGTCCGACCGATAGCCTGCTCGCTCACCTCGCAGGGACGGAAACAATCACCGGGGCTAAGACGGCCTCGGCGCTGTGGACGTTCAATGGCGGGCTGCTGCTGGCGGGCGCCACCGGCCTAAACGTCACCACCAACCTCGGCGGCACTAACCCCAGCGGCGCTGGAGGTCTGATCGGCTGGAACTTCAGCAACGGCACCCGTGAGGTCAACTTCTTCAACCTCGACACGCTTGACGCTGGGGACTCGTTCACTTGGTATCAGAAGACCGGGGCGTCTACGCAGACGCTCCTGGCAGGGCTGGACTACACTGGCAAGTTCAGGGTAGTCGGCGGCCTCAACCTAGCGACCAGCAACAAGATTTCGTGGCCGGTCGGGTCCATCTCCATCGAAGCCGACTTCTACATGCACTTCGACGGCAGGGACTGGACGTGGCGCGATGCCAACGCCGGTTACGCCACCCGCATGAGCCTGAGCAACGCAGGTGTGCTGGTTACTAACTCCCCGGTCGGGACCGGCGGCCTCCTGCGCGACTGGCAGGTCAATGGTTCCAGTGTTGCCAGTGTTGATGCGACCGGCAAAGGAGCTTTCAACCGTCTGAGCGTGACACCGCCCTCCAGCGGCGGGATCGCATCTATCGCCATCACCGCCCCCGCAGGCTTTGGAGACAACCTCGCTGACTGGACGGTCAACAGCGTTAGCCAGTTTAAGGTCACAGGCAACGGCAGTGTGTACCCGACAGGCACGATATTCGTCGGCTCGTCGGCTGTCGCCGCCATCACCACGGCTAACGCCAACGACGACATGTACATCCGCACGGCGGGTGCCGGTTTGATCCGGTTCAACTACGGCGGCGGAACTGGTGGCGTAGCTTTTCACGGCGGGAACACCGCAGCCGCGGTTGCATCTATCGACAACACCGGCAAGGCCACGTTCAACGGGGGGTTAGTCCTCCCCGCCTCCGCCCCTATTTCCCTGACCGGCTCCGCAGGTTCGTCCGGTCAGGTGCTGACCAGCGCAGGCGCCGGGGCTACGCCGACCTGGGCGTCGTCGCTTGTCAACCCTATGACGACGGTCGGTGACCTGATAATCGGCGGCGCAGCGGGGGCGGCTACAAGGCTTGCAGCCTCTACCTCGGGCTTCGTCCTCACGGCGCAGGGTGCGGGAGTTGCCCCGATCTGGGCTGCGGCGAGCGGCGCGGCGCTGACCTCAACAGCCCCGACTACCTCTGCGGAGGGTGATGCTGCTGCGGTAGGCACCGGGACCACGGCGGCAAAGGCCGACCATGTTCACGGCAGGGAGGCATTCGGCGGTGCCCCCGGCGCTATGGCTGCGTTCGGGCTAGGTGGCGCGGCAGGATCGGCCACAACGCCCTCACGCTCGGACCATGTGCACTCGACTCCCGCAGACCCTACCGGCAAGGCGCTCGGCCTTACAGGGGCTGTAGCCGCAACGCGCTACGCCGGGGCCGTAGCCTCGGGCGCACCGACAACGGGCACGTTTGCAGTCGGTGATTTCGTCATAGATCAGACCGGAAAGGTTTGGGTTTGCACCGTTGCTGGCACTCCGGGGACGTGGGTTCAGGCAGGCGATCCGGGGTACGCAACCCCCGGCAACTCGGCGGTCGGTGATGTAGCTGCCGCAGGGACCGCGACAACGCTCCCGAGGTCGGACCACGTTCATGGTCGTGAGGCTTTTGGCGGCGCACCGGGGGCGATGGCAACCTTTGGCCTTGCCGGTGCAGCGGGAGCGGCCACAACGCCTTCGCGCTCAGATCACGTTCACTCAACGCCAGTCGATCCGACCGGCAAATCTCTGTTGCTGACAGGCGCTGTAGCGGCAACCCGGTACGTTGGTGGGATTGCGTCCGGTGCCCCGACAACGGGCACATTCGCTGTGGGCGACTTTGTGGTGGATCAAACGGGCAAAGTGTGGGTCTGCACGGTCGCGGGAACGCCGGGCACATGGGTATCGGCTGCGCCGCTGGCAAGCCCGACGTTCACCGGGACGGTGAGCGTGAACGGGCTCCTGGCGGGCGGGCAGTCCGCCACCGCGCCAGCCGTGGCGAGCGCCGGGACCATCGCCACCGCGGGCGTCAGGGTGGCAAGAGTCGCGCCGACGGCGGCTGTGACCGGCGTGATCCTCGCAGCCGGAACCGTGGCGGGCCAGCAGGTGACCGTCATCAACGAGGCCACCACCACCACGTTCAGCGTGACCTTCGCGGCGGCGGCGACCAGCAACGTCGCGGACGGCGTCAGCAGCGTGATCCCCGGCCTGGCCGCGAGCACCTTCACGTGGGATTCAGTCACGGCACGTTGGTACAGGAGTCGCTGACGTGAATTCTAAAAACGGCAATAACCACCTATCCAACACCAACCAAAAGGAGATCGGCATGACACACGTCCATGAGCAGCCAAAGGTAGAGCCCCTGGTGGCCGAGGCCATCGAGCTCGAGGGGAACATCCTGCAAGCAGTCCTACATCCCGACGCCGGGGTACGGCTGAACATTTACATGGAGGCCCGAGGAATCGCGGCCCCCTACAGGCTCCGAATAATCCTCGAACCCACCGAGCTGGGGGGCTAGAGGGCCGACCCCATGATGCTGACCGCCCAGCCTGGTGAGGTCGTCCTGCTGGTCCTTGTTGTCCGCAACGGACAGGGACTGCTTGCCGACGTTAATGACGCGCGCTACCAGCTGCGTGACAGCGACAACGTCGTCCGGCGTCCGTTCCCCGCGGCCGGCACCGACTTCCTTCGCGTCGCCCAGGGGATCTACAGCGCCAAGATGGTCGCGCCAGGACCCGGGTCCTACATGTGCGAGTACGAGGCGACCGTGGACGGGACGCTGCAGATCGGCGAGCCCGACACGCTGGTCGTCAGCGTCGCCACTCCGGTCCCGGTGGGGGTGGTTTCGTGAGCACGGTCACCCGGACCGCAACGGTCGACGGAACCTTCACCTACACGCTGAATCAGCGTCCGGTCGCACCCCCCGTCCTCACGATCTACAGCGACCCCAGCCGCACCGTCGTCGCGGTGGCCGCCGTCGCGACAGTGCCCACAGCCAACCCGCTGGCCTTCACCTGTGCCTACCCCCACACGCTGCCGGCGGGGACCTACTACCTCGACCTGGCCTCGGTGTTCAGCGCGGGGCAGCCGGCCCTGCACGACGCCGACGACGACCTGGTGCTCACGGCTCCGACCGGGACTGTGCAGACCACCGTCCTGGCGATCGACGAGCTGCGCGCGTTGGTGATCGCGCCTGACTTGTCGGACGATCAACTGCTGTCCGTGACGGCCCGCGAGGAGGCCTGGCTGGCGCGCCGCATCGGGCAACTGGTGGGTGAGGTCACGCAGCACATCTGGGTCTCGCCCTGGGATGCAGACTCGACCCTTTACCTATTGCGCCCCACCGACTCTGTCTCGGTCGTCGACGGTGGGGCGGCGATCGAGCCGCAGAACATCCGGCTCATCGAGCGAGGCACGCAGATCGAGAAGGTGTTTGGCTGGTGGCTCGGAACGACCAACCGCCAGCTCGGCCCGGTCGCCGTCACCTACACGCCCAATGACGAGCCGGAGGTCAAGAAGGCGTTGATCGACCTGGTCAGGCTAGCCCTGCCCGATCCCGGCGTCAGCAGCGAGCAGACTGGCCAGTACCGCGTCGATCGCCGCAACGTGGATCCGGAACTCCTGGCCAAGAGGCTGATGCCACAGCACGGGGCACGGACCCTGACGCTGCGATCGTCCGTGCGTCCGGACCGGCTCTCGAGCCGCACCTGGACGAGCTGGGGGCCGGCTCTGTCGTGAGATTCCCCCACCAGTTCGAGCTCATGCCGCCCGGGGTCTACGAGCGCGACGCAGCGGGCAAGGTCGTAGTCGACGACGCCGGTTGGCCCATCGAGGCCGATGACGTTGAGGGGCCGTATCCCGGATGGATCCAGCCATCGCCAACGCCGAAGCGGATCAAGGACGTTGCGAATCCCGAGATCATGGCCAACGACGAGTCCGGCGAGGCGTTCACGTCGCACCTGCTGTTTGCCCCCTTCCACGTCCGCCGCGCAGATGGGACGCTGAAGCCACTCGTCATCCGCAAGCGGGCGCGGATCCGCAGGGTGCCCCACGACGGGCTCGAGTACGTGGCGGCCAGCGATGCGCAGGACGCCGGCGGCCGCGGCCATCACCAGGAGGTTGACCTGGTGGAGTACCGCTACCCGGTGGCGCCATGAGCTTCAGCATCGATACCGACGCCTTCCTGGCCGGTCTCAGTGATGCCCTGCGCCAGGAGGAGGAGTTGGCACAGGGTGACCAGCGGGCCACCGCGGCCGCTATCGCGCAGCGGTGGAGGGACAACCTGCCAGAGGGCGGCATGCGCGATGCCGTCAAGGTCGTGGCCAACGCTGAGGGCGTGGACGTCGGGATCATCCCGGGTAGCGGCCTGGTGACCCAGAGCGGCACCAGCGTCGACGACGCTGCGTTGCCCGACGAGTTCGGCCACCACGACGGCAGCGTCTACGTCGAGCCCCGGCCGGCTGCTCGTCGGGCGATCGCCGACGAACTGACGGCGCGGGCGACTCGCCCGGTGGACGGCCGCTGATGTCTCTCTCGCTGGGAAGTGCGATCAAGGCCCACCTCGAGCACCTGAGTCCAGGACTGGGCATCGACATCTGGGTACGAAAGCCCGATGAGGAGGTACTGCCGTTTCTCCTCATCTTTGACGACATCAACACGAGCCCCGACCCTGCGGCCGCGCCAGGCGCCGTTGGTGGTCGCAAGGGTGTGATCAGCGAGCCCCAGTTGAGCCTCTGGCAGGCTGCCCGGGGTACCGCTGGTCCCGGCGGCAAGCGCGCTCGGGCCTTCGACCCCGTACTCCCCGAGCTGGTGGCGGCCGCGTTGGACGGGGTGCGCCTCCGGGCCGCCGTCACCGGCTTCCCTGCGCGGATCTATGGCTGCCACCTGGCCTACGGGCCTCGTGAGATCCCCTCGCCGGTCGCGAACAACCGCGTCCAGCACGTCATCGGGCTCCGGATCCACCGGAACCTCATCACCGTCCGCCCGTAAAGGAGGCTGAACATGGCAGAAACGACCGACACCCCGTCCAGCGACACCGCCCCGAAGTCAGCGTCGACGGGCGAGCAGTTGACCTCGACCCCGATCCTCGGCACACCGCCGGTGGCTCGGGAGTCCACCCCGCCGGCCCCACCGAGCGGGAAGGTTGTCAGGGTCCAGGTTCCGCCCGAAGTCGGCGGAGCGATCCAGATCTTCGACGGCGCCGTGTGGCGCGTCTACGACGTCGTGGCGGGGGTGGCTGAGGTCGCCCTCGAGGACCTCGACATCTTCCTCGGACACGTCACGGGGGCAACCGCGCCCGAAGCCTCGAACCCCGGGGCGACGGCAACATCCGGCTCGAATCCCGGGCCAAAGGAGTAGGTCATGCCAGCACTGATAGCACCCATCGAGGTCGAGGAGTTCGAGGCCAACCACGTGGCCGTCCAGGCGATCACGCTCGACCAGCCCGGTCACCCATTGGCGTTCGGGCCCCTGGTCAACCTGCCAGGACCCCAGAGCCTGCAGATCGGCGGGAACGTCAAGACGGACGAACTCCGCGGCGGCGGCGGGTCGATCGACCAGCGGGCGAAGATCACCATGCTCAAGGTCACCATCGTTCACGCCCTTCTCAGCCTCGACGCGCTGGCGGTGATGGCGGGCGGCACCGAGTCGATCACGGGGGCCACACCCAACACGCAGGCAAAGTACTCCCAGACAGTCGACAAGTTGCCGGCATTTCTGCTCGAGGCGTCGAGCGACGTGGGCGTGACCGACCAGGGCGATGTCCACCACCTCTTCTGGAAGTGCCGCCTCGACGCGGTGCCCAAGTCGGGGTTCGGCAACGAGACGTTCGAGGTGCCGTCGCTGTCCTTCAGCGTCATGCGGCCGTTCGCGGACCGCACCAAGCTCTGGGACATCCTCGTCAACGAGACCGCGCTGCCGATCGTCGCCCACGTCTGACCTCTCTAGCGGCCGCGGCTGGGCTGGACGTGGGTCTGGCCGCGGCTCCCCACCACGTCGTCAGCGTCGAAACCCGGCGCGAAGGGAATACCGATCGTGACTACCGAACCAAGTGTCCTGCGAGGCAAGACGACTCCCCTCGAACTCGAGGACGGAACCGTCCTGCAGCTTCGCTTCAACATGCTCAGCAACGACGCCCTGGAGGAGCGCTTCGGCTCCATCGGCGTGGTCTCCCAGCTGCTCCGTAACGCTGACGTGCAGGGGAAGACCTACCAGCAACAGCTCTTCTGCGCCGCCGCCGCCTGCCTGCATCCCGGCAGCGGGCTACCTGAGTACGATGAGACGCTCTTTGAGGGCGAAAAGATCCGGGTCGCGCCCGACTTCGTGGCGATCAAGGCCGGGGTGCTGCAGCCCGTGGATGCTGCTGAGCGTGTGCGCCGCTACATCCTCTGCAGGGCCGGGTTTGATCCCTATCCGATCCTCAAGGCTATCGACCGTGCGCTCGACTTAGTCCTGCCTCTACCAGCCTGCCTCGACTGCACCCACCCTTACGGCGAGCACGACCTACGCGACGGTCACTGCGAGCACGAGGGTTGTGAATGTGCCGCTCACGGGTTCGCCTGCCCCAGGTGTAAGCACTCCCTCGCCAACAGCCACGACGAGAAGGGGCGGTGCGCCGACTGCTCCTGTGATCTGACCAAGGCGGCCGACGTGGGAAAAGAGCCCGCCGGGACGGAGGCGACCGGCGACTCGATTGGGACTTCCTCCACTACTGCGCCGTTGTCCGCTGGGGTCGCAGCGAATGGGACTTCTGGTTGATGGACTTGGCGCAGATCAACTCGCTGATGCGCGCCGATCCAGGACTGACTATGGTCGGCGCGGACAGCTCTGAGCCCAGGCAGCGCGATGCTTCCGTCGACGGCACCTACAGGGCGCCAGGCAAGAGCTCACTCGATCGACTGATGCACTTACAACGGATGACCTGAGTTCATGGCCGGCGAACGCGCGCTACCTGATCTCGTAGCCCGTCTCAGGCTCGACCGCACCCAGTGGACGGCCGGGCTGGTGGCCACGCAGGCGGATCTTCGGGGCTTCGGGGTAGCCGTGGCGTCCAACGTCGGCGGCGCCGAGGCCCTCGGGAGAGCACTGGACCAGCAACTCGCCCCAGCACACGCAAGAGCAGGGACGGGCGCGAGGGCTCACGCCGCCGCCCTCGACACGACATCGCTGTCGATGAAGAAGATTGAGCTCGCGTCCTCAGATGCGACCCGCGTCCTGGGCGAGTCGGGCGCCGGCTTCGACAGGATTAGCGGCCGGCTCTCGGCGCTCTCGCAGCTCCAGGGCGGACTTGGCCTAGCCACGCTCGGCGCGGCCGCTGCGTTCGGCGTGACCGTGGAGGCCGGCAGGTCGCTGATCGAGAACAGCGAGAAAAACGAGAAGGCGATCCGCTCGCTGGAGCAGGCCTATGCCTCCGCCGGACTGGAATTCAAGAACTACTCGGGCCAACTGGACGGCTTCATCCAACACAACGCCAAGTACATCTCCAGTCAGTACGAGGCGAAAGAGGCTATGGCCCAGCTTATCCGTGCCGGCTTCGACCAGGAAAAGGCGACCCACCTTCTCAACAATGCCGTCGACCTGTCCGCTATCTCGGGCGAGAGTCTGAAGACGACAACCGAGGCGCTGACCAGCGCCATGATCGGCGGCCGGGCCGCCGCGTTGATTCCCTTCGGGATCTCCATGAAGGAGCTCAACAAGGATCACCTCGACGCCGAGCAGTCGATGAAGGACCTCACGCGGACAGAAACCGAACTGGAGTCCGCCCACAGGTCCAACGAGGCCGCCGTCCAGGCCCTCTCCGATGCAATGCTCCGGGGCCAAGTCGATGCACTGAACAAGGTGAGCGCCGCCCGCACCCGCGAGGCTGACGCCAATGTGCGCTCCCTTCGTGAGCAGATGGCCGCCGCTGACGACATCACTGCGGCGCGCCTCCGCGATGAGACGGGATTGCTGCGCCAGTTGGACCTCGAGCAGCAGCTACGTGACGAGCGGCGGACTGCAGCTCAGGACGCTGCCGCGCTGGCCGACGACCAGAGCGCGGTGGCAAGAGCGCAGTTCGAGGGCGACGCGTTGGGGGCGATCAGGGCCGGCAAGAAGGTCACCGCCGACAAGCAGCAGCAGGCAGATGACCAGGCGAAGGTAATCGCGGACGCTGCCCGTCGAGAGATCCAGGCCCGTATCGACGCGCTGAACCAGGAGAAGCGCATCCGTGACGAGGGGTTCAGCTCTCGGATCGCGCAGATCGAGGAGACCAGCCGCCGGGCCCAGCAGTCCACCGCCGATGAGATCAAGCGCCTGCAGGATGTGGCCCACGTCGCCGAGGGTGGGATCGGCAACCTCAACAAGCTCCGAGCGGACGTCAGAGAGTCCACGGAGAAGCTGGCAAAGGCGCAGGACGCGTACAACACCGCCGTCGCCAACTTCCGTACCCCGGCTCAGGTCGCCGAGGAGCTCCAGCGGAAGATCGACGAGAGGGCGAAGGACGGCCGCAAAACCCTAACCGACCTCGAGCAGCAGCAGCGCCTACTGAACAACCGCTGGGACGAGTTCGGGAACCACATTGGCCCAGGGCTGCTGACGATCCTCGGGAACACGGTCAAGGTCGGCAACGACCTGTACGAGATCTTCGACAGCATCTACCACATCGGCGAAAAGGTCGGCCAGTCCTTTGCCCGCATCCACACTCCGGCTGATATGGCAAAGTTTCTCAGGGAGATCTACCAGATCGAGCAGCAGCTCGCGCACCTCCCCGTGATCGGTCAATTGCTGCCGCAGCATAGCGAGGGAGGGGTTTTTACCCGCACACACCTCGGCATCGTCGCCGAGGACGGTCCGGAGGCCATTCTCCCGCTGAGCAAGCCGGACAGGATGAGGGACATCCTCGGCCAGCTCGGGGACTCCGCTCGGCCAGCGACTCTGCCCCTGGGCGACCACGCTCGGGCCAGAGAATCCATGCAACTGTCGGGCGCCCACACGGCACCACGAATACTCAACATGGGAGGGATCTACATCAATGGTTTCGCGGGCGATCGTCAGCAGGGTGACTGGCTGGCGAAGAGGATCCGACGCGAGATCGCCACCGTCGGCGCGGAGGCGGGCGAGTGAAGATCACCAGCAACGACACCCTGACGGTCGTGACGCTCGTCGACCCCGCGTTGACCGGCTGGCAGCCCTTCCCCGAGAAGTCCCACAGGACCATCCTCGGTAGCTACACCCTCCCTGGTGGGCGGGTGGTGCACTACCCCAAGGCCGTCGAGTACGTGAGCGTCACGCCGAAGGTGCTGCGCATCGTCAAGTCCAACGAGGCGACCGCCTGGGCCGCGCTCGAGCAGCTCTTCGCGATGCAGGACCAGCTCCTGGCCGTGGGGGTCGTCTGGGACGAGTACCGGGTGACGCCGGCAGACGGCAACTACTTCCTCGAGGACATCACGCCTGACTACGGCAGCGACTTCTCCGACGACGGGGACATCGACGTGCGCATCACGTTCCAGCCCGCCGACGAGCTGTCCAACGCTCCGGCACTGACGATCCAGCACGGCGGCGTTGTCGTCGGATCCATCACAGGAGGCAACGTCGACATTGAGCACTGAGCGCGGCATCGACTTCGAGGACAGCAGCACCGTCACCTGGGCACTCACCGACGACCCGGTCAACCAGCGGATCCAGGTGCAGGCGATCGCCGTGGGGGCGGCGGCGGCAACGCTCGCGGCCATGAGCGACGTCGACCTGACCGGCCTGGCCAACGGGCAGCAGCTCCACTGGGACGCCGCGGCCGGGAAGTGGAAGCCCGGCGCTGGCGGGACATCGATCACCTGGCGCGGGGCCTACAACGCGGCCACGGCGTACGCGATCAACGATGTCGTGAGCTCTGGCGGCAGCAGCTACATCTCGACCGCCGCACAGACCAACGTGCCCCCTCCCGGCGCCACGTGGGGGCTTGTAGCCCAGAAGGGCGCTGACGGGGCCGCTGGGACGAATGGGACGAACGGCACTAATGGTGCGGCGGGCCAGGGCGTCCCGGCTGGTGGCACCGCGGGGCAGGTGCTCGCCAAGATCGACGGCACCGACTACAACGACCATTGGGTCGACCAGACGGCAGGTGGCGGCGGCATGGCTAACCCGATGACCACAGCGGCCGACCTCATTGTCGGCGGTGCAGCAGGGGCGCCGGCTCGACTCGCCAAGGGCGCCGACGGCCAGGTGCTCACAGTCGACCCGACGACGCACCTGCTCGTATGGGCAACCCCGGCGGCAGGTGGTGGCGGATCGGCCGGGGGAGTCGCCCCGCTCCGCCAGGCCGTCGTCGACCGCGTGGCGGCTCAGACGATCCCCAACAACACAGACACCGAGATCAAGGCTGACACCATCGACACCGACCCCGACGGCGCCTACAGCTTGTCAACTGGGCGCTACACCTGCCCCGTGGCGGGCTCGTACCTCGTCACCGGTTTCATCAAATGGGTAGCGACCCCGGGCGGCAACGTCACAAACTCGATTTACAAGAACGGCGTCCTACTGTCCCGGCCCATGTGGGTCAACCCCAACAGCAACGTCGAGGCATGGCCTTTTTCCCAAGTGATCGTATGCGCAGCGGGCGACACCCTGAGCTTCGGCGCTTATCAAGCGTCGAACAGCCCTGCGGACGTCACCGGGCGATGCGCATTTGTCCTGCTCGCGTCGAGCACAACGCTCCTCACCGGCGGCGGCGGGGATCAGGTGTGGATCGCGCCGACCCTGGCAGGCGCGTGGGCGGTTTACGCCGGGAATGCGCCGGGGTACCGCATCGATGCATTGGGCTTCGTCCATCTGCGCGGGATGCTTCAAGGCGGTAGCGGAACGATGTTCACGCTCCCCGTCGCGTATCGCCCTGCGCAGGCGACGCAGCACGATGCCGCACAAGGCGGTGGAACATATCGCGTTCAGGTGAACGCCGACGGGACCGTGGTCCCAATTGACGCACCGGCTACGTACGGCAGCCTCGATGGCATCAGCTTCTACGTGGGCCCGGCCACGGCGGTCGGACTGAGCAGCGACAACGAGGGGCAGGCCAGCATCCTCATCAATGCGACCTCACCGGGGGATGCCGGCAACCGCAGCGACCACTTCCTCGGCGGCGCGCTCGCAGCGGCGTGGGTCAACGAGGCAACAGCATTCGCCGTCAGTCAAGTTGGGAAGTCATCGCTGGCGCTCAAGACGGCCGCGGGGAATGGACACCTACTGCGTCCCTACACGCCGTCAGGTGCCTTCCGCGTCGAGGCGCGCGTGATGAGTCCAGGCGGGGCGAACGCCATCGGGTTCTTCATGCGCGACGCGGCGACGGGAGACGCCGCAGGCGACGGCGTGTTGGTGCAGGTCGACGGTGGTGGCCTCAACCTCTACAGCTTCGACGGTGGAGCGTTCACCTCACGGCAGACGTTGGCGGTCGGCGGCATCCCGCAGAACACGTGGTACTACCTCGCGTTGGTGCGTGATGGCGCGAACAACTGGCACGCTGAAGCGTCCTTTGACCGGAACTTCTGGTTCGCCACCGGCGCCTACGCCAAAGCGTTCGCGGTAGCCAAGATGGGATTCCGCGCGGGCGCCTCTGTCGCCGCATACGACTTCGTCGACGTAGTGAGCTAGGATGCCCACCCCCTGGCGGCTCCGCGTCCTCCGGCGCGACGGTTCGCTCGACATCCCTGACCTCGACCACCTCGAGGGGACGCGCTTCAGCACCTTCGGTTACCTGCCGGGCCACAACTCCCTCTCGGCGGCCTTTGGGACCGCGACCGTCCCGGTCATCCCTCCGCTGGCCAGGAGCGACGCGCAGCAGGCCCAGCTCGCCTCCATCGGGTACATGGACCGGCTCGAGGTCTACGTCCGAGCAGACGGCGCCGGCGCCCCGCCACGGTTCACCGGCCTGATCGACAAGCCCGCGGAGAGCTATGAGGCGGCCAGCTTCGGCGCGACCGACTCACTGCTGCTGCTGCAGAAGTCCACCACTCGCAAGAACGAGAACCTGATCGACACCGCGCTCGGCTTCGTCGACCGCGGGGTCCGCCGGCGCGAGTACCTCTTCGGCGACAAGTTCCGGGCACCAGACCTAAGCGCCTACACCAATGTCGGCGGCTGGGCGCGGGTGGCGGCCGGCTGGACCCTGCCCCAGCCATCCGGCCGCGCCGGCGCCCAGGTCGTCGCCCCTGCAGGCAACGCGCTGCTCATCAGCGGGCACTCTCCGACCACATACGCCGACTTCGACGGTGACGTCAACGCCTGGCTTACCATCGTCGCCGGCGAGACACGGATCGGGGTCGGCCTGGTCTTCGGCTACAACGCCGGGGCCTATTACGTGGCGTTGCTGGAGCTGGTCCCCGCCGGCGCGGGCAACCCGGTCACCGCGACGGCGAAGATCGTCCACGTCGCTGCCGACGGCACTCTGGTACGGCAGGGGATCGCGAGCAGCTGGAAGATCGCCGTCATGCCGGCCTCGGGCCCGCTCTCGCTCCACGTGCAGATCGGCGTGGAGGGCCGCGAAGAGGGCTACCGGCTCCGGCTCGACGGCCAGATGCTGGACGCGATCGCGCTCACCTCCGACCTCGGCTTCGGGGCGCCGGCCGGGCCCTTCGGCGTGATGGCGTACGCCGCGGCCGCGTCGACGATCCTGGTCAGCGACCTCCACGGCTTCGAGCTCCAGCGGGCGTTCCAGACTGATTTCACCGGAATCACCGACAGCGGACCCCTGACGCAGCTCTTCAACCAGGCCAACAAGGTGGACCAGGTGGCGTTCGGCGCGGCCGCGCTCGGCCTCCCCTGGTACAAGGAGCCGCGCGCCGGCTGGGGGAACGACATCGTCCGGCTCGGGACCCCGGCCGGCTACGCGGTCCCGGCGACCCTGCAGGAGGCCAGGGGATCCTCCGACGACGACGCCAACATCATGGAGCTGCAGCACGATCGGGCCGACCAGCAGTTCGCCTCGGAGCTCGCGGTGCAGGGCAAGGGCGCGGGCTCCGACCCCGTCGTCTACTACGCCCGAGACCTCGCCTCGCTCCAGAGGTTCGGGGTTCTGACCCGCCAGTACAACGCCGAGGACGTGCGCGACTTTGACACCCTCAGCCAGATCGGCGAGGAGGTGGTGGGGCTGAGCGCCAACCCGGACCAGACCCGCACCATTACCACCGCCATCCCCCCTGGCCCCACGACCTGGCGCGAGCTGGTCGACGTCATTGTCGACGCTCCCAGGCGGGGGATCCACGGGGAGCGCCGGCAGGTGATCGGGTACGAGGTCCAGGAGGACACGCTGGGCGCAACGGCCCACCTCGACCAGTACCCGATCGAGATGTCCCTGAGCCACGCGAGGGCGCTGCGCAAGCAGGTCGACAACCTCCTCGCCGGGGCGCTCACGCCGGTCGCCGGTCCTGGCGTGCCGGGGGTCAACGCGCAGGGGCCGAACACCACCGTGTGGGACGGCGGCCCCTACCCAAAGCTCGGCATCGGGGACGGCTGGCCCAGCGGTATCACAGGATTCGACTCCGGCGGCAATCCGGTCCCCATCGTAGGCGGCGCCGGCGGGCTCGTCCAGATCGGCGGGGCTGGCATCGACTTCACTGACACGCCGGTCACGGCGGGGCAGCGCGTGGTCCTTGGACATGCGGACTTCCCGCTCTACGACCACCCCTGCAACGTGTTCGTGCTGGCGATGTTCGAGGGGCTGGTGAACAGCACCGGGGTCACCGAGTACTACATCGCCCGCTGCGCCATCGGAACCGACACGACGGGAACGACCGACCTCAACAGCGGGATGCAGCACCGCTTCGGGAGCAACGTCGGGACCTGGCTGCCCATGACCATCTCCTGTCCGCCCACCAACGCGATCCCGCCAGGCCCCGGATATCGGGCATACGTCGAACTCGTCGCGCCCGCGCTCCATGGCGGGGAGATCATCGGCGTCAGCGGCGAGATCCTGGTGTTCTGCGTTTAGCGATGGGCAACCCAACAGCGACCTACCTGACCGGCAAGTCGTGCACCAAGCACGACCCGTCAAAGGCAACGATGCCGCCGCGTTTCTTCATTCCCAACAACGCCGTCAGCGGGGCGTGGAACATCCCGGGCTATGAGCAGTCGGGTCGCCCGGGGCCTGCGCCATACGCTAAGGAATTCGATATCGCCATTGCGCCCTGGGCGGTCAACGTCAAGGAGTGGCGGGGCGTGATCGAGTGTCCTCTGGCCGGCTCATCCAGCATGTGGGACACGATCGACGGGAGCAACGTCTACCCGCAGTACGGTCAGGCCGGTCTCAACACGCAGGCCAACCACATCGCCAGCAACCCGCCGTCGGCCAACATGTACATGCAGGGCCCGTCGGTCAGCCTGCTCCTGCGCCCGCGAAAGGCCACCAGCGGCGGCATTCGCGCGGAATGGATCGACGAGGCGACCGGACTCCCTGACGGCAACTGTTGGACGCCACCGGGCGGCGCGGCCGGCACCTACGGCCCTCACGGACCCACCACCCCGCAGACCTCCGTCTCGAGGCTCACCACCGCCAACGACCAGCGCACCGCCGGGCATTGGGAGTTCGCCTCGTGGGGCTACGTATGGAACGGCAGCACATTGGTGCTCACCCGGCTACCGCTCGAGCTTTCGGGCATCTTCGACCTCGTCCTTCACATCACGCTCAACGCCAACGGCGACGATCAGGGTTGGCAGTACATCGGCGCGGACCAGCCGTTCCCGTGGCCGAACAGCACTAACTTTTTCGGCGAGGGCTTGAAGATGGTCGGCAGCGCCGCGGCCGCCTTCAACCCCGTCGCCGACGCCGCGTGGTGGGCAAGCCTTCCTCCCGGAACGCCCTCCGACAACCCTCCCTGCCCGGTGCACGCATGACCGCGCCTCGACGCAGCGCCGACCAGGAGCGAGCGTACGAGCAGGGTGTGGCTGCCGAGCGAGCTCGCAACGCGCAGTCGATCGTCGATGGGCTTGAGAAGTTCCGCGCCACCCACATCGACCTGCACACCCACCTCGAGCAGTCGTTGAGCGAGATCGACGCGACCATCCGGCAGACGGTCATCATCCCCGACCCGGCGCTGCGAGAGCGCGCTCCGGCACTCCTTGAGGGATTGGCCACCGCGTACGAGGGCGCGACCAGCCGCAAGGCCTTCTGGCAGAGCTGGCGGGGCAAAGTGACCTATGTGGCCGGCATCGCCGTCGCGGCCGCCTCGGTCCTGACCGCTATGGGGGTGCTGCCGATTCGTCACGACCTCCCCACGGTGCCCGCCCCATCCGTGAGCAGCCGGCCATGATGCGGCTCAGGAAAAGGCTCGCGGCGCTGCCTGTCCCGCGTGACCCCGCCGTAGTCCTCGTGGTCGTCATCTCGGTGGCGAGCCTGCTCGGTGGGCAAATTCGCATCGCGGCCGACGAGGCGACCATCGCGCAGCTGCAGCAGCAGTTCGTCCTACCGGGCATCACCAGCAACAAGGGGGCAATCAACGGCAATCGGAGGCTCCTGGCCGAGCAGGAGAGCCGTATCGCCGCGCTTGAGCGTGAGGTGTCGGCCCTACGGGCGAGCCCCGGTCCTGCGCCGACCGCTACGGTCGCACCGACCTCGGCGCCGACAGGTCCACCGCGCGGCAGGGTGGCGCCAGGCACGGCGACTTCCACCCCGCAGCCCAGTAGCCCGACGGCGCAGCCG
>JBHEMS010000063.1:0-7657 GCA_046262455.1 Candidatus Dormibacteria bacterium | reverse complement strand
CACCCAGCCTGGGCGCCACCGTCGTCAACTCGTCGGGGGCGCGCGACATCAACCAGGACCAGCGGATCATCTCTTCCGTCAGGGGCGTCGGCTTCTCGGCGCCGATCCCGGTCCGCTCCACCGGCACCGCCTGGATGCGCTTGAGCGTGCGCACCGCCGCCTCGGCGATCTGGAGCGACGGGTACTGGCCCAGCGCCGTCTCGATCCGTTCCCCCTCGACAGCCTCCATCAGGCAGAACGGGCGGCCGTCGAGGACGGTGGAGTCCTCGCAGTTGGCGACGATGCGCGGCGTCGGCAGGCCGTGGTCGTGGAGTGCCGCCATGATGCGCCCCTGACGCAGGACGTCGGCCGGCCCCGCGATACGCGCCCCCGGCGGGGGCAGGCGCAGGACCATGCGCTGTCGCCAGTCGCCGTCCTCGGCGGTGACGAAGTAGGTGAATCCCGAGTGCCCTTCGGGGATCGCCTCGATGGGCCCAAGACGCAGGCCCTGGCGGTCCATGTCGCCCCGCAGGTAGCCCTGCAGTCTCTCGCCCAGCTCCTCCAAGGACATCCGGGCGGGAGCGGCCTCAGTCATCGCCGGGCGCCTCTCGCAGCAGGTGTCCCACGTCGCCTATGGATTGCACGACCGCCAGCTCGTCCTTCAGCGAGATGACGCTGACACTGGTGAAGCGCGGCAGCATGCGCAGGGGCCCCGAGTCGAGCTTGAGCAGGTGGGCGAGGTACATGCTGATGGCGCCTGCATGGCTGACCGCCGCCACCCTCGCCCCGGGACCGGCATCCGCGGCGATCTCCCGCACCGCCGCCTCCATGCGCGCGATCACCTCGTCGAGTGGTTCCACGAAGGGGATGTACGGCGTTTCAGGGGTGTCCCGTTCGCCGGTGTCGGACTCGTCCCAGTGGGTCCGCACCTCGCGAAGCCGGTCGTCGATCTCGGTCCGCAGTCCTCCCTGGGCGGCGGCCAGCGCGGCCGTTTCCTGGGCCCGCAGCAGGCCGCTGGACCACACCGCCTCCACACCGCTGGCCGCCAACCGGCGACCGAGCCGGGTCGCCTGGTCACGGCCGCGGGGGCTCAGCGGAGGGTCGATGCGCGGGGGCCCCGCGGGGTCGCCGGCCGCGCCCAGGAACTGTCCATCGCCGGCCGCGTGGCCACCGGCCCCGTCGCCGGTCCCGAGCTCACCGTACGCGTCACCGTGGCGGACCAGCCAGACCTCGGTGACGCCTTCGACATCGACCAGGAATCGCTGGTGCAGGCGCGACAGCGCGCCAAGAAAAGCAGTGCGCACCCCGGCCTCAGCCACGGCGCAATGCTATTCGCCCCGGCCAGCCGACCGCGGCCCGGCTAGCCCTTCTTCAGGTTGAGTGACGCGGAGTTCATGCAGAAGCGCTGGCCGGTCGGATTGGGACCGTCGTCGAACACGTGGCCGAGGTGGGAGCCGCAGCGCTTGCAGAGGACCTCGGTGCGCTTCATGAACATGGTGCGGTCCTCATGGAGCTCGACATTCTCGGTGTTCTTGGGCTCCCAGAAGCTGGGCCAGCCGGTGCCGGATTCAAACTTGGTGTCAGAGCTGAACAGCTCGGCATCGCACGCCGCGCAGTGGTAGGTGCCGTCGTCATGGGCATCCCAGTACCGCCCCGTGAAGGCCCGTTCGGTACCGGCCCGGCGCATCACCTGGTACTGCTCGGCCGTCAGCCGCGCACGCCACTCCTCGTCGGTCAGCTCGAACTCGCGCTTCACGGCCTGGTCTTTCATGCTGTTCCCAGCTAAGCACGTTTGACGCGCCGGCACCGACGGCAGATGCCGCTGGCGGTCAGGTGCAGCTCCTCCACGCGGAAGCCGGCCTGCGCCGCCTCGGCGCGGAGGATGTCGGTGACCCCCGTCCCGGTGACGTGGAGCGTGGTGCCGCATTCACGGCACACGAGGTGGTGATGTTCGGCATCGCCCCCCGCAGCGTGGGTCAGCTCGTAGGAGGTCGATCGCCCCAGGCGTGAGGCCCGCACCATCCCTGTGTCCAACAGGGTCTCCAGGGTGCGGTAGACGGTGCTGCGGTTCACCGCGAGAGGGCCGGCGGTGGCGGAGCGGACTATCTCGGCTGCCGTCAGGTGCCCGCCACTGGCCTCCAGGATGTCAAGGACGGCCGCACGCTGGGCGGTCCTGCGGTACCCGTGCCCGGGCAACTCGGCGACGAGGCTCACGCCTTCGAAACTATCACTATTGCGACTTTGTCGCACAACATCTGCGCTTACTCAAGTTCCCATTTGCGACTCCGACCCAACAGGACATATGCTCCACCCTCGATGATCGCGACGATGCAGCAGGCCCTTCGGGGCGAGGGCACCAAGCGCCGGGTGGTCGTCCTGTATGCCGCCCTGATCGGGTTCAACCTGGTGATGTGGGGGCTCACGCTGTTGGCCTCGCTGCAGTTCCCGCTGATCCTCGGCATCGCCGCCATCGCCTACGGGTTCGGGCTGCGCCACGCGGTTGATCCCGACCACATCGCGGCCATCGACAACACCACCCGGAAGCTGATGCAGCAGGGGCAGCGGCCCGTGGCCACCGGCTTCTTCTTCTCCATGGGCCACTCGACCATCGTCATCCTGCTCTCCGTCTCCCTGGCCTTCGCAACCTCCTACATCAAGACCAACCTACCCCAGTTCAAGGCCACCGGCTCGATCATCGGCACCACCGTTTCGGCGGTGTTCCTGCTGGTCATCGGCACCATCAACCTGATCGTCATGGTTGACGTCTACCGTCAGTTCCGCAAGGTCAAGGCGGGTGGGAGCTACGACGACCAGTCCCTGGACGACTACCTGGCGAACCGCGGGCTGCTTGCGCGCCTTTTCCGGCCCGCGCTGCGCCTGGTCGACAAGAGCTGGAAGATGTACCCCGTCGGTGTCCTGTTCGGCCTCGGTTTCGACACCGCCAGCGAGGTCGGGCTGCTGGCGATCACGGCAGGCTTCGGCGCCAGCGGCCAGATCCCCGCCTTCTACATCGTCCTGTTCCCGCTGCTGTTCGCCGCGGGCATGTCGCTGGTCGACACCACCGATGGGGTGATGATGCTGGGGGCCTATGGATGGGCGTTCGTCAAGCCCATCCGCAAGCTCTACTACAACCTCAACATCACTGGTATCTCCGTACTGGTGGCAATGGTCATCGGGACCATCGAAGCCCTCCAGGTCATCGGCGTCCAGACCGGTGGGATCCGGGGCACCGGGGACGCGCAGACCGGCAATGGGCCCTTCTGGAGCTTCATCAACGGCCTCGATATCAGCAAGCTGGGCTTCGTGATCATCGGGATCTTCCTACTGGCATGGGTGGGTTCGACCGTCTATTACCGCGCCCGTGGCCTGGACCAGCTGGGCGACCAGGAGATGATTCAGCCGCAGAGGGCCACCCGGGACTGACCTCGCCTCGCGGACGCGCGGTAAGGTAACGGCGTGCAGAGGCGCCTGAGCGAGCTGACCACGGGGTCCCACCACATCCCCGAGGTCCAGGGTTCGGACTGGTACTCCGGCGATGAGCACCTGCAGTGGCTCGTGCGCCGCAGCGTTGGCGAGGCGACATGGCCGGTGGCCGAGGCCGCAATGCGGGACGCGGGGACGCTGGTGCCCCAACAGGTCGAGCCACTGATGCCGGTACTCGAGGCCAACCCTCCCGTGCTACGACAGTACGACCACCGCGGGCAGCGGGTCGACGAGGTTGACTACCACCCTGTCTTCAAGCAGATCGAGGGCATGTCCCACGGCTTCGGCCTGGTGCGGATGGCCTACATACCTGGCTGGCGCGGGCTGACGGGGACGGCGCCGGCGTCGCTGCACGGCGGCTGCGAGTACCTGTTCCTGCAGGCGGACCAGACCATCACCGGCTGCCCCGTGGCCATGGCCTCGGCCATGTCCCGCGCGCTCAAGCTGAACGACCCCGCCCTGGCGGAGAGGTGGATCCCGCGCCTGGCCAGCGATGGCCCCGACTACCTCACCGCCGCGATGTTCCTGACGGAGAAGGCCGGTGGCTCGGACGTCGGCGCCAACGAGACCCGCGCGGTGCGCGACGATGAGGGCAACTGGCGCCTGTACGGGGAGAAATGGTTTGCCACCAACCCCACCTTCGACCTCGCGCTGGTCATGGCCCGGCCCGAGGGCGCCGGCGCCGGCACCGCAGGCCTGGGGCTCTTCCTGATGCCGCGGGTCCTCCCGGAGGGGGTCGCCGACGGCGAGATCCACGCCGATCCCCGGCGCAACGATTACATCTTCCACCGCCTCAAGCCCAAGTTCGGCAACAAGGGGCTGGCGTCCTCTGAGATGGGGCTGCGAGGGGCGTTCGCGTGGCCCGTGGGGGATATCGGGCGCGGCATGAAGCAGATGCTGGACATGGTCAACTACACCCGGGTGGGCATCGCCATGACGTCGGCGGCGTCGATGCGGCGATCGGTGTGGGAGTCGCTCGAGCACACCCGCCAGCGCGTGACCTTTGGCACCGTCCTCGACCAACACCCGCTGATGCGGGACACGCTCGCGGAGCTGGTCACCGACCAGACCGCCGCCCTGTCGGCGGCGATCGAGGTGGGCGACCTGATGGAGAAGGCCGACCACGGTGACGCCGAGAAGAGCCGCCTGCTCCGAGTGCTCACGCCGATGCTCAAGGGCTACCTGGCCGACCGCGCGCGGGTCGTTGCCACCGAGGCCATGGAGGTCAGGGGCGGCAACGGCTACATCGAGGACTGGCCCAACGGCCGGATGCTGCGCGACGTGTATGTGCACGCGATCTGGGAGGGGTCGGGCAACATCATGGCGCTGGACGTCATGCGCGCGCTCTCCAAGGGCGCCGGGCCGGCGTACTTCGACGAGGTCGACCGGCTCACCGAACAGGCCCACGGGGGGCCGGCGACTGACGTTGCCGCCGCCCTGGCGCGCGAGGGCCGCGCGCTGGCGCAGGATGTCGCGGCGCTCAGCGGCCTCGACCTCAAGGCCGCCCAGCTGCGCATGCGGCGGCTGGAGCAGCGCATGGCGATCACCTACATCGCGTCACTGCTCTCCGCGCAGGCCGCCGAGCACGCGGAGGCCACCGGCAGCGGCCGCCTGGCCTATATCGCCGCGCGGTTCGCGGCGCGACTGGGCGGCCACGCCGCCGAGGCCGCCGTGGGCGACGACCCGTCCTGGCTGGAAGACTTCGAGGGCATCGTGCGGGGCGGCCCCGTCCGGCGCGAGACCGGCGTCCGCGCCAGCGCGGCCGTCAGCGCCCACCTCGCGGAGCGCGCCGGGGTCGCCTAACCGCGGGCTCGCTGGCTCCAGGCCAGGCCCCCGACCCCCAGCGCCAGCAGCGCGCTGCCCACCAGCGACCAGAACCCCGACGTGGCCACCAGCAGCGCCGCGGCGGGCAGCGCCCGGCCGGTGGGAGGCAGGAATCTGTCAGCTGCGATCGGCGGCACAGCGGGGGTGGAGATCGGCGTCTGGACCACGGTGCCGGCGCCGCAGACGTCCGAGCTGTAGATCGGCTGCGGGTTGATGTTGAAGATTGCGTGGCCGTCCTGGATGTCCTGGGCGTTGCTGCAGCCCGGGATCTGCGCCGCGCTCACACCTGCCGGGCAGGCGGGGAAGGCGGCGGCCAGCTGGGCGTCGGACAAGGACATCCGGTGAGGGGCCACCGCGGGGAAGAAGAACCCTTTGGCGTGCAGCATGGCGTTGCGCATCTCGTACTGCGCGTGCAGGTAGTCGCCATTCTTGAAGAGCTCCGTCGCAATACCCTTCTCGGACTTCATGGCGGCCTCGCGCTGCTGCAGCGACGCGGAGGGTGCGGTGGCGCCGGCGGCAGCCTCGTTGAAGTACCCGTCGGCGATCCAGTCCTGGGCCTGTTTCACGTACTCCGAAACGTGGCCGTACATCAGGCGGTCCTGGTCGACCACCTCGTACGTGCCGTAGGTGTGGCCGTACGTCGTGGGGGAGGCGGTCAGGTCGTACTGCCACTTGTTCATCGAGTAGTAGTAGTGCCACTGCCCGGTGAACGGCGAATCGGGCGGGCCCTCGGCCACGGCCTTCTCCACCGACGCCGTGCCATCGTGGGGATGGTGCAGGCCCTGGAAGTGGGCCGCCTCGTGCTGGACGATGTAGGTCATGGCGCGCGCGTTGCTGAACGGCCCACCCCCGGGCAGGCAGGCCGGCGCCAGTGTTCCGCCGCCCAGGGAGTTGGGGCAGTCGATAGCGGTCTTGGTCACCGAACGCTCGTTGAGGTTGTCGATCTGCCCCCAGCCCTCGCCGTCATTGGTTCCCTCGGCGAGACCGCCGACGATCAGTGGCAGGGCGACGTTGTACAGCTTCTCGAAGTAGATGTTCAGCACCGGCACGGTGAAGACGCCCGCCTTGAGCGGCGCGTAGGTGCTGCGGTGGTGGTCGACGAAGTTACGCAGGTCGCCGGCGTTGACCCCCGCGTCCGGTATTGAGACGACCCCGCCGGGCGCGGCCGGGTCAAAAATTGTTGTTCCCAGCGCACCGTGGTTCTTGCCGTCCTCGATGGCGTGCTGGATTGCGTTCTCCGTGACGCCCGTGGGGCACGGCTGGAGCGAAGTACGCAGCGGCTGGACCGGTGTGACGTCCAGCAGATGGTGATTGTTGGCGCATCCCAGCTTGTTAGGTGCGCTGAGGTTAGGCAACTCCGGCAGGGAGTCGGTGAAGGTGGCGTATGGGCTGGCCGAGTTGAGCGCCTTGAGCCCCAGGGCGGGCTGATAAACCTTGTTGAAATTGATGGAGTAGAAGCCACCCTGGGCCGGCTGGGAGTAGTAGTCGATCCAGTTGTTCGTCGCCAGGATGTAGTAGTCGGATGGGATTGGCCGGTACAGGTAGCTGGCGATGTACTTGAAGGCGAGTCCCTGGTTCACATCCCAGCCCAGCACCCCGCCGAAGTTGCTGCCCGCCGCGCGCACCTGGGTGGTCGCCGGGTCTGACGGGCTGACGGTCCCGTTCCATGTCGGGTCGTTGCGATACTGCCATATCGGCGGGTCGAAGCCGGCCGACCCGTCGGCCACCGACAGCTCCTCGCGCAGCCAGTCCTCCCGCTCGTAGAAGCTGGGTGCGGCGCCCATGTCCTGGAAGTAGAAGCGGAAGCGGCCGCCCCAGCCCCGGGCGTTGTCGATCTGCTGACCGCCGCCGGTGTCGGGGTCCGTGATGTGGTTGAAGCTCGCCAACGTGTGGTAGCGGCCCAGGTTGAAGTACTGGTCGGCGTAGGTCGGGAAGAAGGTGTCGATGAAGAAGAAGGTGATGTCCTGGGCCGTGCCCTGCGGCTGGAGGTCCACGTTGACCGCCCGGGTCCCGTTGCCGTCCCAGTAGGGATCGCGGACGGCGTTGGGGTCGGGGTTGATGAACTGGGCGCCGGACTTTGCCCCCGTGGCGAGGTCGGTGAAGGAGCTGCAGTACTTTGGGTCGAGACGGGTCCCCTGGATCCAGTCCTCGACCTTGAAGGCGTCGATCATGTCGACCTTGCAGTCGGAGGGATCGCACTGCGCCGGGTGAGAGCCGCGGAACTGCCCGCCGTAGTGCGCGTTGTAATTCTCCAGGTACGCGCGCTCGTGACTCGGCACGTTCTGAACGTTGGTGGTGTAGAGCCCGTCTGCGCCGAAGTCCTGGTTCGCCAGCGTGGCGGCCTTCATCGCCCAGAACAGGTCCTTTGTGT
>JBHEMS010000062.1:0-45092 GCA_046262455.1 Candidatus Dormibacteria bacterium | reverse complement strand
GAGAGCTCACTTGATCGCCGAACAGCTGACCACCGAGCAGAGGGAGATCGTGGGCATGGTCCGGACCTTCGTCGAGAAGGAGATCATGCCCGTCCAGCACGACCTCGAGCAGGCCGACGAGTACCCCGAGGACATCGTGCGCCAGATGAAGGAGCTCGGCCTCTTCGGCCTGGCCATCCCCGAGGGCTTCGGCGGTGGCGGTGTGGACTTCAGGACATACGCACTCTGCATCGAAGAGATCTGCCGCGGCTGGATGTCCATCGCGGGGGTGATCAACACCCACTTCATCTCCGCTTACATGATCGACCAGTACGGAACGGAGGAGCAGAAGCAGCGGTTTCTGCCCAGGATGGCCACCGGCGAGTACCACTTCGCCTACTCGATGTCCGAGCCCGGTGCCGGATCGGACGTGCAGGCGATCCGCACCCGGGCAACCAGGGACGGCGAGCAGTACGTCATCAATGGCGAAAAGATGTGGGTCACCAACGGGGCTCGGTCCACGCATGTCGCGGTCCTGGTCAAGACCGACCCGGAGGTCACCCCCGCCCACCGCGGGATGAGCTGCTTCCTGGCTCCCAAGGGCGATGGCCTGGTGGTCAGCAAGAAGATCCCCAAGCTGGGGTACAAGGGCGTGGAGACCACCGCGCTGTCCTTCGAGGACTACCGAGTGGACGCCCAGGACCTGCTCGGGGGCGTCGAGGGACAGGGCTTCAAACACATGATGTCCGGCATCGAGGTGGGTCGCATCAACGTCGCCGCGCGGGGCGTCGGGGTGGCCCGCCGGGCCTTTGAGGAGGCCATCAAATACAGCCAGGAGCGCCAGTCGATGGGCAAGCCTATCGCCCAACACCAGGCCATCCAGTTCCACCTGGCGAACATGTACACCAAGATTGAGGCCGCCCACCTGCTGACCATGGCCGCGGCCGAAAAGAAGGACCGCGGGGAGCGCGTCGACCTCGAGGCCGGGATGGCCAAGCTGTTCGCCAGCGAAACCTGCTACGAGGTGGCCACCGACGCGCTGCGGGTCTTCGGCGGCTACGGCTACTCCAAGGAATACCCCGTCGAGCAGTTCTACCGCGACGCGCCGCTGCTGATGATCGGCGAGGGCACCAGTGAGATCCAGCGGATCATCATCGCCCGCCGTCTTCTCGAGCTGTACAAGAACTCATGACCCAGTTCGGTAGGTACTTCGAAGAATTTGAAGTGGGCGCCACATACAAGCACTGGCCCGGCAAGACCGTCACCGAGGCCGACGACATGTTGTTCTGTGCGCTGACCATGAACCAGCATCCCCTGCACTCCGACCTCAACTACGCCGAGACACGGACTCAATTCGGGAAGAACGTCGCGGTGGGCAACTACGTCTATTCGCTGGTCCTCGGAATGAGCGTCCCCGACATCTCCGGCAAGGCCATCGCCAACCTGGAGATCGAGTCACTGCGCCACGAGAACCCAACGTTCCACGGCGACACCATCTACGCGGAGTCGACTGTCCTCGACAAGAAGGAGTCCAGCTCCAAGCCGGACCGCGGGATCGTCTACGTCGAAACCCGCGGCCACAACCAGCGCGGCGAGCGGGTATGCATCTACCGGCGCCGCGTCATGGTCCCCAAGCGCGAGCACTACCCGGACCTGCAGCCGGTCGACCTCACCCCCAAGCAGTCCCGCGAGGAGGGTCTTCTCCCCGACGGCTCCCCCCCAGCCTGACCGCGGGCCTGTCCCCGCCCCCATCCCCGCTATTGCACCCGAGTTGGGGACGTGGTACAGATAGGGCCGCAATCATTTGGCCGCAGTATCTACTTGCGCGGCCTTCAAAGAAAGGAGAGGAGACTGTGGCTGACCTGAGCGTGGAGACGCTGCTCCACCCACCGTTCGAGAACGACCCCCCCGTCAAACTCAACATCAACGCCAAAACGCTTGGACTGATACTCGCGATCCTGTACGCCATTTTCGCCCTCTTCAGCCTCATCGGCATCCCAGCCGCGCTCGGGCTGGCGGCCCTGGGTGCGGCGGTCGGGGTGCGCCAGATCATCATCCTCATCGTCGTCGGGGCGGTGATCGCCGCGGTCGGCGACGTGTTGGTGGCGTGGGGCGGGTACAAGATGTACCAGCTCGATGGCGACGGAAAGCGCCTGGTGATCTACGGGTTGGCCCTGGCGGTGGTCGCGGCGATCATCGGCGCCATCGGCTACGAGAGTGTCACCGGGGTGATCGGCGCGATCATCATCAACGGGATCATCTACTACCTGGTGGTCATCAGCCGCTTCCCCAGCGAGGCACCGCTGGTGGCCGCGGGCGGCGGGGCAGCGCCGCCTTCCGCCTAGAAGAGGTGCAACGGGGGCGGGCCACGGCCCGCCCCCTACTCTTTTAAACCGTGCCGACACCCGCCACCACCAACCGACCGATTGCGGCGCTGCCGTGGACCGATGTCCCCGCCGCGACGAAGCTGATCGCGCGCGATCCGCTGGCACTGCTGATCGGGTTTCTCCTGGACCAACAGGTGCCCATGGAATGGGCGTTCGCGGCGCCGGAGCGGCTTCGCGAGCGCCTGGGTGGCAAGCTCAAGGCGCGCGAGCTGGCCGCCATGGACACCGAGACGTTGGTCCAGCACTTCCTCGCCAAGCCTCCATTGCACCGTTACCCAGCGGCCATGGCGAGGCGCACCCAGAAGCTCGCGCAGGCCCTTGTCGACGGCTACGCAGGCGACCCCAGGCGGCTCTGGTCCGATGGCGCAGAGGCGCCCGAGGTGGCCCGCCGGCTGGCGAAGCTGCCCGGCTTCAGTGCCAACAAGGCACACGTTGTGATCGCCGTGCTGGCCAAACGCCTCGGCACGCCGATCCCGGGTTGGGAGGGCGTGGCGCCGTCATGGTTCAGCCTCGCTGACGTCGACACACCAGAGGCGCTGCTGCACTACCGCGGGCTGAAGAAAGCTGCCAAACAGGCGGGAAACTGGCCGCCCGGCTGATCGCTACAAAAACCTTTACAGGGGTTTACCGATTTTTAGGACTATTTGTAGCGCATCCGCTCACTAGACGTTACAGTAGTAATGTAAAGACCACAGCGGACGGAATCACATGATAGCCCTACAACTGCAAACTGCCCCTTCGGACCACGACGAGGTCGCGCCGGAGGTACGCCAACTCCTCCGCGACCTGCTCGCCGAGCTCCCGGAGCCCTACTCCAGCGTGCTTTCCCTGGTCGAGCTCGAAGGCATCAGCATCGCCGACGCCGCCTCACATCTCGAGTTGCGCGAAGCCAGCGTCAGGTTGCTGTACCGTGAGGGGCGACGGCGGCTTCGCGGCGTGGTCATGAGCCACGCAGAAGCCGGGCTGATCTAGCCAGCCCGGACCGTCAGACGACGGCCGGGGCCCGGTACTCGCCAAACACCTCGCGCATCACCCCGCAGATCTCGCCCAGGGTGGCGTAGGCGCGGACCGCCTCCAGGATTGGCGGCATGAGGTCGGCGGTGCCTGTCGCCGCCGTCCGCAGCGCCGCGAGGGTGCTGGTGACGGACGCAGCGTCTCGACGGGCGCGGAGCTCCGCCAGCTTGCTGACCTGGGAGGCTTCGAGGGCCCGGTTGTCCACCCGGAAGAACTCGGTGTGCGGCTCCTCCTCGTTGCGGTATTTGTTGACCCCGACCACGACCCTCTCACCGGACTCAACCTCGCGCTCGAACCGGTAGCTCTCGTCGGCGATCGCCGCCTGGTAGTAGCCCGTCTCGATCGCGCTGACAGCGCCACCGACCTCCTTCTCCACCTTCTCCAGCTCCAGCCACGCCAGCCGCTCCAGTTCGTTGGTCAGGTGCTCCACGTAGTAGCTTCCGGCCAGGGGATCCACGGTATCGGTCACCCCGATCTCTTCCGCGATGATCTGCTGGGTCCGCACCGCGATCTGCTGGGCCTTCTCGGTGGGGATGGCCAGTGCCTCGTCGTAGCAGCTGAGGGCCATCGACTGGACCCCGCCGAGCACCGCGGATAGCGCCTGAATGGCCGCCCGGACGATGTTGTTCTCTGGCTGCTGTGCGGTGAGCAGCGAACCCCCGGTCTGGGTGTGGGTCCGAAGGGAGAGACTCTGGGGTTTCTGCGCCCCGTAACGCTCGCGCATCAAACGCGCCCACATGCGGCGCAGGGCGCGGTACTTGGCGATCTCCTCGAAGAAGTCGATGTGGGTGTTGAAGATCCAGCTCAGACGCCCCGCGAAATCGTCCACGCTGATGCCTCGCTCCAGGGTGGCGTCGATATAGGCGACGGCGTTGGCAAAGCTGAAGGCGATCTCCTGGACCGCTGTGCTCCCCGCCTCGCGCATGTGGTAACCGCTCAGCGAGATGGCATTGAACCGCGGGTGCTTGCGGGCGCAGTAGGCGATGAGGTCCGCCGCGAGTCGGAGCGAGGGCCGCGGCGGATAGATGAAGGTGCCGCGCGCCACGTACTCCTTGAGGACGTCGTTCTGGGTGGTGGCGTTGACCTGGTCAGGCGTCGCGCCCTGTTTCTCGGCGACGGCAATGTACATCGCCGCCAGCACCGGCGCTGGAGCGTTGATGGTCATGGAGGTGGAAACCTCGCTCAAGGGAATCCCGGCGAACAGAGCCTCCATGTCCGCGAGCGAGTCGATCGCCACGCCAACCTGGCCGACCTCACCCTCTGCGCGCGGGTCGTCGGAATCCATCCCCATCTGGGTCGGCAGGTCGAACGCCACGGAGAGACCCGGCTGACCGTGCTCGAGGAGGAACTTGAAGCGCTTGTTGGACTCCTCGGCGGTGCCGAACCCCGCATACTGCCGGATCGACCAGGCGCGCCCCCGGTACATGTTGGGCTGGATCCCGCGCGTGAACGGGTACTGACCCGGAAAACCCAGGTCGCGGGCATAGTCCAGGCCGTCGATGTCCGCCGGCGTGTAGAGGGTGGCGACGGGAAGGTGGGTTGGGGTCTCGAAGGTCTTCTTCCGCTCCCCGCGCGCCAGTGAGCGCTGCAGGGGGCCCTGCTCCCAGTCCCGGCGCATATCCTCGACGCGGCCTCCGTCCATGCCGCCCGTGGACCTACGGGATGATGGCGGCACCTGCGCGGCGCCGCCTGCCTGGGTCTTGGCCTGTGCCATGGTGGTTTGAGTGTACTTAGCGCCCAGGCTGCAGCTGGCCTTCGAGCACGCCGGTTGATCTCCGTACGCCTCCTGGCTAGCCGCATCCGAATTCGCTGTGCCTGTTGTTACATATTTGTTACGGCGTCACACGTAGGCAAAATGTGATAGCAGGGGTTATAGGTTATGTAATAACGTTCTCGATGTAAGAGCGTCCAACCTCAATGTCAGCGGAGGCCATTCCCATGCAGGCGACAATTCAAGGAGTACTGCGCAAGGGCATTGCGGGCTCGGCGGCGATCCTTATCGCCGGCGCCAGCATGGCCCTGAGCACCGCACCCACTTTGGCCAAGGGTCATTCGGACGGCGGCTCGGGCAGCGCCCAGAGCAACCACAGCGGAAGCGGCGACAGCAATCGCGGCGATGTCTGGACCGATAACGTCGGCCAACCGTCCGGCCCGGGCCACGAGCAGGACACCCACCTGGCGTGCACCAACATCAACCTCTGGGGCGCCGGTATGGGTGATTCCAGCGGTACCTACGTCATCGACTCCTGGCCGCCCTCGGGCAACCAGGCCGTCGTCTACAACTCGACCTGGACTTACAACCAGGCGCAGGGCGGCGCGCAGGTTATCTCGGTGATCAACGTCCAGACCCTGGTGGCCAACGCGCAGGCCGCCGGCGCCACCCCCGTCAACAAGAACGGCTACCACTTCAAGCTGGACCTGTCCCAGGACCCCCAGAAGCACAAGACCTTCTGGGTCAGCTGCCCGGCACCCGCAGGAACCGTGGCTGGTGGCCATGAGAAGGACACGAAGGCTGGGGACACCCAGAAGGATCACGAGTCCAAGGTCGACACGGACACCCCGGCCGACACCCAGGAGGCCAACGAGTCTACGGTCGACACCGACACCGACACCAAGGCCACCGATACCGACACCGACACCAGGGCCACCGACATCGAGGCCACCGACGTGGCCCTCGCCGGTGGTGCCCTCGGCGTCTCGACCGGTGGCAGCACCGTGACCCCCGTGGCGCCGGCCTTCGGCGTCGAGGGCGTGAGCACGGGCAACCACGGTGTCGCCGGTGCCCACGCCGTCGCCCCGGGCGCGGCCCCGACCCAGGGTGTCCTGGGCGCCTCGACCACGATGCCCGTAACCGGTCGCGCCGCGATCGGCGGGGCGCTGGTCCTGGCGATGGTGCTCATGGTCGGTGGGTTCGTTCTGACCCGCCGGGCGCGCACCGCCTAACCACAGACTGATCGAGAGAGGGCGCCGGGAGACCGGCGCCCTCTTTTTCTTTTGCCGCTAGGCTGAAACCCCCTCGCCGGGCCCCGACGCCTGGACCAGGACCGCGATCTTCCCTGTGTGGGCGTTCTCGTACATCTTCTGGTGGGCGCTGGCCACGTCCTCGAAGGGCAACGTCTCGCTGACCACCGGCTGGATCTTGCGCTCGATGATCAGCTGGTTCGCGGCGGTGGCCTCAAATGCGTTCGCGAAGTGGCTGCCGATGATGCGCTTCTGGCGCATCCACAGGTGTCGAACGTCGAAGTCGAGCTGGTAGCCGCTGGTCGCGCCGACGATGACGATCTTGCCGAACCGCGAGCAGACCAGCACGGAAGTCGGGAAGGTGGCCTGGCCCACGTGCTCGAAGACGATGTTGGGCTCCTTGCCCCCGAAGTACGTGCGCAGCTCCTTACGGAAGCGGTACGACTCCTTGAGCCGCTTGGCCTCCTCTTCCTGGGTCTCCTTGCCGGTGCGCTCGAAACCGTAGTCCTTGCGGTTGATGGCCCCAACAGCGCCGAGGTCCATCACCATCTGCTTCTTGTCCTCGCTGCTGACCACGCCCACGGCGTTGGCGCCGACCAACTTGCACAACTGGATCCCAAAGACGCCCAGACCGCCGGCGGCGCCCCACACCAGCACGTTGTCGCCGGCCTTCATCTCGCACTGGTTGACCAGCATCCGGTAGGCGGTGAAGTAGGTCAGCGCGTAGCTGGCGGCCTCCTCCCACGTCAGGTGCTTCGGCTTGGGCACAAGCTGCTGCGACTGCACCTTGGTGAACTGGGCGAAGCTACCCCAGGTCGTCTCGTAGCCCCAGATCCTCTGCCACTGGCAGGCGAGGGGGTCGTAGCCGTTGCATTCGGGACACTCGCCGCAGCTCTGGTTGCAGTGGATCACGACCTCGTCGCCGGGCTTCCAACGCTTGACGTTGCTGCCGACCTTCCACACGATCCCGCTGGCGTCACTCCCGCCGATGTGGTGGTCGAACTCGGGGTGTGAGTCAAAGACCGAAACTGGCTCACCCAGGGATGCCCAGACGTTGTTGAAGTTCACGCCAGCGGCCATGACCAGCACCAGCACCTCGTCGCCGGCGGGCTCGGGAACCTCGATGTCCTCCTGCTGGAACGCCTGTATCGGCTCGCCCTGGCGCTCCCGGCGGATGACCCAGGCCCTCATGCGCCTGGGCAGCTCGCCCAGCTTGAGGTCCTCGGGGACCTTGCCAAGGGGAATCTCGTCGATACCGCGCTGAGTGTTCACGTCCGTGTCAGCAATCGCCATTCATCCTCTCCCGCTCAAGTTAAGGGCAACAAATGGTAACGGCCGCCACTAGGATCCTCTCGTTCACAAGGAGGGCGCGATCGTGAGGGTATTCATGACCGGGGCGACCGGGTTCATCGGCTCGGAGGTGGCGCGCCGGCTGCGGGCCCGGGGCGACGAGGTCGTCGCATTGGTTCGAGACCCCGCAAGGGCGACGGCCCTCACGGAGGCCGGCTGCAAGACGGTTCGCGGGGACCTCGGCGAGGAGGAGGCTATCCGCGCGGGCCTTGAGGACGCCGACGCCCTGATCCACGGCGCGGCCATCTACGAGGTGGGGATCCCAAAGTCACGCCGAACCGAGATGTACGAGGCCAACGTGCTGGGCACCGAGCGCGTGCTTCGCCTCGCCGGGGAGGTGGGGGTCGGGAAGGTGGTCTACATCTCCACGGTCAACGCCTTTGGCAACACCGAGGGCAAGGTCGTCGATGAGAGCCACAACCACAGCGAGCGCTACGTCTCGTACTACGACGAGACCAAGCACCTGGCCCACAAGGCGGCAAAGGCGGCGATCGATCGCGGCGTGCCGGTGGTCATCGTGCAACCGGGTGCGGTCTACGGGCCCAATGACAAATCGCCGCAGGGCAACCTCATCAACCAGTTCCTGGCCGGCAGGCTGCCCGCCAAGACCTTCCCCGAGGCCGGCCTGAACATGGTGCACCGCGACGACGTCGCCGACGGCATCCTGCTCTGCCTCGACCGGGGCAGGGCGGGCGAACAATACGTCCTCGGGGGGGAGTTGACCACCCTCGGCGGCATCATCGACACGCTCGCGAGAGTTGCCGACAAGAAGTCGCCCGGTATGACGGTGCCCGCAGTGGTGATGAAGGCGATCAGCCCACTGGGACCCGTGATCGGGCCGGCCCTGGGTATGGGCCCGAACCTCGGCGAGATCATCAGGGCCACCCACAACGTGACCTACTGGGCCAAGGACGACAAGGCCCGCGCGGAACTGGGTTACAGTCCCCGAGGCCTGGAGCAGGGGCTGCACGACACCCTCGCGGCCGAGGGGCGTTTACCCACCAAGGCGGGCCCGGCCACGGGCTGACGCCGCCACCGCGGTCACCATCGCGGGGTTCACATAAAATGGGGGCTAGCTCTCGGGCCAGGCGCAGCAACGCATGGCCACTTTCGGACTGCCGGTACCCCGTCGCGGACCGGCGAAAGGAGGTTGCCCAGGTGACGATCAGGCTCCGTCGCTCTTGCGTCGCGGTGCCCGGCAGCTCGGAAAAGATGCTGCGCAAGGCGGGTGAGAATGCCGCCTTCGGTGCCGACCAGTTCTTCCTCGACCTCGAGGACGCTGTCGCCCCGGGTGTCAAAGAGGCAGCCCGGGCCAACGTCGTCGCCGCCCTCAACGAGTACGAGTTCGGCAAGGCGGTCCGCGTCGTCCGCGTCAACGCCGCCGACCACCCCAACTCCTACGGTGACATCATCTCCGTGGTTGAAGGCGCGGGGCCCCGGCTTGACTGCCTCATGATCCCCAAGGTTGACAATGTCAGCCACGTCCATTTCGTGGACCGTCTGCTCGACCAGATGGAGGCCAACCTCGGCCTGAAGAATCGGATCGGGCTCGAGCTCCAGATCGAGACTGCAGAAGGGCTGATCCACGTCAACGAGATCGCCGCCGCGTCCTCGCGCACAGAGACCATCATCTTCGGCCCCGGTGACTTCAGCGCCAACATTGGGATGCCGCAGCTCACGGTCGGCCAGATCGATAGCCGCTACCCCGGGGACATCTGGCACCACGTCAACATGTCGATCCTGATGGCGGCGCGCGCGTACGGCCTGCAGGCCATCGACGGCCCGTACGCCCTGATCCGCGACGAGGCCGGGCTGCGCGAGGTTGCCATCCGCACCTACCTGATGGGCTTTGACGGCAAGTGGGCGCTGCACCCGGACCAGGTTGCGCCGCTGAACGAGATATACACGCCGCCGCTGGACTCGTACGAGCGCGCGGTGGGGATCATGGAGGCCTATCGCAAGGCAACTGAGGAGGACCATCTCGGGGCTGTGATGTACGGCGACGAGATGATCGACGAGGCGAGCCGGAAGATGGCCGAGCAGTTGGAGATCAAGGGCCGCCAGAGCGGCCTCGACAAGCAACTGGCGCAGAAGCGCGCGGGGGCCAACGGTACCGCTGCCGAGGGCCAGGCCGGGACCACGGCACCGGTGGGCGCGAACAGCGGAGAATCCAAATGAAGGTGAGCCCCTACGTCCCGACGGCCGAAAGGCTGATCTTCAACCCCACAGCCGAAGAGCTCCAGAAGCTGACAGGCGAGATGCCCAACGCCCGCAAGAGCACCTTTGGCAACTGGAACATCCAGAGCGCGGTGGACTCCCGCAGCAAGGCCTCGACGTACATCGTCAGCGATCACCCCGAGGAGCATCCCAGCCAGACCATCACCCGCGAAGAGGGCGAGCGCCTGGCGAAGGTGCAGGACGAGTACATCGCCCAGAAAGAAATGCTGGTCATCGACGGTTACATCGGCAACGACCCCGGGTTCCGGACCCGCGCCCGGCTGATCATCGAGAAGGACAACGCCAACGTCGCCGGTATGCAGAAGATCCTCTACTACGAGGCGGACGACGCGGGCGAGGACTTCGAACCCGAGCTGACGGTGATCTACACGCCAAACCTCGCGGTTAGCTCATACCCCAAGGAGCGCGTGATCGCGGTGGACCTTGAGACCAACACCACCCGGGTCATGAATTCCGACTACTTCGGCGAGTCCAAGAAGGGCGGCCTGCGCATGTGGAACAAGCTGGTCTATGACCGCGGGGGGCTGCCGCTGCACGCCGGCTGCAAGGTCATCCCCACGGACAGCGGCGACAAGGTGATGCTCATCGTGGGCCTTTCGGGCACGGGCAAGACCACGACCACGTTCACCCGCCAGAACGACTCCAAGCCGGTGCAGGACGACTTCGTCGCGATGATGCCCGACGGGCGGATCTACGCGACCGAGAATGGCTGCTTCGCCAAGACCTTCGCCCTCGACCCCGAGTTCGAGCCCACCATCTACCACGCGGTGACCCGTCCCACGGCCTACCTGGAGAACGTCTACCAGGACGACGAGGGCGTGGTCGACTTCAACAACGTGGAGTACACCCAGAACGGCCGTGCCGTCTTCGCGATGGAAGACCTGGGTTGGAGCGCCGACGCCCGCGACCTCAAGAAGGCGGACTTCCTGCTGATCCTCAATCGCAACGAGAACATCATCCCCGCCGTCGCCCGCCTCAACCACGAGCAGGCTGCGGTTTACTTCATGCTCGGCGAGACGCAGGGAACCAGCGCCGGGGGCAAAGAGGAGATGGGCAAGTTCCTACGCGTCCCCGGTACCAACCCGTTCTTCCCGATCCTCCACGACTACCAGGGCAACCGCTTCCTCGAGCTGCTGGAGAAGCACCGTTTCGAGGTCCTCCTCCTCAACACCGGCCGGGTCGGCGGCCCTGACGGTGACGAGCGCTCCAAGAAAGTCGGCATCGACGCCAGCTCGGCCGTGGTCAAGGGGATCGCCGAGGGCACCATCACGTGGGAGAAGGACCCGGACTTCGGGTATGAGGTCGCGGTGGCGGTCCCGGGCCTGGATGACGTGGAACTGATGCAGCCCCGCAAGCTCTACGAGCGCCAGGGTCGCCAGCGGGAATATGCCGGCCTGGTCCAGCGCTTCAAGGCCGAGCGCAAGGAGTTCCTGGGCCAGTTTCCAAGTCTCAGCAAGGCCATCATCGACGCCGTCTGAGAGCACTGGCGACTGTGGGCCGGCGCCAGGGGTGCCCGCCTTTGCTTTTCTTTATATGCCGGGACGAAGCGCGCCGCTAGACTGAACGCGAACTGGGGGAATGTTTGCAGCACTCGCTTTCCAGGCGCCTCAAAACACACGCGCTCGTCCTCATCCTGCTGGTGGGGATCTTCACCATCCCCGTGGGCGCGGCGGCCAGCCCGACGGCCGGCGCGCCACCCCGTCCGGGCCACCATCGCGTTGCAGCGGCAATGCCCTCCAGACCTTCGACCCCCCAGGCCACCCTGGCGTTCGAGTTCCCGCGCGCCGACCTGCCGCAGCAGCCCGACGTCGCCAGCCTCGCCATCCCCGGTCGCGCCGGCGCCTACCTGGTGCCCTACATCCAGAGCCAGCCCGACCTCCACTTCAAGCTGCGCGCAGGTGGGGTGCCGCCCAGCTCGACGGTGCTCGTCACGCTCGATGCGGGCACCGGGGCCAGCCGCGACCTCGAGGTGGGGGGCCCCGCCTACGAGGGGACCTTTGAGGGGGTCGAGAAGGGTGAGCACACCCTGTCAGCGGTGCTGCTGCGTATTCCCCAGCTGGTACACATGCGCGGCACCGATGGCGGCGGCGACCTCGTGGCATGGGCGCACCTGAGGGCTGTGGGCCGCGGAGACATCATCTCGGCGATCGGGGATTCGACCACCGAGGGCAACGGCGGCCCTTCATTTGGATTCCTGCCCAACTGGGTCACCGCCCAGGCCAAGGCGGCCGACTGGACCTCAGCCGACGGCCGGAACTTCCCCCAGGCGGGCGCGCTGGCCCGGCCGCAGACCAACGCATCGTTCACCTCTACGCTGGGGCGGCTACTCGAGGGCGTGCGCGGGCACCCGGTGCTGGTCCTCAACGACGGCTGGTCGGGTGCCACGGCCGAGGCCTACCGGCACATCATCAGCAGCCCCGACCTGGCCGCAGAGTACGGCGTCGCGCGGCCCACGGAGTGGCTCATCAACCTCGGTGTGAACGATCCCCTGACCCACCAGTCCCCCGATCAGTTCGGAGCCAGCATGAGCGTGATCGTGGGCACCCTGCGAGGTCGCTTCGCGGCACAGGCCGGCGCCATCCACGTGGCCTGCCCCAGCTGGGCTGCGCAGGACTCCCGCCACCAGGCGATCGCCGGCTACCTCCCAGTTGTCCAGCAGTTGCGGGCAAGCGCCGCCACGGGGGGCGCGCCCAACTTCTACAACTGGTTCCGCGACACCCCGTCTGACCTGGCGGACGCGGTGCACCCCAACGCGGCGGGATACCGGGACATGGCCGGCCTGTGGATCCAGGCGCTCGGCGGCCAGTCGGCAAGCTGCACCTGACCTGACCGCGACGTCGCCGGACCCCCCGGCGACCGGTTCTACATCCCGGGCGGCGCCTGCCCCAGCGTGAACTGCTCCGGGCCAGCGCCGCAGCTCGGGCACTTGTCCGGCGACTCGAAGCCACGATCCGTGAAGCCACAGTTGCCGCAGAGCCACTGCCGCGTGGCGAAGAACTGAACGATGTCCGAACGGCTCACGATGCCGACCAGCTTGGCGCCGTCCATCACCGGCAGGCGACGGATGCGGTGCTTGACAAACAGCCTGGCGGCCTCGCCGACGGGGGCGTCCCCGGCAATGGTGATCGGGTCGCGGCTCATGATGTCGGCCACCAGCCGGCCCTTGCGGTCGATGACGTCGAACTCGGAAACGATGCCGGTGATCTTGCCCTTGTTGTCCAGGACGGGCAGACCGGTGATGCGGTGGCGCGTGAGGATGGAGGTCAGCTGCTCGACGGTAGCCGACTCCGAGATCTTCAAAACGTCCCTGGACATGATGTCCCTGACCAAAACCACGACAGGAATTATCATCCGTTGGCATTTTTCGCGGTTGATGGGCCGCGCCACACAGGGAGCGGAACTTGGAGATCAACGCCGTTTGCGTCGTCGGCGCCGGGACCGTGGGGTCCCAGCTCGCCTACCAGTGCGCCCTCGGGGGGCTCCCGGTACGGCTCACCTCGAGGAGCCAGCAGACCCTTGAGAAGGGGGCGGCCAACGCCGAGCGGCTGCTCCGTCGCAGGGTCGAAAAGGGCGCCCTGACGCCGGAGGAGTGCGAGGCCGCACTGGCGCGGGTGACCACCACGCCCGACCTCGCCGAGGCGGTCGCGGACGCGGATATCGTGGTCGAGGCCGTCGCCGAACGGCAGGAGATCAAGGAGGAGGTCTTCCGCCAGGCGGACGCCGCCGCCCCCGCCCACACCATCCTGGCCACCACCAGTTCGACCATCGAGATCCACAAGCTCGCCCCGGTGACCGGGCGAGCCGACAGGTGCATCAATGCCCACTTCTTCAACCCGGTCCTGCTGATGGACCTCGTCGAGGTGGTGCGGGGGCCGCAGACGTCCGACGAAACGGTGGAGGCGACGATGGCCTTCGCCCGCCGGGTCGGCAGGTTCCCGGTCCTGGTCCAGAGGGAGAGCTACGGCTTCATCGTCAACCGCATCATCTTCACCGCGATACGCGAGGCGCTCCGCCTCGTGGACGAGGGCGCGGCGACCCCCGCCGATATCGACGAGGCCTGCATGCGCGGCCTGAATTGGCCGATGGGGCCTGTCAAACTGGCGGACTTCATCGGCCTCGACGTCATCCGGGACGCGTGGCTCCTGGGCCGAGAGGAGATGAAGGACGACGCCTGGATCCCCACCGCCGAACTGGAGCGGCACGTGGCCGCAGGCGAGTTGGGCATGAAGAGCGGCCAGGGCTTCCTCGAGCACAAGCGCTAGTGGCCGTTACAGCCAACTGCTAGAGGTGGCGCCCTCCATCGCCATTCTCGGCGGCACCGGGAAGGAAGGCCGGGGGCTGGCGACGCGCTGGGCGCACGCCGGGCGAGAGGTGATCCTGGGGTCGCGGGACCCCGCGCGTGCCGAGGGTGTGGCGGCGGAGGTGGGCGGCGGCGGCAGCGTCCGAGGGCTCGGTAACGCCGATGCTGCGGCGCAGGCGGAGATCATTGTGGTCGCGACCCCCTTTGAAGGGATGGCCGACACCGTGCGGGGGTGCGCCGCGGCCCTCGCCGGCAAGCTGGTGGTGAGCGCGGTCATACCGCTCCAGGTCCAGGAGGGCCGGGTCACCACCCGCCAGGTCCCCGAGGGGTCGGCGGCACAACTGGTGGCGGCGTGCGCCCCTCACGCCCGGGTCGCCGCAGCCTTTCACAACATCAGCTACAGGCTTCTCATGGACCTCGAGCACCAGATCCAGGAGGAGGTGCCTTTCGCGGGACCTGAGGGCGACCGACAGGGCCTGACGGCGCTTTGCTCAGACCTCGGGGCGCACGGGGTGTTTGTCGGCGGGCTGCACCTCGCCCCCTACCTGGAGGGGTACACCGCTGTCCTGCTCAGCGTCAACCGGCTGTACCGCACCCAGGCCGGGGTCCGTTTCACCGGACTTCCTGAGACGGCCTGAGACTGCCTCGACGAGGTAGAAGGCGGCGATCGCCAGCGCGTACCCCCCGAGCGCGTCAACCAGGTAGTGCTCGCCGAGGTAGACGATGCTGAAGGTCACGGCCAGGACCCACGCTCCCAGCGGCAGGACGGCGCGGCGGCCGAACATCCGGATCCCATACAGCATCCCCAGGGTCGGGAAGGCGGCGTGCAGGGACGGAAAGGCCGCCACCTTGTTGGGGGTCATGCTCTTGTAGATGAAATCGGTGGCGCTCGAAAGGGTGTGGCTGATGACCTTCTCGACGTTCGCGATGTGGCCCTGCTGCGACGCCAGCCAGGGCGGCGCGACCGGGACCAGCAGGAAGAACACGAAGGCGCTGAAACTCATGGCCAGCAGGGCGGCGGCGAAGCGCCGAAAGAGGTCGCGGTTGCGGATCCAGAAGACGTAACCCAGCGTCAGCGGGTAGGCAAAGTGCAGGAAGTAGAAGAGCGTCGCGGCATCGTCAAGGATGGAGGTCCCCTCCCCCCGGTACAGCCAGTTCTGCAAGCGTATGGTGGGCAGCTCGCCGAGGCCCAGCAGGCGATCGGCGGCGATTACCTCGTTGTAGTGGACCGGAATGCCCGAGTTGCCGGCGAAGCCCCGCAGGAACTCATATCCCAGGAACAGGACGACAAACGGCAACCAGTCCACGATGAAGGCCTTCCACCGCCCCAAGACCACCGCCCCGAGCAGGAGGATGAATACGAAGTAGTCGGGTGATACGGAGATCCCGCGCCAGATCAGGAAGGCGGTGGTCGCCACCACGTAGGCAACAACCGCGGGCACCAGGAATCGACGCATCGATCCCTCCGGCTTCACGCCCGATGGCTCAGGAACTGAGGTCTACTGGCGGCGCGCTCGGCCGGTTGATGGGCTGGGGTGGCGACTTCCGCAGGGGCGTCTCCTCCACGACCACCGTCAGCCGGATGCGGTAGCCCGCGCCACGGCAGCCGGGCGGTGTCCCGGCGTCGACGTGGATCATGTGCAGCCCCAGCTCGTGGGCGTCCGAGCCGCTCACCTGCAACTGCCCATGGGCTGGGATGGTGGGCCAGGACAGCGGGCTCGGAGCGCGGAAATGGGCGAACGCCGCACAGGACCCGCCGCCGGGGGTGGCGGAGGTAGAGCCGTCCACGTTGCGGTCGGAGGTGAACAGGACGGGGCACATGACGATGTGCCCGTATGTATCGCTGCAGCCGTAGCCTCCCGGCTCGACTGCGGTGACCTGGACGGGGACATTGCGCACGTTGGGAATGGTGAAGCGGAGCGCCCCGCCGGGGGGGCCGCCGGCGCCGCAGAAGGCTGGACAGTCAGGGATGAGCAGAATGGCGGGGTCAGTCTCGGCCGCCGGAATGTTGATGCTGAAGCTCGCGGGTGCTTGCTGACCCGCCTGTTGGGCCAGCGTGGAGCCCGCCCAGCCGATCCCGGCCGCCGCCGCCAGCCCGCCGGCGATGGCCATGCGGGTCCAGGCGGAGCGCATTGCCGACCCTCCATGATGGCGGTGCTCGGCCAACCAATAGCTGCCGAAAACCACCACCGCCGAGGCGACCTGGGCCAGCAACCCCTCGACCGTTCCGTGGAGACCAAGCCAGAGGCCAAGCCATCTTGGGGGCGCCAGCGGCAGGGCGTGGACGGGCGCCCAGCCCACCCGCTGCATGGCTACCACGGTGTTGCCGACCATGATCACCAGCACCAGGCTGATCATCAGGCCCGTGGCCACCAGCACCTTGCGGTGAGGCAGACGCATCTGGAATCCCAGGACCAGCGCGCCCACCGCCAGCACCGCCAACAGGCCGGCGGCAGTGCCCGCCAGCACAGAGGCGCCTGGTTGCTGCAGCGCCAGGGTGTGGAGGAAGAGCACGCTCTCGAAGCCCTCCCGGTAGGTGCTGGTGAAGCCGAGCACCACCATGCCCAACAGCTGACCGCTGTCATTGGTGAGCCAGCGCCGCTTACGGGCGTGGAACCCCGCCACCCAGCCCGTCCAGTAGACGCGGTGGAAAAACCAGTTGGTGATGACCAGCAAAATCACCACCGCGAGCAAGGAGACCAGCGCATCGAGCGCCTGGCCGAGGAAGCTCAGCGAGGACAGCAACGCCCCGGCCGCCAGCCACGTTGCCAGCGAGCCGACCACGGCCACGCCGACGCCACCCCACAGAGCAGATCGCAGCCGGCGTGCGGAGGCGCCGGTGAAACTGGCGGTCAGCGCCGCCACGATCAAGACTGCCTCGATCCCCTCCCGGACCACCACCACGGCGGGGTTGACCGCCGCTGCGAAGAGGTTCGGGTCGCCGCCCGCCGCCATCAGCATTGAGGGAATTATCCGGCATGGGGAAGCGTGTGCCGAGGCTGGTTGCAGCCTTGCTGTATGTTAACGTGACAATGGCATCATCAAGTTCGACGGCGGCGGCGAAACTCGAGCAGCTCCTCTCCGACAACCTCACCGCCCCGATTCAGCCATCAGCGGACATGGCCGACCCGCGCGCATCCGCAGAGGCCGCCGGGCTACGCTACGTAAGCGACAGCGAGCCCGGCATTCAGCGCCTGAAGGCCGGCAAGGGCTTTCGTTACCTGTGGCCGGACGGGAGCGCGGTCAAGGACCAGGCCAACCTCGCACGCATCAAGCGCATGGCTATCCCGCCTGCGTACGCCAACGTCTGGATCTGCAGGCATCCTCAGGGGCACCTGCAGGCCGTCGGCTGGGACGACCGGGGCCGCAAGCAGTACCGCTACCACGAGGACTGGCGCGGCGTGCGCGACGCCGTGAAGTTCCACCGGATGATGGCCTTCGGGGAGGCCCTGCCGAGGATCCGAGACCGCGTCTCCGCGGACCTGCGCAAGCGCGGCCTACCGCGCGAGAAAGTGCTCGCCACGGTCGTGGCGATGCTCGAACAAACGCTGGTGCGTGTGGGCAATGAGACCTACCGCCAGCAGAACCAGAGCTATGGCGTGACCACGCTGCGCAACCAGCACGTCACGGTCAGAGGGGGCAATGCGCGCTTCCGTTTCAAGGGCAAGAGCGGCAAGGAGCATGACGTCAGCGTCGATGATCCACGCCTGGTGCGTGTCGTTCGACAGTGCCTCGACATCCCCGGCCAGGAGCTGTTCCAGTGGGTTGATGAAGACGGCCAGGCGCATGCCGTGGACTCCGACGACGTCAACCAGTACCTCCAGGGGATAACCGGTGAGGACTTCACGGCCAAGGACTTCAGGACCTGGGCGGGCACGGTGCTGGCCGCCCGCCTGCTGCGGGCCTCAAGGCCGGTGGAGTCGGACCGCGCCGCGCGCATGGAGGTCGCACGGGTGATCAAGGTGGTGGCCGAGCGCCTGCGCAACACCCCGGCTGTCTGCCGCAAGTCCTACGTGCACCCGGCCGTCCTCGAGGCGTACGTCAGCGGCTACATCAGGCCCCTGGCACCGGTGATCAACGCGCGTGACGAACCCGAGCGGAGTGCCGAGGAAGACTCCCTGCTGGAGCTCCTGCGCGAGGGCGCCGCCACCGTGACGAGTGCCAGCATGGCGGCCAGGACGCGGCGTCCCCAGGGGCGGAAGAAGAACCCGGAGTCGTGGAGCCCGAGGGTCCTTAAGGGCCGCTGAGACTTGCCGTCGGAGCGACCTCCGGCGGCCCCGGCCAGCCTATGATCGGTCGATGAGCGCCGCCGCTAAGACCGACGGCCGCGTGCTGGTGGTGGACGACGAGCCCGGGATTGTCGACTTCCTGCGGCTGGGTCTGACGTATGAGGGCTACGACGTCCGCAGTGCCGAGGATGGCAAGCAGGCGCTGATCGCCATCAGCGAGTTCAAGCCGGACCTCGTTGTTTTGGACATCAACATGCCCCGCATGGACGGCTACGAGGTCTGCGCCACCGTACAGGGGGCCGACATGGGGATCCTCATCCTCAGCGCCCGGGACGGGCTCGACGATCGCCTCAAGGGCCTCTCGGTGGGCGCCGACGACTACCTGGTCAAGCCCTTCCACTTCGAGGAGCTGCTGGCGCGCGCCCGGGCCATTCTCCGGCGCCGCCGGCCGACCGCCGGCGAGTTGCTCAAGGTCGGTAACCTGAGCCTGAATGACGGCAGCCGGGAGGTATGCCTCGGCGACACTGCCGTCGAGCTGACCGCGCGGGAGTTCGACCTCCTCAAGCTCCTGATGCAGCACCCCAACCAGGTGCTGGCGCGCGACCGGATCCTGGACCAGGTGTGGGGATACAACTTCTACGGTGACGAGAACAATGTCGAGGTGTACATCCGCTACCTGCGCCAGAAGCTTGGAGACCACGAACGCCAGTTGATCCAGACGGTGCGCGGGGTGGGTTACCGGATCGCTGCCGCCGGCTGAGCGGGCACGCGATCGTCATGAGCCTGAGGAGCCGCCTCTCACTGTTGAGCGTCGGTCTGCTCCTCGCGCTCCTGTTCGCCAGCGGCATCGCCTCCTACGTCGCGCTCGGCACATACCAGCGAATCAACGAGGCTGGCGCGCTCGACCGTCGCTACGACACCACCCTGAGAGAGTTCCGAATCACCAGCACGGGACTCGCGCGGCCGGGGGTCAGCGGCTGCGCGCCGTCGCGGACCTCCCCCACCAGGCCATTCGTGAACGGCCGCCTCAACCCGGTTTTCGCCGTCGGCTGCGTCGCCCCGGCGTTCGCGGGCCAGGGTATCTCCTCGGTGGTGCTTGGACTCGACGCCGGGGTCCTGGGCTGCGCCACCGTTCGCGCCGCGCTCAATGAGTGCGTGGTGGGGACGTCCGCGTACCCCACCCTCCCGGCGGGCGACTACCTCGCGGCCCTGCGCGGCAACCAGCGCCGCTACTACCTCGTGGGCACCGGCGCCGAGGAGCAGCTGGTGGTGCTCCACCGCTTCCCGGCCAGGGGCCGCGCAATTGCCCTGGTCCAGCTCAGCGAGGGGACACAAACACTGCAGCAGACGCAGCGCTCGCTGCTCATCGTCCTGGCGATCTCCAGCGCGGCGCTGATCCTGGTGGCCGCGGCCCTGACACCCGTCCTTGTCGGCCGGGCCCTCAGACCGCTGCGCCGGGTGACCGAGGCCTCCACTGCTTTGGCCTCAGGCCGCCTGGACCACCGGGTGCAGGAACCCGCCACCGACGACGAGGTCGGCCGGCTGTCACGGGCGTTCAACGTGATGGCCGCGGCGGTCCAGCGGGCGCTCCACGTCCGCGAGGAGAGCGAGGCGAGCATGCGGACCTTTGTCAGCGATGCCTCCCACGAGCTGCGGACGCCTTTGACGACGCTCCAGGGCCAACTCGACGTGCTGGGCCGGGGGGCGGCGGCCGACCCCGCGGAGCTGCGCACCTCGCTGGAGTCGATGAACCGCGAGGTGAGCCGGATGTCCGCCCTCGTGGAGGACCTGCTCACGCTGACGCGATTGGAGAGCCCGGGGGCCACGGGGCGGCGCGACGTGGTCGACATGGATGGCCTGGTGGCCGAGACCGTGGACGAGCAGTCCGTGCGCAGCCCCGCGCAGGCGGTGGCCGTCACGCCGGCGGGGCGGGCCACGGCGGTCGTCGCGGGCGACCGCGGGCAGCTGCGGCGCGTGGTGTTGAACCTCGCCACCAACGCCGTCAAGTACGCCCCGGGTGGTGTCCATCGCTGGCTGACCCAGGTGACGCACGACGAGGTCGTGCTCTCGCTCAGCGACGACGGGCCGGGAATCTCCTCAGACGTCCTTCCGAGGATCTTCGACCGCTTCTACCGCGGCCCGCAGGAAGCCGGCCGCGCCCCGGGGTCGGGCCTGGGGCTGGCAATAGTTCGGTCGATTGTGGAGGCACACGGCGGCCGGGTGACTGTGGAGTCGGGCCGCGGCACGACCTTCCGGGTGCACCTGCCCCGCCTCGCCCAGGGAGGCACCGACTAGTGACCGTTACAGCCCACTACCCGCGGACAACCCGCAGGCGAACATGATCGGCCTGCGCAGGGAGCACGTCCACGGCGTGCCCGTCCATGCGCAACGAACGAGGGACCTGCCGTTCAGGCTCGCCCAGGTCGAGCCAGACCTCGAGGACCTCGCCCGCCTGCATCCGATCCAACTCCAGGCGGGTTTTGACGTAATTGAGGGGGCACGCCGTGCCGCGAAGATCGAGCCTGGCCGGCGCCGGCGCGGTCAACCCTGCGGCAGGAACGGCGCGATCGGGCTGAGCCACGTGTTGATCTGGGCGAACTGGCCGGTGAAGATCAGCACCCCCACGGCAACCAACATCGCTCCAGAGATCCCCTCGACCAGACGGGCACGCCGGTTCATGGCACGCAGCAACGGCCGCGCCCGTTCCATGAAGATCGCCACCACAAAAAAGGGAATGGCCAGGCCCGCGCAGTAGACCAGCATGAGGCCGATCCCCTGGGCGACATCCTGGACCACGGCGCGCGAGATGATGAAGGCCAGGACCGGGCCGACACAAGGGGTCCACCCCAGCCCGAAGGCGACTCCAACAGCCAGCGCGGAGACGGGACGGCCGCCGGGGAGACGGTGCGCCAACTGGAGCCGCGCTTCCCGCTGCAGGAGCGGAATCCGGAAGACGCCCAGGAACTGCAACCCGAGGATGATCACCAACACCGCCGCGACCTGCGCGAAGAGGTCCTTGTAGCCGAACGGAAGGTTGACCACGAGCACCTTGAAAACCCCGAATATGGTCACAAACGCCACGGTGAAACCGACGACAAACAGGGCCGCGTTCGCCAGCAGCCCGACACGCCGCCGCTCCCCCTCCACGCCGGCGCCGCCAAGGTAGGCGATGTAGCCGGGGATCAGGGCGATGACGCACGGCGAGAGGAAGGACAGCAGGCCACCCGCGAAGGCGGTGGCAACGCTGAGGAACACGGTTCGAGTCTAGAGTGGGAAGGCAGGCGACGCGACGAAATCGCCGCGAAGACCTGGCTAGTGGACTGTAACCCTGGCGATCGGTCGGATCCGGAATATGGCCGACACCTGGACGGCAGCACCCTCCGGCAGTTGGTGCGTCTCGACGACCGAGCGGTGGTGACGACCCCGCTCGCCAAAGGCCTGGTAAAGGGCGTCGGAGGCGCCGTCGGCGACGCGAGCCGGGCTGAAAAAGCCCTCGCTGCACCGTACCAGGACGTTGAGTTGCTGCACGTGCCCGACCTGGTCAAGGGAGCCAAGCTCATCCTGGAGCAGCGCCAGCAGGTTGTGAACACAGAGGCGCGCTCCACGAGCGGCCGTCCGCACCGGGACATCGTGGTCAACGGTGCCGAGGCAGCGAATCTCATCGCCCCAGCGTGGGATGACCGCGGGGGTGTAGAGCATCTCGCCCACTCGGCGCACCTGCACGCGGTCTTCCTGACGGACGGGGGGGAGGAAGAGCGTTACTTCCTCCGGCCCGCCCGTGGTGAGGTCCCGCTGAAGAGTCTCAGCCATCGGTGTCCTCACTCTAGGGGGCGACCGGTAAAGGCGCGAGGACGGCCGGGCAAATAGTTGTGAAGGAAAATTCAGCCCACCCGGGCCGGCGTCAGATCAGCCGCGTATACGCGCCAGCACTATGCTGCCGACCAGCAGAGCCCCGAGCACGACGACGACCCCCGCCGCCAGCGGCAGCGGGATGTCGGTCCGTGGCGGTCCCGGGAGCGCGCGGGTGGGTGTGGGACAGGGCCGCGGGCGGGCGGCTGTGCTCGACGATGCTGAAGGCGGCGGCGAGGCACCCCCGGCGGAGACGCTGACGGTGGGCGACGCGGCGGGAGGGGCGGTAGCCGGCTCGACGCAGGGCGTCGGGGTCGGCGAGGGGCTGGGGGCCGCCGAGGGGGGCGGTGAGCCCAGTGGCTGGACGCCACCCTGGCAGGAGACCTCGGGGCAGACGCCTGCCTCGGGCTGGCCCGCCGGTGGTGCCTGCGTGTCGCCCAGGGAGTAGACCAGTGCCACCGGTTTATCGGGGTTCCAGGCTGCGGCCACCAACGTCGCGGGGTTATCGCGCCCGACCGACAGGGCGGTGATCGCCTTTTCCACCAGCCCACCGGCCAGGGCGGTCCAGGTACCTCCCCGGTCAGTGCTGCGCCAGACGCCGCCGCCCCCGCCGCCCCCGCCATCGCTGGCCACGTACACGATGTTGGGGTCGGAGGGGCTGGCGACGACCGAGCCGTATCCCTGTGCCGGCAAACCCGACTGCTGGGCCCACGTCGCGCCCTGGTCGTCGCTCTTGAACACGCCGGCGCTGCCGGCCAGGAACAGCGTCCGCAGGTTGGGCCCGGGCTGGAGGGGACCCGCGGTGATTGAACTCACCACGATGTCCGCTGGGATCCCCTGTTTCACGGGCGTCCACGTGGTGCCGAGGTCCTTGGACAGGACGAGCCTCGAACCCGGGTTGGCGACCCCGTCGATCGCCGCGACCAGCGTGGTGGGGTTCGTGAAACGGGCGAAGGCCATCGCACTGACGTCGTAACCCGCGAGCCCAGCAGGTTGCCAGGACTTGCCACCATCCGCGCTCTTGAAGGCGCCGTCGGAGGTGCCGATCACCAGCTGGTTGACGCCCATGGCGATCGCCCGGACGTTCTTCTGCGCGGGCGTCGCCAGGCCCTGGTTGCCCTCGGTCCAGGTCTTGCCGCCGTCCAGGCTCTTGAAGAACCCGTCCCGGGCGCTGCCGACGTACATGGGAGGGGCCCCCTGCGGGCCCTTGGCGGGATCGATCGCGATCCGCCATAGCTGGGTGGGCAGCGTCGTGGACACCGGCCGCCAGGTCTTGCCGTCGTCGGTGCGCAACAGGCCTGACCCCTGCGTCGCGGCGTATGTGACCGCCGGGGCTGCCGGGTCCTGCGCCAAACTGAACGCGGGGTGGGCACCTGTCAGCGTCCCATACGCGCTCCATTGGAGATCCGCTGCCGAGGCCGGCGCGGCCAGCGCCCCGAGCAGAATTGCGGACGCGACGGCGCGCAAAACGCGTTGAAAGACAGCCATCCGGCCCGAGTATAGGCGGCGTCTCCTCAGCCGCAGTCCGCTCCCGACGACCCGCTGGAATTGATAATCGTAGCCGTGAGGGCGCGAGTACAGGGCTTCTTGGCCCAGCCGCAACTGGCCGACGGCGGCAGCTTCCGGCTCTTCGCGGCGGCGGTCATGAGCGCGGGTGGGCTCTTCTTCTTCCGCCAACGGTCACTGCCCTTGCTGGCCGGTTGCGTGGTGGGCGGGGGCGCCCTGCTGCTGGTGCTGTGGGCGGGCTTTCACCGCCTGGGGCTGCGGCCGCTGGGTCCCTACTGGCCCGGCGTCTACCACGGCCTCGCGGTGACCCTGCTGGTCTTCTGCCTGATGCCCCCCGGGCTCCCCTGGGGACTCGCCGCCCTGCTGGCTGCGCTTGCCGTGGCCCTGGAGGCGGTGGAACGCAGGGCCCTCGTTCCCCTGCTGTTCAGCGGGGTCACGGCGGCGTGGTTGCTGGCGTGGGCCTGGCAGGCACGCGTAGGGGCCGGCTACATCGCACCCTTCGACTTCCACGCCCTCGACGAACCGGTGGCGCTGTGGGTCAGGTTCCAGACCACCATCGATCCCGTCCGAACCTACGCCGGGCAGGCTGCGGGACCGGTTGGGGCAACCTCCTTCGGTCTCGTGGCCATCGGCGTCCTGCTCCTCTCATACGGCCGCAGGGTCGCGTGGCCCACGGTCCTGGCCTTCTACGTCCCGCTCGCCGCGCTGTGCGTCGCAGCCCGGCTGCCGCTCAACGTCTACCTCTTCGACGCCCCCGGGCTGGTCTTTATCGCGATGATCACAGCCGACGGCGCGCGGCTGCCGCGGCCCCTGCCATGGCGGGTGGCCACCGGGTTCCTTGCCGGGGTCACGGCGGCGCTCCTGCTGCTGATGGGATCCGGCTACCAGGCTTTCGGCATCGGCGTGGGGGTGTCGACCGCGATTGTCACGCTGTTCCAGTTCTTCGGCCTCGCCGGCGCGCCGGGGGTGGTGGAGCGTCGAGCCGAGCCACCCGAAAGCGCGGACGCCCTGGTGACAGAGGCCGCCAGCCCCCCCGGACGGCGTACGACGGCGGCGCAGTTGGGTGGCCTGGTGGTCTTCATGCCGGCGGGCCTGCTGCTGGTCTGGCGGGATGGTTCGCTGGAGCGGTCCCAGCGCTCGGCCCTTGTCAGCATGGGGGCCGTCCTCTATCTCACCGCCGCTGCGGCGTCACTCCTCTGGCTCTGGTCACTGCGCTACCCGGGCTGAGAGGTCACGACGCGCACGAGCCCGTGCCCACGGGGTTGACCCTGCCGACCCCGTCGCTGACATCAGGCGCGACCTCGGCATCGGTCAGGGCGTAGCCCTCCTGCGGATTGCTCGTCGAGTTGGCGAACACCAGGCCAAGCACCCGGCCCTGCCCGTCAACCAGCGGGCCGCCCGAGTTCCCGGGGTGGATGTCCGCCGTGAGGACGTAGATCTCGCGGCGTACCTGGGTATCTCCGTAGATGTCGCGGCCATCCGCGGGGAGGTCGGCGCGCACCGCGGCCGCCCCCACGACCTCGTTGCCACCTCCCGGGTAACCGATGGTCGCCCCAGTCGTCCCGCGTGCGGCGGTGCCGGGCGCCTGCGGCAGGAGCTGGAGCCGCAGGCCCGGCACCATCAGGATCGACACGTCACGGCGAGGATCGAAGAGGACGACCCGCGCGGGGAGGCTGCGCCCATCCGGCGTGAGCACATGTGTCGAGTGGGTCCCGGCGACGACGTGGGCATTGCTCATGACATAGCTGTCCGCCACCGGGAATCCACTGCCGAAAACCTCGCCGCCGCAGCCAAGGCTCCGGATCTTGACGGTGCGGTCAGCGGCACGGCGGACGGCGGCATTGTCCGCGATCGCTGGGTCCAGCGTGACGGGGCCCGGCAGGTCGGGGTTGGCAATGGCGTCAAAGACCTTGGGATAGGGGACGCCGGCGATGATCTGCTGCACCCCCATGAGGAAGGCAGGCGGCCTGGGGAACTCGGCGTCGATCAGCCGCAGGATCGTCGACCGCTCGATGGCCGACACCACCGCGGGTATCGGGCCGCGGGCGAAGGCCTGGGCGAGGAACCACGCGCTGGCCAGCACGGTGAAGATCGAGAAGACGGCTCCGGCGATGGAGTCCAACCGCCCCCGGTCGCGACCACGAATCAGCCGCATGCGGATGGGCTCGCCGGCGGCGTAACCGAGGCTGCTGCCGATAAGCGCCGCGACGAACAGCATCAGGAGGGCGATGTACGGTCCGGTCGTCGGCCCCGTGGCAAAGGCCCTCTCCACGGGAGGCGCCATCACCGCCCCGATCGCCAGTCCCGCGACCAACCCCAGGTAGGAGAGCGACGAGAGCGAGAACCCGCGCCGATAGCCGTTGCCGAGGGCCACAAAGATCAGGGCCACGATCACGAGGTCGAGCAGGTTCATTCTGCTAGAGGCTACCCAGCGGAACTGTGAGCCAGCCGAGCATCGGCAGCCAGACCTGCCTCAGTAGGGAAGCTTGCGGAGGATGGTCTGCTCGCGGCTGGCGCCGATTGAGATGATGTCCACGGGCGCCTCGATGACCTGGCTGATCCGCTCGATGTAGGCCTGGCAGTTGGGTGGCAGGTCCTCCCAGCTTTTGGCGTCCGCGATCGAGGTCTTCCACCCCGGCAGCTCCTCGTACACCGGTTCGCAGTGCTTGAGGTGGCTGATATTGCTGACCGGGTAGGACAGGTACTGGCCACGGTGAAAGTAGCCGGTGGCCACCTTGATCGTGTCGTACTCGCTGAGCACGTCGAGCTTGGTCAGGGCCACGGAGTCGATCCCGTTGAGCCTGGCTGCGTACCGAGCCACGGCGCCGTCGAACCAACCGACGCGACGGGCCCGCCCGGTGGTGGTGCCGAACTCCGCACCCAGCTCGCGGAGCCGGTCGCCTTCGTCGCCCTCGATCTCGGTCGGCATCGGGCCGTATCCCACCCGGGTGGTATAGGCCTTGAAGACGCCGATGGTGGTGTCCACCTCTCGCGGCGGAATCCCGCTGCCGGTGAGGGCGCCGCCGGCGGTCGGCCACGAAGAGGTCACGTAGGGATACGTGCCGAAGTCGATGTCCAGCAGCGCACCCTGGGCTCCCTCGAGGAGCACGTTGCGGTCGTCAGAGACGGCGTCCTGGACCAGCGGGAAGATATCGCAGATGTACGGCTCCAGGACCTTGCCATAGGCCAGCATCTGCTCCAGCACCTCGGCCTCGTTGAACTCGTCGGCATGGTAGAGCTCCCGCAGGACGTCGTTCTTGAGCCGGAGGACGAATTTGAGCTTTTTCTCCAGGAAGCGCGGCTTGGTGAGATCGCCGATGCGGAAGCCGATCCTGCGGATCTTGTCCTGGTATGCCGGCCCGATGCCGCGGTAGGTGGTGCCCAGGCGGTCGTCGCCGCGTTGCTCCTCCTCGAGCCGGTCGATCACCGGGTGGTAGGGCATGATCATGTGGGCCCGGTCAGAGATGACCAGGTGGTCCTGGGTGGCTATGCCGCGACCCTCCAGCTCCTTGATCTCGTGGATCAGCACAGCTGGGTCGAGCACTGTGCCGTTGCCGATGACGCACTGACAGTTGGGGAAGAGGATCCCCGACGGGATCAGGTGAAACTTGTGTGTCTGCCCGTCGTGCACCACGGTATGGCCGGCGTTGTTGCCGCCCTGCGAACGAATGACCATGTCGGTCTTGGAGGCCAGGATGTCGATGACCTTGCCCTTGCCCTCATCACCCCACTGGCCGCCCACCAGGATCGCCACGGGCATCTCAGTCCGGCCCCCCGGCAGACTGCCGCGTGACGTTGACGAAGCGGGTCTGGCTCTCCAGGAACAGCAGCCGTACATCCCCGATGGGACCGTTGCGGTGCTTGGCCACCATCAGCTCCGTCTTGTTCCGCTTGACCTCGTCGTTGTGCAGGCCCTCACGGTAGATGAACATCACCAGGTCGGCGTCCTGCTCCAGGCTTCCGGACTCGCGGAGGTCTGATAGCTGGGGCTTGCGGTCGCCGCGCTGCTCCGGGGCGCGCGACAGCTGGCTCAGCGCGATCACCGGGCAGTCCAGCTCCCGCGCCAGCGCCTTGAGGCCGCGCGAGATCTCGGAGACCTCCTGGTTGCGGTTCTCCGGGCGGCCGGAGCCGTACATCAACTGCAGGTAGTCGATCATCACGAGCCTGATGTCGTGGCGGGCCTTGAGGCGGCGGGCCCGGGCGCGCAGCTCGAGGATGGTAAGCGAGGGGCGGTCGTCGATGAAGATCTGACCCTCCGACAGGGTACCCATGGCGTTGGCGATCTTGGCCCAGTCGGTCTCGGAGAGCTTGCCAGTGCGGACCAGCTTGGAGTCCACGCCGGCCTCTGCGCAGAGCAGACGCTGTGTGAGGTCGTACTTGGACATCTCGAGGGAGAACACCGCGACCGCTTGCTTCTCCTTCACCGCGATGTGCTGCGCCATATTCAGGCAAAGTGAAGTCTTCCCAACTGAGGGACGAGCGGCAAGGATGATGAGCTGGGACTTCTGAAAGCCCCCCGTCATCTCGTCGAGCTGGTAGAAGCCGCTGGGCACCCCGGTGGCCGAGTTGGGGTCCTCGTGCCTGCGCTCGATCTGGTCCCATTGCTCGCTGAGCAGCGAGGACAACGGCGCCGCCTCGTCCGTGGTGCGGGTCTCCGCCAGGCGGAAGATCTCCGATTCGGCCCTGCCGAGCGCGGCGTCCACGTCCATCCCGGCGTTGGTGGCCAGGTCGTGGATCCGGACCGCCGCCTGCAGCATCCCGCGACGCACCGAGGCCTCCTCGATTACGCGGGCGTGCGCCTCGACGTTGGCGGCGATTCCCGCCCCCGACTCCAGCGCGAGAAGGTACCCGTCGCCCCCGGCGGCCTCCAGCAGCCCCAGCTTGAGCAACTCGTCGCGAACGGTGATGATGTCGACCGGCTGGCTGCGCTTCGATAGTTCGAGCGCGGCGCGGAAGACATGCCCGTTCTGGGGGCGGTAGAAGGACTCGGGCTTGAGGATGTCGGAGACCCGCTCCATGGCCTCGGCGCTGACCAGGCAGGCCCCGAGAACCGCCGCCTCGGCCTCCAGGTTCTGCGGAGGGGTGGCGGAGGAGACCGGGGCAGGCGTGTCGAGAGTCATCCCCTCATCCCCGGGAACTAGTGGAACGTCTCAGATATGACTGCACAATCTCATCCGCTGTGGCGGCCGATCCGCCCGCTTCGCGGGCTGCCGGTGTCGAGTCCTGCGCTCTCTTGGTCACGCAGCTACAGCTGCGTTCCCTGCGCGTGCTCGGCCTCTTCGTGGCCTCGACCACCACACCGGCGGTCTTGTACAGCCATATCTAAAACGTTCCACTTGCCCTACTCGGTTTCGACGTTCAGGTTGACGGTCGCGTGGACGCCATGGCCCAGGTCGACCTCAGCCAGCCACGAGCCGGCGGCCTTGATGGCGTCGGGGAAGCTGATCTTCCGCCGGTCCACGGTGAGCCCGTATTGCAGCGACAGGGCCTCTGCGACGTCGCCATTGGTGATCGACCCGAATAGGCGGCCGTCCTCACCGGCGCGGGCGTTGAGGCTGATGAATGCCGTGCCAAGCTGCTGCGCCAGCGCCTCTGCACCCTCCCGTCCCCTCGCCGCCTTGCGATCGGCAGTGCCCTTCATGCGCTCGGAGTGGGCCACCGCACCCGGGGTCACATGCGTCGCCAGGCGCCGAGGGAAGAGGAAGTTGCGGGCGAAACCAGGCGTGACTTCTTTGACGTCGCCGCTCTTGGCGGTGCCCTCGACATCCTTGAGGAACAGAACCTTCATCTCTTCTCCATGGTCTTGTACTCCGGCTCCTCCGAGCGCGAGTCGACGCGGTGACGCAGCCGCCCGAAATCCTGGTGGAACAGGCTTGTGCCGGCGGCGATCGCCGCCTCGTGCTCCTCCACCAGGTGCTTCGGCGCCCGGGCGACGGAGAACCGCAGCGCAAGCAGGGTTACCGCCAACCATTCCATCTGCCCGATCACGGGGATCCAGTCGATCGAGATGCTCGGCACCCAGACGACGAACAGGGCGGCGGCCAGTCCCGCCTTCCACCACAGGGGCGTGCGGGAATCTCGGTAGAGGCAGTACACGATGCGCCCGTGCTGCGGTAGCGCGCGAGCCAGTTTGATCAGGATCCCGATACTCATTCGCTCTCAAAAGGCGCCCGGGCCGCCCCGAACTCTGCCGCTAGAAACAAAAAATCCCCTTCGCCGGGCAGGCCCGGCAACGGGGGGGTAAATCCTCGTCGGAGTATACCAGCGAAGCGTGGCCACTTCCCTTCCGTCCTGCGCAGCCTCGGCGTGTCCCCGATTTGACCGCACGGGCCCATGATGCTAGCTTCGGGTCATGGGGACCTCGCGAGAAAACACCAACACCGCAGTGCTGGAGCGCGTCGCCGGCCAGGCGGCGTCGACCGAAGAGTGGTGGACCGCCCTCAGCTTCGACGAGAACGTCGTTCTCGGCGATGACCCGGTCCTGACGAACCGCTCGAACGAAGAGATCGAGCTCCGCCTCTACTCCCTCTAACCCGACGCGGCCTTGGGGCCGGTGGGGCCGGTGGTTGATCCAGGTGGGGGCACAGCAGCGCATCTAGAATGCGTCGATGTCCACTGCATTCGACCACATCTCCTCCCATCTCGAGAAGTCGGTCGAGGAGTTGGTCGAGCTCCTGCGCATACCCAGCGTGAGTGCCCTTCCGCAGCATGCAGCCGATGTCCGCGCGGCCGCGGAAGCCACGGCGACGGCGCTGCGCAAGGGAGGCATGGAGAACGTCCACCTGGCGGAATTCGAGGTTGGCAACCCGGTCGTCCGCGGCGACTGGTTGGGAGCCGGCCCGGAGGCCCCCACGCTGCTGCTCTACGGCCACTACGACGTCCAGCCTGCAGACCCCCTGGATGAGTGGCTCTCGCCACCGTTCGAGCCGGCCGTGCGGGACGGTCGAATCTACGCGCGCGGGGCGTCCGACAACAAGGGGCAGTACTTCGCCATCATCAAGGGACTGGAGGCGGTCATGGCCTCGGAGGGCCGGCTGCCGGTCAACGTCAAGTGGACCATCGAGGGCGAGGAGGAGATCAGCGGGCGAACGCTCTTCAGGTACCTCGCCGACCACCGGGACGAACTCCGCGCGGATGCCGTCTTTGTCGCCGACAACAACTTCCCGCGGGCGGGGATGCCGGCGGTGCTCACCGGCCTTCGCGGCCTGGTCTACACCGAGGTGGAGGTGCAGGGGGCGGCCGCCGACCTTCACTCCGGGACCTACGGCGGCGGTGCGCCCAACCCGCTCAACGCGCTGGGCTGGATCATCGCCGGCCTCAAGGACACCGGCGGGCGCGTGACCATCCCGGGGTTCTACGACCGGGTTGTCGACCCTTCGGAGGAGGAGATGGCCTCCTGGCAGCGCCTCGGCATCGACGAGGCGGCGCTTCTGCACGACGAGATCGGCAGCCAGGCCTTCTTCGGTGAGGCCCAGTACGGCCTGCTGCACCGCCTGTACGCCAGGCCGACCCTCGACGTGCACGGGATCCGGGGTGGGTTCATCGGCGAGGGCTCGAAGACGGTGATCCCGGCCAGGGCGGTGGCCAAGATATCGATGCGGCTGGTGCCCGACCAGGACCCCGATGCAATCTTTGCGGCCTTCAGCCGGCGGGTCACCGAGCTGGCCACGCCGGGGATCACCGTCAAGGTCACGCCGCTGAGCGTGGACGAGCCGGTCAGTGTGCCCGTGGACGGCCGCGGCGTGCAGGCGGCGGCGCGCGCCTTCAGGCGGGCCTTCAACGTCGACCCCGTGCTTGTCAGGATGGGCGGCAGCATCCCGGTGATGGCGGCATTCCAGAAGGAGCTCGGCGTCGAACTGATCGCCTCCGGGTTCGGCCTCCCCGACGACCGGCTGCACTCGCCCAACGAGAAGATGGACATCTCCCAGTTCGAGGGCGGCATCAGGACCACCGCCGCACTCCTGGAAGAGCTGGCCTAGTGGCCGTCACAGTCCACTAACTCCAGTGTCTCCCCCGCCGGGACGCGGCGGTAGCCTGTGGTCCCTGGTGGCCGGCGTCTTCGTGGTGGAGACAGGCTCCTTCGCGGTCATCCCCATCCTGCCCCTGTTCCTGCGTGAGCGCGGGGTGGGCTACACCACCGTCGGACTGGTTGTGGGGATCACATTTGCAGTGTCCTTCGCGGCGCAGTACCCGATGGGCAGGCTTTCCGACCGCTATGGCCGCCGGCTCTTCCTGATCGCGGGCGCGCTGGTCTTCGCGGTATCGGGCGCGGGTTTCGTGCTGCCACTGCCGGTGACCGGGCTCCTCGGGCTGCGCGTGCTGCAGGGGCTGGCGGTCTCCGCGTTCTTCCCTAGCGCAAACGCGCTGGTCGCCGACCTCTCACCCCCCGACCGGCGGGGCCGCGCCTACGGCTGGCTGCAGGCCGCGCGCATCTCTGGGCTCACCGTCGGCCCAGCACTCGGCGGCGTGGTCGCGCTCCTCGGCCGCTCCGTGGTGTTCGAGACCACCGCCGCCCTGGAGCTCCTCGCCGCTGCGATGCTGGCGGTGACGATTCCCGCCAACCTCCTCCACGTCCACGATGAGCCCGCCGAAGCGACCGTCTCCGCGGAGGCGGTCACCACCCTGCGCCGCCGCCAGCGGCTGACCTTTCTTGGTGTCGCGTCCCTGATGGCCGGCTTCACGTTCCTGTTCGGCAGTTACGGCACCGTCTGGGGCCTGTTCATGCGGACCCTGGGCGCCAGCGACGCCATGGTGGGGATCAGCTTCAGCGCGTTTGGCCTGCCGCTGCTGGTGTTCACGCCGCTGGCCGGCTGGTTGGCGGATCGATTCGACCGGCGCCGCCTGGCGGTGATCGGCTATGCCGCGGGCGGCCTGTGCGCGCCCCTGTACCCCCTGGTTCGTTCGATCCCGGTGATCCTGGCCATCGGCGTCGTCGAGGGCAGCATGCTCTCGCTGGCAGACCCCGCAACCGGGGCACTGGTGATGGAGGACGTCCCCGCCAGCCGCCGGGCAGGCGTCCAGGGAGGCCTTTTCGCCATCCAGAGCGCCGCCGAGGGACTGGGGGCACTGGCCGGCGGGTATCTCTTCAGCCTGGGCCCGGGAGTGCCCTTCTACGCCGGGGCGGCGCTGGGGTTTGTCGGCCTCTTCATCGCGCTGGTCGCCTTCCGCGCCAGCCGGCAGCCGGCGGTCGCGGTGGCTGCCTGAGGACGGCCGGGGTCTCAGCACCTATCATTCGGCCCACTCAAAAGGAGTTTATGGCGATTCAATTCAACCCTTCGGCACGCGCCAGCATCGGGGTCGAGATGGAGCTCGAGTTGGTGGACCGGGAGAGCCGCGAGCTCCGTTCCGAGGCGACACCAATCCTCAAGGCCATGGGGCGGGGTCACCCGGACGGGGCCCACCCCCGGGCCAAGCACGAGCTGATGGAGTCCTGCGTCGAGATCCTGACCGGGGTCTGCGCCGATGTAGCCGCCGCGGAGCGCGACCTGGCCGCGACCATCGCCGAGCTCAGGCCACACGTCGACGCGCGTGGCCTGGAGCTGATGTGCTCGGGCTCGCACCCTTTCACCGACTGGGCGACGCAGGCGGTGAGTCCCGACCCGCGCTACCTGAAGCTGATCGAGGACATGCAGTGGTTGGCGCGCCGGATGCAGATATTCGGCATCCATATCCATGTCGGGGTCCGCGCCCCGGAGAAGGCCATACCCATCGTCAACGCGGTGACCGCCTACATCCCGCACTTCCTCGCGCTCACGGCATCCAGCCCCTACTGGATGGGCCGAGACACCGGGCTCGCATCCTGCCGATCAAAGGTCTTCGAGGGTCTGCCGACCGCAGGGCTGCCCTACCAACTCTCCGGCTGGGAGGAGTTCGAGGGGTTCATGGGCACCCTGATCTCCGCCCACACGATCCAGACCATCCGCGAGGTCTGGTGGGACGTGCGTCCACACCCCGGGTTCGGCACCGTCGAGTTGCGGGTGTGCGACGGTCTGCCGACGATGTACGAGGTCGGTGGGGTCACCGCGCTGTTCCAGGCCCTGGTCGAACGCATGGACACCCAGCTGGACGCGGGTTACGCGCTCCCCATGCCACGCGCATGGACGGTGCGCGAAAACAAGTGGCGCGCGGCCCGGCATGGGCTGGGCGCCGAGATCATCGTGGACGAGTCCGGACGGACCGAACTTCTCGCGGAAAACCTGGCCAGGCTGGTCGACGAACTGGCGCCCATCGCTGACCGCCTCGGCTGTGCCGAGGAATTGGCCCGCATCCCGACCATCGTCGAGCGCGGACCGAGTTACCTGCGCCAGCGCGAGGTCATCGCCGCCGGCGGCACCCTCCAGGAGGTGGTCGACAGCCTCGTTGGCGAGCTGTCGAGTAACCGGTTCACCCCGCGTCGCGAGCCGCTACCGGGCGGCGTCAGCGGCCCGCTGCCGCCATCCCTCACCCCACAGATGGCGGCGCCGTCGCGCCACGGTGAGTAGCTAGCCGGGCGGTTCCCGCAGGACGTCCTCGACGAGGGACGCCAGCAGCGCCGCGCGCTCGGCCATGGCCGCCACGTCCACCCACTCCCCCTCGCCGTGGGCGAGGTCGCCGACGGCGCCCAGTCCGTCGAGGGTCGGGACCCCCATGGCGGCGGTGAAGTTGCCGTCGGAGCCGCCCGCGACGTAGACCCCACCCAGCGGTGGAAGCCCCATCTGCTCGGTCATCCGCACGGTTCGCGCGTAGAGGTCCTGGCCCGCAGCCTCGGGAAAGGGGGGGCGGTTAGGACCACCAGAGACCTCGATCCGCACCCTGGGGTCCCGGGACACGAGCGACCGCATCGCCTCGTCAACACGGTCCTGCTCCGCCGCCTCGGCCACCCGGCAGTCGGCGTAGAACCACGCCCGGTCGGGGATGGTGTTCTGTGTGACCCCCGCCTGCACCAGGGTGGGGGTCACCGTGGTGCCCCGCGCGAGGTTGGTGAGTTCCTGGACCTCGAGCAGCACCCTGGCCATCTCCAGTGAGGCGTTGGCGCCCCGTGCGGGATCGCTGGCATGGGCCGCCACGCCGTGGAGGTGCACGGTGTACATCGAGACGCCCTTCCGCCCCGTTTTCAGGGAGCCGTCGCGCGCCGCGGGCTCGGTGACCAGCGCCGCGCGCGCGCCGGCCGCGGTGGCCTGGACCAGGTCTCGCGAGGTGAGCGAACCCAGTTCCTCGTCCGATGTCATCAGGATGCACACGCCGTCGAGGCTGTCGAGCGTGCTCAGTCCGTAGAGCGCCTGGATCGCTCCCGCCTTCATGTCAAAGGTCCCGGGCCCGGTCGCACGACCGTCACTTACCGAAAAGGGCCAGCGGTCGATCGTGCCCAATGGCCAGACGGTGTCGAAGTGACCGATCACCGCCACCTTGGTCGGGCCGAACTTCCACTGAAGATGGGTACGGCCGTCCACCTCCAGGCGATCCGGGGGGCTCCCCAGCAGCGTCGCGCCGACGGCCGCCAGTGAGGTCGCACAGCGTGCCGTCGCGGCCAGGTCGGCAGACGGCGACTCGACGTGCACCAGTTCCTCGAGCGACGCCAGCATGACGTCAGTCCGCGCCCTGAGGGCGCCCAGGCGCTGGGACCGTGCCTCTGCGGAGATCGCCGCCATGCCCCCAAATGTACTGTTAGCGCATGGCGGACCAGACCGAGACCACCATCGACCACGCCGCGATTCGTGCCTGGGCCCTTGCCCGTGGCGGCCGCCCAGCCATGATGGAGGGCGTCAGCGACGGCGCCAACGCGCCGGTCCTGCGCATCGCCTTTGCCGGCGAGGACGCGGGGCTGCGCGACATACCGTGGGAGGAGTTCTTCGAACTCTTCGACGCCGGGCGCCTGGCGTTGATCCATGGCGGCGACGGGGATCCGTCCCACAGCCACAGGCTGGTCAGCCGGGTCGACGCCGAGCAGGGGAGCGGCTAGGGTTACAGACCGCTAGTAGATGAAGCCCACCACGCGGCCCTGGCCAATGGTGAGATGCCGGGTGCTGACCACCCCGAAGCCCCTGAAGTTCATCTCCGAAACGGTCCAGCCCCTACCGTCCGGGTCCACCGACTCGACGTAGGCGACGTGGCCCCAGCCGCTCTCACGAGTGACCATGATCGCGCCCGCCTTGGGCACCAACCCCTCCGGGTATCCCATCGCCGCGGCGTTGGCGTACCACTCGATCGCGTTGCCCATCCAGGGCACGAACCTCTTGGTCGAGACATACCAGGTGCACCAGCCCCACGAGAAGTGGCCGCCGCCACCCACGACCGGCGCGCGGTCCGGGTTGGGACGCTGGGGGTCCACAGGGGGGGCCGCAGGGACGGGGGCGGCAGGCGCGACCGCAGCCGTGGCCGCGACAACCTGCGGGGTGACCCTCCGCTCCTTCTCGGCCGCGACGTCGACGGCGACCAGCGCGATTCGCGCCGGCCGCACCGGGCCGGGCGTGTGCGCGGAGGCTGCCGTGACCATGAACGGCACCGCGATCGCGGCCATGACCATCGCGTGGGTGACGAGCCGGGGGAATGGCGTTCGCGCGGCAGCCGACCAGGAGTTCCCTGACCCATCCCGCGCAGCCACGACGAACCCGTCGCGCACCTCGACATCGACAGCCCCAAGCCGCATCATCGTCATCACTTCCACGTCAACTCCCCGGGCGAACAAATGACGATTCGCTTCGCCATCATCCAGCCCTACCTTGCCTCCACCGGCCGACCGAAACCCCTCTCGGTCATGTTCCCGTGCCGGTGAGACTGGCAACTACCATACCTGACGGTCAATTCAGGGTCAATTCAGCCGGTGCTAACCTCTGCCACCATGCAATCCGGGAGTCGGGGTAACCCGGCCGATCCAGCCGGGCTGCGCGTCGCGCTGTTGACCTATCGGGGGAACCCGCATTCGGGCGGCCAGGGGGTGTACGTGAAACACCTCGCCAGGTCCCTGCGCGAGCTCGGCCACAGCGTGGAGGTCTTCTCGGGTCAGCCATATCCCGAGGTCGACTGTCCTCTGACCCGCGTGCCCAGCCTGGACCTGTACCGCGCGCCGGACCCCTTTCGCCTTCCGCGGCCCCGGGAGTTCCGTGACTGGGTGGACGTCCTGGAGTACGGGATCATGGTCACCGCGGGTTTCCCGGAGCCGCTCACCTACAGCCTCCGGGTCCGGCGCCAGCTGGCGCCGCGGCGCGGCGAGTTCGACATCATCCACGACAACCAGTGCCTGGGCTACGGCATCCTCCAGCTGGCCCGGGGTGGGTGGCCCGTGGTGGCGACGATCCACCACCCCATCCACGTCGATCGCCAGCTCGAGTTGCTGCACACTCGAAGCCTCAAGCGCCGGCTGTCCCAGCGACGTTGGTTCGGGTTCCTGCGCATGCAGGGGCGGGTGGCACGCAGCCTGCCACGGGTGATCACTGTCTCCGAGAACTCGGCGAAGGACCTGGCTGTGCACATGGGTCTACAGCCCGACCGGCTTGCGGTGGTGCCCGTCGGCGTGGACCAGGAACTGTTCCGTCCGCTCCCCGAGGTGGCGCGCGTCCCCGGTCGAATCCTGGCGATGGCCAGCGCTGACGTGGCGCTGAAGGGCATGGATCCTCTGCTCCAGGCCGTCGCCCGGCTTCGCCGCACCCGCGATGTCGAAGTTGTGGTGGTCAACCGCCCGCGCGCCGACAGCGAGATCCCGGCCACAATCCGCGCGCTGGGCCTGGAGGGCGCGGTGCGCTTCGTCCACGGCATCAGCGACGACGAGGTGGTCCGCCTCTACGCTGAGGCCGAGGTGGCGGTGGTGCCATCGCTGTACGAGGGTTTCTCCCTGCCGGCGATCCAGGCGATGGCCTGCGGGGTGCCGCTGGTGGCAACGACCGCCGGGGCGCTGCCAGAGGTCATCGGCCCGGATCGCGTCGCCGGCCTATTGGTCCCACCAGGCGACCCGACGGCCCTTGCAGCGGGCCTCGACGCGGTCCTCGGGAACACGGCGCTGGCGTCCCGACTGGGGGCGGCCGGTCGTTCCCGGGCGCTCCAGCGTTTCACCTGGCGGGCCTGCGCAGAGGCCACCGCGGCGCAGTACCGCGAGGTCATTGGCGCCACCCCCGCCGCCCGCGCGGCGTGAGATAGAGGGGTGCTGACCGTCGACTTCGACCGCCTCGGCATCGGCCCGGGGACCAGGGTGCTGGATCTTGGCTGCGGCATGGGACGCCACTCGCACGAAGCGCTCCGCCGGGGGGCGCGGGTGACCGCCGCCGATCTCGACCGCAAAGCCCTGAAGCACGTCGAGGCGGTGGCGACAGCGATGAAGGACGCGGGTGAGGTCACCCCCGGGGGTTCCCTGACGGTTGCGGTCGAGGACGCCCTCCACCTCAGCTTTGCCGACGGCACCTTCGACGTGGTCATCGTCTCGGAGGTCTTTGAGCACATCCCCCAGGACCGCGCCGGGATGGCGGAGGTCCACCGGGTGCTGCGCCCCGGCGGAAGGGCGGCGATCACCGTGCCGCGGTACCTGCCCGAGGCGGTGTGCTGGCTGCTCTCCACCGAGTACCACAGCAACAAGGGTGGCCACGTGCGGATCTACCAGGGTGACGTCCTGCGTGACCGGCTGCGGACCGCCGGCCTGACGATCGCGGGGAGCGCCCACGCGCACGCCCTGCACTCCCCCTACTGGTGGGTTAAGTGCGCCATCGGGGTCCGGCGGGACGACGCCCTGCCGGCCCGCCTGATCCATCGCTTCCTGGTCTACGACATGATGCGGCGGCCACGGTGGACCCGCATGCTGGAGGCCGCGCTCAACCCGGTCATCGGCAAGAGCCTGGTCATCTATGTCGAGCGCCCAGCCCGCAGGAGAGCCCGTGCAGCTGCCTGAGCTCGTCCTTCCCACCGCCGACCCGCTGCTGCAGGCGACCGTCGACGCGATCATCGCGGACCAGCAACCGGACGGCAGCATCCCCTGGTTCCGTGGCGACAAGATGGACCCCTGGAACCACGTCGAGGCGGCCATGGCGCTCATGGTTGGCGACCGGCGGGTCGAGGCCGAGCTGGCGTTCGATTGGCTCGCCCGCAACCAGCTTCCCCACGGCTGCTGGTACGCCTACTACCACGACGGGCAGGTCAGCGACGACACCCTGGACACCAACGTCGCCGCCTACGTCGCGGTGGGCGCCTGGCTGCACTTCCTGGTTTTCGGCGACCGCTCGTTCCTGGCGGAACGGTGGCCGATGATCGAGCGTGCCCTGGCCTTCGTCATGGCCCTGCAGAAGCCGAGCGGGGCCGTACGCTGGGCCCGCAACGTGCGCGGCCGCCCGACGCGCAAGGGCCTGGTCGCGGGGTCGTCGTCGATCCACCTCAGCCTCCGCGCCGCGGCACACATCGCGCGGACCCTGGGGATCGACGGGTTGATCTACGACCAGGCGGCCGGACGGCTCGGGGCCGCGCTTCGAGATCGGCCGGACGAGTTCCTCGACAAGTCGCGGTGGGCCATGGACTGGTACTACCCCGTGATGTGCGGGGCGCTGCGTGGGAAGGACGCCCGGGCCCGCATCGACGCCCACTGGGAGACGTTCGTGGTCCCGGGCCGGGGGGTCCGTTGCGTGCGCCACCGCCCCTGGGTGACCGCGGCCGAGACCTGCGAGCTGGCGATGGCGCTGGTGTCGATCGGCGACCGCGGCCGGGCCAGGCTGCTCTATGACTGGGCGCAGCACCTGCGTGGCGACGACGCCGCCTACTGGATGGGTGCGAACTTCAGGGTTGGGGCCTTCTGGCCGCCCAACCGCCCGACCTGGAGTTCAGCTGCAGTCGTCCTTGCCGCTGACGCCCTCGCGGGCGGCCCGGTGGCCCAGCTCTTCAGCCAGGAGTAACCCGGGCCCCCGGGGGCCGCGTGACGATACGCAGGCTCCCACAGGCCGCCGTCTCGACGAAGCCCTCTGCCAGCGCGCGCTGCCAGACCCGGAAGGGTGCTTGCCCGCCGTCGGCGGAGTCCGGGAATACGTCGTGGATCGCGAGCAGGCCGCCGACCATCAGCCTGGGTGCCCACCCGCGGTAATCGGCCATCGCAGGTTCCTCGCCGTGTCCACCATCGATGAAGAGGAACGCCAGCGCCTCGGGCTTCCACGACTCGGACACGCGGGCTGAATCGCCCACTACGGCCACGACGTGGTCCTCCAGGTCGGCGGCGGCCACGGTGCGGCGAAAGAAGGGCAGTGTGTCCATGCGCCCCGTGGCCGGGTCCACCAGCTCAGGGTCGTGGTGTTCCCACCCCGCCTGGTTCTCCTCGCTGCCCCGGTGGTGGTCGACGCTGAAAAGGATGCTGCCCGCATCGCGCGCCGCGGCACCCAGGTAGATCGCCGATTTGCCGCAGTAGGCGCCCACCTCCAGCAGAGGCCCCGCAGGCGCGGCTCTCAGCGCCGCCGCATAGAGCGCGAGACCCTCGGCCTCCGGCAAGAACCCCTTCGCTTCGCGCGCCAGCTCGCGAAGTCGTGCGTCCACGGGTGGCGCTCGCTCAGACCGGCGGGGCCACCTCGCGGAAGCGCCTCTCGAAGCGATAGCCGAACCCGGGGACGGAAACGATGTGTTGGGGCTGCTTGACGTCGCCTTCGATCTTCTTCCGGAGCCGCCCGACGTGGGTATCCACGGTGCGAGTCTCGACCTCGCCGACGTAGCGCCAGACGTCCTGCAGCAGTCGCTCGCGACTGATGACCTGGCCTGCGTGGCTGGCGAAGTACTCGAGAAGGCGGTATTCCAGCGGGCTGAGGTTCAGGGGCTGACCGTTCAGCGACACACGGTGCTCGTCCGAATCGATGACCAGGTCGCCGAACTCCAGTGCCTCGCTCATACCGACGCCACCGGAGTGCTGCCGGGTGACCTGGGCGCGACGCAACTGCGTGGCCATACGGGCCTCCAGTTCGCGCAACTTGAAGGGTTTGATCAGGTAGTCGTCCGCGCCACGGTCCAGGGCCACCACCAGGTCGGCGGTGTCGCCGCGGGCACTGATGATGATGATCGGCGTCAGCGGGTCAAAACCCCGCACTGTGCGGCAGACCTCAAACCCGGACAGGCCGGGGAGCATGAGGTCGAGCAGCATCAGCGCCGGCCGCTCCTCGCGGAACCGGTCCACGGCCTCCTGGCCGTTGGCCACCAGGGTGGAGCGGTAGCCGAGCTGCTGGCAGAAGGTCTCGAGCACGGAACCGATATCCGGGTCGTCGTCGACGATCATGATCATGGGGCTCTCGGCGCCTTCGTGGGCCGGCGTCATGGATCCTGCATCGACGTTCACAGGCCGCAGTGTAACAGTGGTTGGTCAAGTTTGCGCCGCTCCGAACCGGAGCGGGCTGAGTCCTGTCACATTCCCGCACGCCCTGGCACCAAGCAACGAGACGTATCAGGTCCTCGCCACGCGGTGGCGACCGGCCGCCTAAACTACGCCGTTATGCCTCAGCGCTTCGTCATCGTCGGCAACGGCATCGCCGGGACCACGTGCGCCGAGACCCTGAAGACCGAGATGCCGGACGCCGAGGTCACGCTGGTGGGCCTTGAGCCGTACCCCCTTTACAACCGGGTGTCGCTGCCGCGCTACCTCAAGGGGGGGATTCCCCGGGAGCGGGTGATCCTGCGCAGCGTGGAGCAGCACAGGGACCGAGGCATCACACTCCAGCTCGAGAGGTCCGCGACAGGGCTCGACAGCGCGGGCAAAACGGTCCACTTCGATGACGGCAGCGAACTGCCCTACGACGCCCTGCTGATCTGCAGCGGGGGGCGGCCCTCGCCATACCCCGCCCCGGGGGCCGACGAGGTGCGCGACAAGACCTACGGTTTCCAGACCCTCGACGACACCGAGACCATCATCCAGAAGGCCGACGCCTCCACCGATGCGGTGGTGGTGGGCGGCAGCTTCATTGCCTACGAGCTCGCTGAGGGGTTCCGGCACCGCAACCTCAACACCACCTGGATTCAACGGGGACCCTGGTTCCTACGCCGGGTGCTGGACGAGGAGGGAGGCCAGATGGTCGACTTCCTGGCCAGGGAGGCCGGCGTCGAGACGGTGTACAACGAGGAGGTCAGCAAGGTCGGCCCGGTGGACGGGCGGATGAAGGTGACGACCAGCAAGGGTCGGGACGTCAACTGCGACATGCTCGGCTACGGCCTGGGGCTGACCATGTACCACGAGTGGTTCGAGGGGAGCGGTGTCAAGTTTGACCGGGGCGTGGTCGTGGACCAGTACCTGGAGTCGACCGTTCCCGGCATCTACGCCGCCGGTGACATCGCGCGCTTCACCGACCTGATGCTTGACGGCCAGCTGAACCAGATGGGGACCTGGGACAACGCCGAGGAGCACGGCCGGACCGTGGCGTTCAACATGCTGGGGCGCAAGGTGGAGTACCGCGAGGTGCCGACCTACACGACCTCGATGTTCAAGTCCAACCTGGCGGTGATGGGTATCACCCCCGAGAACACCTCCGAACTGGAGCGGGTCACGCGGTTCGACCTGCCCAACCGGCTCTACCGCGCGCTTTTCTTCTACCGTGGGCGGATCGCCGGCGCCGTGCTCATCGGCACGCCAAAGGGGCGCAAGAAGCTGATCGAGATGATGGTCAGCGGCGAGCAGGTCCCGCCCGACAAGCGCGAAGCCCTCCTGGATCCCGTCAACCTGGCCTAGGGGACCAACGTCGCCGGGGGAAGCCCTGTCGGATCAGCCCAAGTCGCGCTCCGCGAGGCGAAGGTAGGCGACGTCGTCAAGCGGGGGATGGCTGAGCCCCGCCCGGGTCTCGAGGAGGAGCCGCGCGAACACGTTTCCGGCCCCCAGGCCGGCGGCGCCCCCGAGGCGGACCGCCTCCTCTGCCGCGGCCGCCGCCGCGTTCACCGCGGCGACCTTCGCGAGGCCGATATCCGTGAGCAGGGCCTCTCTCCCCGGACCGGCCTCCACCCATTCGCGGCAGGTGTCGAGCAGGGCCCGCCGTGCCGCCTGCAGCCCCGCGTGTGCCCGGCCGAGCCGGAGGCGGACCGTCTCGCGGTCGGTTACGCGGCCGCTGGCGGTGACCCGTGAGCGGCTGAACTCAAGGACCTCTTCGTACGCTCGGAAGCCGATCCCAAGGTAGGTGGCGGCGATCGCCACCTGGAACCAAACCGTGCCCTCGCACCCGCGCCCCTGCTCGGGGTACAGCAACTCGCCTTCGACGTCGTCGAGGACCACGTCGTCATTTGCCGCCCCCGCCAGTGCCGCCGGCTGCCACGCGTCCTCGAAGGTGATACCCGGTGCCGGCAACCTGACCAGGAAGCGCGCGCCGTAAGCATCAACCCCCGGCGGCGCCACGCGTGCGCTGACGCGGAGGTGGCTCAGGTAGGGCCCCCCGGTGGTGTATGTCTTGCGCCCGGAGAGCCGCCACGGCCCCTGCTCGTCCGCCGCGGGGAGGGCTCGGGTCAGCGGTAGGCCGGCCTGTGACGGTGTCCCGGCGCCTGGCTCGGTGGCGGCGGAGTTGACCAGCGCTCCCCGGCTGACGGCCGCGGCGCACAGCTCCTCCCACGGCGCCGGCGGCCAGCCACCCGCCTCCGCCTCCCCGCCGACCAGCATGTGGTGCATCGCAAGGACGAGCGCGGTGGCGCCGTCTCCTCGGGCCATGAGTTGCTGGTAGGAGGCGAACTCCAACAGGTTTGCCCCCCAGCCACCGAACTCCGGGGGGACGGTGAGCGCCGGCAACCCCAGGCGGGTCGCCGTGCCCAGGTTTGCGCCAACGGCCGCGCGGTCGGGTTGGGCGACCTGGAAGGCCGCGGCCGCCTCGCGCCCAAGCTCGTCGAAACGCTCCGCCACCGCTCCAACGATAAAGCCGCGCCGCGGCGGCCAGGGGCGCGAAATGTTCTAGAATGTACTCTCTAATGGGCAGGCCCGTGCTACACGACCCGGCGACGATCGTCGACTGCGCCATCAAGCTGGCCGCCGGAGGCGTCGACGCCATCACCATCGGCGGCATCGGTCGCGCGGTGGGGGTCCCCAGCGGGTCCATCTACCATCGCTTCGGGTCCCGCGACGGCGTGCTGGCCGCCACCTGGCTCGAGGCGACGCGCGGCTTCCAGGTCGGCTTTCTCGCCGGCCTTGGCGCCGCGGCGCCCGTCCCCGGCCTGGCAGCCGCCCTGCACGTCACCGACTGGGCGCGCACCGAGCCAGCTCGGGCACGCTTGCTCGCGCTCTACAGGGTCCAGGACTTCGGCGCCGCGCGGTGGCCAGACCCCGCCCGCGCCGAGGCCCGGGTGCTTGCCGCAGAGCTGGAGTCTGGCCTGGGCCACTTCAGCACGGTCACCTTTGGGGATAGCGGTGGCGAGTGGCGACGCCGCGTGACCTTCGCACTCCTCGACGTCCCCGTAGCCGCCGTGCGGCGCTACCTGTCGGCGGGCGTCCCCCCACCGCCCGAGGTGGATGACTACGTGGCAGCGGCGGTCGCCGCGGTCCTGGCGCCGGGCCGGAACTAAACCGGAACTAAAATCTCCATTCAGGGCGTTTCAATGGTGCACGCCCCACAAGGAGATCAAAGTTGGAAGAGGCCGTAATCCTGAGCGCCGTCCGGACCCCGGTCGGCACCTTCAACGGGTCGTTCGCCGACGTCCCGGCGGTGGAGTTGGGGCAGGTCGCGGTGGCCGAAGCGCTGCGGCGCGCCGGGGTGTCAGGAGACCAGCTCGACGAAGTCCTGCTGGGAAACGTCCTCAGCGCCGGGCTGGGCCAGAACCCGGCGCGCCAGGCGTCGATCTTCGCGGGGATCCCGGACTCGGTGCCCGCCACGACGATCAACAAGGTCTGCGGGTCCGGACTGAAGACTGTCGCCCTGGCCGCGCAGGCGATCCGGGCGGGCGACAGTGAGGTGGTGCTGGCGGGGGGTCTGGAGAACATGAGCCGCGCCCCGTACCTGCTGCAGAAGGCGCGAACCGGGTACCGCATGGGCAACGCCGAGCTCATCGACGAGATGATCCTGGACGGCCTCTGGGATGCCTTCGACAAGTGCCACATGGGGATCACCGCGGAGAACGTCGCCAGGGAGTTCGAGGTCTCGCGCGACGACCAGGACGAGTTCGCGGCGCGCTCCCAGCGGCTCGCCGGCGAGGCCATCCAGACGGGGGCGTTCAAGCGGGAGATCGTCGCGGTGACGATCAAGGGGCGCAAGGGCGACACGGTGGTGGACACGGATGAACACCCGCGCCCGGGGACCGACATGGAGAAACTCTCGGCGCTCAAGCCCGCGTTCGACAAGGCGGGCGGGGTGACCGCGGGCAATGCCTCAGGCATCAATGACGGCGCGGCGGCCGTGGTGGTGG
>JBHEMS010000061.1:0-70142 GCA_046262455.1 Candidatus Dormibacteria bacterium | reverse complement strand
TGGACGGTCGGTTCTCCCGCCGGTCCGGGGGTCTTGACGGGGACGCCTGGTCACCCGGGGAAGCAGTCGCCCCGATCCCCAAAGTGCTCGCGGCCCTGCCGGAGGTGCGTGCCGTCCGCGGGGTCGGCCTGCTGGCGGTGGCCGGTGCGGCGGCCTTCTTTGCCTTGCTTGCGCCACCGAGCCTTCTCGATGCCGGCAGTATCGCAGCCGTCTACGCGGTGGTGGCGATTTCGATAGTCGTGCTGAGCGGCTGGAGCGGGTCCATCAGCCTCGGCCAGTTCGCCATCGCCGGGTTCGGCGCACTGGTCGTGGCAAACCTGGTCGGACGCTTCAACGTCGACCTGTTCGTCGCCCTGGTGGCGGCAGCGCTGACGGGCGGCGTGATTGCCTTGCTGGTGGGCCTGCCCGCGCTCCGCGTGCGTGGCCTTTTCCTGGCGGTCACCACCCTCGGCCTTGCCGTGGTCACCGACACCTTCGTGATCAACCCGGTCAACTTCCCGTGGCTGGGCATCCAGGCCTTTGATCGGCCCGTTCTCTGGAAACGGTTCGACCTGATCTCAGAGCGGCCGATGTTCCTGCTTGCGTTGGGCGTCCTGGCAGCGGTCTGCGTTCTCACGCGGGGACTTGCGGTGGCCCGCCCGGGACGCGCGCTGCGGTCGGCGCGCGATAACGCTGTGGCCGCCGCGGCCACCGGCCTGGCGGTGACCCGGCTTCGGCTCTCAGGGTTCGTGACCGCGGGGATCTTTGCCGGGCTCGCCGGCGGGTTACACGCCACCATCCTTCGCAGCGTCGGCTTTCACACCTACGACTCCTCGCGCAGCCTCCTGGTCTTCTCGATGGCCGTGGTTGGAGGCATAACCTCGATCGGCGGCGCGCTCCTGGGGGTGGCCGCGGTCATGGTCCTGGTTCACTTTGTCCCCGGGTACGAGCCCCTGGTTGCCGGTACCGGGGTACTCGTCGTTCTGGTCGTTTTCCCCGGCGGCATCATGGGGTTGGTCATCCGTCTGCGAGACCTGGGGTTGGCGCAGGTCGCCAAGAGGCGGGGGCTCGTCGTGCGGACGCCTGAGCTGCGGCCCGTTCCCGCCGCCGGAGGTGGCGGCGAGTCGCCTACGGCGCGGCAGACCGGCGACAGCCAGTTGAGCTGCGCGGGTGTCACCGCCGCCTATGGAGACGTCGGCGTCCTCTTTGGCGTCGACTTTGCCGTGGAGGAAGGTGAGCTGGTCGCCCTGCTGGGAACCAACGGGGCCGGCAAGTCAACGCTTCTCAGGACGGTGACCGGTCTCCTCCCCCCGGGCGGGGGGGAGATCCGCTTCGACGGCCAGAATCTGCGGGGCCTGAGCCCGGAGGCGATTGCCCGGCGCGGGGTGTCCCTGGTGCCAGGCGGGCGCGGCGTCTTCCCCTCACTCACGGTTCGCGACAACCTGCGGCTGGGCAGCTGGCTCGAGCGTTCTGACCCGGCGACCCGCCGGGGCCGCGAGGGTGATGTACTGTCCCTCTTCCCGCTTTTGCAGGCCCGTCTGTCGATGCCTGCCGGCGTCCTCTCCGGCGGCGAGCAACAGATGCTCTCGCTGGCCATGGCGCTGGTCTGCCGGCCGCGACTCCTGCTGATTGACGAGCTTTCCCTCGGGCTCTCGCCAAAGGTCCTGGGCGACCTGGTCGAGCGGGTCAAGGAGATACACGCCTCGGGTTGCTCCATCGTCGTGGTGGAGCAGTCCGTTGATGTCGCGTTGATGCTGGCCCGGCGGGCGGTCTTCATGGAGAAGGGTGCGGTTCGTTTCGAGGGCTTGACCTCTGATTTGCGGGCGCGCGATGACATCCTCCGCGCCGTGTTCGTGGGTGGAGCGGTGCCGTCTGCCAGGGTGTCGAATGTGCCTGGGACGGTCACCGGCCCCAGCCGCAACGGCGACGAATCGATCAAGGCCGCTTCGTCATTGCTTGAGTGCGCGGCTGTCAGCAAGAGCTTCGGCGGCGTCGCCGCCCTCGATGAGGTCGACCTGAGCGTCGCCGAGGGCCGGATAGTAGGCCTCGTTGGGCACAACGGCGCAGGCAAGACCACGCTGCTGAACCTCGTCTCCGGGTTGATCGCGGCGGACTCCGGGACGGTGACCTTCGGGTCGAGGGAAATCGGACACCTGGCCCCTCACCGGCGCGCCCACCTCGGGATCGGACGGGGCTTTCAAGACGCTCGTCTTTTCCCCTCGCTCACCGTGGCCGAAGCGCTGGCCATCGCACTTGATCGCCATCTGCACTCGCGGGAGCCGGTCGCGGCAGCCCTTCGGCTGCCGGCCTCCCTCGACACGGAGGCCGCGGTCGCGCTGCGGGTCGAGGAACTCCTGGAGATGTTCCGGCTCGAGGACCTGCGCGATCGGCAATGCGGCGCGCTCTCCACGGGGCTTCGCCGCCTGGTCGAGATGGCAAGTTGCCTGGCCCAGTCGCCGCGGCTTCTGCTCCTTGATGAACCCACCGCCGGCGTTGCCCAGCGCGAGGCGGAGGCCCTGGTACCGGTACTTCTTGACGTCCAGCGGCGGACAGGCGCGGCGATGCTGATTGTCGAGCATGACATCGCACTCCTGACCTCCATCAGTGACGAGCTGGTGGCCCTGGCCGCCGGGCGGGTGATCGCCAAGGGCAAGCCATCCGACGTCCTCGCGGATCCAGCCGTCATCGAGTCGTACCTGGGAAGCGCCTCGGTCACGTCCCGAGCGCGCAGGAGGGGCGGCCGTAGCGCGGGAGTGACCCGCGAACGAGGTTTGGCTGGCAGCCGGCGGTGACCGCAAGAGAGGATCTCTGAGCTTCGTCCCTTAGGCTTAGCCCCGATGCCGACCGTGTTGCTGATCAACGGCCCCAACCTCAACCGCCTCGGCCACCGCGAGCCCGAGGTCTACGGCACCACCACGCTCGCGGAGGTGGTGGCAATGGTTCGCGCCCGGGCCGCGGAGCTGGGGTGGTCAGTGGCCGCGTTCCAGTCCAACCACGAGGGTGAGCTGATCGATGAGATCCACCGCGGGGCGGACGACGGCGCGGACGCGATCATCCTCAACGCCGGCGCCCTGACGCACTACAGCTACGCCCTCTTCGACGCGCTCAAGGCGGTGGGCCTCCCGGCGGTGGAGGTTCACATCTCCGACATCGCGGGACGTGAGAACTGGCGCCAGAAGTCGGTGACCGCCCCGGCATGTGTGGCAACGATCAGCGGTCATGGGGTGAATGGCTATGTGGAGGCCCTGGAATTGCTTCACGGCCGGACCGCGGCCGCGCCGCAGCAGCAGAAGCTGAGGGTCCTGGGATGATCGAGGCCGGTGATCTCCGCAACGGGACAGTCTTTGAGCGGGACGGCCAGCTCTTCGTAACGGTGTCCTACTCGCACATGAAGATGGGTCGAGGCACCGCCCAGGTCCGCACCAAGCTGCGCAACCTCAAGACGGGGGCGACCATCGAGGAGACATTCCGCCCGGAGCAGCGCTTCCCGCTGGTTCGAATCGAGCGGCGCAAGATGCAGTACCTATACGGCGACAGCGGTCAATATCACTTCATGGACAGCGAGACGTACGACCAGGTGGCGCTCGACGAGGCTCAGTTGGGCGACACGCTGAGATACCTCAAGGAGAACACCGACGTCGTCGTCCAGACCTACGACGGCAGCGCCATCGGCGTCGAGCTCCCCACCACCGTGGACCTCGAGATCACCCAGACCGACCCCGGCTTCAAGGGCGACACGGCCACCGGGGGGACCAAGCCGGCCACCCTGGAGACCGGGCTGGTGGTCTCGGTACCGCTGTTCGTCGCGCAGGGGGACCGCATCCGGGTCGACACCCGCACCGGGACCTACGTGGAGCGCGCCTGAGGTGGGCGAGACAACAGCGCCGGTCGCCAGCCCCACCCCCGGGCGGGTCAAGGTCGCCAATGAGGTGATCATGCAGATCGCCGCCCTCACCGCCCTCCAGGTGCCGGGGATCGCGGGCATGGCCGATCGCACCAACCAGCTGACGCGCGTGATTCGCCGCGGGGGCATCCACAAGGGTGTGCGCATGGAGATGACGGGCCAGCGTGAGCTGCACCTGCAGCTCTACGTCGTCGCCGAGAGCGGAAAGAACCTGCCGGCGCTGGCTGCGGAGGTACAGAGCCGCGTCGCGGGCGCCGTCGATCGCATGCTCGACCTCAAGACCACCGCGGTCGACGTGCACTTCGCTGACGTCCGCTTCGCCCCCCCGGCCTGAGGCCCCGCCGTGGGCAGGCGTCACCTGGCGCGCGAGGTGGCGATGCAGGTCATCTTCGAGATGGAGCACCGTGACGGCGGTGACGCCGAGGCGGCGGTGCGGTACCACTTCGAGGACCAGCCCGGCAACGAGGACCAGGTCCGGTTTGCACTGCAGTTGGTCCGCGGCACCCTCGACCACCGCGAGGATATCGACCGTGAGATCGAGCGCTCCTCCACCAACTGGCGCCTTGACCAGATGGCCGGCGTCGAGCGCGCCGTCCTCCGCCTCGCCCTCTGCGAACTGCTCTACTCCCCGGACGTTCCGGTGAAGGCAGCGATCAACGAATCGATCGAGCTGGCCAAGACATTCGGTGGGGATGAGGCGGGAAGCTTCGTCAACGGCGTCCTGGGGCGTGTCGCCAGCCACCTGGCCAGGACGTCCTGATGGAGGTGCACTCGGTCAGCGACCTCGCCTCCTGGATCAAGGAGCTCTTCTCCCAGGAACGCGGGCTCCAGGACGTCTGGGTCGAGGGGGAGGTTGCGGGGCTCAAGATCGCCGCCTCGGGCCACTGTTACTTCACCCTGAAGGACGAGCGGGCGGGGATCAACGCCGTCATGTTCCGCACGGCACTGAGCCGGGTCCGCTTCCAGATGCAGGACGGAATGGTCGTGCTGGCCCACGGGAGACTCGAGTTCTACGGCGACCGCGGTCAGACCCAGCTGATCCTGGATGCCGCCCAGCCTTCGGGGGTTGGGGCGATGTACCTGGCCTTCGAGCAACTCAAGGCCCGGCTGGAGGCGGAGGGGCTGTTTGCCGCCCATCTCAAGCGCCAGCTGCCACTGATGCCGCGGCGCGTGGCGGTGGTCACCTCCGAGGGCGGGGCCGCCCTCCGCGACGTCATCAAGGTCATCCGCCGCCGGTACCCGATCGTGGGAGTTCTGATCGCCCACGCCCCCGTCCAGGGTGCGGTGTCGCCCACGAAACTGATCCTCTCGCTGCGGCGCGCGGCGGCGAGGCCGGAGGTGGACGTGGTGCTCCTCGTCCGAGGCGGGGGCTCCCTCGAGGACCTCGCGGCGTTCAACGACGAGCAGCTCGCACGCGCGATCCGGGCATGCCCGGTGCCGGTGGTGACCGGCATCGGCCACGAGACAAATTTCACCATCGCCGACTTCGCGGCGGACGTCCGCGCCGCCACCCCATCCCAGGCGGCCGAGCTCGCGGTCCCCTCGCTGGCCGATCTTCGCCGCCACCTGCTCCAGCTGCACCACCGCCTGGACACCTCGCTGCCCGAGTTCGGGCGTCAGCGCCAGTTGCTGGTCGAGCTCCGCGACCGCCTGGACGGCGCGGTCACCCGGGAGGCGGCGAACAAGCGGGATCGGTTGGAGACCGCTTCCGCGCGCCTGCAGCGCCAGAGCCCGGCGCTCCAGCTCCCACTGATGCGCCAGCGGGTCGATGAGCGCCGCGAGCGGCTGGACGCCGCGCTGCGCGCCGGCCTCGAGCGCGCCGCGGCGGAGCTTCGGGGCAGCCGCTCCCAGCTCGAGGCGCTCAGCCCGCTGCGAGTCCTGGGCCGGGGTTACAGCCTCGCGCGGACGGAGGAGGGCGGTGTGGTGACGTCAGTCCGGGGGTTGCGCCGCGGCCAGCGGCTCGTCACGCTTTTCGCCGACGGTTCAGTGACCGGGGAGCTGGTCTCGATTGAGGAGCGGCCGGTGGCGGCCGGAGTGGAGGTGGAGGATGCCTGAGGCAGGAGAAGAAGTGGAGCCGATCGAAAAGCTCTCCTACGAGGACGCGCTCGGCGAACTGGAGACGCTGATACGACGCCTGGAGACCGGGAGCATCGACCTCGCCGACTCGATCGCCTCCTACGAGCGCGGCGTTGCCCTGGCGGCACACTGCTCCGGCCTGCTGGAGGCGACCGAGAAGAAGGTGCAGCGGCTGGTCCTGGGGGCTCGGGGAGAGGCTGTCGAGGTGCCGGTGGACGGCGACGACGAGGCTTGACCTACTACCCCTACCTGGTCATCCCCCTGATCGCCTGGGCGCTTGCCCAGGCCCTGAAGGTGGTGACAGACTCCCTCCGGCATCACCGTGTGGACATCGCCCGGCTGGGGTCGTCGGGGGGCATGCCCAGCTCCCATACCGCGATGGTCCTGTCGCTGACCACCCTGGTGGGGCGACGCATGGGCGTCGGCAGCGCGGAGTTCGCCATCAGCGCGGTGTTCTCGGCGGTGGTGATGTACGACGCGACCGGCGTGCGCCGCGCCGTGGGCCGGCAGGCGCGCGCCCTCAACCGCATCCTCGACGACCTTCTGACCTCCCAGGGCATCAACGAGGAGCGACTGCGCGAGCTGATCGGACACACCCCGGTCGAGGTCTACGCCGGGGGCCTGCTGGGGATCGGCATGGCCCTGCTGCTGGGGCGGTGATGACCGCCACGCGCCTGGACCAGGCCCTGGTTGAGCGTGGCCTGGTGGCATCCCGGCAGAAGGCGCAGGCGCTCATCCGCGCCGGGATGGTGCGGCTGGACAGCAGGCCCGCGGACCGGGTCGACCAGAAGGTCGCCGACGTCGCGCGGCTGGAGGTCCTCAGCCGGCCAAGGTTCGTCAGCCGTGGTGGCGACAAGCTGCGTGGCGCCCTCGATGTCTTTGGGGTCAGCGCCAGGGGCCGCGTGTGCCTCGACGCGGGCGCATCGACCGGCGGTTTCACCGATGTCCTGCTCCAGGACGGCGCCCGGAGGGTGTACGCCGTGGACGTCGGGTACGGACAGCTCGACTGGCGCCTGCGCCAGGATGAGAGGGTGGTGGTAATGGAGCGGACCAATATTCGCGACGTTCACGAGCTGCCGGAGCGGCCCGACCTGGTCGTCGGCGACCTGTCGTTCACCGCGCTGCACCACGTCGTGCCCGCCATCCGCGCGCTGCTCGGCAGCGGGGCCGAGCTGGTGCTGCTGCTGAAGCCCCAATTCGAGGTCGGGCGGGACCGCGTCGGGAAGGGGGGCATCGTCCGTGATCCGCATGCGCGCCAGGCGGCGTTGGACGACTTCGTGGCGTGGGCCTCGGGCGAGGGACTCGACGTGGTGGCTTCAGCCGACTCATCGCTCCCCGGGGCGCGGGGCAACCGCGAGATCTTCGTGCACCTGCGGGAACCCTCGGGGTGAGCGACCGCGCGGCGGTGCTCTTCGTGCTCCACTCCCGCGTTGATGCCGGCGATCCTGCGGTGCGCGCGGCCCGCCACGTACTGGAGGATGCGGGCCACGATGTGCGCGTCTTCCAGCGTCGGGCGCGAGATGACAAGCCCGGGCGCTTCGACGGTGGTTGGGAGCTCGCGGACGCCGAGGTCGCGGGGGTGGCGCTGGTGGTGACCTTCGGCGGCGACGGCACGTTTTTGCACGCCGCGCGCACCGCCGTCCGTCACGGGGTGCCGCTCCTGGGTGTGAACCTCGGGCGGCTGGGCTTCCTCGCCTGGATCACGCTCGAGCAGGCGCCCGGGGCGCTTGCCGAGTGGACCCGCGACCGCGTCACCCTGGAGACGCGCGCGACGATGACCGTCGAGGTTGGTGGCGAGATCCACATCGCGATCAACGAGGCGGCGCTGCACAAGGACCCCGCCGCCAACGTGATCCAGCTGGAGGTCAGCCTCGACGGCACCGAGGTGGGGATGTTCCATTCCGACGGCGTGGTGCTGGCGACGCCCACCGGGTCCACGGCCTACGCTGCCTCCGCGGGCGGCCCGATCGTCGACCCCGCCGTGAATGCCATGGTGATGGTGCCGCTCAACCCCCACACGCTGGCCAGCCGGGCGCTGGTCCTGCCGGCGGGCAAGACCGTCCTGCTGCAGGTGGACGAGGCAACGCGCCTCCTCCTGGACGGCGCGAGCAACGTCACCATCGCCAGCCACTCGACTTTGAAATGCAGCCTCGACGGGCCGCCGCTGCTGGTGGTGCGGACCCCGGGGACCTCCGACTTCTACCAGCAGCTGCGCGACAAGATGCGCTGGGGCGAGCCGCTGGTGCGCGAAGGGCGTCGCTGATGGCGTCCGTCGCCTACCGCGTGGGCCAGGCGCTGGGCGGCACCTTCGGCCGCCTTGACCGCGACGCCGCCGATGCTGCGGCAGCCGAGCTCCCGGAGAACCTGCGGGGGCTCTTCTACGCCATGCGGCCCCGCGACCAGCGCCACGCCATCGGCGTCCTCCGTCGGGTTGGCTCGGCCCCGGCGGTGCTCCGTCACGCGGCGCTGCTGCACGACGTAGGTAAGGCCCAGGTATTCCTTGGGACCCCCGGCCGCAGCCTGGTCGTCCTGGCGCGCGCGACCCACTGCGTTGCGCTCCTGCGCCGGGTCCCATGGGTCGGGTCGCGGGTCAGCGCGTACATGCGTCACCCCGCGATCGGCGCCCAGATGCTGCGCGATGCGGGCGCCAGCGCCGAGCTGGTGGAGATCGTCGCCGAGCACCAGGAGGACCAACCCCGGCACCCGGAGACGCTGCGCCTGCAGGCGGCCGACGGCCGTGAGTGAGGAGGTGATCACCGCGCGGCGCGACCCGGGCGACGCGCTGCGGGTCAGGACCGAGGTGTTCGAGGGCCCGATCGACCTGCTCCTCACGCTGGCCCAGCGCCAGCAGGTCGACCTCAACCAGGTTCGCCTCGCCGACCTCACGTGGGAGTACATCGAAAGCCTTTCGGCGGGCGGTCGGCGCCGTCCCGCGGAGGAGATGGCGGCGTTCCTGCTGGTGGGCGCGAAGCTCCTGGCGCTCAAGGCCGTCGGGCTTCTTCCGGGCGCTCGCGGCGACGAAGAGGAGGAGGAGCTGGAGCGGTGGGAGGAGTCGGTGCGGGAGCGGTTGCTCGAGTACCAGCGCTTCAAGGCCGCCGCCCTGGAGCTGATGCGCCGCCACCAGGAGGGATCCCCCAGTTTCAGTTCGCTGCTGGAGGGTGAGGTGATCCCCAGCGAACGACTGGCGATTCACCCAGACGGGCTGGCCGCCGCCTTCCAGGCGGTCCTCGACCGCCTGCCCACCCCCGAGGAGGTGGCGGTAGACATCAGCAACTACTCTCTGAGCGACGAGATGGACCGCGTGCGCACGCGGCTGCGGGCCGGGGGCCTGGCCTTCGGCGAACTCTTCCAGCAGGCCGAGAGCCGGCTTCACGCGGTCGTCATCTTCCTGGCCCTGTTGGAGTTGATCCGCCTGGGTGAGGCCGGGGCGCGCCAGCGCAGCACATTCGGAGAGATCGAGATCACGCCAGCAGCAAGTGCCTGAGTTCGAGACCGTTCCCGGGGCCGAGGACCTGCGGAAGCAGGCGGAGGCCGTGCTCTTCAGTGTGGGTCTGGCCATGGAAAAGCACCGCCTGGCGGAGGCCCTGGACGTGGACCCGGCGACCCTCGAGGGCGTCCTCGAGTCCCTGGAAGAGGCGTTGGAGACGGGCGGCCTCATGCTCCAGCGCCACCGGGACATGGTGCAACTGGTGACCCGGCCGGAAACGGCTGAGGCTGTCCGGCGGATCCTCAACCCCGAGGTCACCGGCCGGCTGTCGCCCGCCGCCTACGAAACCCTGGCGGTCATCGCCTACCGCCAGCCGGTGACCAAGGCGGCCATCGACGACGTCCGCGGGGTGGACAGCGAGCGAACGATCGAAGGCCTGATGGTGCGGGGCCTGATCGAAGAGCGCGGCCGCCTCGACACGCCGGGCACCCCGCGCACCTTTGGGACCACGATGCGCTTCCTCCAGATCCTGGGGGTGGGTAGCGTGGAGGAGCTGCCCGGCCTCGCCGCAGAGGCCGCCGAGGATGCCGCGCCGGGGAGCAGCGACGAGCCGGCGGGGGAATCCTGAGCGACGGCCGGGAGGCCGTGCGCCTCAACCGGTACCTGGCCATGAGCGGGGTGGCGGCGAGGCGTAAGGCCGATGAGCTCATCGCCGGGGGCAGGGTGACCGTTAACGGGGCACCCACGCCCGCCGGGGGCATGCTGGTGCGACCGGGGACGGACCTGGTGGAGGTTGACGGCCACCCGGTCCAGCCCGCGGCGGCCCATCACTACTTCGCCGTCAACAAGCCTGCCGGCTACCTCAGCGCAGTCAGCGACCGCACGCGCCGGCCGCTGGTCACCGAACTGCTGCCCAGGGAGGAGCGGGCCAGAGGCGTTCACCCCGTCGGTCGCCTCGACCTGCGCAGCCGGGGATTGATCCTGGTGACGGATGACGGCGAGTTGAGCTTTCGCCTGCAGCATCCCAGCCACCACGTCGAGAAGGAGTACCTCGTCGAGGTCAGGGGCGAGCTCGGAGAGGGCGCCCTGGGGCGGCTGCGCGCGGGGATCGAGCTGGACGAGGGTCGGACGGCGCCGGCGGTGTTCGAGGTCCTGGAGCGCGGCGCGCGCCGCGTCGTCGTCCGTGTCGTGCTTCGCCAGGGCTGGAAGCGGCAGTTGCGGCGTTCATTCGCCGCCGTTGAGGCCACGGTGCTGGACCTCCGCCGCGTTCGCGTTGGTCCTATTGAGCTGGGCGACCTGCCCGAAGGGCGGTCCCGCCGCCTCGGCGACGATGAGGTCACCGCGCTGCGGAACTCTGTGGGTCTGCAGGCGTGAGCCGGGCCCTGGTGGTGGCCATCGACGGGCCCAGCGCGTCGGGCAAGTCGACGATCGGGCGGATGCTGGCGCGTCACCTGGGCCTCCCCCTGGTGGACACCGGGCTGATGTACCGCGCCGTCACCGTGCTGGCCAACGACGCGGGCGTGGACCCTCACGACGGTGACGCGCTGGGCCGGATAGCCGAGGACGCCGACATCGAGGTCAACACCACCACCGACGAGGGCGCCCACTGGGAGGTGCGTGCCGGGGGCGACGACCTCACCGGACGGGTCTTCGACCCTTCGCTGGCGCCGACCCTGACACGCGTCAGCCAGGCCGCCAGGGTGCGCTCTGCGCTCGTGGCCCGGCAGCGCAGCCTGGGCGAGGGAGGTGTGGTGATGGTCGGAAGGGATATCGGCACCGTGGTCTTCCCGGACGCCGACCTCAAGCTGTTCATAACCGCCTCCGACGGGGAGCGGAGGCGCCGGCGCGCCCGCCAGCGCAGCGAAGAGGACCACGGGTTGATGAAGGGCGAGATCAGTGACCGCGACGCAGCGGACGCGGGCCGGTCCATATCGCCATTGCGGGCCGCCGAAGACGCCTATACGATTGAGACAGATGACCGCAGCCCCAAAGAAGTATTTGACGAGGTGCTGCGTCTGATCTCTCGACCCCGTGACTGATCTTGCGACCGAGTTGCCCACGCGCGGCCATCTTCGACCGGGGATCCTCTACTGGCCGCTGCTCTTCTTTATACGGGCGGCGTGTCAGCTCTTCCTGGCGGGGGGCCACATGCACATCGACGGGGTTGAAAACGTTCCACGTAAGGGTGGCCTGCTGGTCATCAGCAATCACCTCGCGGCCGCCGACCCGCCGGTCCTCGGCGCCCGCTTCCCGCGCCCGGTCCATTTCATGGCCAAGGCCGAGTGGTTCCGGAACCCCGTCGTCGGATTCCTGGGGCGGACCTTCCTCTGCTACCCGGTGAACCGTCACACCGCCGACCGTACCGCGCTGCGCTTCACCCTCGAGCTGCTCAAGGCCGGGGAGGCGGTCTGCGTGTACCCGGAGGGCACGCGCTCGCGCGATCTCATGATGCATGCCCCGGAGGCCGGCGCCGGCTTCGTCGCGCGGCGCGCCGGCGTGCCCATCCTGCCCGTCGCCACCTGGGGAGGGGAGGGGGTGCTGCCCACCGGCGCCAAGTTCCCGCATCGCTCCGGCACCGACGTCCACCTGGTCTACGGGAAACCGTTCAGGCTGCCGGAGGGTGACATCGACAACCAGGAGGCCGCCGAACTGATGATGTCGCACGTCGCAGAGCTGCTGCCCGAGCAGTACCGCGGCTTCTACCGCGGGTGGAAGCCCCAGAGCTCCGGGCGCCACCGCCGACTGCGCAGGCCCGAGACCCGCTCCGCCTAGTGGCCGCGCCCCGCAGCAAGACGTTCGTCCTCGATACCAACGTTCTCCTCCACGACCCCGAGGCGCTGAATGCCTTCGAGGAGAATGACGTCGTCATCCCACTGGTGGTCATCGAGGAGATCGACGACCAGAAGAAGCGGCAGGACGAGGTCGGCCGCTCGGCTCGCCGCGTTGCCCCCCACCTCGATGAGCTGCGCCGGAAGGGCAAGCTGTCGGAGGGGGTGGCCACCGCCGGTGGGGGGAAGCTCTGGATCGAGGTGCACGACCCGCGTGGGGACATGCCCGGGGAATTGGACCTGTCCAAGCCCGACAACCAGATCATCGCGGTGGCGGCACAGCTCACCCGGGCCCGGCCCAAAAAGCCGGTGATCCTGGTCAGCAAGGACATCAATGTGCGCATCAAGGCCGAGGCTTTGGATCTCCCGGCTGAGGACTACGAACGCGATAAGGTGGTTCGTGGGACCGACGAACTCTACGGCGGGGTCGAGGTTATCGATGTCGGGGCCGACGTCATGGACCGCTTCAACCGCGAGGGCGGCCTGCCCGGGTCCGAGTGGGACCTGCGCAGCAACGAGTTTGTTCACTTCCAGGTTCCCGGCCATCACAGCCTGTCGGCCATCGGACGCTTCGACCTGGCGCGCAATGAGATCGTCCCCCTCGCGCCCGTGCCCAAGGAGATCTGGGGCATCAGCGCCAAGAACCTGGGCCAGCGGTTTGCCCTCGACGCCCTGCTCAACGAGGACATCCGGTTGATCACCCTCACCGGACGGGCGGGTACCGGCAAGACCCTGATGGCTCTCGCGGCTGGATTGCACATGGTCCTCGACTCCCACGCCTACCGACGCCTGCTGGTAACCCGCCCGGTGGTGCCGATGGGCAAGGACGTGGGGTACCTGCCCGGTGACAAGGAGGAGAAGCTACGACCGTGGATGCAGCCGATCTACGACAACCTGGAGTTCCTGATGTCCACGATGTACAAGGACCAGATGGTTGGCGACATGGTCAACCGGCTGCAGGACAAGGGGCTCTTCGAGGTTGAGGCCCTGACCTACATCCGCGGTCGCAGCATCCCTCAGCAGCTGATCATCGTCGACGAGGCCCAAAACCTGACGCCCCATGAGGTCAAGACGATCATCAGCCGGGCAGGGGAGGGGACCAAGATGGTCCTGACCGGGGACCCGTACCAGATCGACCATCCGTACCTCGACTTCAGCAGCAACGGCCTGTGCTTCGCAGTGGAGAAGTTCAAGGACAGTCCCCTGGCAGCGCACGTAACCCTGACCAAGGGCCAGCGTTCCGAGCTGGCGGAGCTCGCGGCCGTCCTGCTTTGACCGCCCCAATCCCGGGGGCACGGCCACTGCGACGGCCCTCCCAGGCGCGCGGCCGGGTCGGCGACCACTGGACCGTCCAGAATGCCGAGGGCCAACCCTCTGGTGCTGTCGTCGACGACTTCCCGGTCATCGTTTCCCTGGACCTCGAGGCCACCGGCCTGAGCGCGTCGGTGGACCACGTGATCGAGATCGGCGCGGTCAAATTCCGCGGCCACGAGGTCCTAGGGCGCTACCACACACTGGTCAACCCCGGGGTCCGGTTGCCGCCCATGATCCGGCGCCTCACCGGCATCAACGACCAGGACCTGGCCCGCGCTCCTCGCCTTCGCGGCATCCTTCCCGACCTCAAGGAGTTCATCGGCGACGCCAACCTGCTGGCCCATGGCGCCGGGTACGACATCACCTTCCTGGAGACCACGCTGGGCGGAGGGGCGCTGGGTGGTCGGGACGTGTTCGACACCATCGAGGTTGCGCGCGTGGTCGCACCCAGCGCCCCGTCCTACTCTCTCGGCGGCCTGTGCGAGCTGGTCAACCTGCAACACCCACGCGCCCACCACGCCCTCGAGGACGCGGAGGCCACCTTCCGCGTCTTCCTGGCCCTCGCCGACCTCGCCGCCCGCCTGCCGGCGGCGACGCTCGATCGGCTTCGTGAGCTGACGGCGACCACGACTCATAGCCTGCGCAGCTTCTTCCACGATATCGTCGTTCCCCTCGACGCCGGGGCGCCGGCGCGTCCCCGCGCCGTGCCGCTCGCCGCACCGGCGGTCCACGCCGAGATGCCGCGCCTCGAGGTTGAGGACATGGTGCGGCTGCTGGGGGCGGACGGTCCGCTGGCCGCCGAACCGGGCTGGGAGCTGCGCGAGGCGCAACTCGATATGTGCCGAGCGGTCAGCCAGGCCCTTGAGCGCCGTCTGAACCTGGTGGTAGAAGCCGGTACCGGCACCGGCAAGTCGCTGGCCTACCTGCTGCCCGCCCTCGGCCACGCGGCGTCGCGAGGCAAGCAGGTCTATGTTTCCACCTACACCATCAACCTGCAGGAACAACTCCTGCACAAGGACCTTCCGCTGGCGGCGCGGATCCTTGGGATCCCGCTGCGCGCGGTGCTGCTCAAGGGCCGGGGCCACTACCTCAGCCGGCTGCGCTGGGGGCAGCTCCTCCTTGGCACGGCGGGAGGCCGGGACGCGCCCGATGAAACCCTCGACGGCATCAACCCTGACGAGCTACTGATTTTCAAGTTGAAGATCACCGTCTGGCTGGATCGCACCCTCAGCGGGGATCGCGATGAGTTGAGGTTGTTCGGCCAGGAAGAACGCTGCTGGCGCGCGGTGGCCTCGGAGTGGGGCGATTGCACTTCGAGCGCGTGCCTGGCCGGCCCCAGCCCGTGCTTCTACCACCTCTCGCGGAAGCGGGCGACCGACGCCGATGTGGTGGTGGTCAACCACGCCCTCCTGCTGGCCGACGCCTTCAACGAGCGGGAGAGCCTGGCGTCGGTGCGCTGCCTGGTGCTCGACGAGGCTCACCACCTCGAGGAGGCCGCCACCCGAGGATTGACCGAGGAGGTCCGGGAGGATGACATCCTGCAGGCGCTGTCGCTGGCCGCGGGTGCCGCGCCCCGCGGCCCGGGCCCGGGAAACGAGCTGGGTCAGCTGGCGCAGACGGTCAGCGGGCTCTTCGAGGCCATCCGGATGGCGGCGCGCACCATCTGGGGCCTGGAGACGGGCCGGGAGCTGACCCTCGACGAGGCCTCCTGGGAGCAGCCCTGGATGGCCGCGATCCAGGCCCAGGCCGAGCTTTCCAGGGACGCGGTACGCCGTCTGCCCGCGCCGCAGTCGGCTCTCGTCGCGCCGCGCATGGCCAGGCTTCTGGAGATGCTGACCCCTGGACGCCACGGTCGCGTCGTCTGGTTCTCCTTCGGTCGTGATGGCAGGACCGCGGTGCGCGCCGCCCCCGTCGACGTCGCCACCGCGCTGCGGGACGCGGTCTTCGAAGACCGCGACACGGTGGTGCTCACCAGCGCCACCCTTACGGTCGAGGGAGGCTTCGAATACTTCCAGGAACGGATTGGGTTACCGGCCTCACGGGTGGTCGAGCTCATCCTCCCCAGCCCCTTCGACTTTCTCGAGCAGGCGCTGCTGTGCCTGCCCGACGACGTGCCCTCGCCGGGCGACGAGGGGTTCGAGGATGCCCTGGTCGACGTCATCAGCGACGCGGCGCTGCGCCTGCGCGGGCGCACGCTGGTCCTGTTCACCTCCACCGAGCAGCTCAACCAGGTGTCTGGCCGCGTGCGCGACAGGCTGATGCCAGAGGGCATCGAGGTCCTCGCCCAGGGGCGGGGGAGCGGCAGTCGCAGGGCCCTGACCGAGCGGTTTGCCAGCATGCCCGAGGCAGTTCTCTGCGGCACCAACAGCTTCTGGGAGGGACTCGACCTGCCGGGGCGCTCCCTGTCCTGCGTGGTCATCGTGCGGCTGCCCTTCTCGCCACCCAGCGACCCGGTCTTCAGGGCGCGGTCGGAACACCTCCGCGACCCCTTTCTCCAGCTGGCCCTCCCTGAGGCTGTCCTGCGGCTCAAGCAGGGATTCGGACGGCTGATCCGGCGGGCCACCGATCGCGGGGCGGTGGTGATCTTCGATCGCCGGGTTTCGACGCGGAGCTACGGCGCACATTTCCTGGCCTCCCTGCCGCAGTGCAGCAGTTTCACCGGCCCGGCCGGTGAGATTGGCGACGCCATCGAGGAATGGGTGTCCGACCGCCGAATATCCTTCACGGATGGGGAGTACGCCGGAATCGAGCCCGCGGCGCCGCCTGGCGCTGGCCCAATGCGCTCCGCGGCTCGGGGACCTGGGGGAGAACCTCAAGCTTCACCACGAGCTCGCTGAACAGGCGCTCGACAACGGCGCTCACCTCTGTGTCTTTCCCGAGCTCAGCCTCACCGGGTACCTCCTCAAGGACCTGGTCCCCGAGGTTTCCATGACCCTCGACGATGCCCGCCTCGCACCCCTGCTTGACCTCTCGCGGCGCCTGGACCTGGTGGTGGGCATGGTGCTGACGTCCGCCGATTATCGGCACTACAACGCCGCGGTCTACCTGTCGGGTGGGGAGGTGCGGCATGCTCACCGCAAGGTGTACCTGCCGACGTACGGGATGTTCGACGAGGCGCGCTACTTCGCGGCAGGCGACCGCGTGCGGAGCTTCAACCACGCGGGAGTTTCGACGGGCATGCTGGTCTGCGAGGACATGTGGCACCTCAGCACCTCGTACCTGCTCTTCGTCCAGGGGATCAGCCTGCTGATCTGTCCCTCCGCAGGACCGGGCCGGGGGGTGCTCGCCGACCCGGACCGGGAGCGCGGGCTTGGCAGCGGCGAGTCCTGGGGAGACCTCTGTCGCACGGTTGCCCAGTTCAGTGGCAGCTACGTCGCGTATTGCAATCGGACGGGCTACGAGGACGGCGTCTATTTCTGGGGCGGGTCGGCCGTGGTCGGGCCGGACGGCAGCACGATCGTCGCGGCCGACGGGGCTTCCATTCGCGAGGAGGGGGCCCTTCCCCAGGGCCACCAGGTGATCTGCGCCGACATCGACGTTCGCGAGGTCGAGCGCCAGCGACAGATCACGCCGTTGCTGCGCGATGAGAAGGTGGAGTTCACCCTGCGCGAGCTGGAAAGAGTCTGGGATGAGCGGACAGCAGGCTCCTACTGAGCCTGTCGCGGCAGAGCCGCTGGACACGGATGAACTGACCATCAACCTGCCGCTGGTGCGAAGCATCCTGACGGGCTTCATCCGCAACGAGACCGGTCGCGTGGGCTTCGAGAAGGCGGTGCTGGGCCTGTCAGGCGGCGTCGACTCCGCGCTGGTCGCCGCGCTGGCGGTTGAGGCCCTGGGTGCGGATAACGTCACCGGCGTCTCGATGCCGTATCGCCTGAGCAACCCCCAGAGCCTCGAGGATGCTACCGCCGTCGCACTGGCACTCGGGTGCCGGCAGGAGGTGGTCGACATCACCCCCCAGGTCGACGCCTACTTTGAAGGGCAGCCCGAGGCCGGCGACGCGCGCCGCGGCAACAAGATGGCGCGGGAACGCATGACGATCCTCTACGACGTCTCGGCCCGCGACAACGCCCTGGTGCTGGGCACCAGCAACAAGACGGAGCTGCTGCTGGGCTACGGCACCATCTTTGGCGACATGGCGTCGGCACTGAACCCCATCGGAGACCTTTACAAGTCGCAGGTCTGGCAACTCTCCGCCCATGTCCAGCTCCCGGAACAGGTTGTTCACAAGGCCCCTTCCGCGGACCTCTGGCAGGGGCAGTCCGATGAGCAGGAGTTGGGGTTCGCCTATGCCCAGGTCGACCGCCTCCTGTACCACGCCATCGACCGCCGCATGACCCGCGCCGAGCTGGTCGAAAATGGGCACGACCCGGCGTTCGTCGACTCCGTGCTGAAGCGTATCCGCATAAACCAGTACAAGCGACGCACGCCGATCATCGCCAAGCTGTCGTCACGCACCATCGACCGGGACTTCAAGTACCCCAGGGACTGGGGCGTCTGAGCCGCGGCGCAGACCGTTGATGGGGACGCTGTTCGTGGTGGGGACGCCGATCGGCAACCTCGAGGACCTCACACCCCGGGCGGCCCGAGTGCTGGGCGAGGTGTCGCTGGTCGCCGCCGAGGACACCCGCCGGACCCGGGCGCTGTTGACCCACCTTGGGCTGCGAAAGCCCCTGGTCGCGGTGTATGGCGATGTCGAACGGAGCCGGGCGCAGCAGGTGGTTGAGGCGCTGGAGGGCGGTGAGGTGGCGTACTGCACGGATGGTGGCATGCCGGTGGTCTCCGACCCCGGGGCGCATTTGGTCGACCAGGTGCGCGCCGCGGGCCACGAGGTGGTGGTCATCCCCGGCCCCTCGGCGGTCACCACCGCGCTCGCGGGGTCCGGCTTCAGTGGCGACCGCTTCGTCTTTGGCGGCTTCCTGCCCCGCAAATCGAGTGAGATGACGCGCGTGTTCGAAGCCCTGGCGGATGACCGGCGCACCTTTGTCGCGTACGAATCTGCCCAGAGGCTGCTCAAGACCCTCGATATAATCTCGGCCACCCTGCCCGATCGCCGCTGCGCCGTGGCCCGGGAGCTGACCAAAGTCCACGAGGAGATCCGCGTGGGCCGCGCCGCGGAACTCGCCGACCGCTACCGCGCCAAGCCGCCGAAGGGCGAGATCACCATCCTCGTCGAGGGCGTCAGCAGGAAGAAGTAAAGATGAAGTTCTACGTCACAACAGCGATCGACTATGTCAACGGCGTGCCGCACCTCGGCCACGCGTATGAAAAGGCGGCCGCCGACGTCCTCGTCCGCTACCGGCGCCTGGCCGGCGACGACACCCGGCTGGTGGTCGGCTCCGACGAGCACTCCCAGTCGGTCGCCCGCGAGGCCGCCGCCAAGGGAATGGAGCCGCAGGCCTACGCCGACTCGATGATCCCCACCTGGGAGCGCGTGTTGGCGCGCCTGCAGGTGGACTATTCGGAGTTTGTGCGCACTTCGTCGGATGCCAACCGCGCCACCACCGAGGAATTCCTGCAGCGCGTCTACGACAACGGCTACATCTATAAAGGCAAGTACAGCGGGTACTACTGCCCCAGCTGCGAGCAGTACTACCAGGAGCGCGAGCTGCTCGATGGTCACCGCTGCCCGGAGCACAAGATCGTCCTCGAGCACATCGAGGAGGACAACTACTTCCTCAAGCTAACCGCGTTCACAGATCGGCTGATCGAACTTCACCAGCGCCCCGATTTCCTCCAACCGGAGTCACGGCGCAACGAGATGCTCAATGTCATCCGCGAGGGCCTGCAGGACGTTTCGATCTCACGCGGGTTCACCGACTGGGGGTTCCCCCTGCCCTTCGATAAAAGCCAGGTGATCTACGTCTGGTTTGACGCCCTCCTGGCCTACGTAACCGGCGTAGGTTTCGCCACCGACAGGGAGCAATTTGCGCGCTACTGGCCGTGCGACGTGCACATCATCGGCAAGGGCATCACCCGCTTTCACACCATCATGTGGCCGGTGATGCTGTGGGCCGCAGGCGTCGAACTGCCCCACCGCGTCTATTCGCACGGTTACATCAACATTGGCGGCGAGAAGATGAGCAAGTCCAAGGGCATCTTTTTCGAGCCTCTGGCGCTTGTCGACAGTCTCCAGGCGCCGGGTGACGTCCGTCCGTTGGCGGGCAGTGACGCGGCGCGGTACACCATGCTGCGCGAGGTGCCGTTCGACCGCGATGGCGACTTCACGCTGGAGACCTTTGTCGATCGCTACAACGCGGACCTCGCCAACGATTTCGGCAACCTGGCATCCCGGGTGCTGAAAATGCTCAAGCAATACACCGGCGGAGTGGTCCCCGATGCGCAGGTCAACGCGACCGGGATCCATGTTGAGCTGCGGGAGATCGCAACCTCACTGCCGGCGGCCGTCGATCGCCGTATGCAGGCGCTCGACTTCAGCGGCGCCCTGGAGGACATCTGGCAGCTGGTCAGCCGTGCCAACAAGTACGTCGAAGAGAGCAAACCGTGGGGCCTCCGCAAGCAACCAGAACGTGAGGCCGAGCTCGGCACGGTGCTGTACAACCTGGTTGAGACGCTGCGCATCCTCACGTACCTGGTCAGCCCGTTTGTGCCCGACGCCGCCGAGGGCCTGGCGACACAACTGCGCGTACCGCATCCGCTCTCGCTGGCCGCTGAGGGGCATGACCTGGCCGAGGTCCTCCGCTGGGGGGGCATCAACCCCGGCCACGCCACCGAGGTGGGCGCGGTGCTGTTCCCGCGACTTGACAGGATCGTGACCGAGGCCTGACCCTGCGCGCATGGCGATGAACCTGACCGATACCCACTGCCACCTCGAGCTGATCGCGGAGTCCGGCGATGGCGAGCTGGAGGCGGCCCTCCGGGAGGGGACGGCGGCGGGCGTGACCCGGGTGATCAACATCGGGCTCGGCCCCGACAACCAGGCCGTGATGGAGCGCGCCTCGGGGCATGAGGGTGTCCACGCAACCCTGGGGTGGCACCCGCACGAAAAGGAACCACCGCAGGACGACGACCTGATGTCGCTGCTGGAACTGGCCGGCGACCCGCGGGTTGTCGCGATCGGCGAGATCGGCCTGGATTACCACTGGCGACCGGGCTACCACGAGGTGCCGCCGGACGTGCAGAAGCAGAGCTTTCGGCGCATGCTGCAGGTCGCGCGCAAGGCGCACCTCCCGGCGGTCGTTCACAACCGCGATGCCCATGCCGACACCCTCGAGATCCTCGAAGACTTTGAAGATTTGCAGGTCGTCATGCACGCCTTCAGCGGCGACGCCGACTTTGCCCGGGAGTGCGTGAGCCGGGGCATCATCGTCTCCGTCGCCGGCCCGGTGACCTACCCCAGCGCCGGGGCGCTGCGGGAGGCCCTGGAGGCTGTCCCCGCCGACCAGATCGTGGTCGAGACGGATGCGCCATTCCTTCCCCCACAGCCATGGCGGGGCAAGCCCAACCGGCCCCACATGATGATCGAGACGGCGGCCGCCGTGGCGCAGATCAAGGCGATGTCGCTTGACGATTTTGCGGCACTATCGACCAGCACCGTCGACCGTACCTTCCGTTTTCCGGGCTAGCCATGGCATCCGTGGACGCTTTCGCAGACCCCGCCGCGGTGCTCGCGCGCCACGGCATGCGGGCGCGGCGGTCCCTGAGCCAGAACTTCCTCGTGGACTCGGTTATCGCGCGCCAGATCGTCGATTCGCTTCCCACCGACCCGGGCCAGCTGGTGGAGGTGGGAGCGGGTCCGGGCACGATGACCCGGGCGCTCGCCGAGACCCGTGAACGGGTGGTGGCAATCGAGCTGGACGACCGGATGATCCCCATCCTGCAGAAGGAGGCGCGCCGTGCCGCCGCCGTGACCGTTGTCCACGGTGACGCCCTGGAGGTCGACATCCCGGCGCACGTCGACGGCCGGTACGCGGTCTTCGGCAACATCCCCTACCACATCACGGGGCTGTTGATTCCACGCCTTCTTGGTCTTCGGCCGCAGCCGGAGTGGGTCTGCCTGCTGGTGCAGCTCGAGGTTGCCCAGCGACTTTCGGCGGCACCCGGCGACTGGAGCCTGTCCACCCTGGCGGTGCGGACCAGCGCCACCGCGGAGATCCTGATGCGGGTCCCGGCGCGCGCCTTCGATCCCGTCCCCGGCGTCGACTCGGCCCTGGTCATGCTGCGCCCCGGACCGCCGGCAGCCTTCGCCGATGCGGCCTTCTTCGACTTTGCGCGAGCGGTGTTCCAGGAGCGCCGCAAGAAGCTGCCCAATGCCGTGGCCAATGCGATGGCCCACGACATCCTGGCGGCGCGCGAGGTGGTGCGTCGGGCGGGACTCGACGAGATGCGCCGCCCGCAAACCCTCGACCTGTCGGAGTGGGCCACCCTCTACTCGGCCTACCGCGATGCTCCCTGAGCCCGAGCTCCTGCCGCCAGGGGCGGCGGGCATTGAGGCCCGCGGGTTCCGCGAGCTACTGCAGAACCGCGAGTTCCAGCTCATCTGGGGCTCCCAGATCGCCAGCCAGCTGGCCGACAAATTCCTGGTGTACTCGTTGCTTTCGGCGACCTACGAACGCAGCGCGGCGAATACCCAGGAGGCCATCGTCCTGCTGGCCTACACGTTCCCCTCAGTGCTGCTGTCGCCCATCGCCGGCATCTACGCCGACCGCTTCGACAAGCGTCGGATGATGGCGTTCACCAATGTCATCCGCGGCGGCCTGATCCTGCTCGTACCGCTCAGCGCGCTGCTGCCGTATTTCCGGTCCGTCACCTGGCACCTCCTACTGATCACACTGCTGTTCAGCTCCGTGGGCCAGTTCTTCGCCCCCGCCGAGGCGTCCTCCCTACCGTTCATCATGCCCAAGCGCAGCCTGGTCACAGCCACCTCGGTGTTCACCCTGACCATCGTGGGAACGCTGGTCGTAGGGTTGCCGATCTCCTCGGTCCTCGTGCGTGTGCTGGGGCAGTACGCGCCCTACATCGTTGCCGCCGTGCTGTTCTTCGGCGCGGCGGTCGCCAACATAGTGATGAAGACCAACCTCTCGGCGCGTACAAAGGAGCCGCCCCACGACCTGGGGCGGAACTGGGCTATGCAGATGTGGTCCGAGATGACCGAGACAGCGCAGTTCCTCCGCGATCACCGCGCCCTGCTGCGGGCATTCGGCCAGCTCGGCCTGGCGGTGATGCTGATCTTCTCGCTGTTCACGCTGGCCCAGGGATACATGAAGACCGAACTGCACCTTGACCCCCGCGACTCCTACCTCATCTTGGTGCCGGCGGCCGCTGGGATGGGCATCGTGGCGGTGTACCTGGGGCGCGGGAAACTGGCCGCCCGCAGCGGATTGATCGGGTTCGGCCTGATCGTCCTCGGGGTCATCCTCATCCTGATGGGCACGGTGCCCGCGCTGATCTCCAACCTCCACCTCCGCGGGGCCCTCATCGCCTTCGCCGCGACCGCCGGCTTCTTCTTCGGGGGGGCGTTTGGCGCGGTCTTCATCCCGGCCGTCACACTGCTCCAGGAGTCGACGGACCCCGAGCAGCGGGGGCGCACGTTCGGCGCGATGTTCACCGTGCTCAACCTGGCGATCTCGGTGCCGCTGTTCATCGCCGGCCTGGCCGCGGACACCTTCGGGTTGAAGATCGTGTTCGTATTGATGGGGTTGCTCCTGGCCTCATCCGCGCTGCTGTCCCGGCCATGGAGGCCCGACCCCGCGCCTGCGCCGGAGCCCGCCCGGGAGCCCGACAGCCGCTAGTTTCCCTTCCGGGTCACTACAATCATTCGCGCTGTGGGCGGCTAGCTCAGGGGTAGAGCACTACGTTGACATCGTAGGGGTCGCTGGTTCAAATCCAGCGTCGCCCACCACTTCAGGCGCGTGGTGCGGGCCTAGACCTGCTGCTCTCGTCCCGAGGCGATCAAACCCACCGCCGCGGCGGTCAACGCGACCGCCCCGACTGCCATCGGTAGAGCTGGTCGCGTGCGCCTGCTGCCTCGTGCCGGGCCGGATTCCCTGCCGGGGTCGGGCCGACCGGTCTCGTCGTAGGCCCGGTCACGGATCCGCTCGAGGAGGTTGATCCCCTCCAGCCCGGGCAGCTTCGCTGCTTCCTGGTCGATGCGGCGGGTGGCGGCGCGGCCGTCCTCACCATCGAACAGGAAGAGCGCCAACCGGTTGACCTCGTCTCGGGTCTTCACGCCCTCACCGACGGCGACGAAGCGCTGGTCCATGAACCAGCGGTTGAGCCGCCGGGCCGCAGCGCTCTCCGCCAGCAGTTGCTCCGCCATCGATCGGTAGAACGCGTAGTGCGTGCGCTCCTGCTTGATGATCCGTTCGAGGATCTTGTCGAGGACGGGGTGCTGGGCGCGCTTCATCAACTGCTGGTAACCGGTCAGCGTGGTCATCTCGTTGATCGCGCCAACGCTGAGGTATAAGGCGGGGAAGAACGGGATGAGGTAAGAGCCGAACATGATGGCCATGGTGGCGGTGACTCGCCCGAACCCCTCCTTCAAACGGATCTCTTTCGGACGGTCGTCACTGACGGGCACCCCGTAGGCCCGAAGGAATTGGACGAACGCCTCGCCGTGGTACATCTCCTCGTAGACCCAGCACGACAGGAAGCTGGTGATCACCGGGTCCATGCAGGCCTTGGACACCAGGAGCTCCGAGAGGTAGATCGCGGTGTGGGTCTCGATGTCCATCATGTAGAGCATCGAGTCGATCGCCTCCTGGGGCAGGGGATGGTCCCTGACCGCGTCCCAGTCGATGTCGGAAAGGTCGATCTTTCGCGAGTTCGCCTTGTAGCGCTCAATGTCAAAGGCCATGAGTGACTCCTGCTGTTGACGGGCGTTCTTTCCTGCTACGCCCGGCGCGGGCGGTTCGGATCAAACGGGTGTCGCTGGTAGCCTTGAGGCGTTATGACAGTGAAGAGATGCGAACTCGTTGCGCGCGTGCCGGAGGGGCGCACCCTCTCCTACTTGAAGCGCACCCTCAACGGACGGGGGGGTGCCAAATCCCACAGCCTGGTCTGCGGCAATTGTGAGTTGGAGTTGATGGCATCGGCCCCCAACCGCCCCATCGACCTCCTCGTCAGCTGCCCGGAGTGCCGCTCGATCAACGACCTCAGCCTGCAGACGCCAGTAGACAAGAAGGCTCCCACCGCCCGCTGAGCGATTCCGCGCCGGCGGCCAGGCCGGTCAGGAGTTCTGGATCAGCCCCAGAAGGTTCCCCTCGCTGTCCTTGAACCATGCGTTCACGTGCGGGCCGGCCTCGACCACGCCGTCAACCGTCGTCAGCCCGGGGAGGTCGTACTCGATGAAGACGACCCCGCGGCCCCGCAGCTCGGCCACGGCGGCGCGCACGTCGTCGACCACGATATGAGCCTGGGTGTGGCCTCCCGGGCGATAGCCGCTGGGGTACAGGAGGAACTCCGCACCGTCGTCGAGCCGGTAGAGAAGCCCGCCCGGGTTGTCGGCGGCCGGTTCCAGGCCGAGCTTCTGGGAGTAGAAGGCGCGGGCGCGGTCAAGGTCCTCGACGGGAAGGGCGGTGTGCATGTGTCCGGATTTGAGCATGGGAGGAGCGTATACCGTGACGCCAACGTGCCGTAAAGTGGCGACGTGAAGACCCTCCTGCAGATCCTGGTGTCGGTTTTCCTGCATCCGGTCGCGGTCGTCCTGGCGCTGATCCACGTGGCCGGGCGCAGCGACCTCAACACCGTCCGGAAACTCCTGTGGGCGCTGGTGATCATCTTCTTCTGGGGTGTCGGCCCGGCGCTATACGTGGTCTTCGGCAAGGGGGCTCTCTGGTAGGTCGCTCCAGGTCATGCTCTCCGTAGGCCGCTTCCAGGTCCTCGCGGAGATCGGCCGTGGCGCGTCCGGGACGGTGTACCTGGGCCGTCAGCCGGACCTCGATCGCGCGGTGGCGATCAAGCAACTGGCACCGCACCTGGCAAAGGACCAGCGGTTCCTCACGCGCTTCCGCGCTGAGGCACAGGTCATGGCCCGACTCGAGCACACCAACTGCGTGCAGGTCTACGACTTCGTGGAGTCGAATGACGGCGTCTTCCTCATCTGTGAGTTCGTCGACGGAGCCTCGCTGCGGGCGGTCGTCGACGGCTCCGGGCGCCTCGCCCCTGAGCAATCCCTGGGCGTCCTCAAGGGTGCCCTGTCGGGGCTCGCCTACGCCCACGGTCTGGGGCTTGTCCACCGGGACGTCAAGCCCGACAACCTGCTGGCCGACCGTGCCGGTACCAGCAAGCTCGCGGACTTCGGGCTGGCGGTCTTCGATCCCGGTCACGGCGACCGCGAGGTTCTTGGGACGCCCGGCTTCATGAGCCCGGAGCAGGCGCGAGGTGGCGTGGTGGATTCGCGATCCGACGTGTACGCCTGCGGCGTGGTGCTCTATGAGCTGCTGGTCGGACGGCCGCCCTTCAGGGCCGCCAGCCCGCTGGCACTGATGGAGATTCATATCCACCGGGCTGCCCCGGACCCGCGGAAGGCCAACCGCCAGCTCCCGGAGGGCCTGGCGCGGATGACCCAGCGCGCGATGGCCAAGGACCCAGCAGCCCGGCAGCAGGGCGCGGAGGAGTTCCTTGCCGAACTGGAGGCCGCGGCGACACAGGCCTACGGGGAGGACTGGGAGCGGCGCGCCGGCATCGCCGTCCTGGTCGGCGCCGCGGCGGGCGCGACCGCGTTTGCCGCCCTCGGTGGGGCGGGGGTCGCGGTCCAGGCTGCCGGCGCGATCGGTTCGGCAGGCACGGCTCCGCTGGCGGGCGGCGTGGCGGGCGCCGCGGTGGAAACCGGCGCGGCCACGGGCACAGCACACGCCCCCGCCACAGGCGCCGCGAACCACGCCGGGGTCTCGCCAGCGCCCCGGGGACTGCGGTCAAATCGCCTCCTGGCTGCCGTCGCCGGGGTGGCCATCCTCGCGTTGCTTGTCGGCAGTGGGCTGTTCGCTGCCCGCGCGGGCCCGTTCGCGCCCTCAGGCGCCCTGCCGGTGGCCCTGGCAGCGTCCTTCGGCCCTGGCTCCCTGGCGCGTCAGGCCGGGCTCCCCGGCAGCGCCGGGGCGGGGGACCCGACCATGTCGCCATTGGAGGACGGCAGCGTCGCGGAGACCGTCCTGCTGGCGCAGCCCGCGGCGGTCGACCTCGGTTTTGGTTACTGCGACGCGTTCGTGTGTGGGACGTCGGAGAACCTCGACTGCGTTGGTAACAAATACATGCCGCGCTTCGGCGATGCCCTGCTGGGCACCTTCTCGCTGGCCCCGCCCGCGGGTTCCACGCTGCGTGACGTGGTCATCTCCGGCGGCCCCTACCTCGGCGCCGGGGCGGCGCACGTGTACCAGGCTGACGGCAAGACCTGGGGCGCGACGGCGCTCCTGTTGGCCGGGTCACCCTCAGTCGGCACCGCCGGCGCCCTGCAGCTCAACTTCCCGGTGCCCTGGAAGCATGAGCTGGACAGCCACTACTCACCGACCCTCAAAAGTGGATGCGGTTTCACCCCCGACGAGCGCAAGGCTTTCACCGCGCGCTACGGCACCCGCTACACCCCGCCCTATCCATATCTCCGCCTGGTGGCGCACTGGACGCGCCCTGCCCGGTCTTCCGGTTCCCAGGCCCTGAGCGTCAACGGCAACTCGCGTGCGGTCAGCTACACCCTGGCGTCCGCGATAACCACCCCCGGGGTGCCTAGGGTCTACCGCCAGGACGATCCTCGCTGGTCGGGCCAGCGGGCGGGGAGCTCCGATTACGCCCACGCGGGGACGGTGCCAGCCGCCATTGCCAGCCTGCTTTCCGCGTTCGGGGGCAGCGAGGATCCTGCCGCGGTGGGCAGGGAGCTGGTGGCGCGCGGGGCCTGGAAGCCCGGCCGGGGAGGTGACTGGTCGGCCATCGCGGGGTACCTGCGCGACAAGCACGTCTCGGCCACCGAATCCAACCTATCGGCGGCCACCGCGGCGGGTAAATCCGCCGTCTTCCTGGCGGCCTACCGCAATCCTGATGCGCGTCGCGAGACGCTGGTGACGATCACCGGTTATGACGCCGCAGCAGACCACTTCATGGTGATCGACCCGGCCCTGGGGGCGACCCAGGTGTCCTGGGATGACCTTGCCGCGGGCAGTCCCTGGATCCTCGCAGTGACCAGGGTGGCGGCCGCGACATGAGCGCGCTCCGAGGGCGCGCGGGGGCCGCCGCCGTGGCGGTTGCGCTCCTGGTCCTTGCCCTGGCGGCCTGGCTCCTGACACGGCCTGCCCCGGCCCCGGGTGCCGAAGGGGTGGCGGGCCGGGTACAGGTCCAGGGCCTGGACACCGGCACGCACACTCTCGACGGCGGGTGTTTCAAGAGTTCCAGGCTGCAGGCGACCGGACGTGACGACCGCGGGCAGGAGCAATTCGTGCTGACCCTCACGCTGAGGAGTGACCCGGCCACCGTGGGGGACCTGGTGAGTCGTCTCGCCGAGGCCGCGTGCATCAGGGGGGTCGCGGAGGAGACCCAGGCGGCGGCCTCCCGGGTCAAGGATCGACGTGACTTTGGCGGGCTTTCGACCGAATACCGTACGGCGGCCGGCGTCCGGGTGAGGCTGCCGTGACGAGGCTGGACGAGGCCGTAGGCGAGCTCTGCGAACTGCCGCTCGGCCAATTCATCGCGCGGCGCCACGAGCTCGCCCGCGAGGCCCGACTGGCGCAGGATCGCGACGCTGCCGACGCCATCGCTGCGCTGCGCAAGCCCACGGTCACCGTCTGGCTGGCCAACAGGCTTGCGCGCGACCATCGACTGGCGGTCTCCCGCTTGCTGGGAACCGCCCGGGACCTGGCGTCGGCGCAGGAGAGGGTCCTCTCCGGGGCCGACGGTGCCGGTGACCGTCTCCGGCGCGATTCCAGTGAGTTCCAGAGAGCCCTCGACCGCGCGGTGAAGGAAGCCGGACCGCTCCTGGCCGATGCCGGTCACGCCGCGGTGGAGGAGACGCTGCGGCGCCTCCGGGAGGTCCTCAGCAACGCCGCACGGGGATCGCTCGACGTTCAGGAACGCCTCGCCAGGGGTGACCTGCTCGAGGAACCGCCGGTACCGGACTTTGGCGTTTTCGGGACGGTGACCCCCATGCCCCGGCGACGTGAGAACAAAACCGACACCAGGGCGCCGGTCGCCAGCGCGGGGCGCCGCACTGACGATGGTGAGCTGGAGGCGAAACGACGGGGACGGCTGGTGGCCGCGCGCCGGGAAGCCGACCGGGCTGATGACTTGCTCAAGCGGGCCGAGCAGGCGGCGCGTCGCCTGCGACGGCGCGCCGATGCGGTGGCGGCCGAGGCAGCCGCTGCCGCCGGCGAGGCAGACCAAGCCGAGTCGGCCGTGGACGCCGCCCGCGGCGCCGCCGAGTCGGCCAGGCGGCGTCTCAAGGAAATTTCCTGAGTCACGGCACCCCGCGCTTCACCACCGGGGTGCGGTTAACCGAGGCGGACGACCGCAGCGCTCTCCGGGGGGAGCTCGGTCCCCTCGCCGTCTGTGCGGGTTCCCTTTTCCGACGCCAGCAGCAGCGTGCCGCCGGATCCGAAGGACACGCGCTCGCCGCCCAGGTTGCAGTACACCGCGATGTCCTCACGCACCATCTCGATCCAACTGGGGCCGTGACGGACGACGACATCGCCCATGCGCCCGTTGCGCAGCGCAGGCTCCGCCCGGCGCAGGTGCACCAGGTCGCGATACCACTGGAACGTGCCGCGGTGAGGCTCGCTTTCCAGCTCGGTCCAGTCGAGGCGCGAGGCCTCAAAGGTCTGCGGTGACTGGGGGTCAGGCACAGCGCCCGCGGGCCAGCCGAAGCCCGCGAACTCGGCTCTCCGCCCGGCCGTGACCGCCCGGGCCAGGTCGGCACTCTGGTGGTCGGTGAAATACAGGAACGGGGTGGTCGCGGCCCACTCCTCGCCCGCGAAGATCATCGGTGTGAACGGCGAGGTCAGGACCAGGGCCGCCGCCACCCTGCAGAGCCCAGGCGACACCAGCTGACTGATCCGTTCCCCCTGGGCGCGGTTGCCCACCTGGTCGTGGTCCTGGATATACCCAAGGAAACTGGTCCCGGGTATGCCCACCGGGCGCCGACCGAACTTGCGCCCACGGTAGGGGCTGTAGCGTCCGTCGAACACGAAGGCCTGCCGCAGGGCTGTCGCCACGTCCTCCAGGCCGTCGAAGCCCGCGTAATAGCCGGCATGCTCACCCGTCAGCGCTGCGTGCAGGGCGTGGTGAAAGTCATCGCTCCACTGCGCGTCGAACCCGTAGCCGCCGCGGTCGCGCGAAGCCACCACACGCGGGTCGTTGAGGTCACTCTCGGCGATCATCCAGAGTTCGCGTCCAAGCTCCGCCCCCAGGGCGTCGACGGCGGCTGTGACCTCCTCCAAGAAGTGGACGGCGGAGGTGTCAATGATCGCGTGCACGGCGTCCAGGCGGAGGCCGTCGCAGTGGTAGTCACGCAGCCACATGACGGCGTTGTCGATAAAGAAGCGCCGCACCTCGTCACTCCCGGCGCCGTCGAAGTTCAGCGCCCGGCCCCAGGGGGTCTGGTATACGTCGGTGAAGTAGGGCCCGAACTCGGCGAGGTAGTTGCCATCCGGGCCAAGGTGGTTGTAGACGACGTCCATGACCACCGCGATGCCGGCCGCGTGACAGGCATCGACCAAGCGTTTCAGGCCGTCCGGGCCCCCGTACGCGGGGTGCGGGGCAAAGATGTCGACCCCGTCATACCCCCATCCACGCGCCCCCGGGAAGGTGGCCACCGGCATCAGCTCGACGGCGTTGATGCCGAGCTCCAGGAGGTAGGGCAGGCGGGCCGCGGCGGCGTCAAAGCTTCCCTCGGGGGTAAAGGTCCCGACGTGAAGCTCGTAGATGACGGCGTCGGCCAGCGGGAGGCCCGACCAAGCGGCGTCGCCCCAGCGGAAGGCGGCGTGGTTCACCAGGTGGGAGGGGCCGTGGACGCCTTCGGGTTGGTGCGCTGAACGCGGGTCGGGTCGTGGTTCACCACCGTCAATGGCGAGCATGTAGCCGGCGTTATCAGCCACCGTCGCGGTGGGCGCCGAGAACCACCCCGAAGCCTCGACTGTCATCTCGAAGCGGCCCCCGCCGGCGACGAGCTCAACCCGCGTTGCGGCGGGCGCCCAGACCCAAATGCCCTCGCTCATCGGTCGCGGGTAAGCAGTGTCGGCAGGCCGCCGCCCAGCAGTTCGTCGAGGGCGATGACCGGTCCGCTGACGGCTTTTCCTGCGAGCTGGTCGGTCCAGCCGCCTTCACCGATCTTCAGCCTCGTGGCCTCCCAGTCCAGGTCCCGCCCGAGGAGCAGTCGCGGGACGACGACGACCACCGCGCGATCGTCGAGGTGTGTCCCCCGCGCGAACGCAAGAAGGTGGGCCGCGGCCGGCCCGGTGGCAAGCAGTGGTGTGTACCGCGAACTGTGTAGAAACGCCTCCGGCGCTGCCCGCCGCACCCGCAGCGCGGTCGCCACCAGCCGGACCTTGGCGATCCCCGCCTCGATTTCACCAGGCGACGGCTGGTCCAGGCGGTCGAGCATCTCCCGGCGGATTTGGTAGTCAACGGGTCGGCGGTTGTCGGGGTCCACGAGGCTGAGGTCCCAGGCCTCTGTTCCCTGGTAGAGGTCGGGAACCCCGGGCGAGGTGAGTTTAAGAAGTGTCATCGCCAGCGCGACCTGGCGGCCCGCGTCGACGAGGGGCCTGACGAAGGCCTCGACGTCGGCCTGGAAGTCCGCATCTCGGCAGGCCCCGCGCACGAAGTCCTGCAGGGCCTCCTCGTACTCCCCGTCAGGGTCCGTCCACGACGTGTGCTGCTTGGCCTCCCGCGCGGCCTTCTGCATGTAGGCGACGGCGCGCTCCTCTGGCAGGGGCCAGGCGCCGACGAGCGTCTGGTAGAGGAGGTACTCGGCGTTTCGATCCGGCAGGGGCCCGCTGCGGTGGCGGGCGTTGAGCCTGGACCATCGCTGCACCGCCGCCTCCCACTTGGATGGCACCTGGGCGAGCAGCGACAGCCGGGCCCGGACGTCCTCGCTGCGTTTGGTGTCGTGGGTGGACGAGCCCAGCATGGCCGTCGGGTATCCCTCGAGGGTGGCGAGGTTGGCGGCATGGAAGTCAGCAGTCGTTACTCCAAAGGTGCCGGGATCGGCACCGACCTCGTTGAGACAGACCAGGCGGTTGTACCGGTAGAAGGCGGTGTCCTCGACCCCCTTGGCCATCAGCGGCCCCGATAGCTGCTGGAACCTCGCCGTCAGCTCGGCCGCGTCGCCGCCGGCGACATCGCCCAGCAGCACTCGGCGCAACAGGTCAATCAGCACCCCCTCCGCGCGCGGGTGCATGGTGGCCGCGGCGTCCGCCGCTGCCTCGACGTGCCGGCGGTCTGCCGGCGTGATGGGGTCGCCGGGGCGCCGGTAGGTGCGATAGACGGGGAACGCGACCGCCAGGGCCTGCAGCGCCGCCAACCTCGCCTCTTCAGTGAACCCCGGGGCGGCCCCGGCGCAAACCCTGGCGAAGATGCGTTCCAACCGCCGGAAGTCGCTCGCGAAGAGTCGTTGGGCGGCCTCCTTCTTGGCCTGTGCCACGACGGCACGGTAATCCGTGGCTTCGCCCGTGAAGCGCTCGTACACCTGGCTCATCGGCACCTCGGCGTCAGGGTCGATGAAGACGCCCTGGAGGCGGTGGATGAAGTCGTAGCCGGTGGTGCCGTCGACCGGCCAGGCGGCCGGGAGGTGCTCGCCCGGTTCGAGGATCTTCTCGGCGAGCAGCCAGGCGCCGCCGGCCTGTTGCCGCAGCGTCTGGAGGTAGGCGCCGGGGTCGCGCAGCCCGTCAACATGGTCCACGCGCAACCCCTGCACCTGCTCCTCTTCGATCATCCTCAGCGGCAGGTCGTGCACCGCGGCGAACACCGCAGGGTCCTCCTCCCGGAGGGCCACCAGCGAGTTGATGTCGAAGAACCGGCGGTAGTTGAGCCGGGTGGCCGCGTCGCGCCAGGAGGCCAGGGAGTAGTTCTGGCTCTCCAGCAGCTCGGCGGAGATGACGACCGCGCCGGACGCGTCGCGGATCGGGAAGGCGTTGTCGTAATACCGCACGACGGTGTAGCCGTCGCGCCGCGCGAGCTTGAGCTCACCGGCGGCCAGTATTCCGTCCAGCGGTCCCCCCAGCACGGGAAGCAGCACCCGGCCCTTCAGGTCGGGGTCGCCGGGATTCCAATCGACGTCGAAGTAGGTCCCGGTACGTCCATCGCGGCCGGAGCGCAGGAGCTCCCACCACCAGGGGTTGGCATCGCTCGCCGCCATGTGGTTGGGAACGATGTCCAGGATGATGCCCATGCGGTGGCTGCGGGTCGACGCGACCAGGCGCCGAAAACCGGTGTCGCCACCGAGCTCGTCACTGATCCGGGTAGGGTCGCACTGGTCATAGCCGTGCATGCTGCCCGGAACCGCCTGGAGGATGGGAGAGAGATAGAGGTGGCTGACACCGAGCTCGGCGAGGTAGGGCACGATGGAGGCGGCGGCGCCAAAGTCGAAGCCCGCGTGGAGTTGTAGCCGGTAGGTCGCGACCAGTGGGGGCGCCGCCCTCACGTCGCCCGTCACGCGCCAGTCATGATCGCCGCAAGGCGGCGCGCTGACGCCGACCTTCGGATGCCCTCGAGGCCCCCGGGGAGAGCCAGGGACCAATTGGGCCACTCGTCGACGGTCCCCGGCATGTTCGGCCTCTCCGGCACGACGAGGGCATCCTCCAGCGTCGCCGCGAGCAGGCGCGATGGGCTTCGCCGCAGTGCCGTGTAGGCGGCGGTGACCGCCTCGGCTGCCGGCGCCGCTGCCGGGATGCCACCAAGACGCTCCACCCTGCGCACCATCTCGCGGTTGGCGGCGCCGTTGGCCTGCAACCCCGCTGCCGACATCGCCTGCTCGTCGAACCCGGTCCAAACCCCCGCGACCGTCGGCAGGTCGTGGGTGGTCACGGCCGACAGGGCCAGCCGCGGGTAGCTCCGTGGTGACCCGGTCTCGAACCACAGCAGCCGGTAGGAGAGGACCCGGCGCCTCCGGAGCGCCATTCGCACCTCGGGTTGGACCGTGCCGAGGTCCTCGCCGACGATCAGCGCGGAGGCGGCGCGGCTCTCCTCGGCGAGCACATCCAGCATCGGCTCGGCCGGGAAGGTGACGTATGCGCCGTCGTCGGCAGCTGCGCCGTGGGGGATGAGCCAGAGGCGGAACAGCCCCATGACGTGGTCGATGCGCAGCCCCGCGGCGTGACGCAGGTTGGCCCTCACCGTCTGTCGAATGGGGGCGAAGCCCGACGCCGCCAGCGCAGTGGGGTTGAAGGCCGGGAAGCCCCAGTCCTGTCCCGCCAGGTTGAGACTGTCCGGCGGCGCCCCGACCGTGAACCCGGGAATCAGTTCGTCGTGCCAGGTCCAGGCGTCGCCGCCCCCGGGGTCGGCGCCGATGGCGAGATCGCAGATAGGTGCCAGCTCCCCTGCGGCTCGACCCAGCTGCTGGTCGAGCAGCCACTGCAGCCAGCGATGGAATTCGACGCGCGGCCGGAGTTCCTGCGCCGCCCGCTTGGCCGCCTGCCCCGCGGGCCGGCGCAGTGCCAAGGGCCACAGCCGCCAGTCGGCGCCGTGGATTTCCGCCAGCGCGCAGTAGAGCGCGTAGGTGTCGAGACCGGGGCCCGCGAAGGCGGCGTAATCGCCCATGCCGCGCGTGGGCGGGCCAGCTGCCCAGATCGCTTCCAGGGCGCGCAGCTTGGCGGTGAGCACTGTGTTCCGATCGATGAGGCGGTGCTGGTTGAGCGCACGCGCCAGCTGCCCGATGGGCTCGACCTTCGAGGCCACCGTGCGAAAGCCGGGGACATCCTCGACCGCGATGTAGAGCGGGTCCCTGAAGCGCCGGCTGGAAGGGTAGTACGGGCTGGGCTGGACGGGTGGTTGCGGCGAAGATGCGTGGAGCGGGTTCAGCTGCACGAAGCCCGCTCCCAGGCCTCGCGACCACGAGGCCAGGCGGCGCAGGTCGCCGAGGTCCCCGATACCCCAGCTACGGGCCGAGCGGACCGCATAGAGCTGGGCGGCCCAGCCCCAGAGCTGGGGCCCCGGCGGCAGGTAACAGGTTCGTCGGCGCCTGTTCAGCGCGGCCGAGCGCGCGTCGGGCGCGGCGCTCGCGGAGTCCCCCAGCGCCTCCCGCAGGAGGCTGACGGTGTCGGGGTTGGCTCTCTTTGGGCGGCCCCAGGCGTCTACATACCCGGGCTGCACGCCGAACCCCCCTCGATACAATTGCGTTATCACCTAATGCGCATGATGGCTGTCGGCTGCAAACACGCCAGGGATCGTAGCAAGGCCCTTCCTCGGGTTTTGACGCCCGTTGGGCTGCAACAACTGACCGACGTTTGAAGGCCGCGTGGCCCGGCCGTAACTTCCCGCTGGGGGCGACCTGGGACGGGGAGGGCACGAATTTCTCACTGTTCTCCGCCAGCGCCGAGTGGGTGGAATTGGTGCTGTTCGACGCCGACGGGGGCACCCAGAGCCTGGAGCTCGCCGAGAAGACCGACCTCAGCTGGCATGGCTACGTTTATGGCGTCGGGCCGGGGCAGCGCTACGGCTACCGGGTGCACGGCCCGTATGAGCCGGCCCGCGGCCTGCGCCACAACCCCAACAAGCTGCTGGTCGATCCCTACGCCCGTGCCATTGCCGGGAGCGTCACATGGGGCCCGGAGGTTTTCGGCTACGAGCTCGGCCAGGACGACACCCATCCCAGCGGCCTCGACTCCGCGCCCAACATGCCGCGCTCGGTGGTGATCGACCCGCATTTTCCCTGGGGCGACGATCACCGCCCCAATGTCCCCTGGGCCGACACCGTCATCTATGAGACGCACGTCAAGGGCCTGACCAAACTGCACCCCGACATCCCGGCCGACCTCCGCGGCACCTACGCCGGGCTCGCGCACCCGGCGACCCTGGATCACCTGCAGAGGCTCGGCGTGACGGCCGTGGAGCTCATGCCGGTGCACCAGTTCATCGACCCCGAGTTCCTCGTCGACCGAGGACTGGTGAACTACTGGGGGTACGACTCGCTGGGGTACTTCGCGCCCGAGGGGCGCTACTGCTCAAAAGGCGGACGCGGCGAGCAGGTGCGGGAGTTCAAGGCCATGGTCCGCACCCTCCACGCGGCCGGCTTCGAGGTCATCCTTGACGTCGTTTACAACCACACGTGCGAGGGCAACCACCTCGGTCCGACCCTCAGCTTCAAGGGCATCGACAACCCTTCCTATTACCGCCTCATGGAGAACGACCCGCGCTCATATTTCGACGTCACCGGGACGGGCAATTCACTGAACGTGGGGCAGCCGCAGACCCTGCAGCTGATCATGGACAGCCTCCGCTACTGGGTTACCGAGATGCACGTGGACGGCTTTCGGTTCGACCTCGCCTCCGCCCTTGCCAGGCAGTTCTACGAGGTCGACAGGCTGTCCGCCTTCTTTGACATCATTCACCAGGATCCCGTGCTCTCCCAGGTGAAGTTGGTGGCCGAGCCGTGGGACGTGGGGGAGGGTGGCTACCAGGTCGGCAACTTCCCGGTTCGATGGGCGGAGTGGAACGGCAAGTACCGCGACACGCTGCGCGACTACTGGCGAGGCGCCTCCGGCGTGCGCGACCTGGCCTATCGCCTGACCGGCTCCAGTGACCTCTACCAGGAGGACGGCCGGCGCCCGTGGTCGAGCATCAACTTCGTGACCGCGCACGACGGCTTCTCGCTGCGCGACCTGGTGTCCTACAACCAGAAGCACAACGAGGCCAACGGCGAAGACAGCCGTGACGGAACCGATGACAACCGCTCCTGGAACTGCGGGGTGGAGGGACCGTCGACCGATCCCGAGGTCAGTAAGTTGCGTGACCGGCAGCAGCGCAACTTCCTGGCCTCGCTTTTCCTGTCGCAGGGATGTCCCATGCTGCTCGCGGGGGACGAGATTGGCCGGACCCAGGGTGGCAACAACAATGCCTACTGCCAGGACAACCAGACCTCCTGGCTGGACTGGGAGAACGCCGACCTCGACCTCCTGGACTTCACGCGGCGGCTGATCGAACTGCGCGCCGCGCAACCAGTGCTCCGGCGGCAGCGCTTCTTCGAGGGCGAGTACGCGCCCCGCAGGCGCGACATCACGTGGTTCCGGGCCGACGGCCAGGAGTTCGGCGGCGACGACTGGAACAACGACAGCGTGCGTGGCGTCGGCATGCTGCTCAACGGCGAGGCGATCACCGACCGCGGTCCCCGGGGGGAGCGCATCGTGGGTGACTCGCTTGCGGTGATCCTCAACGCCGGCGAGGAGAACCAGGCGTTCGCGCTGCCCCACGGTGGGGCCGATCGCTGGGAGGTGGTGCTGGACACCGCTCGGCCACGGGAGCCCGAGGGCTGGCGCTTCGTCGGTCCCGGGGAGCACGTGGCGGTCACCGGACGCTCCGTGGTCGCCCTCAGGCGCCAGCGATGATCTACACATCCCGGGTGGCGATCGAGGGCGTGCGTCCCACCGTTCGACCGCCGGGCTTCGCCGCCAAAGGCATCACCGGCCAGGCGATCCCCGTCCGGGCGGACGTCTTTGCCGATGGCCACGACCAGCTGATGGCGAGGGTTGCGGCGTGGCCTGCGCACGATCCCGCGCGGCGCCGCGAGTCGCCGATGGTGGAGGGCATCAACGACCGTTGGGAGGGCGAGTTCACGTCCGATGCCGTGGGGGCCTGGGAGTTCGAGATCGCGGGGATGGTCGACCACTACGGCACCTGGCTCCGCGACACCGCCATCAAGCTCCAGGCCGGTCAGGACGTCCGGCTCGAGCTGGAGGAGGGCGCGACCTTAGTCGAGCGTCGTGCGGGGCTCACGGGTCTCGCGGATAAGGATGCCTCGGCGCTGCGTAAGCTGGCTTCCGCCCTGCGTGACCCCGGCGCCGCGGCGCGCTGCGTCAGGACTGCGGGTGCCGTCTCGGCGGTGACGCTGATGCGGAGGACCGCCCCGTGGGACACGGCCTCGACCGCCGGTCCCTTCCCGGTCTGGGTTGATCGCGAGCGCGCCGGGTTCTCCGCGTGGTACGAGATGTTCCCGCGCTCCGAGGGCGCCACGGCGACGAAGGGAGGCAACTTCAAGGCTGCCGCGGCGCGCCTGCCGGCGATCGCCGAGATGGGATTCGACATCGTGTATCTTCCGCCGATCCATCCGATTGGAGAGAGCTTTCGCAAGGGTCCCAACAATGCCTTGACGGCCGGCCCTGACGACCCTGGCTCACCGTGGGCGATCGGGGGGGAGGCGGGAGGCCACAAGGCGGTGGACCCAGGGCTGGGTACCCTCGCGGACTTCGACGCCTTCGTCGCCGCGGCGCACAGGGAGGGCCTCGAGGTTGCGCTGGATTACGCGTTGCAGTGCAGCCCCGACCACCCATGGGTGAGCGAGCACCCGGAATGGTTCAGCCAGCGGCCGGACGGGTCCATCAAGTACGCCGAGAACCCGCCCAAGAAATACCAGGACATCTACCCCATCAACTTCGAGAGCGAGACCCGCGCGGAACTGTGGGCCGCCCTGCGGGATGTAATGGACTTCTGGATCGCGCACGGGGTACGGGTCTTCCGGGTGGACAACCCGCACACCAAGGCGCTGCCCTTCTGGCAATGGTTGATCCAGGGGGTGCATGAGGAGTACCCCGACGTCATCTTCCTGGCCGAGGCATTCACCCGGCCGCGGATGATGGAGCGCCTCGCCAAGATCGGCTTCAGCCAGAGCTACACGTACTTCACCTGGCGCAACCGCGCCTGGGAGCTGCGCGAGTACCTGACGGAGCTGTCGCAGGGCGACGCGGTCGACTACTTCCGCCCCAACTTCTGGGTGAACACTCCCGACATCCTGCATGAGTTCTTGCAGCGCGGGGGTCAGCCGGCATTTCGCATCCGCGCCGCTCTCGCCGCCCTTGGGTGTCCGTCATGGGGCATGTACAGCGGCTTCGAGTTGTACGAGAACATCCCTGTACGGGAGGGCAGCGAGGAGTACATGGACTCGGAGAAGTACCAGTTCCGTCCGCGGCGCTGGGACGGTCCCGAGTCACTCGCGCCGTACATCGCCCGTCTCAATGAGATCCGCCGCCGCCACCGCGGAGCCATCTCCTCCCTGCGGACCCTGAGGGTGCAACAGGTGGACAGTGAGGACATCCTGTGCTTCTCTCGGCGCGACCCCAGGACCGGCGACATCCTGCTCGTCGCCGTCAATACCGACCCCTTCAACGTGCACGAGGCGAGCACCTGGCTGGACCTCGACGAGTTGGGCATTGGCCACGATGAGAGCTACGTCGTGCAGGATGAACTGGGGGGTGCGACCTATGCCTGGCACGGCGCGGCCAACTACCTGCGGCTGGACCCGCGCGACGTCGTGGCCCACGCGTTTGCGGTGAAGCGCGGGGACGCGGGTTGATGGCCACCACCGTGAAGTCCGGACGCAGCGAGTCCCGTGACCTGGCGGTCCCGGAGTCGACCAAGGACAAGCTGTGGTATCGGCACGGCGTGTTCTACGAGCTACTGGTACGGGGATTCGCGGACAGCAACGACGACGGGGTCGGCGACCTCCCCGGGCTGATCGCCAAGCTCGACTACCTGCAGTGGCTGGGTGTCGACTGCATCTGGTTGCTCCCGGTCAACCGCAGCCCCCTGCGCGACGGCGGCTACGACATTGCCGACTACTACACCGTGCAGCCGGAGTACGGCAGCGTAGATAACGTCCGCGAGCTTGTCGCCAAGGCGCACGAGCGCGGCATGCGCGTGGTCATGGACATGGTCATGAACCACACCTCCGACCAGCATGCCTGGTTCCAGGAGGCGCGGTCATCGCGGGACAGTGCCAAGCGCGACTGGTACGTCTGGTCCGACACTCCCGACCGTTACAGCAAGGCCCGCATCATCTTCATTGACACCGAGACCTCCAACTGGGCCTGGGATGAGCAGGCGGGGCAGTTCTACTTCCACCGTTTTTTCAGCCATCAACCGGACCTCAACTACGACAACCCCGAGGTCCGCGCGGCAATGCTGGACGTGATCCGTTTCTGGCTCGACCTGGGGTTGGACGGGTTCCGGCTGGACGCCGTTCCCTACCTCTTCGAGCGCGACGACACCATCTGTGAGAACCTGCCCGAGACCCACGCCTATCTGGCGGAGCTGCGGGAGGTCATCGACCGGGAGTACGACGGTGACAAGGTGCTGCTGGCGGAGGCCAACCAGTGGCCCGAAGACGTCGTCGACTACTTCGGCACCGAGGAGCGCCCGGAGTGCCACATGTGTTTTCACTTCCCGATCATGCCGCGCATGTTCATGTCGCTCCGGCGCGAACAGCGCTACCCGATGACGGAGATACTGGAGCGGACACCCAAGATCCCCGGCGGCGCGCAGTGGGGGATATTCCTGCGCAACCACGACGAGCTGACCCTGGAGATGGTCACCGACGAGGAGCGCGACTACATGTGGACGGAGTACGCGCGGGACCCGCGCATGAAGCTGAACCTGGGAATCCGACGCCGGCTGGCCCCGCTGCTGGAGAATGGCCGGCGGCAGATGGAGCTCTTTTACGGGTTGCTGCTGTCCCTGCCGGGGACGCCCATCCTCTATTACGGCGACGAGATCGGGATGGGCGACAACATCTACCTCGGTGACCGCGACGGCGTGCGCACGCCGATGCAGTGGAACGGGGACCGCAACGGTGGGTTCTCGCGCGCCGACTTCGCGAGGCTCTACCTGCCGCCGCTGATGGACCCCGTGTATGGCTACCAGGCTCTCAATGTCGAGGCCGAACAGCGAAACCCGTCGTCGATGCTGCACTGGCTGCGGCGCTTCCTGGCAGTCCGCCACCGTCACCAGGTGTTTGGGGACGGTGAGTTCGAGGTGCTGGACGCCAGCAACCCTTCGGTGTTCGCCTTCCTGCGCTACAACGACAGGGACACGATCCTCTGCGTCAACAACCTCTCCAGGTTCCCCCAGCCGGTCGAGCTCGACCTGCGCCGGTTCAACGGGCACACCCCGGTGGAGCTCCTCGGGCGGGTGCAGTTCCCGCGCATCGGCGAGCTGCCGTACCTCCTGACCATGGGCCCGCACGGTTTCTACTGGTTCACGGTCGAAGGTAAGGCATGAGCCGCCTTGCGGACACCCTCTCGCGACATGGGCTGCAGAACGTCGAGGAACAGCTCCGCGAATACCTGCCCCGCCAGCGTTGGTTTGGGCGTCGCGAGCGCGAGCTGCAATCGGTACGGGTGGTGGACATCGGCGTTCTCAAAGAGGGCGAGCCGATGGTCCTAAGCGTCATCGTGGAGGTGGGGTACAGCGTGGGGGAGAGTGACCGGTACCACGTCCCGCTGGCGGTGCAGGCGGAGGGAATCGGCGGTATCTGGGAGGGTGTGGTGGTGGGGGCCGGGGAGCGCGACGGCCGGCCGGTGCTGGTATATGACGCCCTCCACGGCGGTGAGCCGTCATACGCACTCTGGGAGACGGTCGCCAGTGGGGCCGAGCTGTCGATGGGGGAAGGTACGCTGGTGTGCCGAAGCAATGGCTTGTCGATTGAGGACGACGCCGGCCCTGCGGCGGTTCGGCCACTTGGACGGGAGCAGAGCAACACCTCGCTGGTGCGCGGCGAGCTGGAGGTGATGAAGTGCTTTCGCAGGCTGACCGTGGGTCAGTCGCCCGAGCTTGAGATGCTCGAGGCCCTCGCCGCGGCGGGGTTCGAGAACGTGGCGGCGCCATTGGGAGTCATGGAGTACCTCACAGCCGGCGGCGACGCGTCACTGCTGGCGATGGTCCAGCCCTACCTCCACAACGGCACTGATGGCTGGACGCTGGCGCTGGCGTCGCTTCGAGATCTCTACGCCCACGCCGAAGAGACGGGCAACACCGAGCGCCGGCACGCGGCCCGCGTGGTCCGCGAGCAGGGGGCGACCTTCGAGGCCGAGTCGGAGAGGATCGCGCGCGTCACCGCCCGCATGCACCTCGCCCTGAGTGGGCCAGCTCCCGGGGAGGCGCTGCGTCCCCGCAAAGCCGACGGCGAACTCCTTTCGCGCTGGGCCGAGGAGATGACCGAGGACCTGGACGAGTTGCTGGCGCGTGGGGGCGACGGCCTGGAGGAGCTGCGCGGGGCCCGTGATCGCATCGCGCGCCGCATCCAATCAATCACCGACATTGGCGACGGTGGGCTGGCGATCCGGTACCACGGCGACTACCACCTCGGGCAGTTGCTGCGGACCGACGGCGGCTGGACGGTGCTCGACTTCGAAGGCGAGCCCGCGCGCGGTGCCCAGGCGCGCCGCTGGCGTTCCTCCCCGCTGCGGGACGTGGCCGGGATGATGCGTTCCTACGACTACGCGGCCGCGGTCGAGCTGCGCAACTGGGACGAGCCGGGCAACGCCGAGTACGAGGTCATGGCGGAGTTCGGAGAGGCATGGGCGGAGTTGAACCGCGAGGTTTTCTGGCAGGCATACATTGACGAGCTGGGGGACAACCGCGTGGTGCCGCCGGGGGCCGACGCCTTGAAGATGCGCCGCGTGTTCGAGACTCAGAAGGCCGTTTACGAGGTCGGCTACGAGCTGGGAAACCGCCCGGAGTGGGTGCACATACCGCTGCGATTCCTGCTCAGAGGGGCGGGCGATGACTGAGAGCCTGGGGATCGACTACCAGACCGCGGTCAACCAGCTTCTCAGCGGCCAGAGCGCCGACCCGCATTCCTTCCTGGGCAGGCACCCGGTTGAGGGCGGCTGGGAGGTGCGCGCCTTTCACCCCTCCGCCGACCGCGCGGTTCTGGTCAGCGACCAGGACGAGGTGCCCATGGAGCGCGAGGATCCACGCGGCCTCTTCCTGGGCTACCTGGCCGGATACATCGGTTACAGGATGCGCTTCTTTGCCGGGGAGGAATCCTGGGAGGTGGATGATCCCTACCGGTTTGCCCCAACACTTGGCGACCTTGACCTGCACCTTATTGGTGAGGGCAACCACCGGCGCCTGTGGGACGCCCTGGGTGCCCGGGTCATCTCCCACCAGGGCGTTCGCGGCACCGCCTTCAGCGTCTGGGCACCCAACGCCACGGCGGTTCGCCTGGTCAGCGACGTCACCTTCTGGAACAACCAGGTGCACTTCATGCGCTCGCTGGGGGTTTCCGGTGTCTGGGAGCTCTTCGTCCCGGGAATCGGGGCTGGCGCGGTCTACAAGTACGAGGTCGTGCAGCGCGGCGGACGCATTAGCCAGAAGGCAGACCCGATTGCGCGCGCTGCCCAGCTCCCGCCTCAGACGGGCAGCGTTGTCACCGACTCCGCGCACGCGTGGCAGGACGCCGCCTGGATCAAGCGCCGGGGGGACGGCGACGTGGACGCCCGCCCACTGTCCATCTACGAGGTCCACCTCGGCTCGTGGCGACGTGGCCCCGACGGTGAGAGCCTGTCATACCGAGAGGCCGCCAACGAGATCGCCGACTACTGCGTGGAGATGGGGTTCACTCACGTGCAGTTCATGCCCCTTGCCGAGCACCCCTTTGGCGGATCGTGGGGGTACCAGGTGACCAGCTACTACGCGCCTACCTCGCGGTTCGGTTCGCCCGACGACCTGCGCTTCATGATCGATCACCTCCATCAGCGCGGCGTCGGCGTGATCATCGACTGGGTGCCCGCGCACTTCCCCAAGGACGAGTGGGCGCTGGCGCATTTTGACGGTACCGCGCTCTACGAGCACTCCGATCCCAGGCTCGGGGAGCACCCGGACTGGGGCACGCTGGTTTTCAACTACGGGCGCAACGAGGTGCGTAACTTCCTGGTCAGCAACGCTCGCTACTGGATCGACGAGTTCCACGTCGACGGTCTGCGAGTGGACGCGGTGGCCTCGATGCTCTACCTCGACTACTCGCGCAAGGCGGGCGAGTGGGTACCCAACCGCTACGGCGGCCGGGAGAACCTGGAGGCTGTCGCAATGCTCCGCGAGATGACCCAGATGGTCGCCGACGACTACCACGGGGCCCTGACCATCGCCGAGGAGTCGACGGCGTGGCCCGGGGTCTCGCGACCGGCCCAGATGGGCGGGCTGGGGTTCAGCCGCAAGTGGAACATGGGCTGGATGCACGACACCCTGGACTACTTCAACCACGACCCGGTTTACCGCCGGTACCACCACCACGAGCTGACATTTGGACTGATATACGCGTGGTCGGAGCGCTTCATCCTGCCGCTGTCCCACGACGAGGTCGTCCATGGCAAGGGCTCCCTGCTGGGCAAGCAGCCCGGGGATGAGTGGCGGCGGTTCGCCAACCTGCGGGCCATGCTCGCCTGGATGTGGGCGCACCCGGGTAACAAGCTGATCTTCATGGGTGGGGAGATCGGGCAGCAAGGCGAGTGGTCACACGACGCTGCCATTGACTGGCACCTGTTGGAGCAGCCCCGTCACGCCGGCGTTCAGCGGTTGGTGCGCGACATCAACGGCGCTTACCGGCGCACCCCGGCGCTGTGGCAAAGGGACTTCAGCGCCGACGGTTTCAGTTGGCTCGACGCGGGCAACGCGGAGCAGAACGTCGTCTCGTTCATCCGCTTCGACGCGGCCGGACACCCGGGCCTGGTCTGTGTCGCCAACCTGTCGGCGGCCGTGCGCGAGGACTTCCGTGTGGGGCTGCCGCTTGAGGGCGAGTGGCGAGAGGTCCTCAACACCGACGCTGACCTGTACGGGGGGTCCAACACGGGCAACCTCGGCGCCGTGACCGCGGAGCGCGACGCCTGGCACGGTCAGCATTTCTCGGCCGCGATGACCCTGCCTCCGTTGGGTGTATTGTGGCTGGCGCCACCATCCCCCGAGGCCGCGGAGAAACGCAAAGCCAACTGACGCTGGCGACCTACCTGGCGCCAATCGTTCGTCCCCTGTACGACCTGGTCGCGGGCGCCGTTGCCGACGCCCTCGGGACCGAGGTTGAGGTCGCCCAGCGAGCCGACTACTCGGACCTCGCCGCCCATCGCGACGACCTGGCATTTGTCTGTGGCCTGCCGTACGTAGAGGTGGTCGATGGGATGGTGGCCGCCCTGACCCCGATCGCGGCGCCGGTTCTCGACGGCTCACGCTACGGCGGCCGGGCGGTGTATTTCTCCGACGTCATCGTGGCCGCGTCCAGCCCGGCGACATGCTTCGCCGACCTGCGCGGGGCGCGCTGGGCGTACAACGAGCGGGGATCGCACTCCGGTTACCTCGTCGTCCTCCACCGGCTTGCGACCAGCGGCGAAGACAGCGGGTTCTTCCGCGCCTGGGTGGACGCCGGCTTCCACCAGCGGGCCATCCGTTTGGTTGGAGCGGGCGAGGTGGACGCGACCGCGGTGGACTCCCAGGTGCTGGCCATCGCGCTCGACGAGGACCCCACCCTGGCGAAGCGCATTCGGGTGATCGATACCCTCGGACCCTCGACCATCCAGCCGCTGGTGGCGGGAGAGAGAGTTTCCCACGCCACACAGCGCGCGATCCGCGATGTCGTCCTGGCGCTGGGGGCGCATCCCGAGGAGCGCCGGGTGATGTCCGCCATGCACGTCGAGCGGTTTATCGCGGTAGAGGACGCCGACTACGACGACATCCGCGGCATGCTCGCGAAGGTGGAGATGGCGGGCCTGTGGAGTGCCCCGCGTCCCGCCGGGCTGCAGGCGATCATCGACTAGCCGACGCTTCTGGGACGCCGGAGTGGGGGTCCGTTAGCATGGTGTGCTCGAACGCTGCCGCTGCGCGGCCACCGCAGGACTGGAGGACCACCTGATGGCGCTAACGCCCCTGTTCAACGACTCCCAGCGCGCGACCCTGCGGGTCCTGTGCGACACCTTTGTTCCCAGCATCAAGCGCGACCCCGACCCCGACGGCTTCTGGGCCCGCTCGGCGTCGGACCTCCAGGTGGCGGACTGGGTCGAGGCCACACTCTCGCCACTGCCGGAGGTGGCGCTGGAACCCGTCCGGGAGTTCATGGATGGACTGGCGGTGCTGGGGTTCACCGAGGCCTCGCCCGAGGACCGGGAACGATTTGTCCTCGCCTTCATGGACGCCAGCCCCGAGGCCCTCGGCGGCATCGTCACCTTCAAGGCGCTGGCGCTGATGTTCTTCGTCGGGATGCCGGATGCCAGCGGCGTCAACCCGGCGTGGAAGCCGCTCGGCTACCCCGGGCCGCTGTCCCCGCCGCCGCCCACGCCCAAGGTCATCCGGCCGCTCGAGCCCGAGGGTACGGAGTGGAACCTGACCGCCGACGCCGTGGTCATCGGTTCCGGCGCGGGCGGAGGGGTGATTGCGGCGAAGCTGGCCGAGCAGGGCAAGGATGTGCTGATCCTCGAGGGTGGCGGCTACTACAACGAGGCGGACTTCACCCAGTACGAGCTGACGGCGTACCAGCAGCTCTACCGCAATGGCGGCCTCGCGGCTACCGAGGACGGCTCGCTCACCCTGATGACGGGCGCCAACCTCGGCGGGGGCACCACGGTGAACTGGACCAACTGCATCCGCACCCGCCCGGCGGTGCGCGAGGAGTGGGCGCGGATGGGACTGGAGGGCGTCGACGGCCCGGAGTACGACAGGTACCTGGACGCCATCTGGCGGCGGCTCGGGGTCAACGACCAGTGCAGTGACTACAACAGTCCGCACAAGCGGCTGCAGGAAGCATGCGCCAAACTCGGGTACTCGTTCAGCCGCGTCACCCGCAACGCCGACCCCGCCAAATACGACCCCGCGACGGCCGGCTACATGGGCTTCGGCGACCAGTCGGGCTCCAAGCAGGGCACCCTCAAGACCTACCTCGAGGACGCGTACGAGCACGGGGCGCGCTTCGTGGTCCACTGCCACGCTGATCGCATCGTCACTGCGGGCGGCCGCGCCACAGGCGTCGAAGCCACCTACAACGATGGCGTGCGCCAGGCAACCCTCCGTGTCAAGGCTGACACCGTGGTGGTCGCCTGTGGCGCGCTCGACTCGCCCGCGCTGTTGCTGCGCTCGGGCATCGGTGGACCAGCGGTCGGGAAATACCTGCGCCTTCACCCGGCCACTGCGGTCGTGGGGGTTTATGAGGAGCCTCAGGAGGCCTGGTGGGGAGCTCCCCAGACCGCGCTGTCAGACCAGTTCTCCAACCTCGAGGACGGGTACGGGTTCCTCATCGAGTGCAACCACGCCAGCCCTGCGCTCGGCGCCTCGGCGCTGCCCTGGCAGTCCGGGCTCCAGGCCAAGCAATACCTCGCCGAGTCCCCACTACAAGCCGCGATGGTCTTCCTGATCCGCGACCACGGCCACGGACAGGTGACAGTTGACGACGAGGGCAGGTCAGTCGTCAACTACCACCTCGACGATCCCATGGACGAGCGCCACTTCCGCCGCGGGCTCAAGGAACTGGTCCGCCTCCAGGAGGCGGCCGGCGCGCGTGGGATCTTCTCCCTGCACTCGCGGCTGAAGCGCTGGGACCGGGACGGCGGGGTTGGCATCGAGCAGTTCGCCCAGGAGGTGCACGACGCGTCGCTGACACCGTACGAGCACGCCACGTTCTCGCTGCACCACATGGGGTCTTGCCGCCTTGGCGCAGACCGTGCGACCAGTGTTGCCGGTCCATTTGGCGAGCTGCACGACACCCGGGGGGTCTGGATAGGCGACGGCTCCGGCTTTCCAACCGCATCCGGGACAAACCCGATGATCTCCATCATGGCCCTGGCCAGCCGAACCGCCGAGGCGATCATCTCCGCGGGCTGAGGGTCATCCCTCCAGGAACGCCAGCGCCACCCGCCGGCGCGGGTTGTCCCCGTTCAGGTCCACCAGCACCACCCGCTGCCAGGTCCCGAGGCGCATGCGCCCGGACGAGACCGGGATGGTCACCGACGGTGAGACCATCGCCGGGATCACGTGGTCCGCGCCATGGCCTCGCGTGCCGTGGCTGTGACGGTAGCGATCGTCCCTGGGGAAAAGGCGCTCCAGGGCATCGACAAGGTCGCCCTCAGAGCCGCTTCCCGTCTCCATGATGGCCACCCCGGCGGTGGCGTGGGGGACGAAAACGGTGAGCAAACCGCTGGCTGCGTCAGGAACAAACCGGGCGACGCGATCGGTGATGTCCAGGACCCGCTCGGCCCCCGTTTCCAACTCGATTTCCAATTCCAGCAACAGAGTTCTCCCCAGTTGGCACAGCTTATGCACAGTGAGCGTGGACATCATTTTTTGGGCCCCACGACCCCTGTCATATGTTGCTCCGCGTCATGTCCTTGACACGCCTGCCTAGGACCTGTCTATGATGGCTGAGTCGACTCCAACGGGGCGGCGAGGGGCGATTTTTTGGGGTCACATGCTTCCTTCTCCTATGCGTGAGTGCGCCCGTACCGGGTGCCAGAACCAGGTCAAAAAAGCAACCAACAAGTACTGCAGCCGCACCTGCTGCGCGCTCGACCCGGAGCGCAACCAGCGCCTCCGCGAGGCCTCTCGCCGGCGCATCCTACCGATGGTCCGCCAACTGGAGCTGAGCATCTGGGAAGCGGAGGAGGCCGCGCTCGAGCCGGTCAACGGCGAGCGTGAGGGCATTCCCACCGGCCTTCGCCGGCTAACTGCCAGCGCCAACCGGTAACCGATAGGCTGGGGGGCGAGAGCCCTTACTTACACTCTCAGCCATGCCTGAGACCAGTGCCCCCGCAGACCTCGAGGTCCTCCGCCACTCCGCCGCCCACCTCCTCGCCGCGGCCGTGTGCGAGCTTTACCCGGGCACCAGGTACGCGATCGGTCCGGCAATCGAGGACGGCTTCTACTACGACCTCGACCTGGACCGCGCCATCAAGGAGGAGGACCTTGCTGCGATCGAGGCCAGGATGCGCGACATCAGTTTGCGCGCCCCGGCGTACGAGCAGGTCATCCTCCCCAAGGACGAGGCCGTGCAGGCGTTTCGGGAGCTTGGCCAGGATTACAAGATCGAGATCCTCACGGAGGGTGAGGCCGCCGCCGACACCGAGGTCAGCTGCTACCGGACGGGCGACTTCTTCGACCTCTGCCGCGGCCCCCACGTACCGGACGCCGCGGCCATCCAGCACTTCCAGCTGACGCGGCTGGCAGGGGCCTACTGGCGGGGCGACGAGCGCAACAAGATGCTCCAGCGCGTCTACGGCACCGCCTGGCACACCGAGGCGGACATGGAGGACTACTTCAGGCGGCTGGAGCTCGCCCGGGAGCGCGACCACAAGAAGCTGGGGCGCGAGCTGAGGCTCTTCTTCATTGACGAGGCCGTCGGCAAAGGCTTGCCCATGTGGCTGCCGCGCGGAGCGACCGTGCGCAGGCTCCTCGAGGAGTACATCCTCGATGCCGAGCGGCGGACCGGCTACCAGCATGTGTACACCCCGCACATAGCAAGCACCGAGCTCTACCGCATGAGCGGTCACCTGGAGTCCTACGGCGACGCGATGTACCGGCCGTTTGGCGTGGAGGACGAGGAGTACGTGCTGCGGCCGATGAACTGCCCGCACCACATCCGCATCTACCAGCAGCAGCCGCACAGTTACCGCGAGCTCCCGCTTCGCCTGGCGGAGCTCGGCACGGTGTACCGCTACGAGAAGTCGGGCGAGCTGTCAGGCCTGGTGCGGGTACGCGGGTTCACCATCAACGACGCGCACATCTTCTGCACGCGCGACCAGGTCAAGGAAGAGTTCATTGCCGCCACCCAGCTGATCCTCGATGCCTACCGCGACCTCGGCATCGAGGACTTCACCTTCCGACTGTCGAAGTCCGACCCCGGCGACGAGAAATTCCAGGGGAACCGGGAGATGTGGGAGGAGGGCGAGGCCGCCATCCGCGAGGCTCTCACCGAGCTGGGCCGCCCGTTCGTGGAAGCCGCGGGCGAGGCCGCCTTCTACGGCCCCAAGCTCGACGTCCAGATCCGTGACGCCATGGGCCGCGAGTTCAGCGCATCCACCACACAACTCGACTACCTGCTGCCGGAGCGTTTCGGCCTCGAATACATCGATGCCGAGGGCCACACGCAGCGACCGGTGATGATTCACCGCGCGCCGCTGGGGGGCATCGAACGGATGATGGCCTTTCTGATCGAGCACCACGGCGGCGATTTCCCCCTGTGGCTTGCCCCGGTGCAGTTGATGATGGTCCCGATCTCCGACAAGAACATCGACTATGCCAATCGCCAGGCAGCTGCCCTGCGCCGGCTCGGAATCAGGGTCGAGGTGGACACGCGCGGCGAGCGCATGCAGGCCAAGATCCGCGACGCCGAGATGCAGAAGATCCCCTTCGTCGGCGTGGTGGGGGGCCGGGATGAGGAGGCGGGCACGATAAGCCTGCGCCAGCGTCACCAGGGGGACCTGGGCGCCAAGGGCCTCGAAGAGGTCCAGGCGCTGTTGAACGAGCGCGTGGGGTCAAGGCGCTGAGGTCGAACGCAGACCGTCTCCGCGCCTACGCGCGCCTTGCGGTTCGCTTCGGCGCCAACCTCCAACCCGGGCAGGTCCTCTTCGTCAGCGCCGGCCTTGAGCACGCCGCGCTGGCCCGGGAGATCGCCGCCGAGGCCTACTCCGCGGGGGCTCGCTACGTCGACGTCCTCTATGTCGATCCACTGGTTCGCCGCGCGCAGGTGGCCGGCGCCGCTACCGAGGACCTGGGCTTCAGCCCTCCGTGGCTGGTGCAACGGATGGAGGAGATCGGACGCCAGGGTGCGGCGACCATCCGGATTGAAGGCGGGGGAGTGGGCGTGATGGAGGACCTCGACGCGGTCCGCGTGGGCGCGGCCCGGATGCCCGAGGTCGAGCGCGCCACCCGCGAGGTGATGCGCAGTGGCGCCACCAACTGGACGATCGTTCCCTGGGCAACTGCCGACTGGGCCAAGCAGGTCCTGGGCGAGCCCGATGTCGATCGCCTGGGCAGCGTCCTGGACAGGGTCATGCGGCTGGATCAACCCGACCCGGTGGCGGCCTGGCAAGCCCGCTTCGACCAACTCCAGGCCCGCGCCGAGCAGATGAACCAGCGGGGCTTCAAGGCCCTCCGCTACAGCGGCCCGGGTACGGCGCTGACGGTCGCCCTGGGCAAGCCGTCACAGTGGATGGCGGCGAGCTTTGTCAACCGGCATGGTCGCTCGCACCACCCCAACGTTCCCACCGAGGAGATCTTCACCACCCCGGACCACCGCTACACCGAGGGGGTGGTCAGCAGCACCAAGCCACTGACGCTGGGTGGAGCGATCGTGGTCGGCCTGCGCCTGACCTTCAAAGGAGGGGAGGTCACGCGCGTCGAAGCCGATCGCGGCGCCGAGGTAGTGGAGGCCGAGCTCAGCGCCGACGACGGCGCCCGCCGCCTCGGTGAGCTGGCGCTGGTCGACGGTGAGTCGCCGATCGGGCAGTCCGGCCTGCTCTTCTACAGCACCCTGCTGGACGAGAACGCCACCTGCCATATCGCATACGGGAGCGGGCTGGGGTTCGCCACCAACCCCGAGGCCGGCCCGGAGGATGGCGCGAACACCTCATCCGTGCATACAGATTTCATGGTCGGAGGACCTGAGGTCACGGTCCATGGAGTGGAGACTTCGGGCAACGAGGTGCCGATCCTGGTGCACGAGGAGTGGCAGCTCGCCTGACTGCTATCATGGCCAGTGGCTCGGGCCAGCGCGGCCCGGCGGAAGTAGGAGCGTCCGCTCCTCACCTGGCGGCGAGAAGTTGCCCAGGTCCCCCGGCCACCGGGGTGAGGCGGATGGCTTCGGCTGTCCGTTCTTTTTTTGCCCCGGACAGGCCGACCGGGATAGGGAGAAACGTATATCAGCTTTAAGGAACTGAGGATAAACGAGCAGATCCGGGTTCCCCAGGTCCGGGTGATCGACGAGCGCAACGAGCAATTGGGTGTCATGCCCACGGACCGCGCCCGCCAGATCGCGCAGGAGAAGGAACTCGACCTGGTCGAAGTGGCTCCACAGGCCAGCCCCCCGGTCTGCCGGTTCATGGACTACGGGAGATTCCGATTCGACGCTCACAAGCGAGAGCAGGAATCCCGCCGCAAGCAGGCCGGCGGCAAGATGAAGCAGATGAACTTCCGGCCCAAGATCGGGCCAGGCGATTACCAGACCAAGCTCAAGCGAGTGCGCGAGTTCCTCGTCGAAGGCGACAAGGTCAAGGTGACCATCTGGTTCCGGGGTCGGGAGATGGTCCACCAAGACATCGGGAGAAAGATCCTCGATAACCTGGCCAGGGACCTCGCCGACGTGGCGCACGTGGAGCGTAACCCCTTGGTCGAAGGCAAGAACATGAGCCAGATCATGGGCCCGCTAGCCAAGGCCGGCGAGTCCCCCAGGGTCGAGACAGGTAGGTCCGAGGAGCCCACGCCGGTCGCGACCGCCGCGCCGGCCCCGGCGGCCCCCCCGGCAGCACCGGCCCAGACCAGGAGCACCGCGCCAAAGCCCAGGACCCCCGCCCCGTCCAACTGAGGAGCACCAAAGATGCCGAAGATCAGAACCCACAAGGGAACCGCCAAGCGGTTCAAGGTGACCGCGACCGGTAAGGTCGTCGGCCGCCACTCGCAGCAGAGCCACATGCTCGAGAAGAAGTCTGCGAAGCGCAAGCGCGCCTTCACCGGCGACAAAGTCGTGGTGGCCAAGACCGAAGCCAAGACGATCAAGAAGATCGCCCCCTACCTGTAGTACCCGGAGGACTTTGCAATGCCGAGAGTGAAGAGGGGCGTCACCGCCCACGCCCGACACAAGAAGGTCCTTGACCGCGCGGAGGGCATGTCCGGGTCCCGGAGCGAACTGTTCAAGGTTGCCAACGAGGCAGTCATGCACTCGCTGGCGTACCAGTACCGCGATCGTCGCAACAAGAAGCGGGATATGCGCCGCCTCTGGATCGCACGCATCAACGCCGCTGCCCGTCTCAACGGCATGACCTACAGCACCCTGACCTTCGGGCTCAAGGCCGCGGGCGTGGAGATCGACCGCAAGGTCCTCGCCGACCTCGCGGTCCGGGACCAGGCGCACTTCAGCCAGCTGGTCGACGTGGCCCGCACGGCGGCGACCGCCGCCCAGGCAGGTTGACCGGCAGTCTAGGACTGGACCCGGAAAGACACGGCAGGGAACTCCTCGACAGCGCCCTCGGGCGCATCGCGGGGGCGGCGGATGAGCCGTCGCTGGAAGAGCTGCGGGTCCAGTTTTTGGGCCGCAAGGCGCCGCTGACCCTCGAGCTCGCGGCCATCGGCTCGCTGCCGGCGGAGGAGCGGCGCGAGGTCGGCGCCCTGCTCAACAGGGTCAAGCGGGCCATCCAGGAAGCGCTGGACGAGCGGCGCGATGCCCTGCGCGACACCGGCGCGGGAACGCTGGCCGCTGCCGAGGCCATCGACCTGACATTTCCCGGCCAGCCGCCGCGCCGGGGCCACCCCCACCCGGTCACCCGGGTCTGGCGCGAGATAGAGGACATCTTTCGTGGCCTTGGCTACGACGTGGCGCACGGCCCTGAGGTGGAGACCGACTACTACAGCTTCGAGGCGCTGAACATGCCCGCCGGCCACCCCGCGCGCGATGGCTTCGATACGTTCTTCATCGACACCACGGCGGCGGCGCAGGGTCCCCCCGGGACGCCGGAGGTCGCGGCGGAGTCCAGGATCGTGCTCCGGCCCCACACGTCGCCGATGCAGGTGCGTTACATGGAGGCGCACCCGCCGCCGCTGAAGGTGATCATCCCAGGCAAGACCTACCGTCGCGACAACGACGCCACGCACGTGCCGATGTTCCACCAGGTCGAGGGGCTGCTCGTGGACGAGGGCGTCACGGTGGCCGACCTCAAGGGCACCCTCGAGTATTTCGCCCGGGCGATGTTCGGCGACGATCGGCGGATCCGCCTCCGGCCCGATCATTTCCCCTTTACGGAGCCCAGCCTGGAGGTGCATGTCAGTTGTATGCAGTGCGACGGCTCGGGCTGTGTACTCTGCCGGCACAGCGGTTGGATCGAGATCCTCGGCTCGGGCATGGTGCACCCCAACGTCCTGCGCTACGGCGGGGTGGACCCGGAGCGGTACAGCGGTTTCGCCTTTGGGTGCGGCATCGACCGGGTGGCGATGCTCAAGTACGGTATCGATGACCTGCGCGCGCTCTTCGAGAACGACGTGCGGATGATCAGGCAGTTCTGAGGATTCACCTGTGCCACTGAGGATCTCCATGGACTGGCTGCGCGAGTACATCGACCTGCCGGAATCGGCCGCCGACCTCGCCGACCGGCTGACGCTGTCGGGAACCGAGGTCGAGCGGGTGGTGCGTCTTGGCGCCGGGTGGGATGGGGTATTGGTAGCGCGCGTCCTCGAGGTCTCGGCCATACCCGGAGCGGACATCGTGCGGCGGGCGAGTTTGGAGGTGGGGGACCGGGAGGTCGAAATCGTCTCGGGCGCGCCCAACCTGCGCGCTGGTGACCTGCTCGCCTGGGCGTCCCCGGGAACCACGCTGCCGACCGGTATGGAAATAGGCGAACGCCGCTTCAAGGGGGTGACGTCCCAGGGCATGGCCTGTAGCCCGGTCGAGCTGGGCATCTCGGCCGAGGCCGACGGCCTGCTGGTGCTCGGCACCGACGGCCCGACGGGGATGCCGTTGGCGGAGCTGATGCCCCCGGATGAGGTGATGGTCGTCGAGCTGACCACCAACCGGCCCGACCTGATGTGCCACCTGGGAATCGCGCGGGAGCTCTCCGCGCTGCTGCATCGCCCGCTCCGGGAACAGCCGGCGCCCCCGCGCGAAACAGCGGCCGCCTGCCCCCTGTCGGTGGAGGTCCGGGAGCCGGAGCTTTGCGCCCGGTACCAGGCGAGGCATGTCGGCGACGTCGCCGTCGGCCCGTCACCCGCCTGGCTTCAGCGCCGCCTCCGGGCGGTGGGGCAGAAGCCCATCAACAACGTGGTGGATGCCGGCAACTACGTCATGTTCGAGACCGGTCAGCCGCTGCACGCGTTCGACGCGGCCAGGCTCGACGGTGGCATCGTGGTCCGGCGCGCGGGGGCGGGCGAGGAGATCGCATGCCTCGATGGCCGCACGCGCACGTTGGGCGAGGACGACCTGGTGATCGCCGACCATCGTCGTGCTGTGGCGATCGCGGGGATCATCGGCGGGGCCGACAGTGCTGTGTCCTCGGCGACCGCCAGTGTGCTTATCGAGGCTGCCAACTTTCGCGGCGTGAGTGTCCGCAATACCAGCCGCCGGCTGGCCCTGCGCACCGAGGCGTCCACGCGCTTCGAGAAGCAACTCAGTCCCGAGCTCCCGGCCGGGGCAGCCGCGCGCCTGGCGGCGTTGCTGCAGCAGGTGGCGGTCTCGGGACCCTCGTCGACGCCGACGGATATCTACCCGGGTCGCGTTCCTGAGCAGCCTATCGAAGTGGCGACCGGCTCTGTCGGCCGGCTGCTGGGAGTGGCCGTCACAGACGATGAGGTCGCGGGCACGTTGGAGTCGCTGCAGTTCGAAGTGGATCGCTCGGGGACGGGCCTGAGGGTACTGCAGCCGTACTTCCGCCGCGACGTCCGGGGCGCTGTGGACGTGGTCGAGGAGGTGGGCCGGCTGCGCGGCTACAACACGCTCCCGTCGACCCTGCCGGGGCGTGGGGGCCAGTTGGGCGCCGTTCTGCCCCCGCCGGACCCGGAGTGGCGCGCGCGGGACATCGCGATGGGCGCCGGCTATGACGAGGTCATCACCTCGTCGTTCGCCGGCCCCGAGGACCCGGCCGTGGGGGTGTTCCCGGGGGAGCGCCTGCGCCTCAGCAACCCGATGTCGCGGGACCAGGGCGAACTGCGAACATCAAGTCTCTGGGGCCTGTCGCGAACGGTGGCGCGCAACGTCGCTGTCGGCAACGGGGGCGCTGCCGTCTTCGAGCTGGCCCGCGTGTTCTGGCCCCAGGGGAACGAGGAGCTGCCGCGGGAGCCCCGCGTGGTCGGCGCGGCGGCGCACCTGCCCGCCGGCCGCGCCTCGTCGGAGCAGGGTGTACGCCGGGCATTGCTGGCGCTCAAGGGCCTGTTCGATCTCCTCGCCGCAGACGCCTGCCCGCTCCAACTGGATTACATCCAGGGGGAGGTCCGTGGGCTGCATCCCGGGCGCGCCGCGACCGTCAGCCTTGCCGGCCGCGAGATCGGTTGCCTGGGTCAGCTCCACCCCGGTTTGGGGCGCGCCCTGGATGTCCCGGGCGCGGTGATCGTGGGGGAGATCGACCTCGAGGCGCTCCTCGCTCAGCCCAGGCACCTCCGCTACCGGACGCCCTCGAGGTTCCCCGAGGTGGCTCGCGACCTCGCTGTCGCTGTTCCAGACCTGACGCCGGCCCGCGACGTGATCGAGGCTCTCACCAGCGCCGGAGGGGTTATCCTGCGCACCGTGGAATTGTTCGACGAGTACCACGGCAACCAGGTGGAGGAGGGGCGCAAGGGCCTTGCTTTCCGCCTGTCGTTCCAGTCCGACGAGCGCACCCTCACCGGTGAGGAGGTGGCCGAGGTCGAGATGCGGCTACGCCGTTTGCTTGAGGACCGCTTCGCGGCCACGCTGAGGACCTGAGGTGTTCTTCGACGCGGTCATCGTGCTGTACGTCCTGCTCAATGTCTTCCTGGGATTCCGGTATGGGCTTTTCCGGCGCGTGCTCCAACTGGGGGCCTTTTTCCTCGGCATGCTCCTGGCCCAGGCACTGAGCCCGGGGTTCTCAGAGCAGTTCGGTTACAACTCCGGCCCGAGCCCGGCGTCGGCGCACTTCGGCGTGTTCCTGGCAATCCTGGTCGGGATGATCGTCGTGGCGGAGGTCCTCGGCTTCGCGTACGCCGACGCGTTGGGCTTCATGTCCTCACTGCTGGGGGATCGCGTTTTCGGGGTCCTGCTCGCCCTGGTGACATCGGTGCTGGAGCTGGCGATCGTCCTCTACCTCTTCGGCCAGCTGGTCAACACGCAGCTGCCGACGGGTGGAAGCCAGGCGGCGATCATCAGCTCATCCCAGGAGCAGGTCAGCCAATCCTTCCTGGTCAAGCAGGTCAGGAAGGCGGAGAGGGCTTCGCTGTTCCTCTTCCGCCCGGTCCTGCCGCCGGAGCCCAGGACCTACTTCGCCAAGACGTTCACCTGATCGAGGGCTGAGCCCGGGGCCGGCGCTACGGCAGGCATTCTTCGCCCGGCCGACGCCACTTGTGGCGCGCGAGCTCCTGGGCAAGGTGGTCGCCATCCGCCGTGACGGCGGCTGGGTGGGGGGCACGATCACGGAGACCGAGGCGTACCTCGGCTTGAACGACCCTGCCAGCCACTCTCACCGCGGCCCCACCCCCCGCTCCAGGATCATGTTCGGACCACCCGGTGTGGCCTACGTCTACTTCGTCTACGGCATGCACCACTGTTTGAACGCGGTCACCGAGCCGGAGGGAACCGGTGCCGCGGTCCTGATTCGGGCCCTGCGTCCGGAGACTGGGGACAGCCCAGCAGTGACGCCGGTGGCGCTGCCGGCGTCACGCCTGCGAGGCCCGGGCCTGCTCTGCCAGGCGCTCGGCATCACCCTGGCGATGAATGGCTACGATCTCGCCACCAGCGACCTCAGGATCCTTGCCGCCGCCGAGGCGCCTGCCAAAAGCGTCCTGGTGGGACCGCGGGTGGGGATCCGGCAGGCGGCCGACCTCCCCCTCAGGTTCCGGCTGGAGCCCTGAGCCCGGGAGCATCCGCAGCACCCTCGATCTTGAGATCGCCGCCGCTGCAGCTGACGCTGATGGGGGCCTGGTTCTGCCCAATCGGGGCGTTGGGCTGCTTGGCGGGTTCCTTGCAGCTAGTGGTCCCGCCCTGGATCCCCGGTGGCCGCTGGAACGTCGGGATCTGGCGGCCCGCGTAGTACACGGGCAGGAAGTCCTTGAACATGTAGGCCGACGTGGTCACACCGTAGAGACCGGGCAATGGGTACCGGCCGATCGAGGTGCCATCGGGTCTGTGGCCGGTGTGTGCCATCCACGTTCCCACGACGAGGTCCGGGGTGTATCCCATGTACCAGAGGTCGGCGCTGTCGTCGGTAGTCCCCGATTTCCCGGCGGCGGGGCCGATGAGGTTGAGGCCCCACTGCCGCGCGTACCCCAAAAGAATGTCGTTGAGGACGTAGGCCGGCTGGGGGCTGATGACCCTGCGACCGCGGTCCTTGAGCTTGAAAATCGTGTTGCCGGAGGCGTCCTCGACCTTCAGGACGGGCGCCGGAGGCCGGTAGATCCCCTGGGTGGCGAACACCCCGTAGGCCGACGCGTGTTCCAGCATCCTGACTTCGCTGGAACCGATCGCGGTGCCCAGTTCCGGCTTCAGGTTGGTCGAAATGCCCAGCGTTTTGGCCGTCTGCAGGACCCGTTGGAAACCGAGGTTCTGCATCAGCAGGATGGGCGGGATGTTGCGGGACTCCACCAGTGCCCGCCGCACGCTGATGACACCCTCGCTGCGGTTGTCAAAATCGTGGAAAACGGTTCCGCCATAGTTTCCCTGGCGATCCTCGATGGGGGTTGTCGTGGTGTACCCGTTCGACAGTGCGGTCAGGTAAACGTAGGGCTTGAACGACGAGCCCGGCTGCCTGCCGATGTAGGTTGAGGACCCGCCGCCGTCGATGTTGTCGAACTGCCCATCGATGCTGTCGTTGTTGAAGTCCGCGCTGCCGACATAGGTCAGGATCTCGCCGGTGGTGGGGTTCATCGCCAGCATCGCGCCGTTGTTCACCCCCGACCCGCCGAAGCGGGCCACGTCATTGCGGACGATGGCCTCGGCCTTCTGCTGCATGCCGAGGTCCAGCGAGGTGGTCACCTTGAGCCCGCCACCATCCACCAGCTCAGAGCCGTACTGCTTGCGGAGGTAGTCGAGGACATAGTTGACGAAGTGCGGGGCATTGAAAGACGTGTCGGGCTTGGTGACGTGCAGGCCGACGGGTTCGGCTTCGGTCAAAAGCACCTGCTCGCCGGTGATGTCGCCATTGTTGGCCATGGCATCAAGCACTGTCTTCTGACGGTCCCGGGTGCGCTTCAGGCCCGCCGGCGTCAGTAGGTCGTAAGCGCTTGGGGCCTGGGGAATGCCGGCCAGCAGCGAAGCCTCGTTGAGGTTGAGCTCCGACGCGTGCTTGGCGAAGTAGAACTGGCTGGCGGCCTCGATGCCGTAGGCCTGGTGGCCGTAGAAGATCTCGTTGAGGTACGCCTCGAGGATGGTTTCCTTGGGATACCGGCCCTCGATGTCACCGGCCAGCAGCGCCTCCTTGATCTTGCGGTCGAGGGTCTGGGCGCCGGTCAGGTACTTGCGCTTGACCAACTGCTGGGTGATGGTGCTGGCACCCTGCTGGACCCCGCTGTGGGTGAGGTCGGCGAAACCCGCCGCCGCCAGGCGCTGGAGGTCCAGGCCGTGGTGCTGGTAGAAGTTGCGGTCCTCGAGGTCGATGGTGGCCTTGCGAAGGATCGGCGCCATCTTGCTGAGCGGGACGACGGTGCGGATCTCGGCGCCGTGGCGCAGGTAGAGCAACCTGCCATTACGGTCGAGGATCTGCGTCGCCTGGGCCAGGTTCTGCGGGTTCAGGGTGCCCGGGTCGGGGAGGTCGGAGGCGTAGTAGTTGTACTGGTCGAACCCCTCGGCGGCCACCGAAAAGGTGACCAGCGCCATTACCGCCAGCAGCAGAGATGCGGCCTTGCGCTGCGCTCGGCGGCGACGGGCACGGGCACGGACGATGATCTCCATGCGACGGCGCCGCTCGGCGGACGTGAGTTGGCGCGTGGGACCCGGCATTCAGTTGAGGGTATCAACCGGTCCTCGCAGGCCAGTCCGTATATTTCCCCCCATGTCCGATTGGGATAAGGCGGCTCGCGGCGCGGTCAACATCGAGATCGACGAACACCTCAGGAAGCGCCTGCAGATGGGCGCGTTCCTGCGGGTGAAGCTGGGTATCGATCCCTCTTCGCCGGATATCCACCTCGGCCACACCGTGGTGCTCGGCAAGCTCCGCGACTTCCAGGAGCTGGGGCACCAGGCGGTCCTGATCATCGGCGACTTCACCGCGCGGATCGGCGATCCCAGCGGCCAGTCGGTCACTCGGCGGCCGCTGAGCGAGGAGGAAGTCGAGGCCAACGCCGCGACCTACCTCGAGCAGGTCTTCAAGGTGCTCGACAGGGACCTCACGGAGGTCCGGCGGCAGTCGGAATGGTACGGGGACCTTGACCTCGCTGGGGTGCTGCGCCTGGCGTCGAAGGCCACGCTGGCCCAGATCACCACCCGGGACGATTTCCGCAAGCGGATCGAAGCGGGCAGCCCGATCGGCCTGCACGAGCTGATGTACCCGCTGATGCAGGGCTATGACTCCGTGGCGATCCATTCCGACGTGGAGCTGGGTGGCACAGACCAGCTGTTCAACCTGATGTTCGGCCGCGACCTCCAGCGTGAGTCGGGGCAGGAACCGCAGGACGTGGTGACGATGCCCCTGCTGGAAGGGCTCGATGGCGTCAAGAAGATGAGCAAGTCGCTGGGAAACTACGTTGGCGTGACCGATCCGCCGGCAGAGATGTTCGGCAAGCTGATGTCGGTTCCCGACGGGCTGATCGGGCGCTACATGCGCCTCGCGGCCGGGATGCCGGAGGACGAGGTCACCGCGCACGAAGGGGCAATGGCCTCGGGCTCCAACCCCCGGGACGCCAAGATCGCCCTGGCGCGGGCCATCGTCACGCGCTTCCACGACGCCGGGGCGGCCGACCAGGCCCAGGAGGCCTTCGCCTCCCAGTTCAAGGAGGGCGCGATGCCCGAGAAGATGAGCGAGTTTCCCGTCTCCGGGTTCGAGGAGCGGGGTTCGGTGGCCGCGGCCCTGGCGCAAACGGGCCTGGCCAAGAGTCTGTCGGATGCCCGGCGCCTGATCAGCCAGGGCGGGGTGAAGGTGGACGGGCGCCCGGTGACCGACGTCAACTACAAGTTCGACGCCACCCCGGGCGCCGTGCTCCAGGTGGGCAAGCGCCACTTCGCGCGGGTGGTCGAGGGCTAGATTCCCCCTCGCGCTGGGTAAACTCGCGGCATGTCCGGACATAGCAAATGGTCGACGATCAAGCACAAGAAGGCGGCCACCGACGCCAAGAAGGGCGCGCTTTTCACCAAGGCCGCGCGTGAGCTGGCGATGGCCGCCAAGGAGGGCGGCGGCGACATCAACGGGAACTTCCGTCTCCGCCTCGCGGTGCAGAAGGCCCGCGAGGTCAATATGCCCGCCGACAACATCGACCGTGCCATCAAGCGCGGCACCGGCGAGGGTGGCGGCGCCCAGCTGGAGGAGTTGCGCTATGAGGGCTACGGCCCCGGTGGCGTCGCGATCATGGTCGACTGCCTGACGGACAACCGCAACCGCACCGCCAGCGACATCCGCAGCATCTTCACGCGCGGCGGCGGCAGCGTCGCCGAGCAGGGCGCGGTCGGCTGGCAGTTCAAGCGCAAGGGGGTGCTCATCGCGGATCCCGGCGGCAAGGACGCCGACGAACTGGCGCTGGAGGTCATCGAGCTGGGCGCCAGCGATGTGCAGGTCAACGACGGCAAGCTGGAGGTGGAGACGGAGCCTGAGGACTTCGAAAAGGTCCGCGTCGGCCTGGAGGAGGGGAAGGCCAAGATCGAGTCGGCGGAGCTCACCATGGTGGCGGAGAACACCGTTACCGTGACCGATGAGCGCGAGGTCGAAAAGCTGATGCGTTTGATGGAGGCCCTGGAGGATTCCGACGACGCCCAGCAGGTCTATGCCAACTTCGACATCGACTCCGAGCAGTTGGAAAGGCTGAGCCAGGCGGTTTAGTGGTCACAGTCCGCTAGTGCCGATCGTGCTGGGGATCGACCCCGGCCTCGCCACCATCGGGGTGGCCTTCATCGAAAGCAACGGCAGCAGGCGCGACCTGGTCAGCGTCGGCGTGGTCACCACACCGGCGGGGATGCCCGGCCCCAAACGGCTGGCCAGCATCCACCACGACCTGCTGGAGCTGCTGGGCAAGGCCCGGCCCGATGCCGCCGCCGTGGAGCAGCTGTTCTTCGCCTCCAACACCACGACTGCCATGCAGGTGGCCGAGGCCCGCGGCGTTATCCTGCTGGCGATGGAGGAGAGCGGGGTACCGGTCTGGGAGTACACCCCGATGCAGGTCAAGGTCTCGCTCACCGGGTACGGCAAGGCCGGCAAGGCGCAGATGACGCGGATGGTGCGGGCCCTCGTCAGCGTCCCGGAGAAGCTCCCCGACGACGCGTTCGACGCGGTGGCGATCGCCCTCTGCCACCTGCAGAGCGAGCGGCTCTCGCCCGGGCGCCGGGTCTCTTGATCGCCACCCTGCGGGGCACGATCGCCCACATGGGACCGGAGAGCCTGGTGCTGGAGGTTGGTGGCGTCGGTTACCTGGTGACCGCCCCCGGCCGGTTGCTGGCCTCGCTGGGCGGTGCGGGGTCGGAGGTCAAGCTGTTCACCCACACCTACGTGCGGGAGGACCAGCTGGCGCTCTACGGCTTCGAGTCGATGGAGGACCTGGAGTTCTTCGAATTGCTGATGTCGGTCAAGGGCATCGGCCCCAAGGCGGCGCTGGGAATGATCTCGCAGTCCGACACCCGGACACTCAAGAAGGCGGTCTTCCAGGAGGACCGCGCCCTGCTGGCAACGGTACCGGGCATCGGGCCCAAGACCGCCGCGCGGGTGATCCTCGAGCTTCGCGACAAGCTCAAGGAAGAGTACCTCGCGGAGCCGGTGACGGCCGGAGCGGCCCCGTCCGGCGGCCGTGGCGTGGTGGAGGGCGCGGTCCGGGCGCTGACCGCGCTGGGCTACCGTGAGGTCGAGGTCCGCAAGGTGGTAGCCGGCATGGGCCTGGCGGATGACACAGCCCTGGAGACGGCCGTCTCGAAGGCCCTCAAGGCCCTCGACCGCCCCAAGTGACCCTGGACGGCCAGGCGAGGTGGCGCGCCGCCCATCAACGCGCTACGATGAGACAGGCGAACCGGTGTTCGCCACGCAGCACGCGTCACCGCAGGAGTCCAGCACATGGCCATCGAGCTAGCGACCGGGGATGACCAGGACATGAGCATCGACGAGTCGCGCCTGCTCGAGCCCCAGGTATCGAGCGGCGACGAGGAGTTCGAGCGTTCACTCCGCCCGGCGCGCCTGGACGAGTTCATCGGTCAGCAGGCGCTGAAGGACAACCTCGACCTGATCATCGGGGGCGCCAAGCGCCGCGACGAGCCGCTCGAGCACATCCTGCTGTGTGGGCCGCCAGGGCTCGGGAAGACGACGATCGCCAACATCCTGGCCAATGAGATGGGCGCCGACCTCCGCACCAGCTCGGGGCCGGCGATCGAGCACCAGGGTGCCCTGGCCTCGATCCTGATGAACCTCGACACCGGCGGGATGTTCTTCATCGACGAGATCCACCGCCTCGCGCGTCCCGTGGAGGAGGCGCTCTACCCCGCGATGGAGGACTTCAAGTTCGACTGGGTCAGCGGCAAGGGTGCGGGCGCGCAGTCGCTGCGGCTCAACCTGCCGCACTTCACCGCGATCGGTGCCACCACCCGCCAGGGGATGCTGTCCTCACCGCTGCGCGACCGGTTCGGGGCGGTCTTCCGTCTGGAGTTCTACGAGCCCGAGGACATCAAGGCGATCGTCATCCGCTCCGCCCGGATCCTGGAGATCGACGTGGACGACGAGGGTGCGCGGCTTTTGGCGCTGCGCTCGCGCGGCACGCCTCGGATTGCCAACCGGTTGCTGCGGAGGACGCGGGACTGGGCCCAGGTGCGGGGGAGCGGCAGCGTCGATGCCGAGGCGGTCAATGCCACGATGGAGCTGTTAGGCGTGGACGCGGCGGGGCTTGACGCGCTCGACCGACGCATCCTCGAGACGCTGATCCACAAGTACGGTGGCGGCCCGGTCGGCATCGACACCATCGCCGTCTCCATCTCCGAGGAGCGGGAGACCGTCGAGGACGTCTTCGAGCCCTTCCTGATGCAGCTCGGCTACCTCGCTCGCACGCCGCGCGGACGCGTCGCCACGCCGCTGGCGTACAAGCACCTCGGCGTCACCCCGCCGCCCCGGAGCGACCAGCCAGAACTCTTCGTTTGACGGCCGTCGCAGGCGGCCGCCTCGAGGACTACGACTACCCCCTGCCCGAGGAGCTGATCGCCCAGCACCCGCCACCGCACCGCGGGGACTCGCGGCTGATGTACCTCCCGGCCGTGGGCCCGCCGCGCCACCTCCAGTTCTGCGACCTGCCGTCCCTGCTGCAACCTGGCGATTTGCTTGTTCTGAACGACACAAGGGTGATCCCGGCGCGCATCCGCTTCGAACACCGCGGCCGGGACGCCGAGATCCTGCTGCTGGAACAGGCGGGCGATCCAGACACCTGGAACGCGCTGGTCCGGCCCGCGAAACGCTTCGTGCCCGGGACCCGCCTTCAGCTGCGCTTCGGCCTGTGGGCGGACGTGCTCAACCAGCACCCCGGCGGGGAGCGCCGGGTGCGCTTCTCTCCGCCCGGCCGGCTCGCCCAGCTCTTACCCGAGATCGGCGAGATGCCCCTCCCGCCCTACATCCACGAGAAGCTCGCCGAGCCGGAGCGTTACCAGACGGTCTACGCCCGCGAGCTGGGCTCGGCCGCCGCGCCCACCGCGGGGCTGCACTTCACCGCCGAGATGCTGGCCGGGCTCGCCGCCAGCGGCGTGGAACACACTGAGGTCACGCTCGTCGTCGGCCTCGACACCTTTCAGCCGGTCCGAGTGGAGGAGCTGGATGACCACCGAATGCATTCCGAGGCCTACCGCATACCGGCGGCGGCCCGCGCCGCCATCGACGCCACCCGCGCGGCCGGCGGGCGGGTGGTGGCCGTTGGCACCACGGTCGCCCGTACGCTGGAGGCGGCAGCGGCCCGGCGGGCGGCGGGCCACCCCGACCCCGACGCGGGCAGGACGGACATCTTCATCCGTCCCGGGCATCGCTTCCAGGAGGTGGACCTGCTGCTCACCAACTTCCACCTCCCGAAGAGCACCCTGGTGGTGATGGTCTCCGCGTTCAGCGGCCGCGAGCGCATCCTCGCGGCCTACCGCGAGGCCGTCGAGGAGCGCTACCGGTTCTTCAGTTTTGGCGACGCGATGTTGCTGGAGAGGGGGGCGCCGTCGTAGAGCTGCTCGCCGGGGGGGCGACGTCGCCTCGGGCCGGCCTCCTTAGGCTGGGCCATGGCGTGGTCGAGACCCCCGCCTTCATGCCCGTGGGCACCCGCGGCACGGTCAAGGCGATCGACATGGTCGACCTCGCCGGGCTGGCCCCCGGCGTGGTGCTGGCCAATACCTACCACCTGTGGACGGACCCCGGGCAGGAGCTGATCGTGGGCGCCGGGGGCCTGCATCGATGGACCGGGTGGTCGGGCAACCTCCTCACGGACAGTGGCGGTTACCAGGCGGTCAGCCTGGCCCGGATCGGACAGGCGGTGGTGGAGGAGGAGGGGGTCGACTTCAGCGCCGGCGGCACCGCCCGCAGGCTGACCCCGGAGTCTGCAATCGCCGTGCAGGAGGCGCTCGCGCCCGACGTGATGATGGTGCTCGACCAACCCATCGCCTACCCCGCGGGGGTCGATGAGACCCGTGCCGCGACCGAGAGGACCCATCGCTGGGCGCAGCGCTGCCGGCAGGCGTGGAGCCGGGGCCCGACCGAACTGTGGGGGATCGTGCAGGGTGGCTTCGACCTCGAGCTCCGGCAGCGCAGTGCCGTCGCGATCGCGGGCATGGATTTCCCTGGATATGCCATCGGCGGCCTAAGCCTGGGCGAGCCGGGGAGCGAGGCGGCGCCCCTGCTGCGGGCCTGCACAGAGGTGCTGCCCGCGGATCGCCCCCGCTACCTCATGGGGGTGGGGACCGAACGCGAGATGCTGGCCGCCATCGGAGCTGGCGTCGACCTCTTCGACTGTGTCTGGCCCACCCGCCTGGCACGCACCGGGACCGCGCTGGTGGGCGCCGGGCGCATCAACCTGATGAACAGTGTGTTCGCCACCGACGTCGAGCCTCTCGAGGCAGACTGCGGCTGTGCGGCCTGTGAGCGGCACTCGCGGGGCCACCTGCGCCACCTGCTCAAGCGCGGCGAGCTCCTGGGGTTCCGCCTGCTCACGATCCACAACCTCCACCACACCCTGGAGCTGGCCCGGGGAGCTCGGCGGGCGATCGTCGCGGGGCGCTTCCCGGAGTACGTTGAGGCCCGGCTGGAGGCCCCGACGGGTTCCGGACGGCCACCGGTCCGACCGATATAATCCGCACCGCCCAGCACCCCGACGGCGGCGCGGGCGTCTCAAGCGTTTAGGGAGAGCTGAGTGCGAGCGAACCGGTGGATTGTGGGCGCAGCCGTGCTGGTGGCGGTTATCGCCATGTTCATCGATGGCTACTCCTACATCTGGCGCCTGACAAGCCACATCGCGCTGAGCACCCGACTGGCCCAGAACCAGTTCCCCAACTTCGCCGGGAAGGACCTTTACATCCACAAGGGCCTGGACCTCCAGGGGGGCACCGAGATAGTGCTGGAGATCGACCCACGCTCGCTCCCGCGGGGGACCGACCTGCCCACGGCCCAGGCGTCCACGGTCGAGGTCATGAACAAGCGCGTCAACGGCATCGGCGTCAGCGAGGCGTCCGTCGCCGCCCAGGGTGACCGTCGGGTCGTCGTCCAGCTTCCCGGTGTCGGCATCGACCGGGCCACCGCCCTCATTGGCAAGACGGCCCGCCTCACCTTTCGCACCTGGGTCAAGGCGCAGCCGGCAGCGGGTGGAAAGTTGGCAGTGCCCAACGACGCCACCGGCGACCCCATCGTGGCGCCTGAGTACGTGCCGGCGGTCGAGGGGGGTAAGTGCGTGGCGGCGACCCTGCGCCGGGAATGCATACCTCCGGGCTACCTTCCCAAGGAGACCGGCATCGACGGCAGCATGGTCACCAGCGCCGTGTCGACCACCGACTCCACCAGCAACCAGCCGATCGTCAGCATCACCCTCAACGACCAGGGCAGCACCCTGCTGGGCAACATCACGACCCCCCTCGCCGCGGCCACGCCCGGCACGACTGAGAACCAGATGGCGATCTTCCTGGACAACCAGATGATCAACAACGCCAACGTCCAGGGGGTGTTGAACCAGGGCAGCTTCCAGATCTCGGGCGGCAACATCAGCAGCGATGCGACCTATCGCAACGACCTGTCCTCGACGCTGGCGGCGGGCCGCCTGCCCGGCAAGGTTGCCATTGTCGAGGTCAACTCGGTCGGCGCCACCCTGGGCTTCGACTCCGTGCGCCGCAGCTTCCTCGCCGGCGCCCTCGGCCTGGCCATCGTCGTCATCTTCATGATCGCGTACTACCGGCTGCCCGGTCTGGTCGCCAGCCTGGCCCTGGCGTTCTACGCCGCCGTCACCCTCGCCGTGTACAAGTTCATCCCGGTGACGCTGACGCTCGCGGGCATCGCGGGATTCGTGCTGTCCGTCGGCATGGCGGTGGACGCCAACGTACTGATCTTCGAACGCCTGAGAGAGGAACTCCGCGCCGGCCGCTCGCTGGCGGCTGCGGCGGAGGCCGCCGAGCGCCGCGCCTTCCCCGCCATCCGCGACTCCAACATCTCGACGCTGATCACCTGCCTGGTGCTCTTCCTGCACGACCGGCTCCTGCCCTTCCTGCCGAGCTTCACCGTGGCCAAGGGCTTTGCCCTGACCCTTGGCATCGGCGTGATCATCAGCTTCTTCTCCTCGGTCTACGTGACCCAGATCATCCTGGCCGCGGCGATCCGCATCCACAGCACCCGCAAGCCGGCGCTGTTCGCGGTCGAGCGTCTGCAGTGAAGGACATCCTTGGCAAGCGCAACTGGTTCTTCCTGCTGTCGCTGCTGATCATCATCCCCGGGATCATCTCGATGGCCACCCTCGGCTTCCGCCTGGGCATCGCCTTCACCGGCGGCGACCGCATCACCATCCATTACAAGAATGGGACCACTTTCTCCGACATCCAGAAGGAGCTCGACAAGTTCGGCGTCGACCCCGTGGTTCAGGATGCAACCAACAACCGGGCGATCGTCACCACCAAGCCCATGGGGATCACGGCGGCTCCCGGCCAGAAGTCCGAGAGCCAGAAGGTGCGCGATGACCTGAATGCCAGGTTCGGCCCCGCCCCCGGCGGCGGGCCCGCGGTGGAGACCTTCGACTCGGTGGGACCCCAGGTCGCCTCTCAGCTCGTCGGTACGGCGGCGATCCTGATTGCCATCTCGTCGCTCTTCATCGTCATCTACCTGGCGGTCCGCTTCTCGGTCCCAGGCATCGGTCGGTGGAAGTTCGCCGTCAGCGCCATCATCGCGCTGCTGCACGACGTGTTCGTCCTCACCGGGGTGTTCTCCATCCTGGGACGGGTCTTCAACCTGGCGATCGGGGAGATCGACATCCTGTTCGTCACCGCCGCCCTGACGGTGGTCGGCTTCTCGGTCCACGACACCATCGTGATCTTCGACCGGATTCGCGAGAACCTGCGCACGGGTGGCAGCCAGCGTCTGCGTCAGAACTTCGAAGCCGTGGTCAACCTGTCGATCGTGCAGTCCCTGGCGCGGTCGGTCAACACCTCCATGACGGTCATCTTCGTCCTGCTGGCGCTGCTGCTCCTGGCCCCCACCTCCATCAAGGGCTTCGCGCTGGCCCTCCTGGTGGGCATCATCAGTGGGACGTACTCCTCGATCTTCAATGCCAGCCCCCTGCTGGTGGCGTGGCGCAATTGGGAGCTGTCCCAGCGGTAGCCCGAAACCGCGCAGAATAGCCACCTTGGCGCAGGACACGGAAATCGAGGAGAGGGTCAAGGAGCTGGTGGAATCGGCTGTCATGAGCAGCAACTGCGAGCTCTGGGAGTTCACCGTGGCAGGAGCGCCGCCGCGCCAGGTCCTGAAGGTGTTCATCGAGGCCCCCGGGGGCGTGGACATAGAGACCTGCATGCGCGTGTCGCGTACGCTGCGGCCGGCGCTTGATGCCGCCGGGGAAGGGCTGGAGCAGCTCGACCTGGAGGTCTCGTCGCCCGGGGCCGAGCGGCGCCTCCGCGATATCGCCGACTACCACCGCTTCCTCGGCCAGCGCGTCAACATCCGCTTCCGTCAGGGCGACTCGGAGACCGCTGTGGAGGGCGCCTTGAGCGGTGTCGAGGAGGACGCGGTCACGGTGACCGGCGCGCGCGAGGCGCAGACCCGGGTTCCCCTCGAGCAGGTGGTGACCGCCCGGCTCGCCGTCGCATTTGGCGGCGGGGACAAAATAGGCCACAGACAGCGATGAGCGCAGGCGTCGGTTTCGGAGAGCTACTGGGGGCCCTGGACCAGCTTCAGCAGGAGAAAGGGTTCTCCAAGGACGGCCTCCTGCAGGTCATCGAGGAGGCCCTGGCTGAGGCCTATCGCCAGCGCCACGAGCCGGACGGCGAGGTCGAGGTGCGCATCGACGTCGAGTCAGGCGAGTTGAAGGCCGGGCTGCACCACCCGGAACGTGGATACGAGCCGATCCCCGCCGACGCCTTTCGTGACGCGGCCGCCACCACCGCGCGCAAGGTGATCCTGGGCCGGCTGCGCGACGCCGAGCGCGAGCAGGTGATGAAGGACGCACTGCAGCACCAGGGGGAGCTCGCGGCGGCCATCGTCGACCGCACCGACGGCGACCTGGTGTTCGTCAAGACGGAGCAGAGCGCCGACGGGATGCGGGGCACCGAGGCGCTCCTGCCCCCGGAGGAGCAGATCCCCCACGAGACCTACCGCCCGGGTCAGCGGCTGAAGGTGCTGTTGCTGGAGCCGCGGGTGGGACGGCGCGGCCCGAGCCACGTGGTGTCGCGCACCAACCGGAGCCTGGTCAAGCGCCTGCTGGAGTTCGAGGTGCCCGAGATCATGAGCGGCCAGGTGGTGATCAAGGCACTGGCCCGTGAAGCCGGTCTGCGAACCAAGCTCGCGGTGGCCTCGGCGGAGTCGGGTCTTGACCCCGTTGGGGCCTGCGTGGGGCCCAAGGGGGCACGGATCCGTGCTGTCGTCGACGAGCTCGGAGGTGAGCGAGTGGACGTCCTGCCCTGGTCGGAAGATCCTCCCATGCTGGTGGCGAACGCCCTCAGTCCGGCCAAGGTCAACTCGGTCAGCGTCGACGTTGACACCCGTACGGCCACCGTCCTGGTGCCCGCCGGTCAGCTCTCCCTGGCGATCGGCAAGGATGGCCAGAACGCTCGCCTCGCCGCCCGGCTGACGGGGTGGAGGATCGACATCAAGGGTGTGGATGAGGGGCCGGAGGAGGGCGGCGATGCAGGCCTCGATATCGCGACGCCGGTCGCGGTTGAAAGCATCCCCTCCGGGGAATAACGCCGGGGTGTCTCCGAGTGGCTCCCACGTGCCTTCGCGCACCTGTGTCGCCTGCCGCACCGAGCGCCCCAAGCGGGACCTGGTGCGGCTGGTGACGGGCGCCTCGGGCGAGGTGTTGGTGGATCGTACAGGTAAGCTCAATGGTCGGGGCGCCTACCTCTGCCAGGGCCCCGAGTGCTGGACCCTGGCCCACCGCCGCAAGGCTGTCGAGCGGGCGTTGAAGGTGAGCCTCGACGAGGCCGCATGGCAGAATCTGTTGTCTTCCCGGCCCACGACAGGGGCGGCCGACTCCTGATGGAGGTGTTCTCTCATCGCTAGACCAAAGCGCGGCGGCAACCGCGGCATCCGGGTGGGCCAGC
>JBHEMS010000060.1:0-15009 GCA_046262455.1 Candidatus Dormibacteria bacterium | reverse complement strand
GAGCGCATCGACGCCGCCGCGGACCTTGGCAAGCGGTACCCGTGGGCGCGCTCGGTGCTGGCGCTGGCCTGGCCGTATCGGCCTGCCGGGACGCTCAGCGAGCTCGCGACGGGGGAGGTGCTCCCGGACGAACCGGGCCTGACCGGACGACCGCGCGGTCGCATCGCCGCCTACGCCTGCCTGGAGGGCGACGCCGGCGGCCCCGAGGACTACCACGAGGTAATGGCGCGGGCGTGCGACCGTCTCGTGGCGTCGCTGCGAGAAATGGCTCCGGCCCTTCGCGCCAAGCGCTTCATCGACCACGGCTGGGCCGTGGACCGGCCGCTGGCCGAACTGGCCGGGGTGGGGTTCGCCGGTAAGAACACCACCCTGCTGACGACCGAGGCGGGTTCCTACGTGCTGTTGGCGGAGCTGCTGCTTTCCGTGGACCTGGAGCCGAGCACGCCGTCGCGGCGCGACTGCGGCACATGCCAGGCATGCCTGCCCGCCTGTCCAACCGGGGCACTCGTCGCCCCCGGGGTGCTCGACGCCCGGCGCTGCATCTCATACCTGACCATCGAACATCGGGGCGCGATCCCCGTGGAACTGCGCCCGCTGATGGGGACGTGGATCTTTGGCTGCGACCTCTGCCAGGAGGCGTGTCCGATCAACCAGCGGCGGGCGCCGGCTGCCGCTCCCGATCGTGGCTCATCGACCGCCGCGGGTCCGGTGCCCTTTCCCGACCTGCTGGAGTGCCTGGGCCTTGACGAAGCGGGGTTTGAGGCGCGCTTCCGGGGAACCGCGGTGCGGCGGACCGGGAGGTCGAGCCTGGCGCGGAACGCCGCGATCGCACTCGGGAACGCGGGTGACGCCACCGCCCTGCCTGCCCTTCGGCGGACCGCCGGTGAGGATCCTGACGGGGTCGTCCGCGAGGCGGCCGAGTGGGCCGTGCGCCGCCTGGAGTCAGCCGTCCTCCACCATTGACCTTGCCTGCCAGGTATTGTGCCAGCCCAGAAGGTGGGTCGCGGTGATCTCTCGCTGGCGCCAGAGGTGGGCCAGGTAGCCGATTCCGGCCACCGTGCACCCGCGGCAGGGGCAGCCGTCGAGCATCGGCTGGGGGGCGGCGGCGTCCGTGAACGAGGCGATGGCGCACCAGCCGGATCTCCCCCAGAAGTGCCCGGCGCGGGCGGCGTCGGCGGGCACCGAGCTCACCACCCAGCCGGTTGACGGGATGGGTTCTTCCGCGGACCGCCACCATTGGAGGTCGAAGCTCGGCGCGATGTCCCGCATCGTGGCCGCGCCGAGGTCCGCGGCGTCGGCCTCAACCTGACTGGTCGAGAAACGGTGGGTCGACCCGTCCACCGGTGACACGACGGTCAGCTCGTCGGCGACCTCCTTGACGACGGCTGGTAGGCGCCGGGCGCGCCAGCCGGACTCCTCGCCCCGCCCGGCGCGCTCGCCGCGCAGCGAAACTGCGACGAGGGGACCGTCCCAGCCGAAGAAGCGCGCCAACCCGCCCATGGCACGCACCTGTTGCAGGCCGGGCGCGATGGCGATCTCGAGCGTGTTCACCGCTGCGACGCGGATGCCGATCTCCTCGAGGTCGGCCGGCCCCAGGCTTCCCGCCGCACCACCCTCCAGCAGGGGCAGGAAACGCCGCTGCCCGCTCAGGTCAGCGATGCCTCCGCCTCGCCGAGGGCACCGACCAGCTCCTCCACGATGCCCCCCGTGGCGCCCCAGATGACAGTGCCATCGATCTTGTAGTAGGGCAGCGGCAGTGGGAGGTTGAAGCCCGGGACCCGTCCGCGGTGACGGTTCTTCTGCAGGCGGAGCTCATCGACCGCCACCTCGAGCACCTCCTCGACCTCGAACGGCTGGGCCTCGAAGACCGGGTCCGGGTCCAGGAGCCATCCGCAGAACGGACTGACGACGAAATTGCTCACGAAGGTATCGAACGGCTTCAGCGCGCCCAGCGGGACCACCCGCTCGGTGTTGATCCCGAGTTCCTCGCGCGCCTCGCGCATGGCGGTGTCCTGGAGGTCGGCGTCGCCCGCCTCACGGGACCCGCCGGGGAAGGCCACCTGTCCCTTGTGGGTCGGGACCCTCTCGGTGCGGCGGAAGAAGAGCAGGTGCAAACGCTCTGCCCGGAGATAGAAGAGCACCAACACGCCGGCCGCGCGTCGCTTCGGGTTGGCTTTGAAGCTGTAGTCCGAGCGCCGGCGCCGGAGCACCTCCGCAAGCGAGGCCATCAACGGGGGGATCTTCGTCAGGTCCCGCTCCTCGACGTTCGCGCCTGCGCTCATTGACCAATCTTACGGGCGCAAATCTGTGTCGTGGGCGGCATAATCCGAGGGCGTTGCAGACCTACGTCGAAGCCGAGTACAGCCTTGCCGAGCGCGCCGTCCTGGACCGTCATTTCACGTCCATCGACGGCCCGGTGGCGGTCCTGACGAACCTACCCGACGCCACCCGCGCGGCCCTGTTCGCGCGCTACAGCCGCACCGCCAAGCCGCTGAAGCGCGTCTTTCTCGACGAGTTCAGCGATGGCGCCGAGGACCCCGGCGCCGGCCTCGACGTGGGCGCGGCCAAGGCGTCCGACCTCTTCAGTCGCGTGCTGTCGGACTATGGCGACGACTCGGTGGCCCAGCTGGCGGGGGTCCACGTGAGCTGCGAACAGGTCAGCAACCTTCTCACCAAGGTGCTCGAGCGGGGACGCCTGATGGGATACCTCGAGCAGTCCACGCGGTACGTCTTCTACGGCGACCAGCCCGGAGGTCGGTACCGCTACTACCGCGACCCCGAGTTGTTTGGCGGCCCCCTGGCGGGCCGCGTCGAGCTCGCGCTGGATGGCCTTTTTGAGGCGTACCGGGGCGTATTCGACGCCGTGCGCCAGGTGCTTGACAGGGACATCCCCCCGGACGACGCGGCGGCCCGGCGCGCCACCCGCGCCGCCGCGCTGGACGTCGCCCGGGGCCTCCTGCCTGCGGCGACGGCGTCGAACGTCGGGATGTTCGGCAGCCCGCAGGCGTACGAGGCGCTGATCCTGCGAATGCGGTCGCACGAACTGCCGGAGGCCCGCACGTACGCAGAGCTTCTGCTCGACGAGCTCAAGAAGGTGATCCCCGACTTCCTGACCCGGCTCGACCGTCCGGAGCGCGGGGGCGCCTGGGTCGACTACCGCCGCGAGCGATCCCAGGCGCTGGCCGCGGCAGCGGCGGAAATGGACCACGACGCCATCGAAGCCGAGGGCCCGGGAGACCGGGGCGCCGCCGCCGCGGGCTGGGGCCAGGGGGTCCGGCTCCTGCGCTGGGACGCGGACGCCGAGGACGATATCGTGGCCAATGCGTTGTTCCCGCACACTGACCGGCCGCTCGATGACCTGCGGGAGCAGGTTGCCGGTTTGTCCGAGGAGCGGCGGGCGGAGCTCTTCCGTGCCGCCGTGGGCGCGCGGCGGAACCGCCGCCACCACCCTGGGCGCGAGTGGGAGGCTGCGGAGTACGAGTTCGAGGTGGTCTCGGACTACGGCGCGTTCCGTGACCTCCAACGTCACCGCCTGCTGACCGTCGAGTGGCAGCCGCTGGGCTGCGCCCTGGGCTTCAGCGTGCCTGCGGAGGCGGAGGCTGCTGGCGTCGGGGACGTGTGGCGCGCGGCCGTCGAGCGTGCCGAGGCGGCGGCCGAGGACGTGGCGGCGGAATACGGGCAGGCGCGGGCGTCCTACCTGGTGACCATGGGGCACCGGATGCGCTACCTGATGCGCATGAACGCGCGCGAGGCGATGCACCTGGTCGAGCTCCGCAGTTCCCCGCAGGGGCACTCCAGCTACCGCCGGGTGGCCCAGCAGATGCATGCCCTGATACGTGACGTCGCCGGGCACCGGCTGATCGCTGATGCCATGCAGTTCGTCAACCAGGACGACGTGCATCTCGGCCGACTGGAGGCCGAGCAGCGGCTCGAGGGGCGGCGACAGCCATCGGGCTGACGGCGACCCCGACGCCCTTAGACTCGTCCCCTCATGGCTGAGATCCAGGTTTTCAATACCCTCGGCCGCACCAAGCAGGTGTTCCGGCCGCGAACCCCCGGAAGGGTGTCGATCTATGCCTGCGGCCCCACGGTCTACAAGTACGCCCACATCGGGAACTTCCGCACCTACCTCTTTACCGACTTCTGGGTCCGGGCCCTCGAGTACCTCGGCCACGAGGTCACCCTGGTGCAGAACATCACCGACGTCGGCCACCTGCAGGACGACACCCAGGATGCCGGCGAGGACAAGGTGCTGGCGTCCGCGCAGGCGGAGGGCAAGACGCCGGAGCAGATCGCCGAGTTCTACACCGCCGCGTTCATGGAGGATGCCTCCCTCCTCCGCATCCGCAGGGCGGACCATTACCCGCGGGCGACGGAGTTCGTACCGCAGATGATCAAGCTGGTGGAGGCCCTGCAGGAGCGCGGCCTGACATATGAGGTCGATGGCAACGTCTTCTACGACGTGCAGCGGCGCGGCGACTATCCCAAGCTCTCGCACAACACCCTCGACCAGCTCCAGGCCGGTTACCGGATCGACCCTGACCCCAACAAGCACCACCCGGCCGACTTCCTTCTCTGGAAACACGGCGGGGAGCGCCGGCTGCAGATCTGGGACTCGCCCTGGGGACCGGGGTTCCCCGGCTGGCACCTGGAATGCTCGGCGATGTCCCTGCAGTACTTCCCGGAGGGCTTCGACATCCACACCGGCGGCGTCGACCTGGTCTTCCCCCACCACGAGGACGAGATCGCCCAGTCCGAGCCGATCCTCGGCGGCCAGGTGGTGAACTACTGGATCCACGGCGAGTTCCTGGAGATGTCGGGACGCAAGATGGCCAAGTCCACGGGCAACGTGGTGCGCGTGCGCGACCTCCAGGACAGCGGACACGATCCACTGGCCTTCCGCTTCCTGGCGATGACCGCGAAGTACAGGGCCAAGCTGAGTTTCTCGGAAGAGGTCCTGGAGGGCGCCGAGCGGGGCCTGAACTCCATCCGGCTGCGCGCGTCGCGGCTGCCGGAAGCGCAGGAGCCGGCCGCCGGGGAGGGGGTGGACTTCGGCGGGCGCTTCCGTGCCGCCCTTCGCGACGACCTCGACCTGCCGCTGGTGACCAGCTTGCTGCAGGAGTTGCTTCGCTCGGGGGTGCCCGACGGCGAGAAGCGCTGGCTGCTGGAGGACTGGGACCGCGTCCTGCAGGTCGACCTGACCACGCCGCCCCGGGAGTCAGAGGACGAGGCACCCGCCGAGGCGGTGGAGCTGGCGCGGCAGCGCGACGCCGCCCGGGGGGCGAAGGACTGGGCGCTGGCCGATTCCCTCCGGGGACAGATTGAGGCTCTCGGATGGGCCGCCGAGGACAGCCCTGACGGCACCAGGCTGAGGCCTCGCCGGTGACCACCGAGGCCGATGGCCTCGCGGGGAGCGTCGACCCTGCCGTTCGCAACCTGAGCCGGCGACAGCGCGAGACCCTCGACGCGCTGGCCGGCACCCTGCTCCCGTCCGGCATCGGCCAGGTGCCCGGCGCCGCGGAGCTAGGCCTGTGCGACCGCATCGACGCCCAGCTCTCGGGCTATGACCGCGCCACCCGCGGTCTGATCAAGGCCATGATCAGCGGATTCGACGGCCTGGGCCTCGCGTCGCGACATCTCAGGCCCTTCCGCAAGATGTCCCCGGCGCAGCGCCTGCAGTTCCTGGCGCGCCTCGACGAGGGGCGCCTGGCGGCACGAAGGGACCTCGCGGTAGGCATCAAGGCGCTGATCCAGTTGTCCTACTTCTCAACGCCCGAGGTCGAGCGGGCAATCGGGTACGACGGCCTGCCCCTGGTGCCGGTCACGCAGGAGAAGGAATCGAGCAGGCTGCCGTCGATCGCCTACCCGGACATTCGGGACGGTGCCCAGGACGACGCAGACGTGGTCATCGTCGGGACCGGCGCCGGTGGCGCCGTGGCGGCCTACGAGCTGGCCGAGGCCGGCCTGTCGGTGATCCTGGTGGAGGAGGGGACCACCTACGCGCGGGAGGACTTCGACGGCAAGCGTCTGCTGGACCGACTCGACAGCGCCTATCGAGACAATGGGCTGACCTTCACCACCGGCAATGTCACCATCTCCCTGCCGATGGGCAAGGCCGTCGGCGGGACCACGGTGGTCAACTCCGGCACGTGCTACCGCGCGCCTGACTGGATCCTCGAGAGATGGACCCGCGACATGGGCGTGCTGGACACCGACCCCGCGACCATGGAGCCCTACTTCGCGCAGGTCGAGGAGATCCTCAACGTCACAGCGGTGCCGGACGAGGTGCTCGGGAACAATGGCGCCGTGCTCCGTGACGGCGCCCGCGCGCTGGGCTGGAAGAGCGGTCCCATCCCGCGCAACATCCGCGGTTGCCATGGGTCCGGACAGTGCGCGTTTGGCTGTCCCCGCGATGCCAAGCAGGCGATGCACCTGAGCTACCTGCCGATGGCGGTGCGGCGCGGCGCGCGCATCTACTCCAGCTGTCGCGTAGAACGCGTTCGAACCGACGGCGTGCGCGCCACCGGCGTTTCGGTGAGCCTTCTCGATCCCCGCGGCCACGCCCAGGGAACCATGGAGATACGTGCGCGCGCCGTCGTGGTCGCCGCCGGGGCGGTGTACACGCCGCTGCTGCTGGCGCAGAGCGGCCTGGGGGGAATCAGCCGGCAGCTGGGCCGCAACCTGCGGATCCACCCGGGGGCGGGAGCGCTGGCGCTGTTTGACCGCGACCTGTACGCCTGGAAGGGGACGATGCAGTCGTACGCGGTTGACGAACGCCTGCAGTCCGACGGGATCATCCTCGAGGCGACCATGCCTCCTCCGGGGATCTCCTACAGCGCCGGCGCCCTCCCCTTCGTAGGCGAGAAACTGGTTCGCCACGTTGCCGAGTACCCGCGCATGGCCGCAGTCGGGATGATGGTCTCCGACCACTGCGCGGGGCGGGTGCTGCGACGCCCCGACGGCCGCCCGCTGATGTACTACAACATCGGCGCCAGTGAGACGCGCCGCATGGCCGAGGCGGTGGTGATGGCCGGGGAGTTGTACTTCGCGGCCGGCGCAAAGGAGTACTACCCGGTTGTCCACGGCTTCCCCGTCGTGCGTTCACGTGAGGAACTGCGTCAGCTCGACCCCTCCCGGGTTCGCGCGCAGGATCTCAAGCTGTCCGCGTATCACCCGATGGGCACCGCGCGGATGGGCGAGGATCCCCGCCGCGCCGTCGTCGACAGCTACGGCCGCTCCTTTGCCTGCGAGGGCCTCTACATCTGCGACGCGAGCCTGCTCCCATCGTCTACCGCGGTGAACCCCCAGCTGACGATCATGGCCACCGCCCATCGCATCGGCCGCCGGCTTGCCGCCGACCTGATGGAGGGGAGGGCCGGGCGCCGGCCGTTCAGGAGCGCGGCGCGGCCTAAGCGACCCCTGGTTGAGGCGGGCTGAGCACAGCCTCGGCCTCGACCACGCGGCGATCTGGCTGCGCCGCCACCACCGCGGCCGCGACCAGCCCCAGCAGCCCGCAGGCCACCCAGACCAGGGCCGGACTGCGCTGGTACAGCCAGCTGCCGGCGCCCGGCCCGACGGTCCAGCCGATCGCCCAGGACATGGTCCACGCCCCCTGGTAGCGACCGCGCATGTGCACCGGGGACAGGTTGGCGACGTGGACGGTGCTGGTCGGGAACGCGATCATCTCCCCGGCGGTCCAGACGAGAACGGTGAGCGCGATGAGCGGGATGGAGTGGGCCAACATTGTGATCGCGAGGCCCAGGCCGACAAGGACGAAGCCGGTTGCGATCAGTGGTCGGGTGCGGAACCGCGCGAGGTAACTGATGAGCATGAGCTCGACGACCACAATGACCGCGCCGTTGAGACCGACCAGCGCGCCATAGGTGGCGTTGTTGTAGCCGTTGTCGTGGATCCACAGCGGGAACGCAACAACCGTCTGAGCATAGACGGCGGCCATGACAGTGCTCGCAAGCAGGAAGAGTAGGAACGGGCGGTCACCGGCGACCGCGCGGGTTCCTTCACCGCGCTGCCGCGGGGTTTCGGATCCCGGTGCGCCGCGTGGCAACCAGGCGAGGGCCATGACTCCGAAGACCAGCGATGTTGCGGCGTCCGCTGCGAAGAGCAGGAAGAATGAACGGTCTGCCAGGAAGCCCGCCGCGGCCGGGCCCGCGGCGAAGCCCGCGTTGATCGCCAGCCGGTAGATCCCGTTTGCCGCCATCCTGCGCTCCGGCGGCACCAGGTCCGCCATCAGCGCCCCCGACGGCGCGCGGAACAGCTGGTTGGCAAGACCGGTGAGGCCCGAGAAAATGAGAAGCAACGGCAGGGTGCTGACCAGCGCAAGCCCCATCGTGAAGCCCGCGGCCAGCACCGACGCCAGGAAGATCGTCTCCCGGCGCCCGATGCGGTCGGCGAGGAAGCCTGACAGTGCCGAGCCCGGGATTGCCCCTGCGCCAAAGGCCGCACCGCCCAGCCCTGCAACTGCGGGCGAGTAACCGCGGCGCGTCAGGTACAGGATCAGAAAGACCGCGACAAAGCTGCCGAACCGGTTGACGAAGCTCCCCGCGTAGAGCACCCACAGGGGGCGCGGCAGGAGCCGGATGTTCTCGCGCAGGGTCAGGGGCGCCGTCATGCGAAGAGCTTGCGGCATCCGTCAGACAGGCTCGGCGCGGCGCGGCGCGGTGGGGCCGGCTAGCTGGCCTTTCGCCGTCGCGACGGTTGGCTTCGGGCCTGGGCGGCGGCGCCCGCGGCGGCCTTGATGGAGGACGCCGGACGCCGCGATGCGGCCTTCTTGGCGGCGGCGGACTTCGCCGCGGGCGATGCCTTCCTGGCGCTGGTTGGCTTCTTCGCCGCGGGTGCCTTCTTGGCCGAGACCCGCCGCGCCACCTTCTTCGGCATCTGGGCAGCGGCGCCGCCGGCCTGGCTCGCCCGGGCGACGTCGAGGAGCTCCGCAAATGACTCCTCCATGCACTCCGCCAGGCGGGGAAGGTCGGGGAAGGCACTGCGGTCCGCGATGTAACCGAAGTTCAGGGCACCCAGGTAGCTGAAGATCGCCGTCGCAACCTGCTGGCCCTCATACAGGAAGGCAATGGGCATCGCCATCTGGAGCTGGCAGCCCAGGGTGTAAAGCGGCCACTGCGGGCCCGGGACATTGGTGACGATGGTGTTGTAGTTCATCGTCCGCAGCGAGACCCGCGCCACCATGGCGTGCAGGGTGGACGGGGCAAAGCCCGCGAGCTTCAGGAGGATGTCGGCGCCGAGCGCCTGCTTGCTCTTCTTCAGGCGGTCGATATTGGCCTTGGCCTTGCGCATCCGCGCCGCCGGGAAGGGCTCGTCGACGGGCAGACCGACGATCATCATCGACAGCACGTTGCCCAGCGCTGTCTTTTGCTTCTCGTCACGCAGGGAGACCGGCATCAGCGCCTTGACCTCCAGGTTATCAACGTCCTCGTCGTGGATCTCCAGGTACTTGCGCAACCCGCCCGAGACCACGCCCACCACGACGTCGTTGATGGTGCCCCCAAAGGCCTGCTTGACCTCCTTGAACTCCTCGAGCTTGAAGCGGCTGTACCAGTAGGTGCGCGTCGGCCCGGTGGGACCGTTCAGTGGACCCTCGGGGGTGCTGAGCTCGCGACTCACCACAGCCAGTGCGCCCGCGGCTTCGCCCAGCGCCGCCGCCAGCCGACCGGGGTTGCTCGCGGCCTCGACGGCGCTGCGGACGATGCCGGCCGGTGCCGCGACGCGGTCCTGCAGGCCCTTGAAGATCATTCCCAGGGTCCCCGTCTCCTTCTCCGGGCGCCATTTCGAGCCCTCCGCCGGGGGATGGTAGTCGGCGGAGGTGTCCATCAAGACGGTCGCCAACTCGAGGGCGGAGAGGCCGTCGACCAGCGCGTGGTGGGTCTTGCTCAGCAATGCCCAGCGGTCGCCATCCAGCCCTTCGACGTAGTAGAGCTCCCAGAGAGGGTGGCGCCGGTCGAGCTGCCGCGAGAAGACGCGCTCGATGAAATTGGAGAGTTCCTTCTTGTCCCCCTTGCCCGGCAGCGCGGCGCGCTTGACATGGTGGTTGATGTCGAACTTCTCGTCGTCCTGCCACACCGGCAGGTCCACGTTCATCGGCAGGAACGCCACCTTCTGGCGGTAGCGCGGCATCAGGTCAAGGCGAGGTTCGATGTGCCGGAGAAGTGTCTCGTAGCGCTGGTCATGGCTCTTCCACGGTCCTGGCTCGAAGATCGCCACGCCACCGATGTGCATGTGGGTGTTGCGCGTCTCCAGGTGCAGGAACGAGGAGTCGAGCGAGTTCATTCTCTGGAACGGCATTGGTTTCTCTGTACCCCCTACGAGTCACTCAGCTGAAGGGGCAAGTATGACCAAAAGACCCGCTCGGGTCGGCTCAGCCCGCCGGCGCCGGCTCCAGTTCCTCGGCAGCGGTCCCGACCCCGAAATACCGCGCCTGGGGGTGATGGAACACCACCGCGGACACGCTCGCCTCGGGGTCCATCATGAACCCGTCGGTCAGCTCGACGCCGATAGAGCCAGGCTGCAGGAGCCGAAACAGGATCTCCTGGTCGGCGAGGTTGGGGCACGCCGGGTAGCCGAAGCTCACGCGGATGCCCTGGTAGCGCGCCTTCTGCAGGTCCGCCATCGACATCGACGGCGGATCTGAAATTCCCCAGTCCCGACGAATGTCGTGGTGCAGCTTCTCGGCGAAGGCCTCGGCGGTCTCGATGGCCAGCGCCTGGATGGTCTGGGACAGCACGTACTGGCCGTCGTCCTTGAGCTCCTGGCTGAGCTTGCGAATGCCGGCCCCGGCGGTGGTCACAAACATCGCGATGCTGTCAGGGTCACTGCCCACCGGGGCCACGTAGTCGGCCAGGCAGAGCTGGTCGCCGGAGGCCTGGCGTGGGAACGAGAACCGCGCCACCTCGGCCCCGCCGGAGGCATAGACCACGACGTCGTTGCCGTCGGAGTTGGCGAGGAAGAACTGGTACACGCCCCGGGTGCGGATCCAGCCGCCCTCCGCCCGTCGCTCCGCGTCGTCCACTATCGCCTTCAGCTTTAAATACTTGGCGTCGCCCGCCTCCGCCAGCCGGCGCACGTTGCCACCCAACCCCAGGTGGGTGCCGAAGAGGGTCTGCTCGTTCAGGTAGGGCCAGACCTCGCCCGGACGGATGGCCAGCTCATGGCGCTCCAGGTCTGGGGCCTCGCGGACGGGGGCGATCTCGACTGACGCCGAGCGGCTGCTGCCCGCCTGCACCACCGGGCGTGCGGTCGCCTGGCCCTGCAGGGCTTCGAGCTTGGCGGCCCGGTCCTTGACCTCCTGCTCGACCTTCGCGCGGCCCTCCGGCGTGCGCAGCCGGTTGGCGATGTCCAGGCCCTCCATGGCGTCCTTGGCGTACACCACCACGGTCTGGTAGGTGGGGAGGATGCGCCGGTAGGCGAAGTTCGGGGTCAGCGCCGCGCCGCCGACCAGCAGGGGCACGTCAACGCCGGCGGCGCGGAGGTCCTCCGCGGTGACGACCATCTGCTGGGCCGACTTCACGAGCAGGCCCGAGAGACCGATGTAGTCGGGCTGGTGCTCGCGCGCGGCAGCGATCAGCGCCTCCGGGGCGACCTTGATGCCGAGGTTGATGATCTCGAAGCCGTTGTTGCCGAGGATGATCTCGACCAGGTTCTTGCCGATGTCGTGCACATCGCCCTTGACCGTCCCGAGGAGGATCTTCCCCTTGGACGACCCGGCCGCCTTCTCCATGAATTGCTCGAGGTGGCCCACGCCGGCCTTCATCACTTCCGCCGACTGCAGCACCTCCGCCACGATCAACTCGTTGTTGCCGAAGAGGCGCCCGACCTCGTCCATTCCGGCCATCAGGGGGCCGTTGATGATCTCCAGGGGGGTCACGCCCTCGGCCCGCTTGGCCTCCAGGTCGGCGATCAGCCCTTCCTTGGTTCCCTGGACGATGTAGCTGGCGAGGCGCTCGTCCAGCGGCAGGGTGTCCATCTGCAGGTCCTGCTGGGGTTTCTTCTCCCGGAAGTGCGCGGTGAAAGCGGCGATGTCCTCGTCGCTGCCCCGGAAGAGCACGTCGTCGCAGAGCCTGCGCTCGTCCTCGGGGATGGAGCCGTAGCGCACCAGCTTCTCCGAGCTGACGATGGCGAAGTCCAGCCCGGCCTTGGTGCAGTGGTAGAGGTAGACGCTGTTGAGCACCTCGCGCCCGGCGGGCGGTAGCCCGAACGAAACGTTGCTGATACCGAGCACGGTGCGCGTGCCCGGGAACCTCTCCTTGAGCTGCGTCAAAGCGTTGATCGTCTCGGGCGCCGAGCCCCGGTAGTTGTCGTCACCCGTGGCGCAGGGGAAGACGAGGGGGTCCCAGATGATGTCCTCGGGCGCGACGCCATATTTCTCGGTCAGGAGCTGGAAGGAGCGTTCAGCCACGGTCATCTTGTCGGCGGTGGTTATGGCCTGGCCCTTCTCGTCGATGCACCCCACGACCATGGCCGCGCCGAACTTCGCGGCCAGCGGGGTGACCGCGGCAAACCGCTTCTCCCCATCCTCCAGGTTGATGGAGTTCAGGATCACCTTGCCCTGGGAATAGGGGAGGGCGACCTCGAACACGTGGGTATCCGTGGCGTCGATGACCAGCGGCGCCTTGACGATGCGGGTGGCGACCTTGAGGAATGCCTCGATGTCGGAGACCTCGTCGCGGTCGGGGTTACTCAGGCAGACGTCGATCAGCTGGGCGCCGGCCTTCACCTGGGCGCGGGCCACCTCCGCAGCCTCCTCCCACGCGCCACTCTCGATGAGCCGTCGGAACTTGCGGCTGCCGATGACGTTGGTGCGCTCGCCGATGATCAGCGGCCGGCTGTCGTCCTCGACCTCCACGTAGTCGATGCCGCTGACGTGTGTCACCAGCCGCCCCGAGGGGATCGCCCGCGGGCGATGGGCACGCGCCGCGTCGGCGATCTGCCGGATGTACTCCGGCGTCGTGCCGCAGCAGCCGCCGACCAGGTTGACCCAGCCGCTCTCCATGAAGCGCGCCAGGGTCTCGGTCATCATTCCCGGCGTCTCGGAGTACTGCCCCATCTCGTCGGGCAGCCCGGCGTTGGGGTACACGGAGAAAAAGGACCGCGCCATCCCCGCCAGCGTGCGCAGGTGGTCGGTCATGAACTCCGGCCCGGTGGCGCAGTTGAGCCCGACGGAGAGCGGGTTGGCGTGCTGCACCGACGTGTAGAAGGCGTCGATGCCCTGCCCGGCGAGCATGCTGCCCATCGGCTCGATGGTGCCGCTGATGAGCAGCGGAACGCGGGTTTCCAGTTCGTGCATCGCGGCCCACGCCCCGAGGATCCCGGCCTTGGCGTTGCGCGTGTCCTGGATGGTCTCCAGGAGCAGTACATCAACGCCGCCCCGGAGCAGTCCGCGCGCCTGGACGCGATAGTTGTCGGCAAGGTCCTCGAACGTGATCCCACCCGTCACAGAGATCGCCTTGGTGGTGGGTCCCATGGAACCACTCACCCAGCGTGGCCGGTCACTGAACTCCGCGGCCACCCCTCGGGCGAGCCGCGCCGCCGTCTCGCTGATCTCTTCCGCGCGCGCGGCGAGGTCGTACTCGCCCATCACCAACGGTGTACTGCCGAAGGTGTCGGTGCCGACCACGTCCGAGCCGGCGGCATAGTAGTCACGGTGCATCCGGGCCACGATCTCCGGGCGAGTGACCACCAGGTACTCATTGCAACCCTCGAGGTCCGGGCCGCCGAAGTCGTCCGCCGTCAGGTCGCAATCCTGGAGGTAGGTGCCCTGGGCACCGTCCAGCACCAGGATGCGTTCGTGCAGGGCCTCCTCGAAGGCGCGGGAGCGATCGCCGAGGGGAAGGTTCAGCGGCGGGTTCACGCCGGCCAGGTCGAGAGGCATGGGGACGTCAATGCTATAGAGGAGGCGTGGAGTTCGAGGGGGAGAAGGCGCAGACGCGGGCAACCTACAACCTGGCGGCCGACCACTTCGACGCGGCGCCGCTGGCGCTCTGGGAGCATGCCGGCCGGCGGACGGTTGAGCTGCTGACCCTGGAACCGGGCAATAAGGTGCTGGACATCTGCTGTGGCTCGGGCTCGACCGCCCTGCCCGCCGCGCGCGAGGGGGGTGAGTTCGGTACCGTGCTTGGGGTCGACCTCGCCGAGGGACTCCTGGAGCTCGCCGCGCGCAAGGCCGCCGTCGAAGGTCTCAGGAACGTCCAGTTCAGGCAGGCGGATTTCGAGAGAATGACCTTTCCCGCGAACTCGTGCGAGGCCGTGGTATGCCAGTTCGGGGTCTTCTTCCTGGACGACATGGCCGGCGCGGTCAGGCGGATGTGGACCTTCGTAGCCCCCGGGGGCTGCCTGGCCGTGACCACCTGGGGTGCACGGGTACTGGAGCCGGTCTCGACCTACTTTCGAGACAGGCTGCGGCAGACCAGGCCAGAGCTCCTACGCGACTCGCCGATGGTAGACCGGGTCTCGACCCCGGAGGGCTTGCGCTCGCTGTTTGGGGAGGCGGGGGTAACCGAGCTCGACATTGTCGAGGAGGAATCCCTTCTGCCACTCGAGGATCCTCACGATTACTGGCTCTCGCTCCTGGGATCGGGCAGCCGTCGCATCGTCGAAGCCCTCGGCGCGGCGGAGGCCGCCGGGGTCCGGGACGACGTGGCCGCCTATGTCGAGCGCGAGCACCTGACCCAGCTGCACAGCGACATCCTGTACGCGGTGGCCCGAAAGCCAGCCCCCTAGAAGTTGGGCGTGACCACCATGTCGAGACCATCAGCAGAGCGATCAGCGCCAGCGGGCATTTATTGCCGGAGGGGGCTGCCGCCGGAAGGGTCCGATGCTAAACTCGATTTGTATTCGGCGCCACGCCGCCACCGTTCCGGAGGAATCGTCCACATGGCCATTGCGACCCAGCCCCTCATCACACTCACCAGTGACGCCACGGACCAGCTTCGGACCATGATCGAGAAGAAGGGCAACCCCAACCTGGCGCTTCGCGTCTGGGTC
>JBHEMS010000059.1:0-2621 GCA_046262455.1 Candidatus Dormibacteria bacterium | reverse complement strand
CTCGTCGGCAGCGTCCCGCGACACCGCCAATCAACCCACTCAGGGTGCTTTCAGTCGGTGAACGCAACGGCGAGCCTGACCTCTCGGATGACGACGAGGAGGGCGAGGTGGGAAGGAATCCGAAGTCTGCGGAGGTCCGGGGCCGGTTCTGGCAGGCACGAGCGTCAGGCGCGACGTTGCGGGAGGCGGCTGATGCTGCCGGCGGATCGAAGACGGCCGGGCACTACTGGCTGCACGAGTCGGGGGGCGTTCGGCCCCGTCCAACTCGCCCGCGGCCGGCCCTACGACTGTCGTTGGCGGAGAGGGAGGAGATCTCCCGGGGACGGGCCAAGAGAATGGCCATGACTGCGATCGCCCACCAGATGGGCCCGTCGCCGTCGACGATTTCGAGGGAGGTCAAGCGCAACAGCGGTGTGAGCGGCTACCGGGCAGTCAAAGCGGATCGGCTCGCCCCGGCCAGGACGGCACGACCACCTCTGCCCAAGCTGGCCCGCCAGCCGGAGCTGCCGGCGGTGGTGGAGGCGAAGCTGGCTGAGCGCTGGTCGCCCCAGCAGATTCTCCCGCCGCCTGGTCCTCGACTTCCCGGACAACGCGGCCATGCGGGTGTCCCACGAAACCATCTACACATCGCTGTTCGTGCAGGCCAAGGGTGCTCTGCCGGGCCAGCTGACGGTCGACCTGCGAACCCGGCGCGTTCGACGTCGCCCCCACCGGCGGGTGTTCGTGGGGCCCCGCCGGATCGCCAACATGGTGCCCATCTCGCAGCGGCCGGCCGAGGTCGCCGGGCGTCTCGTCGCAGGTCATTGGCAGGGCGACCTGGTGGTGGGTCGTCGTGGCGGCTCCCACGTTGGGACGCTGGTCGAGCGCTCCAGTCGCTACCTCGTCCTGCTGCACCTGCCTGACGGTGCCGGGACCGACAGTGCGGTCGCTGCGCTCACCGCAGCCATAGAGGGCATGGCCCCGGCGTTGCGGAGATCGGTCACCTGGGACCGCGGGATTGAGATGACCCGCCACGGCCGGTTCACCGAGACCACGGGCGTCCGCGTGTTCTATTGTGGCGCCCGGTCACCCTGGCAGCGCGGCACCAACGAGAACACCAATGGGTTGCTGCGCCAGTACCTCCCGAAGGGGAGCGACCTGACGATCCACACCGCAGCGGACCTTCAGGCCATCGCCGACGCCATCAACAGTCGCCCGACGGACCCTGAACTGGAAGACTCCAACCGAGGTCCTGAGCGCCGGGAATGCGATCACTGCTTGAGAGCACCCAGCCTCTAAGCTCCATTAGTGGATGAATTGTTGGCCAATTTGACGCCGTTACTCAGTCACCCCCATGGGCACCGGGCCCACCTAGCTGCTCCGACCGCCCACACATCGCAGCCCACAAGGAGACCTGGGTCTTGGCAAGGACGCATCGGGCATTTCGGGGATAATGGGCATTATCCCCGCATTTGGGAAGTCCGGATTGCGGCGCCCCGAAGAGGAGTCCGAGCGTTTGCCTACGCCTGGCGGGAGGCCACGACGGCACCGCTCGCGGCATCGCTCGCCTGAGCGGACGTCGCCCGTCGGCCGAGCTCGAAGACGAGCTCCCAGTCCGGCAGTTCGTCACGCTCGTACGCGTGCTCGACGACATCGGCCAGCTGGCACGCATCCAGCTCGGCGTACCGCCCACATCGGCTTTGGGGCGCTGTGGGCATGCCTCACGGTACCCCGGGCGTTGTATCGACCGGAGGATGGCCGCCTCGACGCAGAGTGACCTCTCATGACGGTCGTCGTCCGGCTCGGGCCGCTGCCTCTGCAGCGTCGCAGCGCATCCCTCGTCGTCGAGCTTGAGCGAATTTTCGGGACCACCGTCACGCTGGTCGAGGTGTCGACCGTCGCGGAACTGATCATGGCGCTCGGCGCCCCCAGCGTGGTCGCCGTCGCCCTCGACGCACCCCAGCGTGGTCAATTCTCCGAGGCGGTAGCCGCTGCAGGCTCGCTCCCGGTGTTGCGGCCGCTCTGGCAACGACAGCGCAACGCGCGAGGTGAGATCGACGAAGTGTTCGACGGCTACGGGCTCCGTACGGCTACGGATCTCGTGGGTTTCGCTGACGGTGAGTTGTCGACGATCTGAGAATCGCGCCAGCCGCTCCCCCACTGTCGAACAGACTGCTCCCTCTGACGAAGTTTCCGTTCCATTCATACGGAAAGGCCTTGTCTGCACCGACGCGCCGGCGACGTAGGTCCAGCGGGTGTCGCCTACAGGGCTACTGGGCGTTTCGGTGTCCCACCTCACCACGTTCGATCAGGACGACCTGCTTGTTCCTGGCGAACGCGGCGGCGTCGAGCGGGGAGGCTACGGCAATGATCACCGCGGCGATGACCGCCGGCCGGCGCGCTGCGACAGCCACTCGTGCGCCCAGCGGGTGCCTCTCACTTGACAGCGCGCGACCGGCCGGATCCGCCGGTGGTCGCCGCGTCAGGCTCTCGATCATCGGGACCAGGGCGCACAGCACCGTCAGGCTGGTCAGGATGGCCACCTTGATGCCGAACTCCGTGGGCTGGAAGAAGATGATCCCGGCGGCCGCGGCGGCGACAGCGGCGCCATAGATCACTCGCCCGGCCTTGGCCTTGGGTGC
>JBHEMS010000058.1:0-3866 GCA_046262455.1 Candidatus Dormibacteria bacterium | reverse complement strand
CGCTGTTCGCAAAGCCCGCACCATGTCCCGCGACCTGCTGCGCAAGGCATGAACGCCACCCACGTCTGATCATCGCTGGCTCCGGCCGGCTGGGCCACTGTGGCAGCCCAAGCCCGTGAGACCCGAGACGTCCGCGAGCGGGAACGGCGTGAGGGAACATCGAACCGATTGGCCATCCCGATCGGACAAAGCAGCGACGATGGCAGACTATCGTTGCGCCTCGCGAGGTGCTGTACGAGGATGACCTAAACGGCGACACCAACCTCGGCGACCCCAAGCCGGCTTTCGACGGTGGCGGTCTGGCCGAACTGTTCGCCACGTTGAGCATCCCCGTACCGGCGCTGAGCAGCTTCGCCATCTCCTTGACCGTCTTGCCGCCAGGAACCCACACCCTCACCGCCGTGTTCACCCCCACCAACCCAACGGCCTACCAACCCTTAACCTCCCTACCAATAACGGTGACGATCAACCAGCGCCACGGCATAAGAGTGGCGGCGCCAGCAAAGTAAAAGTGGGCAGCCAGCACGATCCGATCTGCCACCACCAACCATGGGCCGGGCACCTTGCCACTTACATGGTGGCGCCCCCACCACCGTCGATCTGCTGACGCTCCACAGGTTGTGGATCTCTGAGAAGAGCCGCTCGCGGGCAAGCAGCCTCAAGCAGCCTGTGAGACGGGAGGCACGTGTCAGTGGCTACGTCAGCACAGCCACTGTGATCTAGTAAGCCAGGCCAGCTGCTCCGCGCCGGGTGCCGCGGCACTCGTGTCAGGCCACCGGCGGCAGCAGTGGACGATCCGGATCAATCAGCTCCACGCCGCTATGGCGTTCGGCCCGTAGTCGCTGTACGGCAGCGCCCGCCTGACCGTGAGGACCTGCTGGGTGGCGAACCAGTAGGCATACTGCTCGCGGGTGTAGGTAAGGATCGCCAGCTCGGCGATTCCCGCCGCGCGGGGGGTGGCGTGGTGACGTTCGGCCGGGTCCCGCCACGGCCTCAACTCCCTGGGAGGCCCGCAAATCGGCGGCCGTCAGCGTCCTCGTCGCACGTGCGACACAACCCAGCCGCGCGCCAGCAGCCAGGCGCCCACCCCGCTCACCAACGGCGGCAGGGTTTCCTCACCGGCATGCCTGCGACGTGAGCGATCAGGTGGCGTCGACCTTGGAGTCGGTGCGTCGCGGCCGGGGGTCGGAGGGGTGCAGGTCGTCCTCGTCGCGGTCGCTCCACCACTGGGGCGGCTGGGCAGGCTCGTATTCATCGTGCCAGTTCCACCACGCGTACGGTGGGGTCTGGGGGTAGCCCTCCGGCGAGTCCTCCCACTCCTCTTGGCGCCCCAGTGCGGTCATGTCGAGGTAGCTCCAGGTGCTTCCCAGTGCCTCGTCGCCGCGGTTGTTGATGAAGTAGGTGCGAAACACCCGGTCGCCGTCACGGATGAAGGCGTTCGTGCCGTGCCACTCGTCCACGCCGAAGTCGGTGTCGAAGTCATCCGTGATGGTGTACCACGGCATCTGCCAGCCCATCCGCGCCTTCACGCGCTGAATGTCTGCCTGCGGGGCCCGGGAGGCGAACACGAGCGTGGTGTCGCGGGCGTTGAGATGGGCGACGTGGGCAACCTGGTCGGCCACCATCGAACAACCGCGGCAGGCATGGTGGGGGCCAGCCGTCTACTCCCGGCTCGAAGAGGCACGGTAGACGATGAGTTGTCGGCGGCCGGCGAACAGATCGAGCAGGCTCGCCTTGGCCTGGGGCCCTTCGAACTCGTATTGCTTCTCCACCGCCAGCCATGGTATCCGCCGGCGCTCGGCCGCCAGGGCGTCACGGGCGCGGGTCAACGCCTTGTCCTTCACCAGCAGGAGCTGGCGGGCAGCCTCCCACTCCTGGGGCGACACGATCGGGGGTGTGTTCATAGCGAGATGTCCGCCTTTCGGGTTCTGGTCAAGATTCATGGGAGCAACGACAGCCCGTCGGGCGTCAGAAGGTAGGCGCCGGACGCTTGATCGGTTGACGAGGCGAGGTTGGCAAGGTGCCTGCCGACGTGCTCGGGTTCAATAGCGGGCCCCTGTTGCTTGACGTACTCGTCGACGTGGATGCCTTCTCGTCGGGCGTAGCCGGCGATGGCCATGGCGCCCAGGTCGGTGGCCGGAGTCAGCTTGGGGAGGACGCAGACGAACCGGATACCGAGCCCGGCCCGCGAGGACTCGTCGGCGGCGTAGCCGGTGATGAAACGGATCGCAGCTTTGGCCCCGGCATAGCCACCGCTGAGCGGTGACCCGAAGACGGCGGCGCCGCTGGACATGGCGATTACCGTGCTCTCCGGGTCGAGGGGCAGCAGCAGCGTCTCGCGGATCCAATGAAACGTCTGTTGCACGTCCACCTCCCAGTTGCGGCTGAACGTCTGCCACGTCTGGTGCTGAAGTGGGCGCATGAGCGGCGGAGCACCGGCGTTGAGCACGAGCGTCTTCGGCCGGTACTGCTCGACGAGTGACCCGGCGACGACCGGGTCGGCGACATCCGCTGTCACAGTGGTGAGCGAGACGCCGAGCTCGGACCGTAACCGGCCCAACCGCTCGGCGTCGCGGGCCACGGTGACGACGTTGGCGCCGCTGTCGTGGAGAGCGGCGGCGATGGCGCGACCGAAACCGCGGGTGGCGCCGGTTACCAGTGCGGTCGTACCGCTGAGGTCCGGCGGGGTCATCTCAAATGCCCCGCGGTAACGGGTGCTGCTTTTACGAACGCCGCAAACTGCTGTTCGAGCGCCTTGGCCGCACCTCTGCGCCAGCTCTCCGCCATGGACTGCGACCATGGATCGGGGAAGATCTCCTCCTCCCCTTTCTCCAGTCCGTCGAAGATGGCTTGCGCCACGGACTCCGGAGAGGCCTTGGGGATGTCGAGGTATCGGGCAGCATCTGTGTCCACAGGGCCGGCCAGGGCTGCATGTACCGTCACGCCCTGTCCGGCCAACAGCGCGCGCAGCGATTGGGTCAGCGAGAACGCGGCCGCCTTGGAGATCGAGTAGGTCGGAGTGAACGGAAGTGCGGCGATGGCCGCCAGCGACAGAACGTTGACGATGACTCCCCGAGAATCCGTCAGCTTTGGCAGGAACGCCTGGGTCACGCTGTAGGTGCCGAAGAGGTTGACGGCGAGGTGCTGTTCGAGCGCGGCCCGATCGCTTAACTCACCGCGCAGGTCCACGCCGGCGTTGTTGACGAGGATGTCGAGGGATTCAACGGTCTCGACAGCCTGCTGAATCTGCTCTGCGTTGGTCACGTCCAGGGTCAGGGGCGTGACGCGCCCGTCCGAGTGAGCCAAAGGCCGGCGCATGCCGGCGTACACCCGCGTCGCGCCTCTCCTCAAGGCTTCCTCGACCAGCGCCTGCCCGATGCCGCGATTGGCCCCGGTCACTAGTAATGCATGGTCTGCGATTGTCATACAACGTCCTCCTGATGGATACGGCGCCCCGATCGTCCGAGCGTCGAAGATCTAGACACCGCGACATCGGGAAAGTGGGCACGTCCCCTCCGCCCAGTCCAGTTCGCGGCTCGGCCGGTGCCAATACTGGTGAGCGTCGTCGCAGGTCAGTTCTGGCAGGTCAGCATGAACACCGGAATTCGTCGCGTGATGCTTTGTCCGTTCTGTTCCGCCCTTGCGGACAGACACCGTGCGACTGGGTGCACCGGTCCTGACCAGTTCCGCTGGCCGCCGGTGTCAGTACCGAGTGAGAGGATCCAGACGGAGGTGGCAGATGTCGGCAGAACTGCTCCAGCGGGCGCGCAGCGGCGAGCGGGGCGCCTTCACCGCCCTGGTCGAGCCGCACCGCGGCGAGCTGCAGGTGCACTGCTACCGCATGCTCGGTTCGCTGCAGGACGCCG
>JBHEMS010000057.1:0-43080 GCA_046262455.1 Candidatus Dormibacteria bacterium | reverse complement strand
GTCGAAGAAGCCGTTCTCGCGCGCCCGTGATGCCTTCATCTGGCTGTTGTAGGCGAACTCGTCCATCTCCTCGCGGCTGATGTTGTACTTCTCGGCCACGTTCTCCGCCGTCATCCCCATCGTGATGTAGGCGTCGGCGACAGCGTCATCGCCGAAAAGCCGCGGGTTGATGTCCTCCAGCGCGGGCATGGTGTTGACCCGCGACACCGACTCGACGCCGGCGCAGACCAGGGCTTTGGCCTCGCCGGTTTTCACGGCGTGGTAACCCATGCGGATCGACTGCAGGCTCGAGGCGCAGAAGCGGTTGACCGTGGTGCCGGGCACGCTCATCGGCAACCCGCTGAGGAACACCGCCAGGCGGCCGACGTTCATACCCGTCTGCCCGTGGGGAAAGCCGCAGCCGCAGATCAGGTCGTCGATCTGGTCGTGGGGCAATTCCGGGACCTTTTCGAGGACCTTTTTCACGACGTACCCGAGCATGTCGTCGGGGCGGACATCGATTAGGGAACCCTTGGCGGCGCGTCCGATGGGCGAACGGCCGGTGGCCACGATCACGGCTTCAGGCATCCAGATTTCCTCAGGTGTTTGACAGGGCTGGCAATTCTAAGTGGGCCGCGCGCTCAGCCGTGTGGGGGTGGCGGCACCATGGGCGGCATGTCGGGGTCCTCCGCCGAGGGGATGGCGACCGACTCTTCCCGCTCCCTCAGGGGCGGCACGATGGCGGGACCTGCGGAGTACGCGGCGCTCACTCCGGAAGCCTGTTGGCGAACTGGCCGGATGTCGCCGGGGTTGGCCTCGGTGAACTGGGGCGCCTGGCGCGAAGCGCTGGCCCGAGGGCGAATCTCGCCGGGCTCGGGGCTGTAGATGGGTCTCGGACCGGTGTCCTGGACTTCATCCACCCCGGTCGTGTCACGCTGCCGCGCCGCCCGGCCCGGCCGGTAAAACGAGTAGACCACGAGGGCCAGGCCGCAGATGATGAGGGCGTTGCCCGCGGGGCGAAGGCCGGCGAGCGCACCCGAAAGCGCCACCAGCGTCCCGACTATGACCATGACCAGCCCCAGCGCACCTAGCGGCTTCACCAGTGGACCACGTTAGCATCGACCGGTGGCTTCGGGTGAACGAGTCTACGAGGGCACACGGATGCGCAAGCTCGGGATCCGGCCGGGCATGACCGCGTACGTGCACCACGTGCCCGAGGCGGGCTTCGCGGCGGAACTGGCGGAGCACGGAGTGGATGTGGTGACGGCGGTACGCGGCCCCGTCGACGTGGTCTTTCTGGGCGTGGCGACGGAGGCCGACCTGGCGCTGATCCGCAAGTTCAAGTCAGCCATCACCAAACAGGGGACGCTGTGGCTGATCCGTCCCAAGGGGGCTGGGACACCGGTCAGCGAGCGCGCCGCCATGGCGGCAGGCCTGGACGCGGGACTGGTCGACGTCAAGGTGGTCAGCTTCTCCGACACCCACTCCGCCCTCAAGTACGTCTATCGGCTCCGTGACCGTTGAGCCACTGACCCGGCGGTTGCGGCCCTCGCGGCCGCTCGATCTGCTGGCCACCCTGGCTCCCCTGCGCCGCGGCGGCAGGGGCGACCCCTCATTCCGGGTCGATGGCCCGACTGCCTGGCGCGCCACACAGAACGCGGACGGCCCGGTGACGCTGTCTCTTCGGGCGGATGGCGATTGCGTCGATCTGTCGGCGTGGGGCCCGGGTGCGACACGGGCCCTGGACGACGCCCCCGCGCTGCTCGGGGAGGGCGACGATGACCGCGATTTTCAACCCGCGCACCCGCTGCTGACAGAGCTGCGCCGCCGCCGCCCGGGCATGCGCCTCTGCCGGTCCGGCGCGGTGGTGGAGGCCATGGTGCCCACGGTGATGGAGCAGAAGGTGATCGGGCTGGAGGCGCGCGGTGGTTACCGCCGCCTGGTGCTGGCGCTCGGTGAGGCGGCTCCAGGGCCGTGTGCGCTCCGCGTCCCGCCGCCGGCCGCCGTTCTCGCCCGCCTCCCCTACTGGCGTTTCCACGAGTTCGCGGTGGAGCGCCGGCGCGCGGAGACCATCATGCGCTGCGCGGCGATCGCGCCACGGTTCGAGGCCCTGGTAGCGGGGAGCGCGACCGACGCCCGCGTTTGGTTGGAGGGGCGGCCCGGTCTGGGCCCGTGGTCGGCGGCAGAGATAACCATGATCGCCCTGGGTGACGCCGACGCCGTGCCGGTGGGCGACTACAACCTGCCCAACCTGGTGTGCCATGCACTCGCCGGGGTGCCGCGCGGCGACGACGCGATGATGCTGGAGCTGCTCGAGCCCTACCGGGGGCATCGCGGGAGGGTCATCCGTCTGCTGGCGGGTTCCGGCATTCGACCCCCGCGCTTCGGGCCCCGCCTGTCCCTGCGCCACCTGGAGCGCCACTGAGGGCTGGCGACGGCCTAGTTGAGCCGCTCCACGATCATCGCCATCCCCTGGCCGCCGCCAACGCACATCGTCTCCAGCCCGATCGTCTTGTCGTGAGTCCTCAGGTCGTTCAGCAGCGTTGTCATGATGCGCGCCCCGGTCATTCCAAAAGGGTGGCCCAACGCGATCGCGCCACCGTGAGGATTGAGGCGGTCCATGTCCCACTCCAGCTCCCGCGAGACGGCCAGCACCTGCGAGGCGAACGCCTCGTTGAGCTCGAAGACGTCGATGTCGTTCACGGTCATCCCTGCCGCCTTGAGAACCTTGCGGCAGGCCTCGATGGGACCAACGCCCATGATCGTGGGGTCGAGCCCGCTGACGGATGACGCCACGATACGCGCCAGCGGCGTGAGGCCGAGCTCCGCCGCGCGCCTCTCCTCCATCACGATGACCGCCGCGGCGCCGTCGTTCAGGGGGCACGCGTTGCCCGCCGTGACACGGCCGTCCTCGCGGAAAACGGGCTGCAGCGAGGCCAGCCTCTCCACCGTCGTGTCGGGCCTGATGCCGTCGTCCTTGCTGACAACCTTGCCGTCGGGAGTGGTGACGGGGATGATCTCGCGCTCGAAGACGCCGGCCGCCTGCGCGGCGGACGCCCGCATCTGGCTGCCGTAGGCGTACTGGTCCATGTCCTCACGCGTCACGCCGTACTGGTCGGCGACGTTCTCGGCGGTGATGCCCATCGCCATGTAGCCCTGCGCGCAAGCGTCGTCGCCCATCAGCCGCGGGTTGCGATCGGCCTCGCTCATACCGCCACGGCCGACGCGGCTATAGCACTCGACGCCGGCGGCGACAAAGGCCCGGCCCTCGCCGCACTTGATGGCGTGGAAGGCCATCCGGATCGCCTGCAGACTGGAGGCGCAGAAGCGGTTGACAGTGGTGCCGGGAACGCTCATCGGCAGCCCACTGAGGAAGACCGCCTGCCTCCCGATGTTCATCCCCTGCTCGCCGGCCGGGTAACCACAGCCGCAGATGAGGTCGTCAATCTCCTCACCCGGCAGCGCGGGCACCTTCTCCAGCACCTTTTTGACGATGTAACCGACCATGTCATCCGGCCGTACCTCGACCAGGGATCCCTTGGTGGCGCGACCTACCGGGCTGCGGCCGGCGGCGACGATGACTGCCTCAGGCACGGATAGAGTCTAGGGACGTGATGTCCGACGCCCACGTCAAAGTGCCGACGCCAGTTAACGAGCCGGTCAGGGGCTATGCGCCCGGGACACCGGAACGCGCCTCGGTGCAGGCCCGCCTGGCGCAGCTCGCGGATGCCCGGACCGAGATCCCCATGGTCATCGACGGCAAGCCGGTGATGACCGCCGACATCGGCAGCGTGCGCGCTCCGCACCAGCACGAGCTGGTGGTCGGGGAGTATGCCCGGGGTACGGTCAGGGAGACCGAGGCGGCCATCGATGCCGCGCTGACGGCACGCCCCGCCTGGGCCGCGACGCCCTTCCGCGACCGCGCGGCGGTGCTGCTGCGTGCCGCGGCGTTGCTTGCCGGCCCGTACCGCGACAGCGTCAATGCCGCGACCATGCTGGGACAGAGCAAGACCATCGTCCAGGCCGAGATCGACGCCGCCGCGGAGCTGATCGACTTCTGGCGCTTCAACGTCCATTTCGGCGACATGATCCTCGCCCAGCAACCCGCCAGCGACGCCACCGCGTGGAACCGCCTGGAGTACCGCGGCCTCGAGGGTTTCGTGCTGGCGATCACGCCATTCAACTTCACCTCGATCGCCGGCAACCTGGCCACGGCCCCGGCGCTGATGGGGAACACCGTCGTCTTCAAGCCGTCCCCGGAGACGATGCTGGCGTGCCACTTCCTGATGCAGCTCCTCCAGGAGGCCGGCCTTCCCGACGGCGTCATCAACATGGTGGCCGGCGACGCCGCGACGATCGCCGGGCGGGCGCTGGCGGATCCCAACCTCGCGGGGGTCCACTTCACGGGGTCCACGGGCGTCTTCCAGTCGATCTGGAAGACCGTGGGCAACAATGTCGGCAAGTACCGCACCTACCCGCGGCTGGTCGGCGAAACCGGCGGGAAGGACTTCATCGTCGCCCACGGCTCGGCCGACGAGGCATCGCTGTTGACGGCGATGGTCCGCGGGGCGTTCGAGTACCAGGGCCAGAAGTGCTCCGCCGCGTCACGCGCGTACATCCCGCAGTCGATGTGGAAACGGATCAAGCCAGAACTGGTGGACCAGGTCGAGGGCATCGCAATGGGCGACGTCGCCGACTTCCGCAATTTCATGGGCGCAGTCATCGGCGAGGCCGCGTTCAAGCGCCACAAGGCGGCCATCGCCTACGCGAAGAGCAATGCCAGGAGCGAGGTGGTCGCGGGCGGCCGGACCGACGGGCGCCGGGGATGGTTCGTGCGCCCGACGGTGATCGAGACAACCGACCCGAAGTTCCGGCTACTGGAGCAGGAGTTGTTCGGACCCATCCTCACCGTCTTCCCGTACCCCGACCGCGAGTTCGAGAAAACGCTGGACCTGGTTGACGGGACCAGTCCCTACGCGTTGACGGGGGCGATCTTTGCGCGCGACCGCGATGCCGTTGCGACCGCGCAGGAACGGCTGGTCAACGCTGCCGGGAACTTCTACGTCAACGACAAGCCCACGGGTGCGGTGGTCGGCCTTCAGCCCTTCGGCGGCGCCCGCGCGTCGGGCACCAACGACAAAGCCGGCTCCTACCTCAACCTACTGCGCTGGGTCAGCCCGCGGACAGTCAAGGAGACCTACGTGCCTCCGACCGACTACCGATACCCCCATATGGACGAGGACGGCGCCTGAACCGAAGCCCGCGGGCGCTGCCCTGGGGCGCGGTTACCGGCGGACGGCCCCCAAGCGCCGGGCCACCGGTATCACTCCGAGCAGCAGTGTCAACAGCACGACCAACACCAGCAGGAGGGATCGTGACAGCCCCCCGCGGGACGTGTTGGGGGTGCCAGCGTCGGGGAGGGTAGCCGGCGATTGTGGGCTGGTCGAAATTGGGGTTGTCGGAGTTGTCGGGGTGGTCGTCGGGAAGCACGCTGTCGCCTGCTTGGAGGCGTAGTTGAAAGTACCCGTGGTTCCCGGCGGGTTCCCCGCCCACGCGAAGATAGGGCAGCCGTCTCCATCCATCGTGGCTGATGTGAAGTCCGCCAGGCTGCGGTCGCCGCCGGTGGTGCAGAGAAGGCCGAGGTTGCAGATGTCACCGGCGTGGTAAGTGACGCCTGGGCTGATGTCGGCGAACTGGAAGGCGGCCGTGGCCGGGTTGAGCGCTCCCTGCGTTTCGGCCACGGTGTAGGTCCATCTAGCGGAAGTGTCGTTGGGATCGGTCTTCCCATTGGTGGTGCGGAAGTAGCCGAGTGCCAGCTGGCCGGCAAGGGGACCGCCGGTGGCGGCCGGCAGCATGTGCGCCCCGACGTCCGCCGTCACCAGCCTGGGCCTGGACCATGTCACCCCGTGGTCGGTCGACGTGAAGATGAAGACGTTGGCGGTGTTTGAAGTCGGCGGCTGCGTGCCGATGAAACCTGCTGCTACGGAGTACAGGTTGCCCGCCCCATCGATCGCCAGATCGTTGAAGACATCACCGAACTGGACCGTGTTGGTACCCAGGGCGGCTCCATCGAAGACGATGTGGTCATGGAAGCTCTGGCAGTGGTCGGTGGAGACGGCCAGATATTGCTGGCTGAAGGTCCCGCTGAATTTTCCCTGCAGATTCGCCGCAACGTTCTCCGCCTGGGTCGGCGTCGTGAAAAGGACGTAGAGGTTGCCCTGGCGGTCCACAACGGGCTTGCTGATCAGCGTGCCGCTGGTGATGTCCTGCGGAACGTTCGGTTCGATGGTGGTCAGCGCATCGGGCGAGATGATGGAGCCGCAAGGGCCGGCGGTGAAGGCATCGTTACCGAAGTTGTCGGTGCGGAAGATCAGAGGCTGGGCACTGACAAACTCATGGTAGGTCACGTATGCGCGACCTCCCTGGTCGAGCGTGAGCCACTCCCGGTCGGCGGAGGGGCCGGCCTGCCCGGTGTTCACGAGCTGGCAACCAGTCAGGTCGGGGGCCGGGTTGGCGGCCGTGAAGCTCACGCCGGCGTCCTGGCTGAAGCACACGTCGGATGCCACCGCCTCAAGGTCAAGGATCCCCACCGTCTTGCTGTGGGGCAGCACCTGTACATCCGAGTCACCACCGCCGATGTAACTGCCGAAAAGCTTCGCGCCACCGAAGCTCAGCGCATGGTCGCGTGAGATCCACAGGCCGACGCCCGTCGTCCCGTTCACACCCGCGGGGATTCCCTGGGGACCGGTGACGTAGACGTTGCCATCCTGGTCGGTGGCGATGCTGGGCTCGCCGCCCCCCGCGCCCAGCAACTTCTGGGCGGGGTTGAAGGTGATCGCGGCCGCGGAGGCGGATGGCGCAACCAGCCCGGTGGCCACGAGGGCCACGAGCGCGGGCAGGATCGTGCGCAACCGCGATGTCACACTATGTGTGTACCAAATTGGTACCTCAATTCGCATCCCCAAAGGGGGGCGGGTGTTAACTAATGACATGAGCACCGTCGCGCCGGCCGGCCTGGGGGCCTCGCCGCTGCTCCCACGCGCGCGAATGGCCCAGGTCCTGACCATCGCCTGGCTGGTGGTCGAGCTGCTTCTGGCGATGACCGCCGGGCTGATGGCGCGCTCCGTCGCGCTCACCGCCTTCGGGGCTGACACCGCCGTCGAGCTGATCACCGCGGCGGTGGTTCTCAGCCAGCTCATGGCTCAGCGCCTCGACGACGAGGGGAGCTTCGGCCCCGCCGCCCGCCGGGCCTCACGGGTGGCGGGTGTGGGCCTGTACCTGGTGGCGGCCTATATCGTGGTCAGCAGCACCTACGCGCTGGTGACCGGTGTCCACCCGGCCGGGACGATGTTTGGCGTCGTCGTCGCGCTTCTATCAATTGTGGTGATGTTCGCGCTCTGGCGCTGGCGCCTGCGGCTCTCCGAGGACCTGCACAGCGCCGCGCTGCGCGCTGACGCCGCCTGTTCGGCCGTCTGCTTCTACATGGGCCTGACGCTGCTCGCGGGGCTGGTCGTCAACCGGGCATTCGGCTGGTGGTGGGCCGACCCCGTCGCCGGGCTGGCGATGATCTGGTGGATCCGCCGCGAGGCCAACGAAGCCCTGGAGGCCGCCCGAACCGGCCACCACTGCGATACCTGCTAGGCGAGGCTCAGAGAAACTTCTCGGCGAGTTTGGTGGCGGCCTCCATCCCGGGCTTGCCGACGAAGCGCATGACCTGGGGCACCATGGAGTTGGCGCCCACCACCGCCTGGTAGTAGGCCGGGATGAACAGCTCGGCGGATCCGCGGGTGATGGCTTTGCAGACGGCCCTGGCGACGTCCTCGGCGGGCGCGCCAAGCGGCTCCGCGGGGAGGCGACCTTCGATGTCGCCCTTGCTGTTGACGACGAAGTCGGTTGCGATCGGACCGGGGCATATCAGCGAGGCGCCAACTCCAGTACCGCGGAGCTCCATGCGCAGTGAGTCGGTGAGCGCCTTCAGCGCGAACTTCGTCGCAGAGTAGCCCCCGAGGTTGGGGGTGGAGATGTGGGAGGCCACGGAACCGACATTGACGATGCGGCCGCGGCGGCGCGCCAGCATGCCCGGCAGGACGGCGATGGTGGCCAGGTGGGGCGCCATCACGTTGACCTCGAAGACGTAACGCAGGTCGTCCGGCGCGATCTCGGCGACGGGGGCGGTCAAGCCGAGGCCGGCGTTGTTGACCAGCACGTCGATGCCGCCCAGCGCCGCGTCGGCCCGCGCGACCATCGCCGTGACCTGGGCCGGCTTGGACATGTCGGCGACGATCACTTGCACCTCGGCGCCCAGGGCCTGGCACTGCGCAGCCACCTCGTCGAGCGACTTCCTGGTCCTCGCGGCGATCGCCAGGTCGGCCCCGCGACGGGCCAACTCCACCGCGCAGGCGGCGCCAATGCCGCGGGACGCACCGGTCACCAGGATGCGGGCGCCGGTCACCTTCACGGCCGCCACTCCACGTCGATGTCGGTCAGCTCCCGGTACCCGTCCGCGGTGATCACCACCGTGTTCTCAATGCGCACGCTGCCGTCCTTCTCGCTGTACAGGCCGGGCTCGATGGTCACCACGTCCCCCTCCTCCAGCTGACCTTCGAAATCGTTGATGCGTGGCGCCTCGTGGATCACCAGGCCGAGGCCGTGGCCGGTGCCGTGGTTCATCATCGCCACGCCCTCGCGACGCAGGCCCTCGACGGTGGTCCCATACCCCGCGTCGTACAGGGTCTGGCAGACCGCGCGGTGCACCGCACGGCTGCTGACACCCGCGCGCAGCATCGACAGCGCGACCTGCTGCGCCGATTTCACCGCCTCGTACTGCTTGAGCCACGCGGGGGTGGGCTCGCCGACGACGTACGTCCGGGTGATATCGCCGAAGTAGTGGGTGCTGCGACTCTGGGGAAATATGTCGACGATGACGCCCACCCCGGCGTCGAGGTGGCCGGTGTTGGACACGTGCGGATCGGCCGCCCCGGGGCCGCCGGCGACAATCGTGCCCTCGACGGCGACGCAGTCGTGGCGCAAGAGTTCGGCGTCGATCGCCGCCAACACCACGTCACTGGTGAGCGGCGCGTCGCGGTACCACAGCTTGCCCTCGCGCGCCTCGGCGTCGTGCAGCACCGCGCGTGCGGCGGTCATCGCCGCCACCGCGGCCGCCTGGCTGCGCGCCACCGCCTCCTGCTCCTCCGCGCTCTTGCGCCGCCGTTCGGCGCGGAAGAGGTCATCCTTGACCTCCACAACGACGTCCTGCTCGTCCAGCGCGACCGCCAGTCCCACTGGGAAATCAGGTTCCACCGTGACCCGGTCAGTGCCCAGTTCCTTGAGGGTCTCGGCGATGGTCACAGCGTGCGCCTCGAACTCGCTGCCCTTGCGCAGGCGCTCGCGCCACGCGGCGGTGTCGAACTGAAGCACCTCGGTCACGTCGGCCTGCTTCTGAGCGCGACCCAACTCCATCCCGCCCACCAGCAGGATCCTCCGCTCCCCGGACTCCACGTAGATCACGGGGTCGGGCGCGGTGAACCCGGTGCGCCAGTGCACGTTGGGATGGGTACGGGTATCACCGTAAAGGAGAATCGCGCCGGCCAAGGTCACCTCCTGCTGGGTGGTGGTCGGCAAGGGACTCGAACCCCTGACCTCTCGGATGTGAACCGAGCGCTCTAACCAACTGAGCTAGCCGACCGCCAGAGCACGATTGTATTGCCGGCGGACGCCGTCCAACCGGCTGGCATACTTGCCTCCGATGGCTCAGCGTCGACGTCGCGCGGGGTTGCGTGGCGGCGGGCGCCGGCGCACCACACCGTGGGGTCCGTTGCCTGCCAGCGCCTACGCCCCAGACCCCGTCGAACCCCGGGGGCCGGTCCGGGCAACGGGAGGCGGCCGCCGGAGATGGCCCTGGGTGCTACTGGCACTCCTGCTGGTCGCGCTGGTGCCCGTGGGCTACTTCGGCTACCAGCTCACCAGCGCCGCCCTGTTCGTCAACAAGGACACGGTGGCGCCCGGCAACGCCGCAATCCAGGCCCCGTCTGGCGCGGTGGCGGCGCCGCACGGCACGGTGACCGTGCTCCTGATGGGGTCCGACGAACGCCACGACAAGAACGGCAACGTCGTCGCCGGGGACGTGCCCCACTCCGACACCATGATCCTCGCGGCGATAGACACCGACCATAAATCAGTGCGCACGATGAGCGTTCCGCGCGACCTCCTGGTGACCATCCCGGGATACGGCGCCGGGCACCGCATCAACGAGGCCTACACGCTCGGCGAGAGCAACCACCTGCCCGGCGGCGGCCCGGCGCTGGCGGTCCGCACCATGGAGGAGCTGATCGGGGTGCAGATTCCCTACTACGCGGTCGTCACGTTCGACGGCTTCAGGCAGGGCGTCGACGCGGTCGCCGGCGTCACCATCGACGTTGAAAGGCCGATCACCGACCATGACTACCCGGGGGACCACTATGACCTGATACCCGTCTACGTACCCGCGGGACGTCAGCTGTTGAACGGCGAGCAGGCGCTCTGGTACGTGCGGTCGCGCCACGACGACCCGCTCAGCGATTTCGGGCGCAATATTCGCCAGCAGCACTTTCTCACCGCCCTGTCCGGGAAGGTGCTCAAGCCCGACCGCATCTCCCAGTTCGGTCAGTTCCTGGACATCCTCAAGAACAACCTGCGCACCAATCTCTCGCCCACCGAGATGCTGGCGCTGGGGAACGCGATGGTGAGCACCAGCAGACCGAGGATCCAGACCTACGCGATCGGCCCCAACTTTGTGCACGACCCGACGCCGCGGCAATCCGCGCTGTACGGCGCGGTGCTGATCCCCAACAAGCCGGCCATCGATTCGCTGGTCAGGGCCTTTTTGCGCGGCGATCCCCCGCCTGGCACCGCCACGCCGAGCCCCTCCGGCGCCTGACGGCGCGCGTCACGGGGTCAGGAGATGTCGTGCCACTGGCCGTTGTCGAACTCTGAAGAACCGCTGCTCTCCTCGTCCTCGACCTTCATGTGGAAACGCGCCGCCACCGTCTGCTCGGCCATCCGCCGCGGCAACCCCAGCTTGATCATCGCGCGCGTCTCGTCGGCCATGACCTTGTCGCGGGCCGCTTCAATCGCAGCGATGATGTCGTCCACCAGCACGCCGGGATTGTAGTGGACCGTAACCCTGGGACCGGGTACAACCCTGAGGGTCCGATCAGCGTCGAGGAGGCGCGAGAGAGGCTCCTGGCGCTCCTCCCGACCCTGACGCCCCAAGGCGTGCCCCTGGCCGACGCCGGCGGCCTGGTGCTGGCCCGCGATGTCGTCGCGACGCGCGAGCTGCCGGGGTTCGACAACGCCGCGATGGACGGCTTCGCGGTGCGCGCCGTCGACACCCGGGGTGCATCGGCGGCGGCCCCCGCCCGGCTGCGGCTGCGGGGCGAGGTCGCCGCCGGGGCGGCGCAGGCGCCGGCGGTCGAGCCGAGCACGGCTGTGCGGATCATGACCGGGGCGATGGTGCCGGCCGGCGCCGACGCGGTCATCGAGGTGGAGCGGACAACGGTAGAGGACGCGACGGTGCTGCTGACCGCCGAGGTGCCGCGAGGCAAGCACATCCGCCCGGCCGGCGGCGACACCCGCGTGGGGGACGTCGCGCTGCGTGCCGGGGACGTGCTGCGCGCGTCCCAGTTGGGGTTGCTGGCCGCGCTCGGTGAGGTCGAGCCGCTCTGCCTGCCGCGCCCGCGGGTCGCCGTGATCCCCACCGGGGACGAGCTCGTCGACCCGGGCCAGGCGCCCGCCGAGGGCCAGGTCACCGACATCGTCAGCACCGCACTCCCGGCGGCGGTTCGCGAGGCGGGTGGCGAGCCGCTGCTCGTACCCCGGGCCGGCGACACCGAGGCTGACGTCCGGCGCGCCTTCGCCGCCGCGCCCGGCGCCGACCTGGTGGTCAGCGTGGGCGGCGTCAGCATGGGCGAGTACGACCATGTTCGCAGGGTCATCGAGGGCGACGGGCGGCTGGAGTTCTGGCGGGTTGCCATGCGGCCGGGCAAGCCCCTCGCCGTCGGCGTGGTCGGCGGGGTCACCGTCGTCGGGCTGCCGGGCAACCCGGTGTCAGCGCTGGTGGGCTTCGAGGTTTACGTGCTACCGGCCCTGCTGGCGATGTCGGGGCGCCCCGCCTGGGGCCGGCCCCGGCGGCGCGCCCGCCTCACCGCGCCCGTGACCAAGCCGGCCGGGCTGCGCAGCTTTGTCCGCGCCCGCCTGGACGGCCGCGCTGGCTCGCTGGAGGTCGCACCCCTGGGCGGCCAGGAGTCACACCAGCTGCGTAGCCTGGCCGCGGCGAACGCGCTGATCGATATCCCGGAGGCGGTCCACTCGCTGGCGGCGGGCGATGAGGTGGACGTGCTGGTGCTCGACCAGCCCCCGTCACCGCCCTGGCTGGCGTGACCCGCGTCCGCCGCCTGGCATTGCTGGGGCTGCTGGCCGCGCTGCCCGGCTGCGCGGCAACGACGGGACACCACCCGCCTGCCGCCTCCTCGCCGACCGCGTCCGCGGCGGCCCTGCCGGCAGAGTGGAGCTTGCACGAGGATGCGCCCCAGGGTTTCTCACTCGCCCTCCCGGATGCGTGGGACGTCGCCACCCGCGACTCCCCCACCCTGGACGCCGACCTGCAGGCGCTGCGGGCGCGCCGCCCGGAGCTTGCCAGGTACTTCACCGACGGCTTCACCATCAACGACCAGCTGCGGATGATCGCGGCCGACTCGCGAAGCCTGAACGCGGGTTACGCCGTCAACGCGCACGTCAATGCCGGTGACCTCGGGAGCACCGCGGCCGCGCCGTCGTTGGACGAAGTCGTGAAGGCCAGGTTGACGCGGCTGGCCAGGCAGCGGGAGGTCACGCAACCGGTACACCGCACCTCCACGCACCTCGCGGGGCAGACCGCCGCCCAGCTGGAATACACGCTCGCGACACCAACGGCCAAGGTGACGGTCCGGTCGTACCTGATCACCGTGGACCGCGCCGGCCGGCGCCGACTCTACGAGCTGACCATCGGCCAGCCGGCGGACGCCGGCCGAGGGGCGCTTGACGACATCGCCCGGCTGTTCGCCCTGTTCCCGCCGTCGTAGGATGAGCGTCGCCGCTCACGGCGGCGGACACGGGCACAGGTGAATACGGGGTGAACATGGCAAGGTACACGCCACAGAACATCCGCAACATCGCCATCCTCGGGCACAGCCACGACGGCAAGACGAGCCTTGCCGAGGCACTCCTCCACGCCGGCGGCGCCATCCCGCGTCTGGGCAGCACGGACAATGGCACGGCGACCCTGGACTTCGATCCCGAGGAGCACCGGCACAACATCTCCATCGGCGCCGGCATCGCCCACCTCGAGTGGCGCGACGCCAAGGTCAACCTGGTCGACTGCCCGGGGTTCTCCGACTTCATCGGCGAGGCGATCGGGGGCCTGCGGGCGGTCGAGGCCGCGATGGTCGTGGTCAGCGCCAACAGCGGTGTATCGGTGGGGACCGAGGCTGCCTGGGAGATGCTCAGCGAGCGCGGCGAGCCGCGGCTGGTGGTCGTCAACAAGATGGACAAGGAGAACGCGGACTACCTTGGCGTGCTGTCGACCCTGCAGGAGTCGTTTGAGCCCAAGCCGGTCCCGCTGCACCTCCCCATCGGGAGCGAGTCCAGCTTCACAGGTGTTGTCGACCTGCTCCACCGCAAGGCCTACGTCTACGAGGGCGGCAGGATGACCGAGGCCGCGATACCCAAAGAGATGGAGGCTGACGTCGAAAACTTCCGCCGGCAGCTGGTCGAGGCCGCCTGCATGGCCGACGACAACCTGATGGAGCACTACCTGGAGGACGACATCAGCATCTCCGACGACGAGGTGGTACGGGCGACCCACGAGGGGATCCGCAGTGGCGTCGTGGTACCGGTGATGTGCGCGTCCGCGGTGAAGGAGATCGGCACCCACCAGGTCCTCGACGCCATCGTCGAGCTCATGCCTTCGGCTGCGGAGCAGCCGGCCTCCGAAGCCGAGGAGCACGGCGGGCTGGCCCCGGACGCCGACGGGCCCGCGGCCGCCCTGTGTTTCAAGACCACCGCCGACCCCTTCGTTGGACGTATCAGCTTCCTCAAGGTGATGTCCGGCACGCTGAAGCCCGACCAGCAGCTGCAGAACCTCACCCGCGGCCAGGTGGAGCGACTGGCGTCGCTGAGCATGCCGCTGGGCAAAACCCTGCAGCCCGTCGCCGAGCTCTGCGCGGGCGACATCGGGGCCATCTCCAAGCTCGCGGCCACGCTGACCGGCGACGTCCTGGCCGCGAAGGACACACAGGTGGCAGTCCACGCGCCCGACCTGCCGGTGCGCACCTACCAGATGGCCATCACGGCCAAGAACAAGGGCGACGAGGAGAAGGTGTTCAGCGGTCTGCACAAGCTGCTCGACGAGGACCCCACCCTGGAGCTCGCCCGCGATGAGACCACCCACGAGCAGATCCTCCGGGGGGTGGGCGACGTGCACCTGTCGGTGAACCTCGAAAAGCTCAAGCGCAAGTACGGGGTCGACGCAGAGCTGCACTTCCCGCGGGTGCCCTACCGCGAGACGATCACCGGCACCGCGCGGATAGACAAGAAGCACAAGAAGCAGTCCGGAGGCGCGGGGATGTACGGCCACGCGGTCATCGAGGTGGCGCCCGGGCCACGCGACAGCGGGCTGGTATGGGAGGACAAGATCTTCGGCGGGTCGATCCCGCAGAACTTCCGGCCCTCCGTGGAGAAGGGCGTGAGAAAGGCAATGGAGGAGGGCATCCTCGTCGGAAGCCCGATCGTGGACGTCCACGTCAAGCTGGTCGACGGGTCGACGCACCCCGTCGACGGCAAGGACATCGCCTTTCAGATTGCCGGCGCCATGGCCATGCGAGAGGCCTGCCGAGAGGCGCACCCGGTGGTGCTGGAGCCGATCATGGACGTGACCGTGACCGTGCCCGAGCGGTTCATGGGCGACGTCATGTCGCTGCTCAGCGGCAAGCGCGGAAAGGTCGGGGGGATGAACCCGCAGGCCGGCGGCAAGTCCCAGGTCACCGCACACGTCCCGCTGAAGGAGATGTACGAGTTCCCCAAGGAGCTGCGGTCGATGACCCAGGGCCGCGGCACCTACACCATGGTGCTCAGCAAATACGAAGAGGTGCCCGCCCACGTCGCGCAGGCCCTCGTGGAACAGCACCAAAAGGACAGCGCGGGCAGGGTAGCCCAGGAGGTTTGAGCGCCGAGCCACTCTTCCGTCGACGGGACGGCCTGGTCGTCCCGCAGGCCAACACCGTTGGCCCCTGGGATGCCAACGCCCTCCACGGGGGTGCCGTGGCGGCGCTCATGACATGGGCCCTCGAGGCGATCGAGCCCGATCTCGAGATGCCCTATACGCGCGTCACCTGTGAGCTGCTTCGGCCCGTCCCCATGGCGCCCCTGGCGGTGACCGCGCAACCGACCCGCCCCGGCAAGAAGGTGATGCTGGTGGAGGTGGAGGTTCGTGCTGAGGGGCTGCTCGTCGCCCGCGCCACGGGCCTGCGAATACGGGCGGCCGACGTGGACCTGCCGGGCGGCCTGGTCGAGGCGCCGGACGCCCCACCGCCGCCGGCGGCCGGCAAAGCCCCGAACCTCACAGGGTGGGGACGTGGCCTGATCCAGGCCATGGAGCTCCGGGTGGTCCGCGGCGGGTTCCTCGAGCCCGGCCCCGCGACCTGCTGGTTCAGGTTCCCGACGACACTGGTCGACGAAGACGGCCCCTCCCCGCTCCAGCGCGTCATGGCCGCGGCGGATTTCGGCAACGGGCTCTCGGGAATTCTCGACTTCACCAGCCACCTGTACATCAACCCGGACCTGACGGTGTATTTGCACCGATATCCACGCGGTGAGTGGGTCGCGCTTGAGGCTGTCACCTGGGTCCACGAGCACGGCGTGGGACTCGCCGAAAGTCGGTTGTGGGATGAGGAGGGTCCCATCGGGAGGTCGTTGCAGTCGCTGTTGGTGGGCAGGCGTAGCTGAGCCAGGCCCTAACCGGGACGATGCCAGGAGCCGACGGATGAGGCGGACCGCCCCTCTATACTCGACCCTGGCCGCGACGGGAATCGCGGTCCAGAGAGGGATGGAATCCCACCCCGACGCGGGTGGCTCTGGCCTTCGCCAGGAACGAATACCCATTGGCGAGGAACATGGGCAAAGTAATTGCCGTAGCGAACCAAAAAGGCGGTGTCGGCAAGTCGACGACCGCGCTGAACCTGGGCTACGCGCTACACGAGCGCAAGAAGCGGGTTCTGATGGTCGATCTCGACTCCCAGGCGCATCTGACCCTGATGGCCGGTATCGAGCTGGCCCCAGGGGACATGTCCGCGTACGACGTCATGATCTCCGGTGCCCTGGCCGCCGATGCCCTCCAGGAGGTCGACCCCGGCCTCGACATAATTCCCGGGAGCATCCAGCTGGCCGCGGGCGAGGTGGCCCTCGGCCGCCGTCAGCGACGCGAGTACCGACTGCGTGAGGCCCTGGAGCCGGTGCGATCCGGGTACGACTTCGTCGTGATGGACTGCCCACCGAACCTCGGGTTGCTCACGGTCAACGCCCTGACCGCCGCTGACGGTGTGTTGATCCCCCTCCAGCTGGACTTCCTGGCGCTCAAGGGCATGCAGTTGCTGCTGAACACCGTCTCCGAGGTTCGCGGCAGCACCAATGCCGGGCTCGACGTTCTGGGCATCCTCCCGACCATGTTCCGACCCCGCTCGCTGCACTCGGCGGAGGTGGAGCAGAGCGTGCGCGAGTTCTTCGGCAAGACGATCTTCAAAACCGTCGTCCGCTCCTCGGTGCGCTTCCCGGAGGCGGCGGCGGGCTTCCGCTCGATCCTCGAATACGCCCCCAGACACCCGGGCTCGCAGGCCTACCGTGACCTCGCCAAGGAGGTCATCGACCGGGCGGGCCGAGGTTAGTACGATGGGGTCATTGACTTACAGCCAGTTGTGTGTAGGATCATCCATTAACCCAAGATCTGGTATACCGCCCCACCACTTCAACCACTTCACCGGGCTGGGAGGCTAACCTTGCCGCCATTCTTGAAGGCGCTCATGCAGGGCCTGTGGCACATGCTCCTCAACGTCTTCACCACGCGCAGCACGATGGAGTTCGAGCGCTTCACGCGCGTGCCGCTGCCGGCCGGTGCGGCCCCGTACGCCGCGCCCGGCCCCTCGCCCGCGGTCATGAACGTGAGCACCGTCGACGCCGGCGTCGTCGCCGGGGAGACGCCCACGCTCTGCGAGGAGACCTTCACCCGGCTGATCAGTGCCGGACGGTTCGACAGCGCCTGGAACCTCCTGGCCCCCGACTCCCAGGCCTCCTGGCAGGACCAGGCCAGCTTCACCCGCGAGATGGCCGCCCGGCAGCCGGGGCGCGGCTTGCTGGGGAGCAAGGTGCGCGAGGTCCGGATGCTGGCGTCGTGGCACGACGAGCAGACCAAGAAGACCTACCACGAGGTCGCGGAGCTGGTCGTCGACTACCGCATCCGCCAGCGGGCGAAGGAGACCGTGGTCACCCAGGACGTCCACTTGGTCAACGTCAACGGCGGCTGGAAGTCGCTCTGTTACCGCACCTAGTTGGCTGTAAGGGCCCGCTAGAGGCGCCTAGTCCAGTTCCCAGGACTTCTTCCTGGGCAGCGCCTCCCATTCCTCACGGAGCAGGCCCATCAGTAGCTGGTCCACGCGCCTGCCCTCGACAAAACTAGCCGATCGCCGGGTCCCCTCCAAGGTGAAGCCGGCCTTCTCGTAGGAGCGGCGGCCAACCTCGTTCCCCGCCTGCGTCACAGGCGCAGCTTACAGCCGAGCCAAATGACCTTGGCTACCTGGCGCAGGGCGACCGCGGGTGCCCGCCCCCCAACGGGCAGCCGCGACCGTTGTCCCCCCTCACGACGGCGCCGACCCGCGGCCGCCGCGCCGCGCGTCAGCGGTCAGCGCTCAAACGGCGCCGGCGCCCGCCATGACTTCGGTCGGCGATGCCACATCCGCGGCGGCGTCACCCGTGGGCCGCGGTGAGAGCATCTGCATCACGTCGGCGAGCACCTCGGTGGTGTACCGGTGCAGACCGTCCTTGCCCTCCCACTCCCGCGTCTGGAGCTTGCCCTCGATGTAGACCAGGCGCCCCTTCGTGAGGTAGTCGGCGCAGATCTCGGCCAGGCGGCCGAGCGCGATCACCGAGTGGTACTGGACCTCGTCCTTGCGCGTGCCATCCTCGCCCTTGCGGTACTCGGTGGTGACCAGGCGAATGTTCACCAGCTTGACCCCGCTGGCGCTCTCGTGAACCTCGGGGTCGCGGGTCAGGCGACCGACCATGATGACCCGGTTGATCATTGGAAATGTCCCTCCTCGAGACCGGCGATGTTCATCCCGCTGCGGTCTCTCAACGTGCTTGACCCTCCGGGCCGAAGATGCCCGGGAAGACACTGACCGGGTCGACGGCGACGCCCGCCTCCCGTACCTCAAAGTGCAGGTGGGGACCGGTGCTCATGCCGGTCGAGCCCTCGTGACCGATGGTTGTCCCTGCCATCACCCGCTCGCCCGAGACCACGATCGTGTCGGCCAGGTGGGCGTACAGGGTGTCGGTGCCGGCGGCGTGGTGTACGAGGATGTGCAGGCCGTAACCACCGCTGTACCCACTCGGCGGGAGCACCTCGAGGGTGCCCGGCGCCACCGCTGCGACCGCTGTGCCGGCGGGCGCGGCCAGGTCGATCCCGAAGTGGAAGTGCGCGCAGTCTCCGCGCGCGGGCTCCATCCCCAGGCCGGTGCAGCCATAGGGCTGGGTGACGACCCACGCTGCCATGGGCCGACCGGTTGGGCCTGAGACGGGCGGGCCGGCGGCCGAGGCCAGCGCCACACCCAACAGTCCGAGCATGACCGGCAGCGCCATCACCGCCGCGATGGCGAGCCCCAGGACCCGTCCGGCGCCCGCACGCTGGTGCCACACCAGGCCGCCCATCGACATGACGCCCATCCCCGTCAGGCGGCCGCACTGTGCGAGCGAACGTGGTGCTCAGGCGCCGTCGCGTGCTCGATCGCCTTGATCGCGCCGTGACCCGCGTGCTTGGCATACAGCAGGGCCTTCGACTCGGCGTGGCTCGCCGCGTGCAGTGCGCTGGGGACGCGGAGAACCAGGTAGAGGGCGACTAGGCCGTGGATCGCAGCCACGATCCCATGGTCCTGGAAGAGCAGCAGCAGGGAGATGCGCAGGATCAACACCTGCACGACCTGGGTGAACACCGCGGTGAAGAACAGCCGCCGCCACTCGCTGGCGTACGTCTCGAGCTCCGGCAGCAGCATGCAGAGAAAGGCCAGCGGCGCACCCGCCATCAGCACAACGAGCAGCAGGTTGCGCGCCACCGAGGTCACGATCAGCAGGACCAACAGGACCGCAACGAGGAAGAGCAGGACGGCGAGGATGACGTTGTCCGCCTGGCCTCCAAGGAGCAGCCGCCAGAGGTTGGAATCCGCGCTCATGCCACCGCGGTAGGTCCAGATGGCATCGACGGCGGCGTTGTTGAGGTCGACCGCCTGCTGCATCAGGGCCAGCCCGAAGGTGAGCAGGACGATCACGATCAACATGCGCGGCAACATCGCCTTGAGCGTGTAGCGCGCCCGGAAGGAGTGCTCGAACATCGAGCGTCCCAGGGCGTAGGTCAGCACGGCGACCAGCAGGGCCGAGGCGATGGCCGCGGTCAGCCCGTAGATGCCGCGGAGCACCGAGTTGTCGGTGAAGCGGCACCCGGAGGGGTCCGCCTTGACGATGCCGAAGGCGTGAAGGCACGGGTTGCCTGTGCCGGCGTGGGCGGCGAAGTTCCCCGTCCAGAGCACGTAGTACTCGGTCACGGTACTGAAGGCCGTTCCCGCCCGGACGACCAGCTGCGTGAGCAGACCGCCGACGAGGTTGAGCAGCTGGTCTGGGCCGAGCAGGGGCTGCACTTACTTCGCCGCCGCCACCAGGACCCGCACCAGGGTTCCGGCCAGCTCGACCCCGAGGGTGCCGAAGACGATCCGGCCGATCCACCGCTTCGACTCCATGACCGCCCGGGGCTCTATCGACACCATCTTCCACAGGAAGGCGAGGACAAAAGCCAGCGCCCCGATGCTGGCCACCAGGGCCTGGCCCATGGTGATCCAGCGGTCGATCACCTGCTGCAGCAAGGTCAGTTCGTTCAACGCATCCCTCCCCTGGCCGCCGCCAGCAGCAGCGGCACGATGTGGCGCTCCAGGTATGAGCGCGTGGCCTCGCCCAGCAGGTGCGCCGACCGCCACTGCCCCTGGTAGAGCAGGGCATCGTCGCGGTTAACGCGGAGCATGAGCTCCGACAGGCTGGGCGGCCCGACGGACGGCACCGCGCGGTGGACCGCGCCCGAGCCCCGCAGCGGCGCGACCATCGACCCCAGGCCCGTCAGCGGTGCGGGTGGCGCGCCCTGCACCTTCACCTTTGGCTGTGGCGTGAGTTGGTGCAGGGCCTTCCAGCCCACGCCCGCGCAAGCCACCACCACCGCCAGCTGCACGCCCACCGCCGCCGCCCGCATGTACCCCGTTCTGTGCGTCACCCGTACCCCCAATCGAGATCCCGCCCCGCCGGTTCCCCCTCCCGACGGCGTCAGTTCCCCGAGTATCACACTTAGTTGTGGTTTTGTCAACACAATGCACAACCCACGCAGCCGATGTGTCAAAACCTGATAGTTGCGTTATCATAGAACGACATACACAGGCGCACCAGCGCCGAGGAGGCTTCACATGGGTGAGCTGCAGAACAAGGTCGAAGGCAACGTCAAGGAAGGCGCCGGCAAGCTGACCGGCAATGAGGACCTCGAGGCCCGCGGGGCCGGCCAGAAGACCGTCGGCAACGTCCAGGAGGGTGCCCGCAAGGTTGGTGGCGCGATCGAGGAGACCGTCGGCAAGGTGACCGGCAACGTCGATAAGCAGGCCGAGGGCGAGGCCAAACAGGCCTAGCAGCCGCAGCCGGTTGTTTGGCCGGCCGCTTACGCCGGGGCGGCGCTAGTCGCCCCGGCGGCGCTCCCTGATGTAGGTCGGCGCGTTCGAGCGCTGGGGGCGGGTGACCGCGCCCTGGCTGGCGGATGACACCAGCGAGGCGTATTTCGCGAACACCCCTGTTCGGTACTTCGCCACCGGCGCTTCCCAGCGATCAAGGCGCTCGGCGAGCTCCTCCTCGGTGATACCCAGGGTGAGCTTTCGGTTGGGCACATCGAACGTAACCTGGTCGCCGTCACGCACCGCCGCGATCGGTCCGCCGCGGAACGCCTCGGGCGCCACGTGGCCGGCCATGAACCCGTGCGTGGCGCCGGAGAAGCGCCCGTCGGTGAGCAGCGCCACCTTGTCCGAGAGGCCCTGCCCGACGATCGCCGCGGTGACCCCCAGCATCTCGCGCATTCCAGGGCCGCCCGCCGGTCCCTCGTAGCGGATCACCACCACGTCCCCGGCGTTGATGCGCTGCTCCTGCACGGCCGCGAAGGCCTCCTCTTCGGAATCAAACACCCGCGCCGGGCCGCTATGGCTCAGGCGGTCGTGGCCCGCCAGCTTGACCACGCAACCCTCGGGGGCGAGGTTCCCGTACATGATGGCGATACCGCCGTGGGCCTTGAGGGGGTCGCTCAACGGCCGCACCACCTTCTGCCCGTCAACCTCACGCGAGGCGGCGGCGATCTCCCGGATGGTGCGACCGTCGACGTTGCGCTCGTCGGCGTGCAGCAGGCCACCCTCGATCAATCGCTGCATCAGCACCCCCACCCCCCCGGCGCGGTCGAGGTCTGTCGCCACGAAAGCGCCGCCCGGCTTCAGGCTGGCGAGGATCGGGGTCTTGCTCGAGACGCGGTCGAAGTCCTCGATGTTGAGGCGCTGCTCGGCCTCCGCAGCGATTGCCAGCATGTGCAACACGCCGTTCGTGGAGCCACCGGTGGCGGCGATCGACGTGATGGCGTTGTCCAGCGAGTTCTGGTTGATCAGTGAGCGGGGACGCACATCCTCGTTGACCAGCCGCACCGCCAGGGTCCCGGCGTCGCGGGCGACCTGGGCCTTACGCTCATCCTCGGCGGGGACCCCGTTGGCCCCCGCCGGGGAGAGGCCCAGGAACTCCAGCGCGTTGGACATGGTGTTGGCGGTGAACTGCCCGCCACAGGCGCCCGGCCCGGGACAGGCCACCGACTCGATCTCCTCCAGCTCCTCGTCGGTGATGGTGCCTGCGGCGTGGGCACCGACCGCCTCGAAGACCTCCTGGATGGTGATGTCACGGCCCCGGTACCTGCCAGGGGCGATTGTGCCGCTGTACAGCACCAGCCCGGGGAGGTCCATCCGCGCCAGCGCCATCGCCCCCGCGGGGATGGTCTTGTCGCAGCCCACGATCATGACCAGGCCGTCGAAGCTGTGGCCGCGGCACACCAGCTCGATGGAGTCGGCGATCACGTCGCGGCTCACCAGTGACGCCTTCATTCCCTCGGTCCCCATCGTCACGCCGTCGGACACCGAGATGGTGTTGAACTCCATAGGCGTTCCGCCGGCGTCGCGGATCCCCTGCTTGACGTGTTCGGCGAGCTCGCGGTGGTTGTAGTTGCAAGTCATCGTCTCGATCCAGCAGTGACCGACGCCGATGATCGGTTTCTCGAGGTCCTCGCGACTGAATCCGATGGCCCGCAGGTAGGCGCGTGCGGGGGCGCGGCTGGGGCCATGGAGCATCTCGGCGCTACGGCGCTGTGATTTCTCCGGCATCAGGCTAGAAGGATAGCGAGGTGGATTTCCGGTCCTCCCGCGGCATCCACGCAACCCGCGGCGGCGTATAGGCTCTCAGAGAGCCATGATCATCCTGCACGCCTTCATCGGCCGCTTCGACCTGCAGGTGCCGCTGTTGACAGTCCTGGTCGGCGCCGGCGCGGTGGTCGCGGCGTCGTTCGGCCTGATCTACCTGCTACCGGCGCGCGGCGAGCGCCCGGACGAAGACCGCGCGACCGTGCCACGTCCGCTGGTCATGGCGCTGCAGACGGTGGCACTTCTCTACGTCGCGTTTGTCGCGGTGGTCGCGCTCTTCGGTAACCAGGCCACGGTGTTGAACTCGGCGGCGATCCTCTTCTGGGTCCTGACCATCCCCGTGCTGCCCCTGTTGCACTGCATCGTCGGCGGGATGTACGAGGTCGCCAACCCGTTCGCGCTGGTCGCCCGGGTGGTCACCTCGGGGGCGTCGGCCCGCAAACCGGCGGACCCGCGCCTGGAGCGCCTGGGTTACTGGCCCGCCCTCATAATGCTGTTCCTGCTCTTCTGGTTCGAGCTGGCCCTGCGGGTGGTGCCCAACTCGCCGCGAACCCTGGGTATTCTCGTCGTGGCCTACGCGATCGGCCAGGTCGCCATGGGCGCGTGGCTGGGTGAGGGATGGTTCCGCGGCGGAGACCTCTTCCAGGCCATGACCACGCTGGCGAGCACGGTGGCGGCGGTGGCGATGCACCGCGACGAGCGCGGCTTCGTGAGGCTCCGCACCGGGTTCCACCCCGCCCGTTTCCTGCCCGAGGGTCGCGGCAGGGAGGCGCTGATCACGCTGTGGCTCGCGGGCGTCCTGGCGGATGGGGTCCGGGTGACCCCGATCTGGACGTTCGTCACCGACCACACCGGCTTCCTCAACTCCCTGCCACAGGCGGGCGACGTGGCCCTCGGCGACCTCCTGCTGGACACCACGGAGATCTTCTTCACCTGGCTGGCTTTTGCCATCTTCTTCATGGTCTTCACTCGCCTCGCCGCGGCGCTGAGCCATCGAGACCCGCGCCAGCTGGCAACCGTCGTCGCCCCGTCGCTGATCCCCATCGCCCTGGCCTACCTGCTGGCCCACAACCTGACGCAGTTGATCGTCCTTGGGCCGCTGGTGTTCACGCCCCACGACGCGGCGGCGGCGCAGCGGGCCGTCACCCTGAACACCCGCTCGGTCACGCCGTCGGTGGTCTTCTGGGTCCAGGTGCTGGCCATCGTGGCTGGCCACGTGCTCGCGGTGATCATGGCCCACGCCCGTCTCGCGCGCGTCGAGAAGAACCCCGGCCTGGCCATCCGGGCGGACCTCGGCTGGCTGACGGCGATGGTGCTCTACACCAGTACATCGCTGTGGGTCCTCGCGCAGCCCATCACCAACTCCGGCTGATGCCGCCCTGGCTGCTGCCCCTCCTCCTGCTCGGCTTCTCCGCCGGTCTGTCGAACTTCGGTGGCGCGATCGGACTTGGGGTGCTGCCGCTGGAGCGACGCCACCGCATCGAGATCCTCGTCAGCTTCGTGGGGATGGAGGTCCTGATGCCCACCATCGGGCTGGCCGTGGGCAGCCGAACGGCGGGCGCGATCGGGGCGCGCGCCAACCTGGTCGCGGGGATCGTCCTGGTCCTGATCGGCGCCTACACGCTCTGGGAGACGCGCAAGGAGACGCGCGACCTCGACATCCCGGTACGCCGCCGGACCATCATCCTGCTGGCCGTTGCACTGTCCCTGGACAACCTCGTCGTGGGCTTCGGGTTGGGCCTGCTGAAGGCGCCCGTCCTGGTGGCGGCCGGCTTCATGGGGGCATCCAGCCTGGTCCTGACGATCATCGGCCTGGAGCTGGGAAAAAGGCTCGGGAAGCACCTCGGAGACCGCGCGGAGCTGTTCTCAGGCCTCGTCCTGATCGCAGCCGGGCTCTTCGTCGCCATCCACGGCTGAATCGCCAGTGCCCGAACTGGGCCGTGCACAGATGCGACCGGGACGTAACACGATCGTGTCAAGTTGTCGGTCCACGCAGGTATATCGCGCGTCGCCGACGTTATATGGGGCGGTGACTGATGCAACAGTGCTCTCTGCGGACAACCCAGTATTGACGATCGCCGACGACCTCACGAACGGCCTCACGGATGCAATCGCCGAGCGCGTTGCCCGCCGCGGCTGGAGCTTCACGGCGTCCGCCAGCAGCGTGCTGGCGAGCCGGCCGGAGTGGCCCACGCAGCTAAACGTGCTGACGCGCGAAGCGCGTGACGACGCGCCGATGATCTTCGGCCTGGCCATTGACCTCAGCACCATGCCCCTGCACGGGGAGCGCTTCCGCGACATCTTCAACAGCGAGCGCGAGGAGCTGCTGCGGGGCCTTGGCAACTTCCGACTCCTGCAGCTCACCGCTGATGACACCTGGCTCCAGCCCCTCAGCGGCCGCGCGTTCCTGCACGGTATGACCAACGGCCTGAGCCGCAAGACAAGGCTCGCGGTGTTCGACCGCAGCGAGGAGGGTGGGGCAGACCTACCGGAGCGCTTCGCCGAGGACTCCAACCGCCTGGTCGAAACCGGCGGTGAGATCGCCACGCTGCTGCAGCGCCTGTACCAGCGGACGGTGCTGAGCAGCCCATCCGCGGGCGTTCAGCTGCCCGAGGTGGTCAGGCCGTCACTGGGGATGCTGCCGATGACCAGCGACGGCGAGGGCTCATACCCCTGGCGGCGTTGACCGTCGGCGACCTCAGTCGATAGCGGCTGAACGGCGGCCGACGCCGCGACGGCCGACCGCGGCGTCCACCGCGCGGTACAGACGGTTGGTCTGGCGGATCAGCGCCATCTGATAGGCCACCCGCACTTCCACTGGCGCATCCGGCGCGACCGGGTCGGGGAGATCAATGATCCCCTCCTCGAGGTCAACGAGCACGTTTCGACAGACAGCGGCGAGATACCTGTAGTCCTCACGCATCTGCGCCAGGCGCGCCGGGTCTCCGATCACATCGCGGTCGCTGGCAAGCCGCGCAAGCAGGGACAGTCGGGGCAGCAACATCTCCAAGATCTTCATGCTCCCTACAACGCCTCCTGGCGCGATAACCCCGCGGCCGTCACACTACCGTCACCAATTTCGAACCGACACGGCATGGCCGCAACTGAGTTCGTAATCCCCATCGCCGTCCAAGTGCCCTAATCTGTCCCTATGCCTGGAGCAGAAGGGAAGAGAACACATATGAGGGTCCTGCTCGTCGATGACGACACGCCCAACCTCGAGCTCTATCGCCTCGCCTTCACGATGCGCGGCCACACGGTGCACACGGCGCACTCCGGCGGCCAGGGGGTGGAGCTGTATCGCGCCGAGCAGCCGGACGCGGTGCTCTGCGACCTGATCCTGGGTGACATGGTCGGGACGGAGGCCATCGCGCGCATGCGCGAACTCGGCGGAGAGGCGCGCTTCTACCTGCTGTCGGAGGCAGAGCCGATGGTGCTCTCCAGCGCCGCCGAGCGCAGCGGGGTGACCGGTTTCCAGAAGCTCGGGGTCCCCGTGAGCGACGTCGTCAAAGCGGTCAGCGAGGACTTCGCCGCCACACCGGCCTGAAGCGCCCCGGCAGGGGTGCGGCCGCGTGGCGGCGCATCAGGTTAGAGCGGGGCGGACCGAAACCGTGCGGGGCGGAGCGCGTTGAAAAGCTCCTGGGCCTCCCCGTCGAGGATCTCGCGGGCCGCCAGGCGTGCACCGTGCGGGCAGAGCAAGAACCCATTGCGAAAGTGGGCGGTGAAGGCGTAGACCGCCTGCATCCCTGGCAGGCCGCCACAGAGCGGTAACCCGTCGGGGGAGGCCGGGCGGAGGCCGACCCTGGTCTCGGCGGCCACCGTCGACAGGCTGGGCCAGAAGACCGGCAGGAGCTCCCGCAGGGCGGTCCCGGCGCCGTCGGGCTCCAGTGAGAACCCGGCCTCCTCCATCGTCCCCCCCAGCAGCACCGCCCCGTCCGGCTTGGTCAGCAGGTAGTGGTGGTCGTGGTAGATGATCGGTTCCGGCCCCTCCCCGGCGGCGAAGGCCAGGAGCTGCCCCTTGACCGGCCGGACGGGGATGTCCGCGGCAAGCTCTGAGGTCCAGCTGCCCGCCGCCAGCACCAGCCGGTCGCCGGCGATCAACCCGCCCTGGTCAAGGTGGACCTCGACGCCATCCCGCCTCGCGGAGACTTTCGCCACCCGGCCGTCAACCGTCGCGACCTCACGGCGGAAGGCCGCCTCCTCGAGCGCTGCCAGCAGCCACACCGGCTGCACCTGGGCCTCTTCGAAGCTCAGCAGCCCGCCGGCGATCGACGGCGGGAGGCCCGGCGCAAGAGTTCGGGCCGACCGGGCGTCGAGCCATTGCGAGGGCATCCCAGCGGCCTCGTAACTGCCGACCTCCTCGCGAAGCGCGGCGATCGCCGCCTCGCCGGTCGCCAGGCGCAGGACCCCACTGCGTACGAACCCGGTCGGCCTGGCCGTGTCCTCCGCCAGCGTCTCCAGGAACTCCGGGTAGTGACGCAGGGCCTCCACCCCGAGGCGAAGCATGGACCCGGTGACGAGCGCCTCGGGCATCGGCGCCAGCATGCCCGCGGCGACCACGGAGGTGCGCGGGCGGTCGGACCGCACCAGGGTGACCCGCGCGCCGCGGCGCCCCAGTTCCCACGCGATGGTCAGCCCGGCGATCCCCCCGCCGACGACGACCACGCGTGGGGCATCTCTCACGCCGGCGCCAGTCCCGGGTGGGCGTCGATGAAGGCCCACGCAGCACCCTCGTCACCCGGGGCCAACTCGCCGTCGAGCACCGCCTCCAGCAGGGCGTCCTGCACCGCCGAGATCCAGGGACCGGCGGGACGATCGAAGCGCTCCATGAGGGCATGGCCGTCGAGCGGCGAGCGCGCGGCCACAGCGACCTCCTCGGGTACCTGGGCGACCCGCCGTCGCAGGTCGTTCATCTTGGCCGCGGCCTCGTCCGGCGGGTACTCGCTGGCGGCCATGTCCGCGTCTGACAGGTAGAGGAGCGATGGCAGCAACTCACCGGCGTCCCGCACCAACCGCCGGATCGCGCCGTCCTTCCAGTCCGCCTGGTACTGGATCGGCCGCATGTGGAGGGAGACCAGCCGGGCCACGGACTGCACATCGTCGTTGCTGAAGCGCAAGCGCCTTAGCGCGCTTGCGGCGGCCGCCGCGCCGACGTCGGGGTGACCGTAGAAGGTGAGCTTGTCGCCGTCGCGCGCCGCGGTCGCGGGCTTGCCGGCGTCGTGGAACAGCACGCCCAGGCGCAGCCGCAGTTCGGCGGCGGGCTCGAGGTGTGGCGCGGGACGCGCGGCGACCAAGTCCAGCGCGGCGATGGTGTGGTCGAGGACGTCGAGGTGGTGGAACCCGGTTTGCTCGACGCCCCCCATGGTGGTGATCTCGGGAAGCAGGCGCGCGGCAATGCCGGTCTCGACCATCAGGCGCACCGCGGCGCCCGGCCGCCGTCCGAGGATCATCCGCCGCAACTCCTCGTTGACCCGCTCGACGCTGACCACGCTGCCCAGGCGATCGAGGTTGGCGGCGATCGCCGCGGGGATCTCGTCGTCCATCGCGAAACCCAGCGCCACCGCGAACCGCACCGCGCGCACCGCGCGCAGGGGGTCCTCGGCGAACGTCTCGGCGGCGGGGAGCGGCGTCCTCAGCAGGCGGGCCGCGAGGTCGTCGAGTCCCCGCCCGGTGAGGTCGACAATGTCGCCCGCGGCGTCCGCCATCAGGGCGTTGACGGTGAAGTCGCGCCGGCGCATGTCCTCCTCGAGGGTGGCCTCCCGCACGTCCGGCTTGCGACTGTCGGGCGCATAGCTCTCGGCGCGGGCGGAGACGAACTCCACGGTCACGTCGTCGAACGTCACCTGTGCGGTGCCAAAGCGCTCGAACACCACGAACCCGCGGGCCCCCTCGCTCTCGGCGACGGCCGCCGCCACCTGCAGGCCGAGACCACCCTCGACCACGATATCGACGTCCTTGCTGTCCCGTCCCAGCAGGCGGTCGCGCACGTAACCGCCGACAAAGAAGGCCCGGCCGCCAAGGCGCGCCGCCGCGGTATCGACGATGCGCCCCACCGCGGCGACGCCGGGGGTATGTTCGATGTGCGCGGTGGTCACGCCGACACGGTCAGCGGGACCGCCGCGAGGTCGCGAGGTCGCGCCAGCGAGACGGCGGCGATGGCCGCCGCGGCCAGGCAGATGGCGGCGGCGATGGTGAAGACCTCGTGGTACTCCTGCACCAGCGCGGCGGCGACGCGGGCTTTGATCGCGGCCTCGATAACCGAGGCCCCCCCGTTGATGGGGACGGCCGGTCCGTGCGCGGCGAGCTGGTTGAAGCGCCGGATGCCGAAGGCCGCGAGGCCGGAGAGTCCGAGCAGCATCCCCACCGTTCGGGCGAGCACCACCAGGCTGCTGGCCAGCCCGTGCTCGCGCCGGCCCGAGCGATCCAGGATGGCGGCGGCGACGGGCGCGATGACCACCCCAAAACCAAGGCCGAGGAGGAGCAGGGTGATCGTCGTCGGCGGCAGTCCGAACACCCGCCGGCCGATCTCCGCCGCGTCCCACGCGCTCATCTCGAAGAAGGCCGCCGCCGCCAGCACCAGGCCGCCGGCGGCGGTCAGACGGTACCCGGCGCGTGATGCCAGCCAGCCGCCGGCGACCGCGCCGAAGGGAATCGCCAGCATGAACTGGGCCAGCAGCAGCGCGGCGCGCAGCTCGTCGAGGCGGAAGACCCCCTGCGCGAACACCGGGATGTCGACCAGTGCCACCATCAGCCCCACGCCGACCAGCAGGTTGGTCAGCGCGGCGCCCAGGAAGATGGGGTCACGCATCAGGGCGGCCGGGATCAGCGAGCCGGGCCGCCGCGCCTGGCGCCACAGGAACATCGCCAGCGCGAGCAGCGCGCCCACGCCCAGGGGCACAAACAGCGGGCCCACCGCGTGCCTGGAAGGGTCATCCGGGTACAGCGCCACCAGGCCCATGCCGAGCCCCAGCGCGAGCAGCGCCCCGCCCAGCCAATCGACGCGCGAACGCTCGCCCGCCACGGGTGGGGCCAGCACCGCCGGAGCCCGCCGTCCGGCCACCACCAGCCCCGCCACGCACAGCGCCACCAGCGGCAGGTTCACCCAGAAGACGGCGCGCCAGCCGCCGAGGGATCCCAGCGCTCCCGCCAGCAGCGCGCCGTAGAGCGGGCCGACCAGGCTCCCGGTCTCCTGCAGCCCGGCGACCACCCCGAGCGCCTGGGCGCGCGCGCCGGACGGGTAGAGATCCGCAGCCAGGGCCATCGCCACGGGGACCAGCGCCCCGCCGCCCAAGCCCTGCACCACCCGCCCGGCGACGAGCCACCACAGGTTGGGCCCGGGGTTGTCGACGGACCCGGCCAGCCCCGCGGTGGCGGTCACCAGCGATCCCAGGGCGAACAGCACCAGGCAGGCCAGGTACACCCGCCCGCGACCGTACGCGTCGGACACCGCGCCCAGCACGGGGAGCGCGACGATGTAGCCCAGCAGGAACCCGCTGATCACCGGTGAGGCCTGCTCCGGGCGGTCGAGGCTCACGCCGATGTCGTTCATCATCCGCGGCAGCAGGGTGACGACCACGTAGGTGTCGAGCGCCGCCAGTACCAGCCCTGCCGCCACGACCCCGAGGAGCAGGCGCCGGTGTGGCGCCAGGTCAGCCAGGGGCGGTGATGGTGACCGCGGCGTTGAAGTCGTGGATCCGGACATCGACGAAGCTCTCGGCGGCGGGGTCAAACACGTGACCGGTGATCCTCACCCGGCGGACGTACTTGTCCGCCTTGTCCAGCCAGAGCGTCACCTTCACGGCGTCCGTGATCTTGACGGGCGCCAGCGCATCGTTCAGCGCCGCGGGGGTGAATGTCGCCGTGACCTTGTTGCAGTCATGGCCGTCGACAGACTCGCTACCGGCCAGCGCCGCCCCGGTGCCCTTCGGCAGCACCGCGGTCACGCCGTGGTCGGCATCGAGCAGGCGGCCGGCGTTGGGGTACGCGGCAGCCTCGTCGGGGGTGAGCTTCTGCCACGGAAGGAACTGCGTCTGGCGCAGGTAGGTCTGGCCGCCCACCGAGATCAGTTCGGGCTGGATGGTGCCAAAGTTGCTCTTCACCTTGCCCAACGTCTGGCTGTCAGAGGGCCGCTTGACCGTGCCGGTGGCCGATTGCAGCTCGAACCCCTGGATCGTCGCGCCCGGGCCGAACGTCACGTTGGCCTGGGCGGTGGAGACCTTCGACATCGCCTGGGCGGAGTCCTTGAGCAGTTGGTTGGGGTCTGCCGCCGCCGAGCCACAGGCCACGATCAGCGCCATCAGGGCGAGCAGGGGCCCGACACGGAGGTTGAGCTTGTAGGGCATGCGCCAGAGTCTATTTGCTGGAGACGTCGCGCAGGCGACGTGTGTCGCCGTCCCGAACGGTGACGTGCGCGGCGTCGAAGTGCTCCAGCAGCGGGACGACGACCTTGCGCGAGGAACCGAGGACGTCCCTGGCGACTGCCACAGTCACCTCAGGCTCGCGCCTCAGGTACGCCACCAGCGCCTCACGGGCGGATGCGACGGCGGCTGGCAGGAGGTAGATGTCCGCCGCGATCCGCACCACCAGGCCACGATCCTCGAGGTACTGACATAGGTCGGCGGCGTCATCGCCGGCCAGCAGTTCGCTGACCCGTGGGGGTGCCAGAGGCGCCTCTCCGAGGCGACGAAGAACGTCGGCGGCGCGGCGCGCCTGGGCCTCGCTGAGCCGCGGCTCCCAACCCGCCAACGCCACCAGCCCCGACGGGCGGCGCTCGAGCAGCCCCTGCGCGTCCATCGCGGCGAGCGCGTCGGCGCCTGCCCGCCCCTCGAGGCCGAGGCGGCGCCGCAACTCCTCCGCGGGCATCCCGTCGCGCATCGGCTGGCGCTTCTGGAAGGCCTCCAGTTCCAGCCGCCCGCGCCGCATCACCTCGGCCCAGCGCGACGCCTCCCAGTGGACGTCGCCCACGACCACCGCCTCGCCGGAGGCCGCCAGGTCGCGGAGGGCCGCGGCGACGCTCGCGCCGTCCTCGGAGAGCGCCACGGCGACACGCGCGGCGGTGCCCCCCTGGCGGTCGCGACCAAGCTCCTGGAGCACCCGGTAGCGCGTCTCACCGCGCCGCTGGAGGGCCTCGACAACTCCACGCGAGCCCTTTCGGTGGAGCGGCGCAGCGCTGTCCAGCACCTCGCCACCCGCCAGGGTCTCCGACGGTGACAGACGGCGCAGGATCAACCGGTCACCGTCCCGCAGCGCCACCGGGGCTCCCAGGCGCAGCTGCACCCATCCCTCCGTGCCAGGCGGCAGCTCATCCGCCTCCAGGACGACCAGGCGCGCGGCCACCTCGGCGGTGCCCGCGTGCACTCGGACGCGGGCGTTGTGACGCAGCCCCGAAGCGCCGGGGAGCACGCGCACATGCGCGTCGAGCCGTGCTGTCTGGCGCAGCGTGCCGGGTGGCGCCAGGACCTGGCCGCGGTGGACCTGGTGGTGGTCGATCCCCTGCAGGTTGACCGCCACCCGCGCGCCCGGCCGCGCCTCCGACACTGCCCGTCCGTGCTGCTGCAGCCCGCGAACCCGCACCGTCCTGGCCCGCCCCGCCGGCGGCACCAGCTCCAGTTGCTCGCCGGTGCGCAACGCGCCGTCGACCAGGGTGCCGGTGACCACGGTGCCAAAGCCGGCCATCGCAAAGGCGCGGTCGATGGGAAGGCGCGGCCGGGCCCGGTCCACGGGCTGGGCGTCCGCCACCGCCAGGCCGAGGGCGTGGACCAGGGCCTCAAGTCCCTCCCGTTTTGGCGCGCTCACGGGCACCACGGTGGCGTCGAGGTGGCGGCGTCCGAGCTCGGCGCGGACGTCGGCCTCGGCCAGCTCCAGCAGCCCGGCATCGACGATGTCCACCTTGGTCAACGCCACGACCAGGTGGCGCACGCCCAGCAGCTGCAGGATGTCGAGATGCTCGCGCGTCTGGGGCATCACCCCCTCGTCCGCGGCCACGACCAGGATGACGGCGTCCATGCCGTGCACCCCGGCGAGCATGTTGTGCAGGAAGCGCGCGTGGCCGGGGACGTCAACGATGCCCACACGCTCCCCGCTGGGCATGTCGAGGTGGGCAAAGCCGAGGTCGATGGTCATGCCCCGGCGCTTCTCCTCCTCCAGCCGGTCAGGGTCGATGCCGGTCAGGGCGTGGATGAGGGTGGACTTCCCGTGGTCGACGTGGCCGGCAGTGCCGACGACGGGCATCTAGTGACCCTTCGGCGCCACTACAGCGCCGGCGTCATCAGCGGCGGCACCGAGGGCATCGCGGAGCGCGCCCAGCAGCGCCTCATCCTCCTCGGGGGCGACGGCGCGGGGATCGAGCAACACCCGGTCGCCGCTCACCCGGCCGACTACCGCGGGCGCGCCGGTGCGCAGCCGCCGGGCCAGCTCCTCCGCCGACAGCCCGGGCGGCGGACTGATCGCCAGCGCCGCGCCGGCCAAAGTCTGCCCCGGCAGCGACCCCCCGCCCACCGGGGACTCCACGTCCACGACCGCGGTTTCTGCCAGGCGCTGCAGTCCTCTTTGCCAGGCCACGGCCCTCGACCGCGTCTCATCGGCGGTGGTGCGCAGCATGCGCCACAGCGGAAGGTCGGTCTCGGCGGTGCCGCGCGCGTAGGCCGCGAGGGTCGCCTGCAGGGCTGCCATGGTCAGCTTATCGGGGCGAAGCGCGCGGTACAGGGGGTCCTTGCGCAGCGTCGCGACCAACTCCGATCGCCCCGCGAGGATGCCTGCCTGCGGGCCCCCCAGCAGCTTGTCCCCGGAGAAGGCCACCAGGTCCACGCCGGCGGCCAGCGACGCCTGCACGGTCGGCTCGTGGCCCAGGCCACCTCCGCCGGTGTCCAGCAGCGCACCCGATCCGAGGTCCTCGAGCATGGTCACCCCGCGCTCACGGGCGAGCCCGGCCAGGGCGTCGACCGGCGCGCTCTCGGTGAAGCCCACGACCTTGAAGTTGGAGGTGTGCACCTTGAGCAGCATCGCGGTCGCCGGGGTGATGGCCTCGGCGTAGTCGGCCAGCCTCGTACGGTTGGTGGTGCCGACCTCGACAAGGCGCGCCCCGCTCAACGTCATCACGTCAGGGAGCCGGAAGGAGCCGCCGATCTCCACCAGTTCGCCGCGGGAAACGATGACCTCACGCTCGCGCGCCAGCGCGTGCAGTGCCAGCAGCAGGCTGGCCGCGTTGTTGTTGACGACGACGCCAGGCACGCCGAGCAGCGCCTCCAGCACCGCGCCCAGGCGGGTGGCGCGCTCCCCCCGGCGCCCGGGCGCCAGGTCGAACTCCAGGTCGACGTATCCCCCCGCCAGCTCGGCGACAGCTTGCAACGCGTCCGCGGCGAGCGGGCTGCGCCCCAGGTTGGTCTGCAGCACCACGCCGGTGGCGTTGATCACCCGCCGCAGCCGTCCCTCGCCCAGCACCATACCCTTCTCCGCCAGCCGCGCCGCCTCATCGTCCACGTCGACCACCGGTGGCGGGGCGGCACGCAGCTCCTCCAGGCGCGCGCGGACCAAACGGGTCAGGACCTCGACGGAGGGAAGATTGCGGCGGGGCTCCGCTGCTTCCGCGGTCATCGCGGCGTCGTCACATCCCGCCTAACAGGGGAAACGGAGCGGTACCCCGAGGAGCGCGGCAATCGGGTTCACCACCAGGCCCATCACGAAGAACAGGATGGACGATGCCAGCAGGGCGATCAGCACGAAGACCATGACGATGGACTCGCGGTTGGACTCGATCTGGAACAACAGCCGCGGGTTGCTGTGACGCAAGGTGGTGCGGATTATCTCGAAGCCGTCGAGCGGCGGCACCGGCAACAGGTTGAACACCATCAGGAACAGGTTGAGGGTGTAGATCGCGTAGAGCTCGCTCTTGATCACCTCCAGCGGCGACGTCGCGAACGAGCAGAAGGGCAGGAAGTTGGGCAGGCTCCCGGGGCGCGCGGTGGTCTCCACCACGAGCTTGATGAGGAGCGAGGTAGCGATCGCGATCAGCAGGTTCGCGAGGGGGCCGGCGAGGGACACCATCAGCGCCGAGCGCTCGTGCTTGAAGTTGCGCGCGTTGATGTTCACGGGCTTGGCGAAACCCACGCCCGCAAGCAACACCATCAGCGTCCCGAGAGGGTGGAGATGACGGCGCGGGTCGAGGCTCAGCCGGCCCTGGTTACGGGGCGTGGGGTCCCCCTGCTGCACCGCCACCGCGGCGTGGGCGAACTCGTGCAGGGTGAAGCCGATCAGCAGGGCCGGGATCATGAAGATGATCCTGAAAAGAAAGGCCCGGGGATCGGTGATCAAAGGCCCCCTACTCGATCTCGATACGGAACGCCCGGGCTTCATCGCCGTCATCGTCATCTGCGTGGCGCATGTGGTGCTCGAGGGTGGTCTGGATCCCCGCGGCGAACTCCCGCCCGGCATTGAAAAAGTGGATCTGCGCCTCGGGCGGCACCACCGCTTCAAGCCACTCACCGAGGGTCCGGTTGAGGCCCTCGCCGGCGCCGGTCACCTCGCCGTCGCCGTCGTCCCACGGGTCCCAGGCGTTGGACGCCGCCTGATAGTCGGGCCAGGGCGCGTGGCCGTTGGTCTCAACGGCGGGCGTGCGCGAAGACCGCGTTTTGGGCGCCGCGGGCTTGCGCGAGGCGGGCTTGCGCGACGCGGGCTTGGGCGTGGTGGACTTGCGGGTGGCGGGCTTGCGTTTGCGGGGCGATTTGTCGCTGTCAGCAGGTGGCAACCGGGGTCTCCTCCGAGAAATGGATGTTCAGCACCTTGCCACTTTCATCGAACTTGGCGCTCCTCGTGGTGCGGCGAGCCAGCACCCGGGGCAGTGAGATCTCGCGCCGGTACGGCCCGACGGTGACGTACAGCTCGCCCTCCTTCTGGACCAGGTCGATCTCGTCCTTACCGATGAACGGCAGCTCCAGGCTCAGGACGTAGTCCTTGCCCTCCTTGCGCATCCGCTGGGGCCGACGGTTCGACATCATCGCGCTGGGGTCGCGGTCCACGAACACGGCCTCGCCAAGGCGCAGCAGCATCTCCTCGCCGACGACCTCCTGCTCGAACATCGGCGCGTGCAGGATCGGCACCGTGCCGAACGACGCCTCGACCTGCTTCTCGTAGCCCTGTTGCGACCTGCGCCAGTTGGCCATGAACTTGCCGTCGGTGTCCGCCGGGATCACCCGGTTAACCACCACGCAGTCGGTCTGGTAGTTGTAGAGGTTGAGGTAGGTGTAGGCGCGCTGCGCCTCCTTGATGACCATCTTCTCCAGGTTCATCACCAGGCGGACGCTGGTGGTCTTGTCGTCGGCCAGGATCCCGCGGGTGCCGTCGAGGTCGGTCAGCAGGTCCTTTATCGAGGCAAAGATGCTGTCGTCCGGCAGCGGGATGTCGGTCATGTGCTTGAGGGCGGGGCGCGCGATCTTCATCACCTTGCGCTCCAGCGGGAAAATCTTTTCCAGCCACCAGCGCGCGACCTCGGGGAAGGACAGCAACTGCAGCGTCTCACCGGTGGGTGCGCAGTCCACCACCAGGACGTCGAACTTGGCCTCGTAGTAGTACTTGCGGATCCACATCAGGGCGGCGACCTCGCCCATGCCGGGGGGCGAGGCCAGCTCCTCGGCGACGATGTCGTCAATCCCCTGGGAGGCGAGCACCGCGGTGGCGTACTTGTGGACGCGGTTCCAGTTGGCCTCGAGCTCGGTGAGGGCGTCCACCTCGTGGATGTAGAGGTTCTCGCCAAGGCGCCGCTTGCCGCCGACCTCGAGGTCGAAGGAGTCCGCCACGGAGTGGGCGGGGTCGGTCGAGAGCAGCAGGGTGCGCTTGCCCTGGCGGGCACACATCAGCGCCGTGGCCGCCGCCACCGAGGACTTGCCGACACCGCCCTTGCCGGTATAGAGGATCACGCGCACGAGGAGATCCTATGTGGGCGGCTGATCGACCGCGAGGATGCGCCACTCGCCCGGCACCCCCTTGAGGCTGTGGAGGCCGCGATCCGAGAAAACGATGCCCGAGCCGGCGAGCAGTGGCGGCATCGCGCCGGAGACCACGACCTCCCCGGGGCCCGCGTGGCCCATCACGCGCTCGCCGATGTGCACCGCGATGCCGTGGACGTCGCCGTCGCGGAACTCCACCTCGCCGGTGTGCAGGCCGGTTCGAACCTCCAGCCCCAGCGCTCGCACCGCGTCCACGATGGCGCGGGCGCACCGGATCGCGCGCGCCGGGCCGTCGAAGGTGGCGAGCAGACCGTCGCCGGTTGATTTAACGAAGTGACCGCGAAAACGCTCCACCTCACGGCCGGTCACCAGGTCATGCTGATGTAGGAGGTCGGTCCAGCCGTCATCGCCAAGCCGAGCCGCGTGCGCGGTTGAGCCCACGATGTCCGTGAACAGGACGGTCGCGAGCACGCGGTCATCCACACTGGTGGTTCCCCGCGTGCCGGTGAGGAATGTCGACACCTCGTCCAGGACGGCCTCCACGTCGTCCCGCCAGTAGAGGTCCCACCGTCCAGGCCGCTCCACAAGGCGCGCGCCGGCGATGTGGTCCGCGAGGTATCGACTGTGGGCCGGACGGATGTAGCTGCTCTCGGCATGCGAGATCACCAGGGTGGGCGCGCGCACCGATGCCAGGAGCGAGCGCGCGTCAAAGGCCGTCAACGTTCCCCGCATCTCGCGGAAGAACCCCGAAGTCATGGTGTTGCGCTCGACTCGCCCGAGCCACTCGCAGAAACCGTCGTTGCCCGCCCCGCCAGGCGTGAGCCGAGCTACCTCGCCGGTGCCCCACAGCGCTGCCGCCACGTCGTTGGCGCGCTCGAGGGTCCTGGGCGGCATTCCCGCCGGGTAGTCCTCGTCCCGAAGCAGGTAGGCATAACAGTCGAGAAGCACGAGTGCGCGCGTGCGCTCCGGGTGGGCGGCAGCGTGTAGAAGTGTCGGCACCCCGGTATCGCCCATGGCCAGCAGCGCGGCAGTCTTCGAGCCGGCAGCGTCCAGGACCCATCGGCAATCGGCGCTCCAGTCCTCAATCGTCGGCATCCCCGTCGCGAAACGATCCGAAGGGCCCGAACCACGCGGATTGAAGATGATCAATCGCGAGAACGCTGCTAGCTGCCGGAGGTACCGGTCCAGCAGCGGGGACTCCCAAATCAGATCGATGTTCCACCCCCAGGTGGGTAGGGGCATCAGGTCGATCGGCCCGTCGCCCAGCACCTGGTAGGCGATCCGACCTTCCGGCGCCTCCGCGAACTGGGTGGGGGGCTGCTTCACGGGAGTGCCCGGTGCATCCCAGCAGAGTAAGGGACCGGCGCCGGTCGTGGTCTGCTAGACCGCGCCCTCGCGAGCCTTGCGGATCGCCATCGTCTCCTCGTCGGACATCGAGTAGGTCGACTTCCAGTCGCGGACAGGCTTGGCGTAGACCTTGCAGTCATTGCGGTGATAAAGGCCGTTGAAGATGGCGCCGTTCCCATGGGCGTCCAGCAGGGCGAGGGCGAAGCTCTGGTCGCCACCGGTGTCCTCGAAAGCGTTGTAGCGGACCATGCCCACGCACTGGAGATGGCTCTCCACGGCGCCGGCCAGGGCCAACAGCTCCTGGCGGACGGCGGCAACCTCGCGGGTGGCGAGGTCACTGCGATCGATGACCTGCTCGAGGAGCTGCTCCAGCTTGTCGGTGCCCACGCCGCGGCCCAGGCGGCGGTAGTGGCGCACCATGCGGTTGAGGCGGACGTTGGTGACCGCCAGCCACGCGGCCAGGAGGACCAGCGCGCCGATCAGCGCGTAGGTGACCGCGCTCAGTGCAGGAGGAAGGAGGCGCCGATGATGACCAGCAGCATCGCGCCCGCGGTGATCACGATCCGTCGGAGGTCGCCCGCGAAGTAGGGGACCCGTTCGTCGATGTCGATGGTGCCCGTCGCCGCGGTGGTGGCAGCGCCCCGGCGGGGGCCGCTCACGGTGCCGGCATAGCGCGAGGTGCTGGAGGAACGGCCGGGCGGGGTCGAGGCGGGCGGCGTGGCTACCGCGGCCGCGGTGGCGCCAGTTGCCTGTGCAGTGGGGTCGGCGGCCGTCTGCGGCGCACGACTGGTGGGCTGCAGCGCGACGTCGGGGCGGCGACTGCGCTGTTGGCGCTTCTTGTTTCGCTTGTTGGCCACGGTTGGTTTAGGTTATCAGGGGCAGCATGGCGAAACGGAAGGGGTTGATCACCGCCGAGGCCCTGCGGGACAGGCTCGGCGAAGTGGACTCGGGGCTGGCGGTGGTGGACATGCGCGAGCGCCCGGACGACGGCCGGCCGATCATCCCGGGGTCGGTCTGGGTCGACCTCCACGATGGCTTCGCGCAGCGCCGCGGGGACCACGGGTTGGACTACGACCTGCCTCACGCCGAGGAGCTCGCGGCCACGCTGGGCCGGCTCGGAATCGGACCCCAGACCGAGGTCGTCTTCGCGGATGGCCACCGCAACCGCTGGGCGACGCGCGCGTACTGGGTGCTGCGGTACTACCGCCACCCCGGAAAGGCGTGGGTGCTGGAATCCGGGGTCCCCGGCTGGGCCAGGGCGGGTCTGCCCGCGACCGACAAGTTCGCCCGCCCGGAGGCGGTCGAATACCCGCTGCCCGGCGCGCCGAACGAATCCATCCGGGTCACCGCCGAGGAGTTGCGCGACGGCGCCGCCGCGGGCCGCCTGCTTCCCTGCGACGTGCGCGCGCCGCAGGAGTTCACCGGCGAGGTGGCCCTCTCGGGGCGCGGGGGCCACATCCCCGGCGCGTCGTTCGTTCCCTGGGAGGCGTGCCTCGACGAGGAGAGCCGCTTCCTGCCCGACGAGCGCCTGGAGGCCGTGCTATCCCCCTTCCTGGCCCCGGGGATCGAGCCGGTCACCTACTGCCAGGGAGGCATCCGCGCTTCCCTCACGTGGTTCGCCATCCACGAGCTGCTGGGTCGCCCAGCGAGGCTCTACGCTGCGTCATGGGAGGAGTGGGCTCAGCGCGGTGAATTACCTGTGGAAAAGGGAACACCGGAAAGTTGATACCCGTTGGGGGCCATGTGCCAACTGTGGATGTGGGTTGAAAATGACACTCCCGTCAGGTAGGTTCGGTTGTGACGCGCTGAAATAACGCGATGCGTCATGAGGGCGTGGGAGCCCTCTTCTCGGGTCGGGCGCCGGCTCCAGGCTGTCATTGGGGAATGGGAGTGGCCTGGATGAAGCGGCACCCCATGCTCGGCCGAAGGAGTACCTATAGACACCCTGGGCACAGCCAAGGTTGCAATTAGAGACGGGTTTGTGATCTCCGCCGTGGATTCGGACGGCGCGACCCGCTGGAAGTCCGGCGATGGTTACAACAAGAGTTATCCCCGGCGGCTGACCCACCTGTTGATGATGGCGGTGGCCGTCGTCCCGGTGACCGCCACCGCCGCCTCGGCGCACAGCACCCCGCAGGCTCACCAGCGGATCCAGCTCGCGGCCAGCGTGCAGGATCACCCGGAGGACTTCCGTCTGCTGCCCCCGGACCCGCCGCCTCCGCCGGCGCCCGTTGTCGCGCCACCACCTCCACCGCCTCCACCACCCCCGCCGCCACCGCCAAAGCCGGTTGTGGTGCAGCCTGTCGCCTACGCGATTCCCGCCGGTGGCTCCATCGTGTCGATCATCCGGGCGGCCGCCGCCCGGTACGGGGTCGACGGGGACCGTTTGGTGCGCGTCGCGCAGTGCGAATCGGGTCTCAACCCGCGGGCCTACAACAGCTCCGGGGCGTCGGGGCTCTTTCAGTTCAAACCCGCCACCTTCTACGGTCACGGCGGCCACGACATCTGGGACCCCGCGGACCAGTCCGACGTCGCCGCGCGCATGTTCGCGCAGGGCATGGCGTCGCAGTGGACCTGCCGCTGACCCGCTGAGAAGGGCGGCGACGCGCAACAAGAAAAGGACCCTCGGTCGGGACACCGGGGGTCCTTTTCTTGTGCTGGGGTCTCTGGACTAGGCCAAACGGCCGCCCTGGTCGTTCGACACGAATACAACGGTGCCCAGCAGAGCGGTCACGGCGACCACCTGGAGCACGAGCGTGGCCACCCCCGGGGGCAGCCCCTGCTGGCCGGGATCGGGGGGCACGGTGTTGACGTCGTGGTGACCATCGGGCACATGCCCCGGGTTCGTGCCGTAGGCGGCCAGGTGGATGACCCCCGTACCGGACAGGCCCAGATCGTATTCAACTGTGCTCGCCGGCGCATTGAGCTGGACATAGGTGAGCCACGTCGCGGGCCGGACCCAACTCATGTTCTTGTCGGTTGAGAGGTCCCGGAACAGCTGGCCGCTGATCCGCTGCTGGTAGGGGATCGTGACACCGGCCGAGTGCGGGACCAGGCCCCCCGTGGGAGATTCGCCGTCCAGGGCGGCGAGATCGCTGGTGAAGACCTGGTTGTCGGTGAGCAGGAAGACATCGGCGTTGACCTGCTGCACCCCATTGGCGAGGATCTCGAGGGGCACCCAGATCTGGGGGGTGTGCATGGTGATCAGGACCGGCGATCCGTCCCCGGCCAACTGGCTGGTGGCCTGCGCGCGCGCCACGTTGTACTTGGCGGCCATGAAGAACGGGCTGCCGGTGCCGTAGACCAACAGGTGCGCCCGGGTCTCGGCATTCAGGAAGTAGTGGTTTTGGAGACACCATTCCACAACGGAGTTGCCGCTCCCTTTGAGAACCGTAATGTCGAGTGCCTTCACCTTGACGGTCTGCAGGACCTCAGCTCTGGTGGCCAGGGCAGTGGTACCCGCCGCCGCCCCTGCGGCCGCGTTCACGCGCGGTTGCACCTCTCGGGTCAGACGCTGCAGGGTCCAGCCACCCCCCTCCTCGACCCTGTCAGGCGCCGCGGGTAGTGGAACGATGAATCCAAAATCGCTGAACCCAGCCCCCTGGTAGCTGAAGGTGGTGAGGTAGTGCTCGACGCCATCGTGCCAACCGACCAGGGTACTGGCGCGCGTCAGGCGGATCGAGCCGTTGGGCGAGATCAGCCCACCACACGCCGCCGCGGGGACGACCTGGGAGAGAAGCGCCACCGCGGCCATCGCTGCCGCGCCGATTGTCCGGATCATGTTCAACCTCCTGCGGCCCGGCGATGGGCCGTCGGAAGTTAGACGCGGGCCGCGACGGAAAGTTCCACCCCAGGGGGCGGGGTTCTGTGTGTGCTGGTTACAGGCGGCGGCAGGCCAGGATCCCGTCAGCCACCGGGAGGACAACGGCGTCGAGGCGGGGATCCTGCCGGGCCGTCTCCAGCAGCTCGCGCGTGGCGACCGCGTCCGGCTCATCGCCGCCGAGGTTGCCGCTGCGGAAGGCGTTGTCGCAGAGGATGAGGCCACCGCGACGGGTTCGCTCGATGCAGAGGTCGAGCAATTGCGGGTTGTCCACCTTGGCGCCGTCGAGGAAGCAGAGGTCGTAAGGGCCGGCCAGTGTCGGCACCACCTCGAGGGCGGCCCCCCGGTGAACCGTGACCTGGCCGTCGATTCCCCCCTCCCTGAACCAACCCTCGGCGATGTCGGCGTGCTCGTCGGAGACCTCGACCGTGTCCACGCGGCCCTCCGAACCCATGGCCAGCGCGAAGGCGGCCGACGAGAGCCCGAGGTAGGTGCCCACCTCGAGCACGCGGCGGACGCCGAGCGTGCGGCACAGCCAGCCGTGGAAGCCGACCTGCTCGAAGCTGATCTGCATCGGGTACTTCTCCCGACGATGCAGGTCCTCCTGGATGCGCAGGATGAGAGGGTCCACCGCCTCCCAGTAGGGGGCGAGGAGCCGCTCGAGCTCCGGCGTGACGTCGGTCCGGCGCTCGCTCACCCGGGGTTAACTCGGAGTTGACCCGCCGTCAGGCTTGGGTGCCGGCTTCGCGGGGTCGGTCTGGAACATTGCGGCCTTGGCCTTTTCGGCAGGACTCATCCCGGCGGCGCCGCCCGCGGGTGGGGAGGGAGCCGGGTCGGCGGGCGCGGCGGGGGCTGGCGCCGGCGTGGGGGCGGATGTGGGCTCCGCGGGCTTCTCGGCAGGCTTCTCTGCGGCCGGCGCCGGGTCCGGGGCTTGCGCGGGCGTCACGGCGGGCGTTGGAGTCGCCGCGGGCGCGGGAGTCGCAGCTGGCGTTGGAGTCGCCGCTGGCGGATTCGCCGCAGGCGCGGGAGTCGCAGCGGGCGCGGGAGTGACCGCGGGTGCCGACGTGCTTTCGGCGGGCTTCTCTTCCGCCGGCACCGGGGCCGGTGTGGGGGCTGGGGCCGGGGCTTGTGCCGGGCCGGGCGCGCTCTCGGCGGGCTTCTCTTCCGCCGGCACCGGGGTCGGTGTGGGGGCTGGGGC
>JBHEMS010000056.1:0-4184 GCA_046262455.1 Candidatus Dormibacteria bacterium | reverse complement strand
GGGCTGCGGCGTGGGCGAGCGTTACGACGTCGAGAAGCTGCGCTACCACCGCATCATCATCGCCACCGACGCCGACGTCGACGGCAGTCACATCCGCACCCTGCTGCTGACGTTCTTCTGGCGCTACATGCGCGAGCTGGTGGACCGCGGCCACGTGTACATCGCCCAACCGCCGCTGTTCAAGATCGAGAAGGGCAAGCAGGTCGCCTACGCCTACAGCGACGCCGAGCGGGACCGCGAGATCGCCAAGATGGGCGACAAGGGCGCCGACCCCAAGGTGCAGCGCTACAAGGGCCTGGGCGAGATGAACCCCGAGCAGCTCTGGGAGACCACCATGGACCCCGAGCACCGGATCCTGCTGCAGGTGACCTCGGAGGACGGCTCCGCCGCCGAGAGGCTCTTCGAGACCCTTATGGGCGTCGAGGTCGACCCCCGCAAGCAATTCATCAAGACCCACGCACTAACGGTCCAGAACCTCGACATCTGACCCGGGGGTCAGGCCTGGAGCGGGCTGTCGGTTCCGGCGCTGAGCAGCCTCATGTACTCGTCGTAAACGAACACGCGGTTGCGCTTCTTTCCCGTTACTTCTACGAGCAGTTACGTTATTTGCGGTTCCGCTAACTTACATTTGGCGTTCCAAACGTTACTAAGCCTCGGTAGTGACTGAGAAGGCAGTCGGCGTGACTCATTGAGATACCATGTGTCTCATGGAGCAGGTAGGCGTACGTAGGCTGAAGCAGGAGACCGCTGCCCTGCTTCGTCGCGTGGTAGGGGGCGAAGCGCTGGAGATTACTGACCACGGCCATCCTGTGGCCAGGCTGGTCCCGGTCATGCACGGCCCAGTGGACCAGATGATCGCGGAGGGGCGCATCCGCCCGGCGAGGACATCGTTCGAGGAGACCATGCGCGAGCTTGGGCTGCCGCGACCCCAGGAGCCCGGGGTGCCCGCGCTGTCGGACATTCTCGCGGAGATGCGTTCGGACGAGCCGTGACTCGCGCCTACCTGGACAGCTCGGCCTTCGTGAAGCTGGTGAGCCTTGAGCCGGAGTCGGCGGCATTACGCGCGGACCTCGTGCCCTGGCCTCACCTGGTGTCGTCCGCACTGATCGCGGCCGAGGTGCTGCGAGCTGCCGCCCGAGTCAGTACCGAAGCGGTCGCCCATGCGCGGGCGCTCCTGGATGGAGTCGAGCTGATCGGTATCGATCAGACGTTCCTTGAGGGGTGCGCCTTCGTCCCGCCTCCCGAGTTGCGCACCCTTGATGCGATCCACCTCGCGGCCGCATTAAGTATCCGCTCCGAGCTCGGGGCCTTCTTCGTCTACGATCAGCGACTGGCTGAGGCAGCCCGCCGGCTCGGCCTGCCGGTTCGCTCACCAGCCTGATCAGCGGCACCGACGGTCCAGAACCTCGACGTCTGACTCGGCTGGAGCCGCCAGCTTGGTCATATCAAGCGCAGCTACGGCGAGCACCTGGACCGCAAGTACCCGCGCCGTGCTGGCACTTGACACCGCGGCGGTCTTGGCTCACTTTGCGCCAGCGCATACTATGGTATGTGCATGTCGATGTCGGAGCGCACGCAGGTTCTGCTCACCCCGGAGCTGCGGGGGCGCGTGGAGAGGATCGCCGCACGGAATGGGATGTCTGTGGGGGCGGTGATTCGGGACGCGATCGAGGCCTACACGTCGGCACCCGGCAGCCGTAGCCGCGAGGAAGCGCTGCAGGCGCTGCTCAGCCTGGGGGCGCCCGTCGCCGACTGGGACACGATGAAAGCCGAGATCGCGCGCGGCGCACGGGCCTGACGCTTTTCATCGACACCGCTGTGCTGATGTATGCCGGCGGGCAGGAGCACTCCCTGCGCGCGCCTTGCCGTGAATTGCTCGGGCACGTCGGGGACCAGCGGGTCGACGCGGTCACCTCCGCCGAGGTGATCCAGGAGATCTTTCATCGCTTTGTCGGCGCGGGTCACGCTCAGGTCGGGATCGAGATGGCCCGCGCGGCCCTCGACCTCTTTGCGCCGGTGCTGCCCATCTCCCACGCGGTGATGGCCAGGATGCCTGGTCTGGCTCTTCAGTACCCCGGCATGTCGTCACGTGACCTGGTTCACGTGGCGACCTGCATGGAGGAGGGCATCGGGGTCATCGTCAGCCCGGACCGGGCCTTTGACCAGGTCGAGGGCCTGCGCCGCGTGGCCCCCGACGATGGCGCCTCGATCGCCGCCGAGCTGCGTCGGTAGGCTTTCGCGATGCCCACGCCCGACACGGTCCGCGTCGCCCTCGATGCCATGGGGGGCGACAACGCTCCCGGCGACATCGTCGCGGGCGGGCTTGAGGCCCTCGCCGGCGACCCCGGCATGGAGCTGGTCCTGGTGGGGCGTGAGGCCGACGTGCTGGCGGCGCTGGGCGGCAGCGTGCCCGAGCGCGTCTCGATCGTCAACGCCACCGAGGTCGTGGAGATGGACGAGCACCCCGCCAACGCGGTGCGCGTCAAGAAGGACTCGTCGATCAACGTCGGGGCCAGGCTGGTCGCCGATGGCAATGCCGACGCGTTTGTGTCCGCGGGCAACAGCGGCGGGGTGATGGCGGCGGCGATCTTCGTGATGAAGCGCCTGCCCAACGTGGACCGTCCGGCGCTGGTCACGCTGGTGCCCACCAAGGCGGGGACGACCCTGCTGATCGACTCCGGCGCCAACACCGACGTCAAGCCCGAGTACCTCTACCAGTGGGCGCTCCTGGGCAGCGCCTACTCTCGCAGCATCCTGGGCGTCGACAACCCCCGGGTGGGGCTGCTCTCAAATGGCGAGGAGGAGACCAAAGGCAACGAGCTCACCCTGGCCACCCACCAGCTGCTCAAGACCGCACCGATCAACTTCATCGGCAACATCGAAGGTAAGACCATGTTCGATGACGCGGCCGACGTGGTGGTGACCGACGGCTTCACCGGCAACATCGTCCTCAAGACCATGGAGGGCCTGGCCAGCTTTGTCCTCGGTGGGATCCGCGATGCGGCGATGACCTCGCTGCCCGGCAAGGTGGGTGGCCTGCTGCTGCGCCCGAGCCTCCAGCCCCTGCGAGACAAGGCCGACTGGCGCAAGCACGGCGGCGCCGCCCTCCTTGGCGTGAAGGGCGTCTGCATCATCGCCCACGGTCGCTCCGACCCCGAGGCCGCCAAGAACGCGGTGATACGCGGTGCCGAGGCGGTGCGCAACGGGCTGGTCCAGGCCATGGCCGAAGCGGTCGCCTGATGAAGCGCCGGGTCGTGATCACGGGAATGGGCACCGTCAACCCCATCGCCCACAACGCCGACGAGTTCTACGACGCCCTGATCGAGGGCAAGAACGGCGTCGCCACCCTCGACGGCTGGCCCACGGACAACCTCCCCTGCAAGATCGTGGGCCAGGTCAAGAACCTGCGCATCGAGGACCACCTCGACCCCAAGGAGATCCGCCGCACGGCGCGCTTCACCCAGCTCGCCATCGTCGCGGCGCGGCAGGCGGTGGCCCAGGCGGGCATCGCGCTCGACCCCAGTGCCAACGGCATCGACCGCGACCGCACCGGCGTGAGCAACGGCACCTCGCTGGGCAGCTTCCCCGACATGGTGGCGACGATCCTCTCCGGCGGCGAGCACCACGAGCGCGTGTCGCCGTTCTTTGTGCCGCGGATGCTGCCCAACATGCCGGGCGCGGGCCTCGCCATGGAGTTTGGTTTCCGGGGCCACAACGACACCTCGGTGACCGCGTGCGCCGCCAGCACGCAGTCCATCGGCAACGCGCTGCGTGTCATCCAGTACGGCGACGCCGACGCCATGCTGGCGGGCGGTTGCGAGGCCAACATCTCGGACTGGGGCATCGCCACCTTCACCGCGATGAAGGCCATGAGCACGCGCAACGACGACCCCGAGCACGCCATGCGGCCGTTCGATCGTGATCGTGATGGCTTCGTCGGCGCCGAGGGCGCCGGCTACCTCTTCCTGGAGAGCGAGGAGCACGCGAAGGCGCGCGGCGCGACGATCATCGCCGAGGTCGCCGGCTTCGCCTCCACCGACGATGCCTACCACCAGGTGATGCCCAAGGACGACGGCTACGGCGCGGCGCTGGCCATGGAGCGCGCGCTGAAGGACGCCGGTGTCGCGCCCGACGAGGTGGGCTACATCAACGCCCACGGCACCTCCACGCCGCACAACGACCGC
>JBHEMS010000055.1:0-105271 GCA_046262455.1 Candidatus Dormibacteria bacterium | reverse complement strand
GGTTTCACCGAGGTCTACGACTATGTGGCCGGTAAGTCCGACTGGGCTGCCGCGGGTCTGCCCACCGAAGGCTCGAGCACATCCCGGCCGACGCTTGGCACCCTCGCCCGCCGCGACGCCCCGACCTGCCGCCTCGATGAGGGGATCGGCGAGCTTCGCGCGCGGGTCGTCGACGCGGGTTGGAAGACGTGCCTGGTTGTCAACGACGGGCGCATCGTGATGGGCAGGCTCTTCGGCAAGGAGCTCCAGCTCGCGGATGACGCGATCGCCGCAAAGGTGATGCGCTCCGGTCCCAGTACGTACCGCGCGAACGTCACGGTGGCCGAGATCATCGAACGCGTTCGCAAGGGAAATTGGGAAACCGTGCCGGTGACCACGCCCGAGGGAAAGCTGATCGGGCTCGCGAAAAGAGAGGACATGGAGGCCGCACTCGTAGCCGAGGCCGAACGCGCGCCCAAATCAACCGGCCTGTACCTAGCCAGCGGACCTCTGGCGGGATCAATCTCGACCTCGGATACGCGCGGTACTACGCCCCCGTAGCACGTCGCCGCCAGACAAACAAGGCAACCCCGGCGGCCGCCACCAGGGCCGCCACTGCGGCCACGATCGGCACAGGATTGCCGCCCCCCGCATTAGACCCTCTGGTGCGTGAACTTTCAATCGTGGCGGAGGGTGACGGGGAAGGTGATGTCGCCTCGGCCACCACCGGAGGGGAGGGTGAGGTCTCCGCTGGCGCACTCGACGGGGCTGCAGGCGCCGCGCTTGTCACGGTGGGGGCGGGCTGGGTTCGGACTCCCGGGGGCGGTGGGTTGGAGTGAGACGGAGTCGGGGACGGGGTCGCAGGGGCCGGATTCGGCTGGGCACTCCTCACCGTGATCACCCCGGACATGGCTGAACCATGGACCCCGCACTCGTAGGCATAGGTTCCCGGCGCCTTGAAGGTACACGGATACGTCCACGTGGTGCCCGAGGAGCCGCTGGACTGGCCGCTGGAGAGATTGCACCAGCCGCTGCTCATGGCCATAAGGGTGTGGTTCCCACCTGTTCCCGGAACGGTGCCCGCGCAGTTATTCCAGGTCACGGTCTCCCCCACCGCGACGGTTTGATTCGCGTTGTTCCAGCCCAGACTGCCGCCGCTCCCACAGGTCCCACCCGCGGCGGTGATCGCCGTTGCCGCCCCCGCTGCGACGGGAGCGGCGGCGGCCGCCACTGCCAAGCCGGCTGCCAGGCCCAAAAGAACCTGACGCCCGCGCAGCCCCACGGCGATCTGTCGATGTCGCTTCACGAACCCTCCTCCCTCTTACAACCGGATTCATGGCAAATCAAATCGGCCCCGCCATTCTGTACGGAGTTGGGATACGCTCCCGGGTGCCGCGGATTGTGGACAGTCATTAGCGCTTGCGCTTCACTTCTGCCGTAATCAAGCACTCGCGTGGGCCTCAGTCGTGTGATGTAGGCGAGGGGCTCGCCGCCAACTGATTGCCGTCGCCGCCGTGCCCGTCACCTGAAGTCGGGCTGGCCGTGGGTGCTGGACCGGGGCCGGAGCCACTGGTCGTTGTCGACCCGCCATTCGTGGTGCCGCCGTGATCATCGCTGGGCATGGGCTGCGGCGCAGGGGCGGCCGCCGGTTGAGTGGTGGGCGGGACGAGGGCGTGCTGACCGCTGGTGCCAACTCGTGGAGACACCGGTGTCGGGAGCTGAGCCGCAGGGTCGGCATTCGCGTTTTGGACCGGGGCTGCCGGCGCCGGACCGTGATCGTCTACCTGCGCGGAGGGCGACGGCGGGGTGCCGGCCCAGGTGTTCACCGGGAGACCGTCATGCGAGCCCTGCTCCACCTGGAGTGAGACGGGGACTAGGACTCCGGCCGACCTGAGACCGTATCCCATCGCGCCCAGGATGGCCATCAGCGCCGCGGCCTGTACCAGGCGCAGCGACTTGTGGCCAGCGCCGGTCGGCGAGCGGGGCGGCTGGGGAGCAGGTAGAGGTGCGGTGGCCAGCTGTTCGCTGATCCACTCTTCAAAGTCCACCCGTCAAGGCTGCGTGGGAACATAGCCCCGCGCAACGCGACCGGCATAGGACCTAGGTCTTAAGACCTCCGCGAGCGCTGCTGCGCCCAGAGCGCGGCGCCGGTCCGGCTGTCCACTCCGATACGCTGGAAAACGCTGGTCAGGTGCGCCTTGACAGTTTTTTCGCTGATCCCCAGCCGGCGGGCGATCTGCTTGTTGGCCATGCCTTCGCCCACCAAGCCAAGGACCTCCTCCTCACGCGGGGTGAGTGCCTCTTCACTCCTGGGCCGGTTGCGCGCGCCCAGCAGCACACGTGCTGCGCCGGCCGCCATCGGAGAGTCGCCTCGCCACGCCTCCAGGACCGCCTTGATCACCTCATCCGGGGCGGCGTCCTTGAGGATGTACCCGCACGCGCCCGCATCAAGGGCCGCAAGCACCGTCTCGTCCTCCGCGTAGCTGGTGAGCATGACGACGCGGGTCACAGGCCTCCGCTTGAGGAGCTCACGGGTCGCGACGATGCCATCCATCACCGGCATCGAGACGTCCATCAGGACGACGTCAGGAAGCAGGTTCATCACGGCGTCAATTGCCTGCTTACCACCCTCCTCCGCGCTCACCACGGTGATCCCATCTGCGGCCTCGAGCAACTGGGTCAGCCCGCTGCGCACCATGGGATGGTCGTCGACCAGCATCACCCTGACCGTCTCCGTCATCTGCTCTCCAGCCTAATCTCGACCACGCTGCCGCCGCCGGGCTCGCTGGAGACTGCGATCTCGCCGCCGCCGTCCTCGACCAGGCTGCGCAGCAAAGACAGGCCGACGTGGCCCTGTCGCTGCCGCTCGATCAGCTCGGCCGCTGTGAATCCCCGGCCGTCGTCGCGCACCTGCAGCACGGCGGATCCACCTGCCGCCCTGATCACAACAGAGATGGTGGTCGCCCCGGCATGCGCTGCGGCATTGCGAATGGCCTCCTGGCCGGCGCGGTACAGGAGGGCCGCCGACTCTCGACCCAGTGACTCGAGGCCCGAGGCCTCGAGCTCGGTCTTGACCCCCTCGTCCTGGAATCGAACCAGGAGTTCCGTCAGAGCGCCCTCGAGACGGCTGCCATCGAGGCTGGGCGGCGCGATCTCGACGATGAGGCTCCGCAGATCGGTCACAGCCTGGCGCGCCACCGCCGCGCCATCCGACAGTATCTCCGCCGAGCGCTCGTCGGGGGCGGTGGCGGCCGCGGCGCCGAGGCCGAATGCGGACCCGGCCAGGGTTTGAACCACCCCGTCATGGAGGTCGCGGGCGATGCGCCGCCGCTCCGTCTCCGAAGAGCGAATCGCGCGCTGCAGTGCCGCCTCTCGCTCGCGGCGCGCGGTCTCCAAGCTCCGCGCGAGCCCCCAGGCGAGCGGCACCTGGACCACCAGCAACAGGGCAATGCCGCCGACCAGCACCGGGAAGAAGGCAGCCCAGATCCGGCGCTGGTCGTCATCTATGGAGCTGTAGACCTGGTACGTCTCGAACAGGTACGTCTCCCCCGTTGCCGTGCGGACCGGCAGGTAAACCTCGAGCAGCCGCCCGTAGCCGCGCTCCAGCTGGTTCTCAGGCTTGGTCAGGTCGCTGACGTCGGCTGCGATGCGGTTGTCACGGATCGCGCTGAGCTCGTCGTCGCCAAGTCCGAAGGTCCGCCCGACCAACTCACGCGCGTCGGAATAGGCGATGCGTCCGCCGGGGGTCCACAACTTAACCCGGACGACCCGGGAGCTGAGGACATGCTCCCTGACGACGGTGTCCAGGGTCGAAATTGCCGCCGGATCCCCGGATGCGATGCCGGCGGTCAACGCGGGCGCCACTATCCCTCTCCCGTCGATCGCAGCGATCTCCTGGGCGTTACGGGTTGCCTCCGACACCGCGTTGCGGCTGACCACCCAGTAGGCGCCCGCCAGGATGACCGCTGCCGCAACCAGCGCGGCCACCATGAAGCGGATAACGGCCGAAGCCGTTTCGGAGCCCAGCATCGAGCCTTTCAGCAGTCGCACGTCCACAGGCTAGCGAGCAGGGACCCGCGGGTGGAGGTCCTAGGACCAAGGTCCCCCGAGGGTCCGATGGCTTCGTGACGTCGTTGCCAGCACTGTGAGGACCACGGAAGGCCGACCGGCCGACCCACAAAATAGGCCAACCCAGGCCACAGGAGGTACCCCTTGAACGCACCAGTTAGAAGGTTCCTGACCATCGGCATAACCGGCGGCATGGGACTCGCAGCATTCGCGGTTGGCGCCAGCGCCGCCGGCGTCGTCCACGTGCAGGGCGGCCGCATCGTGATGGCCGCGCCGGCCTCATCGTCACACCATGACGATGCAACCCGGGCTCCCGGCGTCACAGCGACCCCAACTGCGGAGCCGACCGAAGACACGTCCCCGGAGCCCACGACGGCGCCGAGCGCCGAGCCCAACGACGCCAGCGAGGCGGCCGCACAGGCCCAGCGCGAGGCGGCCGCCGAAGCCCAGCGCGAGGCCAACGAGCATCAGCTGGAGGCCCAGAAGGAGGCCCAGCGCGAAGCGCAGCAACGGGACGCCGCGGAGAAGGCTGCCTCGCAGCAGAAGGCGGCTGAAGCGGACAACGAGGCCACCGAGCCAAGGGACGGCGACGCTGATGACGCGACGAGCACTCCGGCTCCCGCCGGCACCCCCGCCCCTCCCGCCACCTCAGGGTCCGATGACCACGGCGGTACGAGCGGCGGTACCAGCGGCTCAAGCGGTGACAGCGGGTCCAGCGGTGGCGGTGGCGGTGGCGGTGGCCACGGCGATGATGGCCCCAACCACAGCTAGCCAATATCCCTCCCAGGTGGCGGCCGCATGGAGCGGCCGCCACCTCATACTTTCACCCAACAAGATGGGTGGTGACGTAAGCGAAAGGGCATCCACCGGGGTTCTCTTCGGGGTGATCGCCATTGCAGCGGCCATGGTTCTCCTAGCCCTGCTGCTCGCGGTCCCGTCCCTGAATGTGAGCTTCGAGATCCCCATCCAGCACATCTACATCGTGAGCGCGGTCGCCCTGCTGGCCTTCCCGGTTGCCACACTGCTGGCCGTCTCGGCGGCGCAGCTGCAGCACTATAAACTGCTGCTCTTGGGGGTCGGCTTCATGTGCATGGCCGTCCTCTTCGCAATCCACGGCCTGGCCACACCGGGCGTCATCATCCCTGCCTCCCAGGAGTACGGCCCGGCAGCGGGATCTCATTCCGTGGTGGGCGTCGCCGGGTTCCTGAGCCTGTTGGTACCCGCAATCTTCTTCGCCCTGGTCTACCTGCCACTCCTCGCGGTGTACGAGCGGCGCCTGCCATTCTGGCCTGCCGGCGCCCTCGTGGTCGTGGTGGTGAGCGCCGTGTCCGTGTTCGCGGTCTTCGCGTTCGCCCAGAGCGACGCCGTTGCCGAAATTCCCGTCACGGCGGCGCCTGTGATCTACGGCCTGGCCGCGCTGGCCTTCCCGCTGCTTGCCAGCGCTGAACTGGCGCAGTTGGTCAGCGCGCCGTGGACGCTCGCGTGGTGGGAGTACCACGTGCTGATGCTGGTCGCCGTCGGGTTGGCATTTGTCGCCCTGCTGCGAGAGCGGCGCCGCGGCCGCGCGTACCGCACCGTCCTTGAGTCCTCGCTCGACCTCCAGGTCCGCGCCGAGTTCGAGATGGAGCACGTCGCCGAGATCACCGCGTTGGCAGCCGCGATCGAGGCCAAGGACCACGACACCAGGGGCCACACCATCCGCGTCGCGGAGCTCAGCGTGGCCATCGCGCGCGAACTCGGCATGCCGGCGCCGAAGCTTCGGGTACATGGCGCGCGCAGGGCTGCTGCACGATATCGGCAAGCTTCATATCCCTGATTCCATCCTGCTGAAGCCAGGCCCGCTGAGCGATGAGGAATTGATGGTCATGAAGCAGCACCCCGAAATGGGACTGGACATCCTCGCCCGCCTTGGCAAGTTCGACGAGGAGGCGGAGGTGGTGATCGCCCACCACGAGCGGATTGACGGGTCTGGTTACCCGCGCGGGCTGAAGGGCGACCAAATCCCACTTGGAGCGCGAATTCTGGCGGTTGCCGACACCTATGACGTCCTCGTCTCCGACCGCCCATACCGGCGGGCCCGTACACGGGAGTTCCGCTAGTCGATTTTCTCCAGCCCGACTATCTCATCGACTTCGCAGACCTTGACTGGTCAGCGCGCAACGCAATCGCGCGTTCGCTCGAGATCCGCGCCGTGTTCCCAGCGGACCAACTCTCAATCTCGCTTGATGCCATGCACGTCCTCGTCGCCTACCCGCAGCCCGATATCACCAGCCTCAGCGTCGTGATCGATGGTGCCGGAACACTGGTCGGCAATATCGGCCAGGGCATCATCGAGGACAGCCAGCGCGCGGATTGGGCACGGCTCGGGGCAGCCGTCGTCCCACACACACCGCTCGCGGGCGCCATTGCCCAGCTCTCGGACGCCACGCCAATTGGAGCAACGACCTTCCAATGCGGGGAGACTTGGGCGCAAGGGCATCCCTTCTTCGGATCGCCGGCTGTGCTGTGGGTCACGACAGGGTCCAGTTGGGCGGACGCAATCCACTTTTGGAACCACCGCGCGGTAATCCGCGGCCCGCTTAACCCAGGACCGGTCGCGTTCGCGACACCGGAGGTCTGCACGGACCGGGCCTTCATTGACACGTTCACGGGTTCTATCTCCCGTCACCCTTCTCGTTTCCGTCCGGATGTTTTCGTCTGGAGCCGTTGAGACTTGGTCGGGGAGGCGGGATTTGAACCCGCGACCCCCTGCTCCCAAAGCAGGTACGCTACCGGGCTGCGCTACTCCCCGAGACCGCAGGAATAGTAGCCCGGCCAGCGCCGAGCCCAGGTATCAGGCTCGGGCCAGGGCCGCCAGGCGTGGCATGAGCTCGGTCCCCATCATGTAGCCAAACGCGCCGGTCGCCCCGCTGCTCTCACCGAAGGCCCCCGCCCCGTCGGGCTCGACGCCGCCAGACAACAGGATCGGCACAGGGTCGTTGGAGTGGCGGCCCAGGCTGACCGGGGTGGCGTGGTCCGACGTTACGCAGATCAGCAGGGCGTCGAGGTCGGTCAACTCGCCGAGACGGCCGAAGTAGAAGCGCTCGATATCCTCGATTGCCTTCACCTTCAGGTCGGCATCGCCATCGTGCGCGGGTATGTCGGGGGTCTTGATGTGGACGTAGGCGCCGTCCAGCGCCGCAAGGACCTCGTCGGTGCGCAGCGCCAGTTCGTTGAAGTCCCGCTCGGGATGACCCGTCGCCCGCCCCAGCTTCATCACCTGCATCCCGGCGAGCTCGGCGAGGGCCCTCTGCACGGGCGAATCAACTACCGCGCCGAGGCGCGGGCCCTGGGTCGCGGCAAAGGACGGCAGCCGCGGCAAGCGGTCGCCGGCGTCGCGCAGGAGGATGAAGTTCCCCGGGAGAAAGCCGAGGTCACGACGGCGAACGTTGACGGGGTGCGCGTCCAGGATGGCGAATGCCTGCTCCAGGAATGCATTGCTGAGTTCCGCCGCCCGGAGCGCGGCGGGGTCCGAACCGTACGCCTGGGCGCGCGTGGCCGTGGCCGCCGGTCCGTCGACGGCGAAGCTCAGCCGCCCCTGCCGGTGATACGCGGGGTCGACGTTGGAGACATCGCCGCTCAGTGCGCCCTCGGTGGAACGTATTAGAAGGCATCCCCGAAAGCCATCAGACTGCACGAACTGGATGCTGGCGCCTGGTAGGTGCACGTCCTTCTGGACGGCGGCCGCCAGCTCGCGAGCGTCGCCGTCACCAAGGCTTCGGCCGACCCGCCGGTCGACCACGTTCCAGCCGCTGTCAGCGGTGGCAAAGTTCGCCTTCCAGGCGAGGTCGCCGTCGCGCATCTCCAGGCCGGCGCCCGCCACCTCCAGCGGGCCGCGGCCGGTGTAGTACTCCTCGACCTCGTATCCGAGGAGGCTCATGGCGGCTGCGTCCGACTCAGGCGCTATGTCAGGGGCCAGGGGCCACAGCTGGCCCTGCTGGCCGCGCCGAGCGAGGGCGTCGAGCAAGGGAGTGCGGGCCGCCTCGAGAAGCGTCCGGTCGCCCAACTCTGGGATTGGCCTATCCGCCATCCCGGAGAGGACGACGAAGAGCAGCTTCCTCACAGGCGGCGATTATCCGTCAGACGTTCGCTCCAGCTGCGCGAAGCGCGCCAGGTCAAACTGAGCGAGAAGTTCGGCGACCGCGCGCCCGCGATGGCTCAGGACATCCTTGTCGGCGGGGCTGACCTCGGCCATCGAGCGCCCATCGGGCAACACGAAGACCGGGTCATAGCCAAAGCCGCTCTCCCCCACCGGGTGGCGGCCGATGCGACCCTCGCACCTCCCCATGAACACGCTGGCGGCCGGGCCCCCGGGCCTGGCCAGGGCGATCACGCAGACGTACTCCGCCCGGCGATCGGCTGTGCCGTCAAGCTCCCTGAGCAGCAACTGGTTGCGCTCGGTCGCCGTCAACCCCGGGCCGCCGTAGTTCGCCGACTCAACGCCCGGCCGCCCCGCCAAGGCCCGCACCACCAGCCCCGAGTCGTCGGCCAGCGTCGCCAGGCCCGAGGCCAGGGCATACTCGCGCGCCTTTTTCTGGGCGTTGGCGAGGAAGGTCAGGCCGTCCTCCTCCACCTCTTCCCGGACCCCTGCCTCGCGCAGGGTCACCAGCTCCACGTCCGCCTCGCCCAGCAGACGCCGCAGCTCAGTCAGCTTGCCCATGTTGTTGGTGCCAACGAGCAGGCGGGGTCGGCCAGTGACGCCCCCCGTCAGAGGCCGAGCGCTTGGCGCTGCACCAGCGCGAGTTGCATGATGCCGCCCGAGGCCAGGGTGAGGAGCTGGTCACCCTCGTCCCGGCTGAACGCACGCCGCTCGGCTGTGCCCTGGATCTCGATAAAGTGGCCGGACTCATTGGCGACGCAGTTCATGTCCACCTCCGCGCGAAAATCCTCGGCGTAGTTCATGTCCAGCCGCACCTCGCCATCGATGATCCCAACGCTCACCGCGCCGATCATCTCCTTGACCGGGACCGCGGGGATGAGTCCCTGTTTGTGGACCTTCTGCAGCGCCATGTAAAGCGCGACAAAGCCACCGGTGATCGCGGCGCAGCGGGTGCCGGCGTCCGCCTGCAGAACATCGCAGTCGACGGTGATGGTGCGCTCGCCCATCGCCGACATGTCCACTCCCGCGCGCAGCGCGCGCCCGATCAGCCGCTGGATCTCGGTGCTGCGTCCATCCACCCTCCCGTTGCGCCCGTCACGGTTGCCGCGGGTGTTGGTGGCTCGCGGCAGCATCGCGTACTCCGCCGTGATCCAGCCCTGGCCGCTGCCCTTCTTGAACTGGGGCAGTTTCTCTTCGACGCTCGCCAGGCAGAGTACCCGGGTATTGCCCGCCGTGATCAGCGCCGAACCCTCGGCGTACAGGTTCACCCCGGTTTCGATGGTGACGGGGCGAAGCTGGTCGACCGGCCGCCCGTCGGGGCGCGTCACTTGCCCATCCGGCGGATGACGAGGATCGAGCCCTCGTAGAGGACAACAAGGGGGATCGCCAGCGCCAGCGGGGTGATGGGGTCGACCCCCGGCGTGATCACGAAAGCCACGGCGGCGATGATAAAGAATGCGACGCGGCGACTACTGCGAAGCCGAGTCGAGGACATCAGCCCCACGGTGGCCAGGAGCACCAGCGCTACCGGGAACTCGAAGGCCAGCGCAAAGGCCAGCATCATGATGATCACGAAGCCGAGGTACTCGTTGGCCCCGGTGAAGAGCACCAGGTCGGGTCCCGCAACAAACGGGGCGAGGACCCGAACCGCGATGTAGAGGAAGCCGTATGCCAGCAGGGCGCCGGCGATGAACAGCACCATGGAGCTCCCCAGCAAAGGCCCCGCGAAGCGGCGCTCGGTTGGTTTCAACCCGGGCGCGATGAACGTCCAGAACTGCTGCAGGATGATGGGCAGGGCGATGGCCAGGCCCACCACCAGGCCGACCTTGAGGTGGATCGAGAAATAGCCAAAGAGTCCGAAGTAGTGCAGCTTGGCGGCGTCGGGGTTGGTCTTTGCCAGGTAGCGCAGCGGTTTGACCAGCAGTTCGATGACCAGGTTGGACAGGAGTAGACCGACGACGCTGGCCGCGGCCCACGCCAGCACCGAGATGATCAGCACCTTGCGGAGTTCCTCGAGATGCTCGATGAGCGACATCCGTCGCTCGTCCCATTCCTCCGCGGCGCCGGCGCCGCTGCCCGCCGTCGGGCTCGGCTCGAGCTCGTGCAGGACGAAGAGAGGAGGCTCGCTCATCGGGCAGCCGTCTCAGGCCGCCCGGTCAGGACCTGGGCGCCTCGGGGGGAGGCGCGGCCGCAGGCGGTGGCGCCGCTGCCGTGGCCGGGGGTGGGACGGGCGCTACCGTTACCGGGGGCGGGCTCTCCAGCGCCGGATTACCAGCCGGGGGCGTGTAGGTCGTGCCGGTGGCGGTGTCCGCGTGGTGCTCCTTGAGGCTCTCCCCCAAGTCCGTGGTCGCCTTGCGGAACTCGCGTATGGCCTTCCCGAGGCCCTCGCCCAGCTCGGGCAGGCGCTTCGGCCCAAAGATGATGAGGGCGATCACCGCCAGGATGATCAGATACGGCCAGTGGCTAAACACAACCTAACCTCGACTTGGGCGAACACATCGATTATACGTTCGCACCCCGTCCGTGGAACTTAGAAATCGATTAAACCGGGCTAATGTCCCAGCGCCGCGATGCCTTTCGAAACCGCCTCTTCGAGACGCTCCATGTGGTCCTCGGCAAGCGGCACTGAGAGAAACCACGCCTCGAACTGCGCAGGGGCCAGGTACACGCCGGCTTCCCTCAGCGCGTTGAAAAGGCGGGCGTAGGCACTCCTGTCGGAGGCACTCGCGGTGGCCAGGTCTCGCACCGGCCCAGCGCTGAGGAACGGCGTCAGCATCGAACCTACACGGTTCACAGTGAGGGGAACGTTGTTGTCTGCAGCGGCGCCGACCAGGGCCGCCTCCAGGCGGGCGCCAGCAGCCTCCAGTCGTGCATAGGGGTCTGTCTCCTCCAGCACCCGCAGTGTCGCCAGCCCGGCGGCGGTGGCCAGCGGGTTCCCCGAGAGCGTCCCCGCCTGGTAAACCGGCCCCTAGGGCGCGACCTGGCTCATCAGGTCCCGCCGCCCGCCATATGCCGCCAGCGGCAAACCTCCGCCGATTATCTTCCCCAGGCAGGTGAGGTCCGGCAGGATCCCGAGTTCTCCCTGGGCCCCTCCGAGCCCCAGCCGGAAGCCGCTGATCACCTCGTCGAACACCAGCAGCGCCCCCGCCGCCGACGTCATTGCGCGCAGCCCGGCCAGGAACACCGCGTCTCCCGGGACGACCCCCATGTTGCCCGCCACAGGCTCCACGATGACCGCGGCGATCTCCTTTCCTCGAGAATCAAACAGGCGCTCGGCGGCCTGGAGATCGTTGTAGGGCAGCACCGCGGTGAGGGCGGTGAACGCCTCGGGCACGCCCGGCGAGCCGGGGATCCCCAGTGTCGCCACGGCGCTGCCCGCCTCCGCCAGGAGGTAGTCCTGGTGGCCGTGGTACCCACCGGCGAACTTAACGACCAGGTCGCGCCCGGTCGCGGCGCGGGCCACCCGGATGGCAGACATCGTCGCCTCGGTGCCGGAATTCACCAGCCTCACCATCTCCAGGGACGGCATGTGTCGGACCAGGGTTTCGGCGAGCTCCGTCTCCGCCTCGGTGGGGGCGCCGAAGCTCGTCCCCCGTTCCGCCTGCCGCTGGATGGCGTCGACGACCGCAGGATGGGCATGACCCAGGATCAGTGGCCCGTAGGAGGCCACCAGGTCGAGGTACCGCGCACCGTCCAGGTCGACGATCTCCGCCGACGCCCCGGAGGCCACGAACAGCGGGTTGCCGCCAACCGCCTTGAAGGCGCGGACGGGGCTGTTGACACCCCCCGGGATCACCCGGCGGGCGCGTTCGAAGGCGTCCCGGCTCAGCTCGGGGACGGCGAGGGGGTGGCGGCGCTGGGTGACGTCTCCGGGGACGCCGCCGGTGGCGCGGGTGGTGGCGACCCCGGTGAGGGCAGCGGGCTCGCCGGTGTGGACTTCACCTCTATCGAGACCCAGTACATCCTGTCGCCCTGCTGCAGCTTGTGGACGACGTCCATCCCGGAGATGACGTCGGCAAAGACATTGAAGACGTTGGACTGCGAAGCGAGGCTGCTGTTGTCCGCGCCGTTGATGAAGAACTGGCTGCCGCTGATCGCGTTGCTGAAGGCCATCCCCACGGTGCCCGGCGTGTAGGGGCCCTTGGGTCCCTCGAAGGGCAGGGAGTAACCGGGGCCACCGGTGCCATCGCCCTTGGGGTCGCCAGCCTGGGCGATCGCAAACGGCGACCCCGGCGGACCGCAGCTGGTGCCCCCGGGGCAGACCCGGTGGAAGACTAGCCCGTCATAGAACCCCCGGTCCGCAAGGGCCACGAAGTTGTTGACCGTTTGGGGCGCGACGTCGGGGTGCAGCTGGAGGACGATGTGTCCCCTGGCGGTGCAGATCGTGGCGACATATCCCTTCGCGGGGTCGATCGTCTGCGGCGGCGCCGCGCTGTACTTCCGCACCGGGTTCGCGTGGGGGTGGCCGGCGGGTGCAGGGGTGCACACCGACGACTGCGAGCCTGACGCCGGCTGCGGGTTGGTCACGCTGTTCAACCCGTATGCCGCGGCGCCGAGGACGACGGTGAGGATGAGCACGAACGTCGCAAGCACGAGCGGATGGCGCTGCGTCGTGACCTGGCTCAAGTCGACTTCTCCTCGCGGCGGGGCGTCACGCTTCGCGGAGCCCCTGCATGATCCGGATCGCTTCTTTGGCGAGATAGCTTATCAGCAGCTTTGCCCCCGCCCGGCGGATGGAAACCAGGCTCTCCAGGACGGCTGTGTCATGGTCCAGCCAGCCCCGCTCGGCGGCCGCCTTGAGCATCGCCATCTCCCCGCTCACCTGGTAGGCCGCGACGGGGACGGCCACCTCATCAGCCACTCGGGCGAGCACATCCAGGTAGGGCCCCGCGGGTTTGACCATCACGATATCTGCCCCCTCGGCGATGTCCAGGTGGACCTCGCGCAGAGCCTCGAGGAGATTGCCGCCATCCATCTGGTAGGCGCGGCGGTCGCCAAAGGCGGGGGCCGACCCCGCGGCGTCGCGGAATGGACCGTAGAACGCGCTGGCCATCTTCGCGGAGTAGGCCATGATCGCGGTGTCCGCGAAACCTTCCTGGTCGAGCGCACCGCGGATGGCCCCCACCTGGCCGTCCATCATGCCCGAGGGCGCGATGATGTCGGCACCCGCGTGTGCCTGGGACGCGGCGATCTCCCGGTAGGCGTCCAGGGTGGCGTCGTTGTCCACCGAGTCGCCACGCAGGATCCCACAGTGACCGTGGGAGGTGTACTCGCACATGCACAGGTCGGTCGCCACCAGCAGGCGATCGCCGAAGCGGTCCTTGATCGCGCTGGCGAGCTGCTGTACGACGCCCCCGGCCGACCACGCCCCGCTGCCGCGCTCGTCCTTGTCCGCGGGAATCCCGAACAGAAGCACCATGGGTATACCAAGGTCAACCACCTCCTGGCACTCCCCGAGCGCGCTCTGGAGCGTGTGCTGGTGATGGCCGGGAAGGCTCGGGATGGGCACAGGGTCGGTCGCCGCCTCAGACACGAAGAGCGGGAGCACAAAGTCCGCCGCGGAAAGGCTGGTCTCGGCCAACGCGCGGCGCAGGAGGGGAGTTCGCCGCAGGCGCCGGGGACGCGAGGCCGGGTAGCTCACGCCGCCCGCTGGAAGTGGGCGGCGATCGCCTGCACCAGGCCGTCGGCAGTGTGTTCCGAGGCGACCACAGCCACATCCAGTCCGAGCTCGCGCGCCGCGTCGGCCGCCACGGGCCCGATGCAAGCCACCGGCGGGATGGACCGCCCCTCCCCGGCGGCGGCCAGGCTGGCCGCGGCTGACGCGCTGGCCAGGGCCACCAGGTCGACGCCCATCTCGAGGGCCTCGCGAAGCCGGGTCGGGGCCTCCGGGCTGGGCTCGGTGCGGTAAACCGCGACAACGTCCACGGTTGCGCCACGCCGGCGCAGTTCGTCGGGAAGATCCTCGCGCGCGACCTCGGCGCGGGGGAAGATGATGCGCTTGCCCCCGAGCTCCACACCGTCGAGCGCCCGAAGCAGCCCCTCCGCCACGAACTCCGCGGGGACAAGGCGCACGGAGAGGCCCGCCTGGCGCGCGGTCCGCGCCGTCGCCGGGCCGACCGCCAACACCGGCGGCCAGCCGCCGCGCGGAGCGGTGTCCCCCAGCAGCTTCAGCGCGGCGCCGACGGCGCGCGCCGAGGTGAAGATCGCGTAGTCGTAGCCGCCACAGGAGGTCAGCGCCTCGCGGGCCGCCTCCGGGTCACTGGGCGGGCGGTGCACGATCAGCGGCACCTCGGTGACGATCGCGCCCAGCGCCCCCAGTCCCTCCGTCAGCGAACCTCCCTTGCCCTCGGCACGCGTGACCAGGACCCTGCGGCCGGCAAGTGCGGCGCTCATCGCGCGGCCACGCTGGCGCCGGACTCGCGGAGCCGGCGGACCGCTTCGATCACGGCCGCGTGGGGGTCGGAGGCGGCAGCCCGTGACTCCACCCTGAACAGGCGGTCGCCATCGTGGAACGCCGCCAGGAGCTTCGTCTCCCCCCCTCGAAACTCCACCAGGACCCCGAGGGGCACGCTGCAACCGGCCCCCAGCGCCGTCGCCATGTCGCGCTCGGAGGCCACCGCCAGCGAGGTTTGAAAGTGGTTGAGCCAGCGCAGGTCCGTGGTCACCGGGTCGTCCATGCGGACCTGCACGGCGATCGCTCCCTGACCCGGCGCCGGCACGCACTCCGCGGGCGAGATGGGATGCTCGCCACCCGGCTTCAGACCCAGGCGGCGCAGGCCCGCCGCTGCCAGCACCAGCGCCTCGGCGTCACCGGCCTCGAGTTTCGCCAGGCGGGTTTCGATGTTGCCGCGGATGTCGACAAACTCCACCCCGCGCCAGCTCTCTTCCAGCTGCCGCCGCCGCCGGGTGCTGTCGGTCGCCACGCGTTCCCCCGGCTGGGGCATCACCCCCTGGCCCAGCTTCTCAGACCGCGGCCGGATCACCACGTCATAGGGCGCCTCGCGCTCCAGGTAGGCGGTGACCTCCAGGCCCTCCTGCTCCTCCACGGCGAGGTCCTTGGCGCTGTGCACCGCGGCGTCGATGTCGCCTGAGGTGAGGCGGTCCTCGATCTCCTTGACGAAGATTCCCTGGGAGCTGAACGACTCGAGGCTGCGGTCAGACTCGCGGTCCCCCTGGGTCCTGATCGTGACCACCTCGATTTCGCGCTCCGGGAAACGCTCCAGGTACGCGCGCCTGACGAGCTCGGCCTGCGCCAGCGCGAGCGGCGAGCCACGGGTGCCGAGCCGCAGGGCCACCTAGCCCGCCGCCTCTACAGCCTCGCCGTCCTCATCCAGCTGAAAGAGGTCTCGGACCAGCATCGCCGCGTCCACCTCGGCGGGGTGCTCCCGCAGGTAGCTGATCGGGCCGTGGAGCAAACGGGCGGTGAGGGCCCGGGTCAGCCGGTCAACCTCGGCAACCTGGGCCTGGCTGAAATCGGCGGGGAGGTTGTGGCGCAGGTGCTCAGCGCGGCGGCGCTCGACCTCGTTGACCAGCGCCGCGATGGTGGGGACGGCGCGGTGCTGCGCGAGTTCGACGCCAGTGCGCAGGAGCTCGTCGCGGAGGATGTTCTCCGCGGCGGGGAGCTCGCGGGTGCGCTGCTGCAGGCCGCGATCCACGGCCTGCGCGAGGTCGTCGACGTTGAAGAGGTGAACCCCGGGAACCTCGCCCGCGGCGGGATCGATGTCCCGGGGGACTGCCAGGTCGAGGAGGAAGAGCGGCCGACCCTGGCGGCGCACCATGAGCTGGGCAACGGCCGAGGCGCTGAAGACGTGGTCCGGCGACGAGGTTGAGCAGATCACCAGGTCCACCTCAGCGGCCACTTGCTCAACGCGTGCAAACGGGACCGTCAGGGCCACCACGCTGGCGGGCATGGCCGAGGCGAGTTCGTTCGCCCGCGCAGACGTCCGGGTGCTGAAGAAAGCCCTGGCGATCCCTCCGTCGCCCAAAAGCCGTGCGGTCGCACCCGCCATCTTGCCGGCACCAACGAGCAGCGCCGAGCGGCCCTCCAGGGTCCCCAGCACGGTACGTGCCTGCTCCACCGCCGCGTGGCCGAAACCGACCGGGTTGCGGCCGATGCTGGTCTCGGTTCGGACCCGTTTTGCGACATTGACGGCTCGGCGCATGACGTAGTCGAGGTCGGCGTCCAGCGTGCCCGCCTCCCGGGCCGCCCGGTGCGCTGCCTTGAACTGGCCCAGGACCTGGCCCTCTCCGAGGATCGCGGAATCAATCCCGCTGGCCACCCGGAAGAGGTGCTCGACGGCGGCATCTCCGCGGAGTTGGAAACGGTACGAAGGCCACTCCCCCATCGGATCGAGGGCGGCGGTCACCTCGTCGATGCCCGCGGCGGCGTCATCGACGCAGGCGTAGATCTCGGTACGGTTGCAGGTCGACAGGATGGCCGCTCCCCGCACGCGTGGCTCGTCAGTCAGGCGGACGAGCCAGCGGCGCAAGCCTTCACTTGGGATGAAGACTCGTTCGCGCACCTCGAGGGGGGCGGCGCGGTAGCTGAGGCCTTCGACTAGTAGATGCATCCGCCGTCGAAGAACTTACCAGCCCCTGACGAGGCAGTCAGGTGATCCAGATCACGTTGACGGCCCTCAGGCCCGACGCGCCAGCAGGCCCTCCGCCAGCGAGGCCAGCGCCTGGCGGTCCGGCCCATCAGGAAATGGGGCCAGGGCCGCCACCGCAGCCGCGGAGTGGTCGGCGGCCAGCGCGTGGCACCGCTCCAGCGACCCACTGCGGCGCACGCCCTGGACGACCGCGCTGAAGTCATCGCGCTCCCGCGCCGACGCCACGATCACCCGAAGCGGCGCCGGGGAGAGCTCGAGGGCCAGGATCAGGGGCAGGGTCACAGTGCCCTCGCGGATGTCGTTGCCCACGGGTTTGCCCATCTCCTCGGCGCTCCCCTGGTAATCGAGCACATCATCCACGACCTGGAAGGCGATCCCCAGGTGCCGCGCATACTGGCGCGCCGTTTCCACCAGGTCGTCGGTGCCGCCCCCGAGGATCACCGCCGAGGCGCTGACCGCCTCCACCAGGCTCGCGGTCTTGCGGCGAATGGTTGCGAGGTAGTCGTCGGCGCTCTGCTCCAGGTCAAAACGCCGCCCGCGCTGGTCCAGCTCCCCCCGGACGATGGTGTCCAGGGCGCCCCAGAGTTCCGCCGCCACCCGGGGCTGGCCGGTATTGGCGAGGTGTGCGCCACACCGGGCCACGTACAGGTCGCCCACCAGCAACGCCACCTCGACCCCGTGGTCACGGTGCAGCGCCGACCTGCCCCGGCGGGTCTCGGCATTGTCGATGACGTCGTCGTGCACCAGGGTGGCGGCGTGCAGGAACTCGACGGCCATCGCGAGTTCGTCGATGGCGCGGGCGTCTGCCCCTGTGAGCAGCCCAAAGTGGACAGCCAGGCCGGCTCGAATTCGTTTTCCGCCCGCGGCCAGCGTCTCGGTCAGGGCATCGCCGGGGGAGGCGGCGGCGGCAGCGATGCCGGTCCCGGCGCGAGCGGACTCCAGCAGCCGGGTCTCGAAGGTGGCGCTGAAGTCGGTCATCGCCGGAAGCTTAGCCGTGCGTCGGGCCCCTTCCTCCAGGTGCCCTCGGCATAATCTCCGCGTGGCCCGCCCTCTGATGTACTGCTGGAAGTGCAGCCTCAAGTACCCCGACACGGTGATCGTGTGTCCCCAGTGCGGCGCCGCCAACGCCCCTGGCCAGAGCAACGCGACGCCCCCCACCGTCGGGAGTCCTCGCGGTCACGACCTGGAGGTCCAGTGGACCGCGGGACACCGCCAGGGCCCACACCTGGCCGGTGGTTACAGCCTCCTCATCCTGCTGGCGATCTTCATCCTCGTCGGCGTGGTCATCGGGCTGCTCACCGGCGGGCGCCTCTAGGTCAGGATCAGCCGGTAACCAAGCTCCGATTCGGCTGAGAAGCTGTCCGAGGAGGGGTCCTTGATGGCATCGATGACCAGGTGCAGCTCCACACCGGCCCACAGGCCGTCGTCCACCCACACAGGGATGCCCTCGACCTCACCGATATTGCGGTGATTGGCCGGCGGCGGATAGTTTTCGAATAGGAACGGCGACCCGCCGTCGCAACACCCCGACCCCACGACCATGGTGAGCTGGCCGCGCGCCACCCGGACCTGGTCGAACAGCGCCCGAGCCCGGTCGGTCAGCGCAACCGTATCGCTCACCGCACTAGGGAAGGACGGCGTCCCAGATGAAGCGGTCGGCGCGCTTGGTGCTCTGGGCAACGTGGATGTGCTGAGGGATGGTGTACTCCTGCAGCCCGTACATCCCCAGCTCCTTGCCCACCCCGGACTGCTTGAAGCCGCCGAAGGGGGAAACGTCGTTCAACAGGTGCCAGTCGTTGATCCACATCGTGCCGGTGCGGATCTTCCTGGCCACGCTGATCGCCTCGGGGATATCCGTGGAGAAGATCCCGCCGGCGAGGCCGTAGATCGAGTCGTTGGCGATGCGAATGGCCTCGCCCGTGTCGCGGTACTTGATGACCGACAGCACGGGGCCAAAGATCTCCTCCTGGGCGATCCGCATGTCGTTGGTCACGTCAGCGAAGATCGTCGGCTCGAAGAAGAAGCCACGCTCCAGGCCCTCCGGCCTCCTGCCCCCAACCACCAGCCTCGCGCCTTCGGACTTGCCGATCTCGACGTACTTCTCCACTGTGGCTCGTTGGGCCTCGGATACCAGCGGACCCATGCCCGTCTCAAAGTCGTTGGCGTCGCCCAGCACGATCTCGCGGGTGCGCGCCACCAGCCGCTCGACAACCTCGTCGTGGATCGACTCGTGGACCAAAAGGCGGGTCCCCGATTCACAGACCTGGCCCTGGTGCATGAAGGTCGCGAACAGCGACCCGTCGATGGCGAGGTCGAGGTCGGCATCCGGGAGCAGGATGTTCGCCGACTTGCCACCCAGCTCCAGCGTGACCTTTTTGACGGTGCCGCTGGCCAGTTGCATGATGCGCCGGCCAACCTCGGTGGATCCCGTGAAGGCCACCTTGTCGACCAGGGGGTTGGACGCCATCTCCTCGCCGACCGCGCCACCCGGGCCGGTGACGATGTTGATCACGCCCCTGGGGAACAGGCCCGTCTCGTCCAGCGCCTTGACCAGTTCGAGGGCGGTGATGCTGGTGAGCGACGCCGGCTTGATGACCACCGAGTTGCCGGTGACCAGCGCCGGGGCCAGCTTCCAGACCGCCATCATCAGCGGGAAGTTCCAGGGGATGATCTGGGCGGCAACCCCGATCGGGCCGCGGTTCACAAAGTTCCAGGCGACGGCGGGCATGTCGACCCAGGGCAGCGGCTCGTACTCCTTCATCTCGCCAGCCTGCGCGGAGAGGGACCTGAAGTGCTCAAGCGCAACCGGCACGTGCGAGAGGTTGGCCAGGCGGAGTGTGACGCCTGCGTCCATCGACTCCTTGGTGGCCCAGTCGTCATGGCCGGATTTTTCGACGAGGTGTTTGTAGGCCTGGAGCATGATGTCACTGCGCTGCTTGAAGGACTTGTTTGCCCAGTCGCCCTTGTCGAAGGCGTCTCGGGCGGCGCGAATGGCCGCCTGGGCATCCTCCCGGTTGCCCTTGGGGATATGGGCGATCACCTCTTCGTTGGAGGGGTTGATGCTGGGGAAGGTCTCGCCTGAGGACGCGTCGCGCCACTCGCCGTTGATGTAGTTCCGGTAGGTCTGCGCCGACTCTGCCTTTACCGGGTCCTGGACTGCTGTGGCCACGTGGGAGCCCTCCTCGCAATAGACGCCGCGCGGTGCGCGGGCGGCCTCAACCCCAGAGGCGTGAGCTCATACTAGCGCTCGCATTTGCCCCATGAAGGCTTCACGGTCGAAGCGCCCACCCAGCCCGCCAGAGAGTCCTTCGGCCGCCACCTGGGCAAACCCCGCCGGGTCCAGCCTGTCGAACACACCGCCGACATCGGGAATCACGCCGACGATCGGGTAGCGGGTGAGGCGTTCGAGCTCGACCATCGTCGCCGCCTCCAGGATCGTCGGGTTGAGCGGCATCCGCGACACCACCAGGCCTGTGATATCGGCATGACGCACGCGCAGGTGGTCGCAGGTCAGCGCTGCCTGGCTGGTCGTGGCGCCGCCGGGCCGAACCACGACCACCACCGAGAGCCCCAGCGCACCGGCGAGGTCGGACATGTTGAAGCCCTCGTTGAACTCGGTGGCGCAACCCCCGTTGGTATCGACGACACCTATGTCAACGCCGGTCAGCGCCCGCAGGGTCCACTCGACCACTTCGCCCGGAAAGAGGCGCTGACCCTGGAGACGTGCCCCCACGATGGGGTCGAGGGGCTGTGGCAGCTTCCAGCCCTGGCGCCCGACGGGGAAACCCACCAGGCGGTCGACCATGGCGCTCTCCTCGCCCGGCCCGGCCTGCACGGTCTTTGCCACCGCCACCGGGCGGCCTGCGGCGATGAAATTGGCGGCGATCGCCGCCGCGACCACGGTCTTGCCCACGCCGCCGTCGGTTCCGATCACCGTCCATCCTGTCGTCGCCACTACGCGATGCCCATCGCGGCACGATAGCACTGGCAGCCGCTGTTAATTGCCCGCCGGTACCATTGGCTGCCGTGGCCAAGAAGAACACCGTCAAGCAGCAGCGCCTGGACGCCCGCGCCGAGCAGATCCGGGCGCAGGTGGAGGCGGAGCGGCGCAGAACCTACATCATCATCGCGGTCTTTGCGGTCCTGATCATCGGCGGCGCCGGGATCCTCTATTTCTTCACCGCCAACCCATTCAACATCGGTGTCACCCAGGCCACCGGGAAGGCGCTGGGTGGCCCTTCCGCGGTGCCGGACGAGGGCAACAAACACGTGACGCGGCCTGCGCGGGTCACCTACAAGCACCAGCCGCCTTCTTCGGGGAACCACTACAACGAGGGAATGCCCACGGCGCCTCGCCCCTGGGGTCCCAACCAAACAGAGCTCCTTCCCGAGGAGTTCGTGCACAACCTGGAGCACGGCGGGATCGCCCTGGTCTACAAGTGTTCTGGGAGCCAGTGCGACGACTACTACGCGCAGTCGCAGGCGCTCTTCGCGGCCGTGCCCAAGGAGCCCAAGTTCAACGAGGTGAAGTTCCTCAGCACCCCCTACGCCAGCATGACGCCAAGATTTGCCCTGCTGGCCTGGGACCACGAGCAGGACTTCAGCGGCTTCCCGTCCACGTCCGATGTCACGGCGTTCTACAACCAGTTCGTCGACAGTGCCCAGGCCCCCGAAGGACAGTCGACGCCGTAACGTCATCCCCGTGAACCCGACGGCTTCCCCGCTCGCCAACTCTGAGGAGGCTTCCGCGCACATCGCGCTCAGCCGCCTCCGCGTCGCCAGGGTGAGCCGGGTGCGCGAAGTAATCTTCGGCACCCAGGACGGCCTGCTCACCACCCTGGGGCTGGTCAGCGGGGTCGGCGGGGCGACCGGCGACCGCTACACGATCCTGGTGGCGGGGGCGGCCGGCGCTTTCGCGGGCATGATCGCGATGGGCGCCGGCGCATACATCTCGAGCAAGTCACAGCAGGAGGTCCTGGCGGCGGAGATCGAGGTGGAGCGCTCCGAGCTGACCCGCAACCCCGAGCGGGAGCTGGAGGAACTGGTTCACCTCTTCCGCGACGAGGGGCTGCCGGAGGAGGACGCCCGAGTGGTGGCGGAAAAGATCGCGGCGCGGCCCAGCGCGATGCTCGGCGCGATGACCAGGATGGAACTGGGCCTCCCCATCGAGCCCGGCGAGCCTGTCCGTGAGGGCGCTGTGATGGCGACTGCGTTTGCCGTCGGCGCCGCGGTCCCGATCGTTCCCTACCTGCTGCTGCCCATCGCCGGGTCCGCCCCGCTCGCAGGGCTGCGGGTGAGCGCCGCGCTGCTGGTGTCGGTGGCGGCCACCATCATCAGCCTGTTTGTGATGGGAGCGGGGAAGGCCCGCGTCGCCAAATCCTCGATGCTCCGCGGGGGCCTGGAGATCATGGTCATCGGCCTCGCCGCAGCCGGCGCGGGCTACGCCCTGGGATCGGTTTTCCCCCACCTGGTCGGCGCTCGGCCCAGCGCGGGCGGCTGATGATGCAGGGAGGCGGCTGATAAACTCCGGCAGCTCAGCAGGGGTCGACTGGAGGGGAATTTCACACGTAAATGCCGCAGCACGCGTCAGCCGTCGACTCACTCCGCACCGAGTTCGCCAACCGACACTCGGGTCTGCTGACCGACCTCCTCGCCCAGTACACCCGGTTCGTTGAGGAGTCACCGCCCCTGGGGCAGCGACAGATGCCGGAAAGGCTCCAGCACCTGCTCCGCATGGTGAGGGTGACGGGCCGTAATTTCCTCAATGAGCGCGAGACCCAGGTCCAGTCGACGGGCATGACCCGCGACGAGGTTCTTGAGCTGATGCTGCGCGACGCTGACGACTGGCTCCACAAGCACGGCCCCACGCAGGAAACATGGGTTCCGCCCTTCACGGAACTCGAGACGACCGGGGCCAAGCGCTAGGCCTGTCCCGGCCCCTGCCCCTACCCGGCGACCTCGCTGGCGGCCGCCTCGTCCACCAGGAACCTCGCGGGGGCCAGCCGAGACACTATCGCCGCTGGAAGTTCCGAGCTGTCCCGGAAGACCCCGGCCAGCGCTTCCGCCTTGTCCTCGCCGGTTACCAGGAAGAGGATCTGGCGGGTGGACGCCAGCGCCGGCGGGGTCAGCGTGATCCGATCGTTGGGCGCCGTCGGCACCACCACGTGCACCGCGGCCTTGTGCTTCTCGTTGAGTGCCGGGCTGCCGGGAAAGAGCGACGCGGTGTGGCCCTCCGGCCCCATGCCCAAGAGGACCAGGTCGAATGCCGGTTGGCGTGCCTCCATGGCCCGGCGGACCTCGAAGTCGTACTCCGCCGCGGCGTTGTCGGGGGTGACCTCGCCTGCCATTCGCCTGACCGCGGAGTTCGGTAGCTTGAGCGGAGAGATCAGGGCCGCGTTGACCATGTGGAAGTTGCTGTCCTCGGCGGTTGGCGGGACACAGCGTTCGTCACCAAAGAACAGGCTGACCCGACGCCAGTCGACCTCGTCCCGAAGGTCGCCCGCCAGCAGCTCGTACGCGGCCTTCGGTGTGCGACCCCCGGCCAGGACCAGCCGGAACTCGCCGTGGTCGTGGATGGCCCGGAACGCGGCCTCGACCACTGCCGCAGCGGCGGCCCGCGCGACGGCGTCGGCGTCGCGGTGGCGAACTAACAACTAAAGCTCCAGGGCGGCCACGATGCGCGCGGCTGAAACCATGGCGTCCTCGTAGACCCGGTCACGGCCGATCCGGGCGAGCTCGCGGCTGACCGCCTCGGTCTCTGTGATGGTCGGCAACGGCATCGTGCGCCGCGTTGTCCCGGCCCCGGTTTCGGTCACCGTGCAGTGGCCCTCACCGCGGGAGGCGGTCAACGTCACCGACAGCCTACGGCGGCCGAGCTCGGCGTCCAGCCGCAGGCCCAGCAGGGGGGGCGCATCGGCTGCCGGCCGTCCGACCTTCACGCCGCTGAAGGCCAGCGACACCCGGCCGTTGCCGTGTCGCAGGCTGACGCCATTCCGGGCCCAGGTCGGCGTCGTCCAGCCGAGGCGGGCCGACAGCCAGCCGGCGAACAGAACCTCGGCAGCGGACACCGGCTGGCGCAGCCCGCGGCGGCCGATGACCTCCACCGTGGTGACGCCATCGAGGAACTCCGCGCGGTGGGCTTCGTCGAAAACCTGGACCAGGGTTCGGCGAAAGCCGTCGAGGCGGGACCACGCCACATCGCCCAGCACGAGTCGCCCCAGGGGTGTGGCGGCGGACGACGCCGTGCCGCCGATCAGCACCGAGAGGTCGCGGAGGCGCTCCGCCGGCCCCATCGCCGAGTCGACCACCAACCGGTCACAGATCGCCCCCAGGCTGCGAAGCCCGGCGTCGTCGACCCGGGGGTCACCGAGCCACCAGAGGAAGGATTGCAGGTGTGGGATCAGGAGGGGGATCACCAGTGTGTCCAGGCCTTCCGGGTCCGCACCATGTGCCCGCATGGCGACCCGCTCGTACACCAGGCCGTGGGCCGCGAGGGGATGGCGGTGGAGGGTGACCTCCGCGTCCAGCGCAAAGGCTTTGGCCGGCAGCAGCGACACCACGATGGCCCGCGAAGGGTGCCTGGTGGCGAGCTGTTCCACGGTGTCGACCGCGAGGTCCACGCGGCCCGCCTCGGCGGCGAACACGATCAGGTTCATGACACTCGCCCGGGTCAGCGGGTAGCCATCGTCGTCGGAGGCGGCGTGGCGCAGCTCCAGCATCTTGGCCGCCACGGCATCGGCCTTCACGCCCCGCCCATCCCACTCGAGCAGGAGCGTATCGCTGCCGGCGATCTCTGCGGCGCTCAGGGATGCCTCCAGCGGCGGCCGTCGCGAGCCATCAGCTCATCGGCCTGGTCGGGGCCCCAGCCCCCGGCCGCGTACAGCGGGATGTCGGGGGCATCCTTCCAGGCCGCCTGCACCCCGGTGATCACGGTCCAGGCCGTCTCCACCTCGTCGCGGCGCGTGAACAGCGTCTGGTCGCCGCGCATGACGTCGAGCAGCAGCCGCTCGTAGGCCTCTGGGGACTGGGCCATGAACGACGCGCCGTACAGGAAGTCCATGTTGACAGCCCGCAGTCGCATCCCGGGCGCGGGCACCTTGGAGGCGAACTTCAGCGTCGTCCCCTCGTCGGGCTGGATGCGGATCGCCAGCAGGTTGGGCTCGAGGCTGTCGGCGACATTGCGGAAGGCCTGGTGAGGCGGCTGCTTGAACTGCACCGCGATCTCGGTGACCCGGCGGGGCAACCGTTTGCCGGTGCGCACGTAGAACGGCGTACCGGCCCACCGCCAGTTCTCCACGTCCAGGCGCATCGCGACAAAGGTCTCCGTGTTGGACTCCGGGTTGGCTGTGTCCTCCTGCCGATATGACGGCACCGTCTGGCCCCCGATGCTGCCCTTGCCGTACTGGCCCCGAACAGCGAAACGGGAGACCTCGTCCTCTCGTATCGGTCGGATGGCACGGAGGGCTTTGACCTTCTCGTCACGGACCGCGTCAGCGGAGAAGGACACGGGTGGCTCCATGGCCGTCAGGGCGACGAGTTGCAGCAGGTGGTTCTGAACCACGTCCCGCAGCGCGCCGGATTGGTCGTAGTAGCTGGCGCGTCCCTCCAGCCCGAATTCCTCGGCCACCGTGATCTGCACGTGGTCCACGTACTGGTTGTTCCACAGCGGCTCGAAGATGCTGTTGGCGAATCGAAACACCAACAGGTTCTGAACGGTCTCCTTGCCCAGGTAGTGGTCGATGCGGAACACCGCCCGCTCACGAAACACCTTGAGAACCTCCTCGTTGAGGCGCTCAGCAGACTCCAGGTCTTCACCGAATGGCTTCTCGATGACGATGCGGTGGGACTCCCGGCCGCGACTTACCAGGCCACCTTTCCCAAGGTGCTGGACGATGGGGATGAAGTACTCCGGCGGAGTGGCGCAATAGAAGAGGCGGTTGCCGGCGGTGTTGAACTGCGCGTCGGCGCGCTCCAGTTCCTTCTTCAACGTCGAGAACGAGGCCTGGTCGTCGAAGTTGCCGCTGACGTAGCTCAGGCGCCCCGCAAAATCCTTCCACACCTCGTCGTTGGTCGTGCCGGTGCGCGAGTTCTGGTCGACCGCGTCGCGCATCTGCTTGCGGAACTCCTGGTTGGTCATGGGACGACGTGCCATGCCGATGACGGCGAAATCGGCCGGGAGCTGGCCCTCCAGCGCAAGGTTGTAGAGGGCGGGCATCAGCTTCTTGCGGGTCAGGTCACCCGACGCGCCGAATATGACCATCGCCGCGGCCGAGGCGACGCGCTCCGATCGCAGGCCCTCCCGCAGCGGGTTTACCAGTGGCTCCTTGGTCCGGGCGATGGCTACTTCTCCCCGGTTGTGGACGCGGTGATCTGGTGCCCGCCGAACTGGTTGCGCAGCGCCGAGATCACCTTTGCTGAGTAGGAGTCGTCCTGCCTTGAGGCGAAGCGCATCAGCAGTGACAGCGTGATGATGGGCGCCGGCACCGACTCGTTGATGGCGGCCTCGACCGTCCACCGCCCCTCTCCCGAGTCCTCGACGTAACCGCGGATCTTCTCCAGGTCCGTCCCCTCGGCCTTGAAGGCCAACTCGGCGAGCTCCAGCAGCCAGGAACGCACGACACTGCCGTGCAGCCAGACCCGCGTGATGTCCTGCAGGTCGAGGTCGTACTCGCTGGCGTGGAGGATCTCATACCCCTCGCCGTAGGCCTGCAGCATGCCGTACTCGATGCCGTTGTGGACCATCTTGACGAAGTGGCCGGCGCCCGCCGGCCCCATGTGGCCCAGGCCGTCCTCCGGCGCGAGGTCCGCGAGGATCGGCTTCATCCGCTCGAAATCCTCCTTCTCCCCACCCACCATCAGCGAGTAGCCCACCTTCAGCCCCCAGACACCACCGGAGGTGCCGGCGTCCATGAAGTGGATCCCCTTTCCCTTCAGCTCCTCGGCGTGCCGCTTGGAGTCGGTCCAGCGCGAGTTTCCGCCGTCAATGACCAGGTCGCCCTCCTCGAGGAGATCCATGAGCTGGTGGATCATGTCATCGGTCGCCTTGCCGGCGGGGATCATGACCCAGACCGCGCGCGGTTTCTGCAGTTTAGACACCAGGTCCTCGACGGACTCGGCCCCCACCGCGCCGTCCTGGACGGCGAGTTTGACGGTGTCGGCGGTGCGCGTCCAGGCCACGATCCTGTGCCCACGCTGGGCGAGACGCTTGACCATGTTGCCGCCCATGCGGCCCAGGCCGATCATTCCCATTTCACTCTTGCCCATCTCACCTTTGCCCACTTCGATCTTGGTTCCGTTATCTGCCATCACACGCATGCTCCTCAGGCCGGCCGGTTGCGCCGCGAGGCGCGAAGCCTCGACAGTAACAGCGCCGGCCGGTCCGTGTCGCGCCCGGGTTTTAGGAGGTGGGGCCGGGGACGGACGCCAGCAGGCGGTCGATCGTCGCGAGGCGATCCTCCCCTAGTGGCACCTGGGCAACGCGGCGGCCGTGGTCGCGGAGTGACTTCAGGTCGCCCATCCACTGCGCGTTGATGAGGGTCTTGAAACCGTAGGTCTCCCCCGGGATGGGGAGATCCGGGCCTCGGTCGTCGGTGAGGATCAGGTAGGTCCCGCTGCCCGGACCGCCCTTGTGCAGCTGCCCCGTGGAGTGCAGGTAGCGGGGGCCGAAGCCCAACGTCGTGGCGACGCGGAAGCGATCGCGGACAAGCCTGCGCAGCTCCTGGAGCTTCTGGTGCACGTCCTCGCTGTCCTCGGTGTATGCGAGGATGGCGAAGTAGTCCCCGGGCCGTAGGCTCCCGAAGAGATCGCGGACGTCGCCCTGGGGGTCGCCCGAGACCTCCACGCCGAAGTCGCCGCTCTCCGCGTACTTGCCGAGGGCAGTCTTGGTGTTGTCCTTGCTCTCCTGCACGTTGGGCTGGTCGAAGGGGTCGATCTGCAGGATCGCGCCCGCGATCGCCGTCGCAACCTCCCAACGCATGAACTCCGCGCCAAGGTCCTGTGGTCCGTCGATCTCGATGTTGTAGACGGGTTGGCCCGCGAGCCGGAGGGCTTTCATGGCCTCGTCCTGGGCGGGGTCGGCGCCGGCACTCCGGACGTAGACGAAGAGGCGATCGTCACCGTAGCTCGACGGGTCGCCCGCCGGTTCCGCGGGCACCGGTACGATGCCCTTGCCCTCTTTGCCAGTCGATTCCGCAAGGAGCTGCTCCAGCCACAGGCCGAGGTTGGCCACAGCGGGCGAGCAGACGATGGTGCATTTCTCGCGGCCGGCCGCGGCGGCGGCACCGAGGACGGCGCCCAGCGCCAAACCGGGGTTGACCCCGGCGTCGGCCTCACGGCACATCGTCGCCATCGTCCTTGCGGAGGCGAGGATCTGCGTCTGGTCGAGACCCATCAGCGCGGCGGGGACCATGCCGAAGTACGAGAGCGCCGAGTAGCGCCCGCCGATGTCCTCGGGGTTGAGGAAGGCGTGGCCAAAGTCCTGCTGCTTGGCCAGTTCCTCGAGGCCACTGCCGGGGTCGGTGATGGCGACAAAGTGCCGGCTGTGGTGTTCCACGCCGGCCTCCCTCATCGCCTGGTGGAAGAACCTGTAGTGAGAAAGGGTCTCCAGCGTCCCGCCGGATTTGCTGGCCACGACGAACAGGGTGCGGGCGAGCTCGATGCGGTCGCGCACCGCGGCGATGGTGGTGGGGTCGGTGCTGTCGAGGACTATGAGCTCGGGCGCACCGTCCTGGCGTCCATACGTGGTGCGCAGGACCTCGGGGCACAGGCTGCTGCCGCCCATCCCGCAGAGGACGACGTGGTCAAAGCGGGCGCCCATCTCGCGGCGCGCCACATCGAATTCACGTTCTCGCTCCAGCATCTTGGGGGCGACATCAAGCCACCCGGCCCACCAGGCGATGTCCCGCGCCTTGCCCGGGTCGGGCGACCACAGCGAGCCGTCCCGGCTCCACAGCCGCTCGGCCCAGTGCTCCCGGGTCATGCGCTGCAGCTGCTGCTCGACGGGGCCGTCGAGCGGCCCCAGGCCTCCCGGGAGAGCGGTCAAGGCTTGGCGGTGACGCCGCCCGCTTTGGCCTTGATGGTGTTCAGGAGCTTCGCGAAGGCGTCCTCAAAGGTCTTCACACCCTCCTCGATGAGTTCGTCGGTGACCTTTTGCATGTCGATACCGACCTCCTCGAGCTGGCTCATCAGCGCGCGCGCCTCCTCGATCTCGTTCTCGATGCGGGGTGCTGGGTCGCCATGGTCGGCGTACGCCTCGAGGGTCTTAGCCGGTACGGTCGTGACCGTCTCGGTGCCCACCAGTTCGTCGATGTAGAGAACGTCGGAGTACTCCGGGTTCTTGGTCCCCGTGGACGCCCAGAGAGGTCGCTGGACCCGCGCGCCCTGCTTCCTCAGCTCATCGAATTTCGGGCTGTGGAAGATCTCGCGGTAGACCTCGTACGCCAGCCGGGCGTTGGCCACGGCAGCCCGTCCCTTGAGGCGCGCGGCGTCGGCTGCAGACAGGCGCTCCTGCTCCACCAGCGCGTCGAGCATCCCGTCGACCTTGGTGTCGACCCGGCTGACGAAGAAGCTGGCCACGGAGCCCACGTCTTCGACAGGCTTGCCCTCGGCGATGCGGCGCTCCACCGCGCTGACGTACGCCTCGGCGACGCGGCGGTAATAGTCGAGCCCGAAGATCAGGGTGATGTTGATGCTGTGACCCTCGTACAGCATCTGCTCGATCGCCGGGATGCCCTCGTTGGTTGCCGGGATCTTGACCATCAGGTTGGGCTTGTTCACGCGCTCCCAGATCTCGCGCACCATCTTCTGGGTGCCCTCGGTGTCGTACGCCAGCGAGGCGAGCACCTCCATCGACACCCGTCCGTCGAGGTGGTCGCTGGTCTCGTAGACCTCGGCGAGGACGTCGAGCGCCCGGCTGACGTCATCCAGCGCGAGGTCCATGAAGATGTCCTCAGGGGTGGCGCCAGCCTCGCTGAGCTTGCGCAGGTCCTCGTCGTACTCGTCGCTGTCGCCGATCGCCTTCTCGAAGATCGAGGGGTTGGTCGTCACGCCGACGACAGCACGCTCATCGTGGAGCTTCTTCAACCCGCCGTCACGCACCAGGGCGCGGGTGATGTCGTCGTACCAGACGCTCTGGCCCAGTTCCTGCAGCTTGAACAGGGGGTTGCTCACTCAGGCCTCCTCAGCCATGCCGGCGCTAGCCTTCGGAGACAAGGCGGCGCGCGGCGTCGACAATGTGGCGCGGCGAGATACCGGCCAGGTCCATCAGCTCGTCAGGTTTGCCGGAACCGGGCAGCCCCTGCACGGCACAGTGGGCATATTTGAAGGTCGCGCCCCTGGGCACCAGGGCCTCAAGCACCGCGGCGCCGATCCCGCCCTCCGGGTAATGGTCCTCGACGACCACGATCGCCCCCGTCTCGCTGGCGGCGAGAAGCAGTGTCTCGACGTCGACCGGCTTGACCGAGTAGAGGTCGATGACGCGCGCGTTGACGCCCTGCTTGGCGAGCTCGGCCGCCGCTTCGATGCAGCCATGAAGGGTGACCCCCGCGCCGACCAGGGTGACCTTGTCCTCGGCGCTGCTCAGGACGGTCTGGCTGCCCCCAACGGAAAAGGTCTCGTCCTCGCCGTAGAGCACCGGGTAGGCGCCGCGCGTGGTGCGCATGTAGACGACCCCATCGGTCTCCGCCATCACCTTCGTCAGGTGCGCTGTGGAAACGGCGTCCGATGGGTACAGCACGGTGGAGCCCTGCACCGCCCGCAACGAGGCGAGGTCCTCGAGCGCCATCTGCGATGGGCCGTCCTGGCCGATCTCCACACCCGCGTGGGAACCCGAGAGCCGGATGTCGGCCTCAGAGACAGCCGCCATCCGCACGAAGTCGTAGGCCCGGGAGAGAAAGGCCGCGAACGTGGAGGCGAAGGGCTTGTAACCCCGCACGCTCATCCCGACCGCGGTGGCGACGAGCTGCTGCTCGGCGATGTACATCTCGAAGAAACGATGCGGATACTGCTTGGCGAACTCGATCGTCATGGTCGAGTTGCTCACCTCGCCGTCCATGGCCACCACCAGGGGCATCCCGCCCAGGGCCAGCAGGGCATCCCCATACGCCTTGCGGGTGGCCACCTTCTCGCCCTTCTCGTACTTCGGTAGATCGACGCCCTCGGCGTCCTCGAAAGGCGCCGGTTCGCCGGCCTCCGGGGGCTGGGTCCGGACGCGTATGTCGCGCATTCCACCGAGCTCCTTGATGGCCTTCTCGGCGAGGTCCTCGGGCAGCGGTTTGCCGTGCCAATCGGCCTTGTCGGCCACCTCTTTGACGCCCTGGCCCTTGACCGTCCTGGCGATGATCACCGTCGGTCGCCCGGCACCGTCGCGGGCCTCACCAAGCGCGCGGTCGACCTCCTTGACGTCGTGGCCGTCAATGACGATCGCGCGGCAGCCGAAGGCCTCGGCGCGACGCTTGTAAACCTCCAGGTCCCAACCGAACTCGGTCTCCCCGCGCTGACCGAGCCGGTTCACGTCAAAGATCGCCGTGAAGTTGCCGAGGCGGTAGTGGGCAGCCTTGTCCAGCCCCTCCCAGATCGAGCCCTCAGCCAGCTCACTGTCACCGCAGAGCGTCCAGACATGGAACGGCAGCTTGTCTAGGTACTGCCCAGCCAGCGCCACCCCCACGGCAATTGGCAGCCCCTGTCCCAGCGAGCCGGTCGCCACGTCCACCCAGGGCAGAAGCGGCGTGGGGTGGCCCTGGAGACGTGAGCCGATCTTTCGGAAGGTCAACAGCTCTTCGTCGGACACCACGCCGACGGCCTTGAACATGGCGTAGACCAGCGGCGAGGCGTGGCCCTTGGAGAAGATGAGATGGTCGTTGGTGGCCAGCTCGGGCTTCTCCCAATCGTATTTCAGGTGCCGCGCGAGCAGCACCGCCATGATGTCGGCGGCCGACATGCTGGAGGTGGGGTGTCCCGACCCCGCGGCGGTGCTGCAGCGGATGCTGTCGATCCGCATCTGCTGCGCGAGGTCGAAGATCGCGTCGAAATCATCGGGGTTCACGACGCGGGTCTCCTGCAGGTTCTGCACCATCCCGTTCAGCGTAGCAGGGGAGCGCGGGCCGTCGTCGGCGCCCGCCACGACGTCCATTCCCGCTATGGTTCCCGGCGATGGACCTGAAGCGCGAGGCGGCCGAGAAGGCCGCCGAACAGGTGAGCGACGGGATGCTGCTGGGACTGGGGACCGGGACCACCGCGGCGCGCTTCATCGAGGTCCTGGGCGAGCGCGTGCAGGGGGGGCTGCGGGTGTCCTGCATCGCCACCAGCGTGGCCAGCGAGCGGCAGGCCCGGGCCCTGGGGATCGAGGTGTATGACCGGGCAGATCGCCGCCTCGACCTGACCGTCGACGGGGCCGACGAGATCGACCCTCAGCTCAACCTGGTCAAGGGCCTGGGCGGCGCACTGCTGCGCGAGAAGATCGTCGCCGCCGCGTCGGCGAGAATGCTGGTGATCGCCACGGAGGACAAGCTGGTGGCGCACCTTGGTGAGCGCGCGCCCCTGCCGGTGGAGATACTGCCGCTGCTCTGGGAGCGCACAGCGGAGGCCATCGCCCAGCTCGGGCTGACGCCCAACCTGCGCGTCGTGGCAGGCGCCGAGGACACTGACCAGGCGCCGCCTTTCATCACCGATAACGGCAACCTCATCGTTGACTGCAACCTGAATGGCAACCTGGACCCCGGGCAGCTGGCAGCGGACCTGGACGCGGTCCCGGGCGTGATCGGCCACGGACTCTTCGTTCAGATGGCTTCCCAGGCGGTGATCGCCGGGGCGGGGGGAGTTCGGCTGCTCGACCCGCGCTAGGCGCGTGGTGACACGGGCGCACCGGCCTTCGTGGCGGCGTCCTCGGTGTCCTCTTCCGCCTTGAGCCGGTCGGCCACGCCCCGCATCGTCGCGTAGGACCCGCTGAGCCTGGCGATCCGAGCTGGCAACGAGGGAGACAGCCCCGTGGCCAGCGGCGACAGCTTGAGCATCGCGGGACTGACGATGACCCGGTCCTTGTTACCGGTGATCGCCCGGACCACGCCGTCAGCGACATCCTGCGGCGAGACGGTCGGCTCCTTGCCCGTGTCGCCCCCGGTGTTGTCATGGAACAGCCCCGCCTCCCTCACGAACCCGGGGCAGACGACGGAGACGCCCACGCCCTCGTCGGCAACCTCGAAGCGAAGGGACTGGCTGAACCCGATCACCGCATGCTTGGTGGCCGAGTAGACCGACGCGAAGGGCACGGGTGCCAGGCCGGCCACCGAGGCGATGTTGACGACGTGCCCCGAGCCCCGCGCCAGCATCGACGGGAGCGCCAGGCGAGTCAGGTCCATGAGCGCGATGACGTTGAGGTCGAACATCCAGCTGATGCGCTCCAGCGAGGTCTCGGCGAAACGTTCCGGGTGGTCGTTCCCCGCGTTGTTCACGAGGATGTCGAAGTGACCGAACTTCGCGCGCGTGGCCTCCAGCAGCGCCGCGCGATGAGCGGCGGTGGTGACGTCGCCCGGCACCGCCAGTGAGCGGGTGCCACCGGCGTCAAACCCCTGGCGCAGCGCCTCCAGCTCGGCGCCGTCCCGGGCGGTGACGACCACCTTGAGCCCGTGGTCGAAGAGGGTTTGGGCAATGCTGCGTCCTAGCCCACGCGATGCCCCGGTGACGATCGCCACCCGGCCTCCGATGCTCTTCATCGCCGGCGATTCTATGGCTGAGAGGAGCTGCCGGGGGAGGGACTCGAACCCTCAAGCCCTTGCGGGCGGCCGATCTTAAGTCGGCTGCGGCTACCAGTTTCACCACCCCGGCGCGGGTCAGGGAAAGTATCTCAGTCCGGCTTCGGCCGGGAGCCGTAATCCTGGAAGGGGTCGTCGCGCTCGCGGACCGCCTCGCGGAAGCCGATCTCCCCCACCCGCGTGACGAAATCCCGGCCCTCCTGGGAGTTGCGCGCCATGCCGTCGAAGATGGTGCCGAGCGTCCGCGTGCTGCTCATACCCATGTTCTCGAACGGCTGGTTGCACAGCAACTTCAGCATGACCAGCTGGTTGACCGGCAGCCGAGCCATCCGTCGCGCCAGGTCCGTGGCGTGGCGCTCCAGGTCGGCGTCGGGCACAACCTCCAGCACCAGGCCGACCCGTGCCGCCTCGGCCGCGGGGATCTCGTCACCCGTCAGCAGGTAACGCTTGGCCCGCTCGGCGCCCATGCGGTACACCCACATCGCCGTGGTGGGGGTGCCCCAGACACGCGATGGCGGATACCCGAAGGCGGCCCCCTCCCCCGCCACGATGATGTCGGCGCACAGGACCATGTCGGTGCCGCCGCCGATGCACCAACCCTGCACCGCGGCGACCACCGGTTTCCGGCAGTACCAGAGCTTCATGTAGGTGTCGACAAACGTCTTCATGACAGCCATATCGGCGGGGATGTCCCAGGCCCGGCCAGAGGCCGCACCCGCGGCCATGGCCTCGGTCGACCAGTCGAGGCCGTAGCCGGCGCAGAAGGCCTTCCCCTCCGCGTGCAGCAGGAGCACGTGGACGGCGGGGTCCTGGTCGGCATCGTCGATGGCCGCGGAGAGTTCGTCGCGCAGCGCCGGGGTGATGGTGTTGTACTCGGCGGGTCGCGCCAGCACGATCGTGCGCACTCCCTGGTCAGTCTCCAAGCGCAGCGCCGGCGTCACCGCGACAGGATAAGGAATAAGGTGGAGCCCCGCACCCATTGGGAGGAGCGATGACCCAGAAGAGATGGATCCTCGGCGCCGCGGTGCTGGGGTCTGGAATCGTTTTCCTGGACTCGACCGTGGTCAACGTTGCCATGCCCCGGATCGGGCAGGACCTGCCCCGGCTCTTCCTGGGCGTCCTCGAGGGGCAGTCGTACGTCTACAACGGTTACCTGCTGACGCTCAGCTCTCTGCTGATCCTCGCGGGGGCCATGGCGGACTACTACGGCCGTCGGCGAATGTTCGCCATCGGCACCGCTGGGTTCGGCGCGGCGTCCGTCCTCTGCGGCCTATCCCCCAACATGGAGTTCCTCGTAGTGGCGCGGATCATCCAGGGCGCCTTCGGAGCGCTGCTGGTCCCGGGCTCCCTGGCGCTGATCACCTCCAACTTCGAGGGCGAGGAGCAGGGACGGGCGTTCGGGATCTGGGCCGGGGCGGGGGCCGGCCTCACGATCCTCGGGCCGTTCGTGGGCGGCCTGCTGGTGGACACCATCAGCTGGCGGGCGGTCTTCCTCATCAACGTCCCCTTCGTGCTGCTGGCGCTGTACGCCCTGCGCAACATCCCCGAGAGCCGCGACGAAGCCTCCAGCGGCGACTTCGACTGGCTCGGGGCGACCCTGGCCTTTTTGGCTGTCGGTGGCCTGGCGATTGGCGCCATCTACGGCCAGCAGCGCAATTGGCAGGGCGCGCTCCCCTTCGTCTTCCTTGCCGTGGGCGCGGCGAGCCTGGTCGCGTTCCCCTTTGTGATGGCCCGCCGGCCGCACCCCCTCGTGCCGTTGGGCCTCTTCAGCTCGCGCAACTTCACCGTGGTCAACATCTCCACGCTGGTGATCTACGGGTCGCTCTACGTGACGTTCTTGTTCAACGGCCTCTTCCTCCAGGGCACGATCGGTTACACCGCGGCTGCGGCCGGGCTGGTGGGAATACCTGGATCACTCCTCCTCACCTTTTTCTCCGCCCGGGTGGGCCGGTTCTCGGCACGCTACGGGCCGCGCTGGTTCATGACGGTCGGCCCGGCGCTGATGGGACTGGGCGTCCTTCTCCTGGCCCGGGTGCCCTCGACGACCCAGGCGTGGCACCTGGTGCCCAACCGCGCCGTGTCCTTCATCCCCCCCACCGGTTACCTCGTCGACCTCCTTCCCGGGCTGCTGCTCTTCGGGATCGGCCTGACGATCATGGTCGCGCCGCTGACCACCGCCCTGATGACATCGGTGCCGGCACACAACAGCGGGCTGGCCTCGGCGATCAACAATGCCATCTCGCGCGTCGGCCCCCAGCTGGCCGGGGCCGCGATCTTTGTCGCGATAACCGGGAGCTTCTACAGCGGGCTGGCGTCAAGGATCCACGGGCTCGATGCGACGTCGGCGACGTTGCGCTCGCAGGTCGCACCGCTCAATGCGCCAAACGCTCGTGTTTCCATCGCCGGCGCCAGCGGTGGCGACCTTGCGGCGGCGGCGCGGCAGGCATCGACGGACGCCTACCACCTGGCGATGTTCGTCGGGGCGGGCCTGCTTTTCGCGGGCGCAATCATCAACGGGCTGGGGATCCGCACCCCCGGCCCCGCCGGCGAACCGGCGACGCGGCCGGAGGATGAGGCGCGCGTCGAGCCGGGCACCACCGCGGCCGCGGCAGCGGGTTGACCCCGCGGCGGCGAGGATGAGCGACGTGGTCTCTGTCTATGTCGAGACCGGCAAGAAAAAGGTGTTCGCCTCCGCCCTCGATTGGCCTGGCTGGACGCGCTGGGGCCGTGACGAGGGCGCGGCGCTGGAAGCCCTTGAGGTCTACCGGGAGCGGTATGCGGCGGTCCCCGCGGCCGCCGGTCTGCAGTTCCCTCACGGTGCCCTCGAGGTGGTCGACCGTATCCCTGGGGGTGGCACGACGGACTTCGGCGCGCCCGAATTTCCCGCCTCCTCGGATCGCCGGGCGCTCCCCATCGAGGAGGCTGAGAGAATGGTGGCGCTGCTGCAGGGTGCGTGGGCGGTCCTCGACGCCGTGTTCGCGATCGCGCCGGCTGAGCTTCGCAAGGGACCCCGGGGCGGCGGTCGTGACCGCGACAAGATGTACGACCACGTGCTTGAGGCGGAGGCCAACTACGCCCGCACCATCCACGTCAGGAGCGCTGCCCTGCACGTGGGTGATGACACCGCGATACGGGCCCACCGCGGAGCCGTGGCGAAGGCGCTGAGAGGGGCGGTCGGCGACCCCGACCCGGCGGTGACGCGCTGGCTGCCGCGCTACGTCGCGAGGAGGATGGCCTGGCACGTTTTGGACCACGCCTGGGAGATGGAGGACCGCAGCCGGCCCGACTGAACCGCGTTCGCGGATACAGTGGAACCATGGCACTCCTCGCTCCCCCCATCCAGCCCATGCTCTCCAAGGGCAAGGACGATATCCCCCGCGGTGACGGCTGGGTCTACGAGCCCAAGTGGGACGGATTCCGGGTCATCGCCTTTCTCACCCCCGGTGAGGACCCCTACCTGTGCAGCCGCAGCGGCCAGCCCCTGCAGCGTTACTTCCCGGAGCTCCTGCCGTTCCTGCGCGAGGCCCTCCCCGCGGACTGCGTGGTCGACGGGGAGATCATCATCGCAACCGAACGGGGGCTGGACTTCGACCTCCTCCAGCTGCGGCTTCACCCGGCGGCATCGCGCGTCAACAGGCTGGCGGCGGAAACCCCCGCGTCGGTGGTGCTTTTCGACATGCTGGCCGAGGGCAATCGTGACCTTCGCGGCGAGCCGTTATCGGCGCGCCGCGCCGCCCTCGCTCGAGCGCTCCGACCGCACGCCTCCGTCCACCTAACGCCGCAGACCACCGACCCGGACGAGGCGGCGGCGTGGTTCGAGCGCTACGAGGGCGCCGGCTGCGACGGCGTGGTGGCGAAGACCGTCGACCAGGCGTACCTCTCGGGCAAGCGAACGATGATCAAGATCAAGCACGCGCGCACCGTGGATTGCGTCGTCGGCGGCTATCGCGAATCACGCGATGCCAGTGTCGGGACGGGGGTGGGCTCCCTCCTGCTTGGCCTCTACAACGACGAAGGTGTCTTCCACTTCGTCGGCCACACCGCCTCCTTCACGGCCGAGCAGCGCCGGGAGCTCCGCGAGATGCTGCAGCCGCTGGTCGAGCCCTCGGGCTTCGGGGAGGGGCGGACCCCCGGCGGTCCGAGCCGGTGGAGCGCGGGCAAGGACCTCGACTGGGTGCAGGTGCGCCCGGAGCTGGTCTGTGAGGTGTCCTTCGAGAAGCTCCAGAGTGGCCGCTTCCGGCACGCCTCGCGGTTCCTGCGCTGGCGCCCGGACAAGGCGCCGCGGGAGTGCGATTTCGCCCAGCTGGAACCGCCGCAAGAGTTTTCCCTGGACGCGATCTTCGCCTGACGGCGGGCGGCGCGGCCTCCCCGTCGCTGGGAGCCGCAGGGTGGTTTCTATACTTGCGCCGATGCTCCGCCGCGCCGCTCTCGGCCTGCTGGTCCCAGTGCTGGTTGCCGCTTGCGGGAGCCCCGCGACGTCGGCGTCCGGCCTGGTGTTGGGGGTGGTCCTGCCCCTGCACGGACCCCAGACGTCCCTCGCGGCGGAGGAACTCAACGGCATCGAGATCGCGGTCGACGCGGCCAACAGCGCGGGCGGTGTCCAAGGACGAAGGATCCGCCTCGCCACGCGAGATGTCACGACGCGCGAGGGGGTCGACGGGGCGGTCGGTTCCCTCAAGGCGGAGGGCGCGCCGGTGATCCTGGGGGCCTATTCCTCCTCGCTCTCGATCCCCGCGGCGTACTCGGTCTCGAGGGCCGGCCAGGTGTACTGGGAGACCGGCGCGGTGGCCGACCAGGTCACCGGCGAAGCCCTGCGTGGCGTTTTCCGGGTGGGGGCTGCCGGCAGCAACCTGGGGATGGGCTCGGCGGTGTTTGCGACTGAGCAACTGGCGCCCAGGTTGGGCCGGGCGGTCAGCGACCTCCACGTGACCGTGGTGCAGGAGCACGACCCCTATGGCGACTCGGTGGCGGGCGCGGCGATCAAGGAGCTGCGCCGGCGTGGCGCCCAGGTCAGCCCCGTCGTGGAGTACGACGCCAGAACGCCGGACTGGGACCGGGTCATGCCCGCGGTGGTGGCCAGCCAGCCGGACGTCCTGGTCCTGGCGTCGTACATCCCCGATGGCGTGGCCTTCCGGCGGGAGATGCTGGCGCGCAAGGTCAGGGTCGGCGCGCTGATCGGGAGCACGATGGCCGAGTGCGGGCCGGAGTTCGGCGCCGCGCTGGGGGATGACGCCATCGGGGTCTTCGCCTCCGACCGCCCGACTCGGGGCTTCAACCCGGCGGCACTCTCCGGCGAGGCGCGGGTGGCTTACGACCGGCTGGCCTCCGAGTACCAGCGCCGCTTCCACCGGGTGCCCGGGGAGGAGGCCATCTCCGGGTACTCCTCGGCGTGGGCCCTCGTCCACCATGTCCTGCCCGGGGCACGCTCCCTGGACGCGGCCGGCATAACCGCGGCGGCCGAGGCTGCCGACCTGCCCAACGGCGCGCTGCCCAATGGCGCCGGGATCATGTTCAGCCAGGCGGCGGCGGACCGCGGGCAGAACCTGCGAGCGTCCAGCGTCGTCTGGCAATGGCAGGGTTACCGCAAGAGCGTGACCGTGTGGCCTGCCGTCCTGGCCACCGGCCAGGTCGCCATGGTGCCGCTGCCTCGCTGACCGCCACCCTCGACCGCCGGCCCGCGCTGCGCAGGCCCCTGCTCCTGTCGACCTCCCTGGTGGGCGCAGTCACCCTGCGCTCGATCCTGGCCGGTACCACGGGCGAGCCGGCGGCTGGCCTCGTCTTTGCCATCGTCCTCCTCGCGATCGCTGTCGTTTCGCGCCCGGCGATGGGGAACTCGAGACCGCGGGCCCTCGCCGCCGGCATCGGACTCGGCCTCGCACTCCTGCTACCGGGCTTGTGGCTCAGTGCGGCAGGCCTTCCTCCCCGGGCGTGGTACGTCGCCCCTCCGTCACTCCTGGTGTACAGCGGCGCGCTGCTGGTCATCGCCCCGGCTGAGGAGGTCTTCCTGCGGGGCGTGCTGCAGCCCGCGCTGGGCGGCGCCGTCGGGGTCACCCCGGCGATCGTGGCGACAGCCATCCTCTTCGCAGCGATCCACGTCGCGGCCTACGGACCCGCCGCGATCCCACTGGACTTTGGCGTGGGCCTTCTGTTCGGATGGCTTCGCGAACGCACCAACAGCACAACCGCGTGCGCCGCCGCCCATCTCGTCGCCGACCTCGGTTCCTGGTGGTTGCCGTGAGAGCGGGCCGCCTTCTCCTGCCCTTTGCCGGGACGTTGCTGGTCGTGGCGAGCCGCCTGCTGCTCCCCGCCGCCCCCGCCCTGTACGACGGCATCGCGGTCCCGGTCGAGCCGTACCACTACTGCAACCCGCCGGCGAACCTCGCCAGCAGCAACAAGCAACCGGGGAGTGGCACGGGCGATCTCCAATCAACGTCAGGCAGCAGTCAGCTCGGCAGTGTCAACACCTCCGACAACCAGCTCCTGACGTTCTTCCCCAAGGCGGCCTTACAGGCGCCGGGGGCGACCACTTACCACGTCACGATCAAGCCGGTCTGCGCGCCACCCTCGCCGCCGTCCGGGAACAAGCTGGTCGGGAATGCGTACGACGTGGAGGTCGTCGGTCAGCCCGGGGACCTGCCGGTCAGGTTCCAGCAGAGCTCGCAGGTGCTGATGCGCACCCCGCCGGTCCAGTACAGCAGTGTGCGTCTCTACTACAACGGCACCTGGCATGACACCCAGTGGGGCCAGCAGACCGACATCGCCAACATCACGATCCAGCACGCAGGGGTGGTCGCCCTCCTCGACGACGGCCGGACCAACCCCCCGGGCAAGCCGCCCAGCCAGCGCGGGCCGGGGATTGTCGCCGTGGTCGAGGTCGTCCTGGTGTCAGCGGCGCTGGGCATCGTGGTGGCGGCGATCATCGTCCAACAGCGCCGGGGGCGGGCGAACGCGGCGGGCGGGACCAGGACGCCAGGCGAGGACACAAAACTCAAGTAGTCAGCGCTGGAGGCCAGGGCGATTGACATGCCGGCACATTCGCCTGGCCTGTTGAGTCAGGCGCTGGCCGTACGTCCGTCATGAACTCAGTGAATGAGAACCTGTCGCGCGACGGCCGGATAAAGCGGAGTGCACCCGCACCGACTTTCTCAATCGTCCACCCACCCTCGTGCACCATGAAGTGATGGCGTAAGCACAGTGGCACAAGGTTTTCCACGATTGTCAGACCGCCATCTATCCAGTGTTTTATGTGGTGCGCCTCGGTCCAGGATGCGGGTCTCTCGCAGCCGGGGAAACCGCAGCACGGATACAACAGGTGCACCGCTTTGCGAATCGCACCGGAAACCACCCGTTTCTCCCGACCCACGTCAATTGGCACCGAGTCGGAGTTGAGCAGCACCCTTGTTAGGTTGCAATCGCAGGCCAGCCGCCGGGCCTTCTCAGCCGAGATCGGAAGTCCGAAACCGAGCTGAGCACCGGGAGCGCCAACCTGTTGCTTGAGCGTGTCGTAGGAAGCGGTGACCTGGACATGAACACGCTGGCCGCCGCGGATCGGCATGTCGCCGGTATCCATACGGTGCGAGGACACTTCAACCAGGGCATCCGCCATCCGCCGCTCGTGCGGGCGGTCGTCGTCCTTCCCGGTGGGAGCCGCCAGGGCTTCCAGTGCGGTCCGCACGACTGCGCCGCCGTCGGGGTCGAGGTCCGCGCTGAGGTGGACCCAGCCCTCGCTGTTGGTGGAGATTGAAAGCTCGCGCAGCTCGGCAGCGGTTTTCTCATCCTTGATGACCCCTCTCGGGTCCTGGGCGTGGATGTAGTGGGCCACCGCGAAGTAGAACGCGCCAACACTCAAACCCTCGGCCTGCTGCAACAGGTCCGACTCGTCAAAGCCGGCGCCGGTGTTGGAGTTGTTGAGCTTGCGCGCCGCGAAGGCGGCGTGGACCACGTGGCCGAAGCCGACCTGCCCCGCCTCCAGCGAATCCACCATCTGGGGCAGCTTCTCGAGCTGCTCGCCCACGACAACCCGCCGGGCCGCGGCAGCGCCGCTCATCCGGCAGTTATGTCGAACCCACTCAATGGGAGACGTGGCCCCCTGGTTGGCGTACTCGTCCGTGGCGGCAAAGGTCCCGACAGCCTGGGAGAACAGCACCTCGAGGCGATCTATGACACCCCGGAGTTGCACGAGGTCGGCTCCCAGGTCGACGGGGTCCGCAGCCGGACGGAACTGGGCCGCGAACGCCTCGACCGAGGCGACCAGTTCGGCCAGGGACCGACCACTGGATACAGCTACTGCGCCCCGAACCCCCATTCATCGATAATACCAAACGCATGTTCGTTTGTCAAGCGCGAGTCGACATGCGGGTATAGCTGGGGCAGCTAGTGCCCCGGTGCCCCTGGGCACCATGAGGCTGCCCGCATCGCGGCATCCAGTGACCGAACCGCTGCGTGTAGAACGAGTCGAGGACATCAGCAATTCGGGTGGGCTCCTGCAGTGGCAGCAGGTGTGAGCCGCCCGGAATTGTCGCGCCCACGGCATCAGGCAGCCAGGACAGCAGGGAGTTATGGATGGGCTCGCGGATTGCATTGATCCTGTTGCTTTCCCCGCCGAGGAAGAGGATCGACGGCTGACATACCATGGCCGCCTCCGTCTGCCCGAACCGCCATCCCTGCATCGCCGCCTGATCGACGCGAAGGAACACATCGGTTCCCCGCAGCGCGTCCTCACGCCAGGTGCCCAGGGTGCGATCAAGTTCGCGGCCGTAATCCGGGTCGACGACACCGCGCATGAAGACATCCATGGCGCCGGCAATGTCTCCCTGGTTCCAGGCGGCCGCGGTAGCGCCAATGACGGACAGGGCCGGTCCCGGGTTCGGTGTCGCCGCGAAAACCGGCGGTTCAAGTAGCCCCAGCGACAGGACAACCCCCGGTTGTTGGAGGGCGACCTGGAGCGCGACGCAGGCGCCGATGGAGTGCCCGACAAGGTGAGCGCCCTTGATGCCCATATGCCGCATCAGCGCCAGGCAGCATTCGGCTTGCCCGGCCATCGTCAAGGGTTCCGACGGAAGCGAACTTCCGGCGTAACCGGGGCGGTTATAGCTGACCACCCGGTACTCGCCGAGCTTTGCCAGGTGGTCGGCGAGCGGACCAAACCAATTGGTCAGGATCCCGCCATGGAGAAATATGACCGTGCGGCCGGCGCCCTGTTCCCAGAACTCCAACTCCATCCCGTGACCCGCTCCAACCTCGTCGGGTATGCGGAGTCGTCCAGACACGCTGTCGATTGCTGCTCCTCTCATATTCATGTCTGCTATGCTGACATGAATATGGCGGTGACGCAAGCTTCAGCGGCGCGGACGTATCGGATGGGTCAGCGTGCGGTTTCCACCCAGGCCAATGGCAAAAGAATCCTGGCCTCGGCCCGCCGAATGTTCGCGGACCTTCGCTACGACCAGGTCTCCCTCGAGGACGTTGCCTCCGACGCTGGCGTAACCGAGCGAACCGTCGTGCGTCGCTTCGGCTCCAAGCAAGGTTTGTTCGGTGCGGTGAGCGCGGAGCGCGCCGCGAGCATCCGCCGCGCAAGGGACGAGGTCCCGGTCGGCGACATTTCCCGGGCGGTCCGGTTGTTGGTCGACACCTACGAGGAATGGGGCGACGAGGTTCTGCACCTACTTTCCCAGGAGCGTGGACTGATCGGCGTGCCCAACAGCGTTGAGGTGGGGCGGAAATACCACGCGGCGTGGGTTGGCCGGACGTTTGCGCCGCTGCTCGGGCGCCTGGGGCCATCGGTTCGCAGACGTCGCGTCGGACAGCTCGTGGCGGTGACCGATGTCTACCACTGGAAGGTTCTTCGCCGCGATGTCGGGATGAGCCGCCGCGAGGTGGAGACGTCCCTCTGCGAACTGATCACGGATATCGTTTCGCGGGGAACGTGATCGGCCGCCACTCATTTTCTCACGTGGCACGGGGGGCAACGGGACGGGGGCGCTCTAAGATGATCCAACCACAAGGAGGCACGATTGCCTGAGCGGACCCTTGCCGACCTCGTGCGCATGACCCTGCCGAATGTCTGCGGGAACTGTGAGAAGAGTCTAGAGCGCTGCTCTGTCGTCGAAGTCGCGCATCCTGACGATCCCCAGCATCAGGCGCGCGCGGTCGTAGCGTGCGCCCACTGTCAGGAGACAAGCTCGATCGACCTGCAGCGCGATCGCGTTGAACGGTGGTTGGCGGATTCGGAACCGAAGGATCGGTTCGTCTTCACGTGGATGAGCAGCGGCAAAGTCGTCAATCGACGCCCTGAGCCGGACAGGCTACGGGACGAGAAGAGCCTCCAATGCAGCTTCTGCGATCGACCCGCATCCGTCGTGGGCGGACTCCATGTCGGGGTGAGCGGGTCGATCTGTGGTGGGTGCGCGACCAACATGCTGACGGCCATCGAACGGAATCGCCAATGGCAGCGGGCGATGGACAACCCGGGTGGACCTGAATGGAAGGAGTTAGACCCTGGGCTCAGACGAGTCAGCGAGCAGCACCTGTCCCGAATCAACGAGCTGACCGACGAGGAGAAGGAGGCACGAGCGCGTGAGGCCGAGGAAGGCCGGGCCCGGGCCGACCCAATCGCCTGCAGCCTCTGTGGCCATTCTGATGAACGTGCGCCAGACATCATGGTGTTCGGGACACGCGGCCTCAGCATCTGCGGCAACTGTGCCGATGCGTACGCAGGCGAAATCGTTCCTATCAAACAGGAGCTGCGAAACCTGGATTTCTCGGAAGGGGTGAGCTCTGATCACATTCCGGTGCACTGGAACCGGGACGGCGCGCCCGCCACGGTGGGCTTCGAAACCGACGGCGGCCCGGACGGCCAAGCCTGCGGTTTGATAAGCCGGGATCCTCCGGTTCCCGTCCCCTACTGCGCGCTCTACCAGTCGGTGCCAGCCGAAAGCCTGCGCGGCAGACTGGTGCGATGGTCTGGCCAGCTGCGGGCGGACCAGGTCAGCGGCGCCGGGTGCGGGATCAGCCTCCTGGCCTGGGGCAAGGATGGGATCGTAAGTGCTGGTCCCATGGACGCGATCGAGGGCACCACCGAATGGCTGGGACAGGCAAGCGAGATGGTCGTCCCGGACGAAGCCGTGATGGTGACCGCGGGCTTCTACATTGCCGCCACCGGCTCCGTTCGGGCAGCGGCCTTCAGGTTCGAGACTCTTGACACTCCCTAAGTTCTTAGCTTAGGCGGCCACAGGGGCCGGAAGCGAAACGATCGTCGCGGTCAGGACCACGGGTGAGCGCATCCAGGCAGATCATGCCTTCCGTGCAACGATGGCGTAGTCATTCACGCTATACAGGAAGGCGTCCCGCTCTGCCAGGCGCTCGAGTCCAGCGAACCACTCATCGATCGAACGATTGTCAATGTCGGGGTTGTGGCGGCCGACGGAGGCAACGGCCTCAGCGGCGTTCCGCCCCGGCGAGCCAGGTGCGAAGGAAGTCAGTAGATTGATCCATCCCGTTACACGCTCCGTCCGGAATGACGAGCCTGCCACGATTCCAGCGAGCTTGCGGCCCATCGTCCCGTCCGAACGCTGCATCCAGCCTTGAGTGGTGTCGCAGAAACAGTGGACGAGCTGCCTCGTAAGCGGAAGATCGTCGGAGGCGAAGACCATCGTGTCGAAGTCCGTGTGACCCAGGACCAGGATCCCGTCGGAGACAAGGACCCTCCATGCCTCCAGGAGGAAAGGTCCGGGGTCAGAAAGAAGCTCGAGGACGTTGTGGCTGACGACCCGGTCAAATGCGCCGTCCTCAAAAGGGAGGGGCCCCGCTACGTCGGCGACGACCTGGCGCACACGGGCGTCGCCGGCAAGCTGGTCAGGAAAGGTCATCTCCTTCAAGTCGACGCCCGTTATTGACCCACCGGGGCCGAGGATATGAGCAATCTCCTCCATGGTGCGCCCTGGTCCGCAGCCAAGGTCGAGTATCCGGCTGGTCGACCCGATATCAAGGAGGCGGGCGAGCTGGCGGTGTCGTTTTGGAGAGAACATCGATAACAGACAGCTTCACATGACCTCCAGGTCGCCGCAACGCATCGAGGCTCCTGCGCAGGTGTAGCGGCTTGTTTTACACCTTTCGGAGGTGGCCAACTCGGCCGGTAGCCGCGACGAGGCGATAGCCAGGATCCCGCTCCCGGCGAGCGCATCCTGGGCGCGGCGCGGCGGCCCCTGGCGGCGCTGGAGACCACGGCCATGTGAGGATGGAACCATGATCGTGATCACCGACTATGACGGGACTTGGCCCCGCCTCTTCAGGGACCTCGCGTCACCCGTCGCGAGAGCGGTCAGTGATCTCGGCGCGGAGGTCGAACACGTGGGGAGCACCGCCGTCCCAGGGCTGGCCGCGAAGCCGATCATCGACATGGACGTGGTCGTCCCCTCTGCAGAGGTCATTCCGCGCGCCATCGAACGACTCCGTCGGCTGGGCTACATCCACCAGGGCGACCTGGGCATCTCAGGGCGCGAGGCTTTCCAGTCACCTCCGGGTGCACCTCCTCACCACCTCTACGTGACTGTCGCCGGGAGCAAGCAGCACCGTGACCACCTCCTGTTTCGTGACCAACTGCGGGGCGATCCCGATCTCGCGTCGCGCTATGCCTCCCTGAAACGACGGCTGGCCGCGGAATACATTGAAGACCGGGGCGGATACTCAGAGGCCAAGTCCGCTTTCATTAGCTCCGCACTCGCGGCGGCTGACCGCGACCTGAAGAAACGCGCTCGAGGAGTGCGCGACGGTTGAGCCGAAGGTCCGACCCGTGCCGGACGTTACCTGACGGTTCCACCACCTTGGAATTACAGCGAGGGCCGGCTCTGAAAAAGTGAGCCCAGGTCAATTTTGGAGGCGACTCCGGGAATCGAACCCGGGATGAGGGATTTGCAGTCCCCTGCCTTACCACTTGGCTAAGTCGCCTCGACCCGCCGATTCTAACGAGGGGACGCTGTCACAGATTCCCCGCCCGCCGGGGGCGCGCAAATAAGATAGGAAGGTGGCTGCTTCGAACCGCAAGCGCGCCTCTGACTCGATCCGCAGTGCGGCGTGGCAGGGCGCGGCCAGCACAGGTCTGACGGGGTCGCCCTTCGGGGACCCACCGCTGAGCTCGCAGAGCGCTGGCGCGGCGTCGCGTCGCCGGACCGCGAAGCGCGAGGCGCCGGCGCGTAAGTCTGCCGCCAACGGCGCGTCGACGAACGGGGCGAGTAAGACCTCGGTCAACGGCACCAGGACCGTGGCCAAGCGCGCAGCGGCAGAATCCGCGCGCGCGGCGACCCGTCAGCGATCCGGCGCCATCCGTTCCACCCGGGAGGCCTCCCGCCGCCCCGATAGCGTCGCGGTCGACGCCGGCCGGAGCCACCGCACCACCACCGCGGCGGCCGAGTTCTACGAAACCGTCAAAGAGGCCGAGGACTGGCGCGAAAATCCCTCGGCGGCCTTCCGCGTTGCTGAGCGGCTGCTGGACCGCATCTTCAGTGGCACATTTGAGCAGCGCGACCCGGACCTGATCCGGGAGAACCTGCCGCTGAACTGGCTCATCGCGACGCTGTACTTCCGCGCCAGGGTCGAAGGCCTGGAGAACATCCCGGACGTCGGCCCGGCCCTACTGGTCGGCAACCACAGCGGCGGCAACTACATCCCCGACAGTTTCATCCTGGGGATGGCCTTTGCCACCTACTTCGGCGCCGAGCGGCCGTGGTTCGCGCTCACCCACTCGGCGGCCATGGCGGCGCCCATCGTCGGCCGCCTTCTCAAGGCCTTTGGCTCGATCCCGGCGTCGCGGGAGAATGCTGATGAGGCGCTTCGTCGCGGGGCCTGCGTGCTGGTCTACCCGGGGGGCGATATCGAGACCTACCGGCCGTGGTGGAAGCGCAACGAGATCAGCCTCGCCGGGCGCAAGGGATTCATCCGCACCGCGCTCAAGAACGAGGTCCCCCTGGTCCCGGTGGTCAACGTCGGCAGCCACGAGACGGGCATCTTCCTCAGCGATGGTCAGTGGCTGTGCAAACTGCTGGGGATCGACAAATCGTTGCGAATCAAGGCCACGCCCATCCAGGTTGGACTGCCGTGGGGCATCTGGGCCACCGACTTCCTGCCCCGGGTGCTGCTACCCGCCAAGATCGGCATCCGGGTCCTCCCGGAGATGAAGTTCGCACGCACCGGGCCCGAGGCGGCGGCCGATGACGAGTACGTCCAGGAGTGCTTCGACGAGGTTGTCCGGGTGATGCAGCAAGCCCTCGACGAGATGGCCGCGGAACGCCGCTGGCCAATCATCGGCTAGCCGTGAAGGTCGAACGCAAGGTCGACGTCGCGGCCACACCGGTGGAGGCATTCACTAAGCTCAGCGACGTCAAGGTCCTGGCATCGCTCTTCGCCGGCTTCATGGAGTGGTACCCAACCGAGGTGCCGAATCGTTTCCGCACAGTCATTCTCATGGGGCCCGCGCCGCTCGGCGGAGAGCTCGAGCTGGAGTTCTGGCCCGAGAGCGGGAACGTCACCTGGCACAACACTCGCGGTATCCACTTCCAGGGCCGCTTCCTGATCCAGCGCTCGGACATCGGTTCCCGGGTGACGCTGCGGCTGTTCTACCACCTCGACGGTGGCATCGGCTCAAGGGTCGCCGAGTGGGTGGCGGCGCGCATGGTGGACAAGCGCGCCGGCGAAGCCCTCGCCCGGCTGCGGCGGTCGATCGAGTCCCAGCCGCCCCGCAAGCGGCGCGCCGCCTAAACCGCCTTCAGGGCCTCCACGATGAACGTCAGGGTGGCGTTCGCGGGGATCGGGCCCTGCCCCGCGGGCCCGTAGCCCAGGGCGGGAGGGATCACCAGGCGGCGCCGGCCGCCGACTTTCATCCCCACCAGGCCCTCATCCCAGCCCGGGATCACCTGGCCCTGGCCGATCACAAAGCGGAACCCGCCGACCCGGTCCCGGGAGCTGTCGAACTTCGTGCCGTTGTCGAGCCAGCCGGTGTACTGGACGCTGAGGCACTGCCCGCTCTTGACCGTCGTCCCTGTCCCCTGCTTGAGGTCGATGATCTTGAGCCCGTCGGGCAGGGTGTTGCCGGCCACGCTGGCGCCCTCATCGAACTTGTCGTCGGCCCCCTTGTCGGTGATCGAGCTGTCGATCCCCCCGCAGGAGGCGGATGGGTTGGTCGGCCCGGTGGACGTTGCGGGCTCTGCGCCGGAGCCCGGCGTCGTGTTGGCCACCTCCCCGCCGCAGCCCGCGAGAAGCGCCACGCCGGCCACCAGCAGCGCCAGCCCAGGACCCGTCATGCCCCCGCCGCCGCGCGCCGGTTGTTGACGAAGTCCACCAGGACGTAGTCACCCAGGCGCTGACTGTTGACGAAGAAGGCGCGGCCCCGGTTCAGCCGGGTCAGGCGCTTGATGAAGTTGCGCAGGTAGTGGTTGGTCTCAAGCATGAAGCAGTTGATAGTAATCCGTTGCTGGGTGCACCGCTGCACTTCCGTCAGGGTCCGGCTGAAGGTCTCCTCCACCGGCGGGTAAGCGAAAACCACGCCACCCCGGTCGTCGAGGTGGGCCGTGGGCTCACCGTCGGAGACCATGATGATCTGCTTGTTGGCCCCGGTGTGCTTGCTGAGCAACTGGCGGGCTCGCATGAAGCCTGCCTGCATATTGGTGCCGTACACGCACTCCATCGACGATAGCTGGGGCAGGTGCTCCCGGCGAATGTCCCGAGCGCGGTCCGAGAAACCGATCACGTAGAGGTCGTCGCGCGGGTACTGAGTGTGGATCAACTGCTCGAGGGCCATGGCCATCTTCTTGGCGGCGTAGAAGTTGCCGCGCAGTGGCATCGAACGGGACATGTCGAGCATCAGGACGGTCGCCGCCTGCGTGGACGCATCGACCTTGTAGACCTCGAAATCCTCAACCTTCATCCGCGGCGCCCGCCGCTCGCCCGCGTGGAGCCCCTCGTCCCGGATATCCGGCAGCCTGCCGGAGCGGCGGATGGCGTTGATCACCGTGCGCTCAACGTTGAGCCGGAAGGGCTCCCCGAATTCCCACGGCTTGGTCTCGTCGGCGGCCTCCACCCCGGGCCCCAGGCGGTGCAGGTCGTGGCCCCCGAAGCGGTCCTTCTTGAGGTTCGCGAAGAGGTCCCGCAGGGCCTTCTGCCCAATCCGGCGCACACCCTGGGCGGTCAGCTTCAGTCCACCCTCGCCGCGCTCCACGTACCCGTGGTCCTGCAGCTCCTGGAGCAGCTGGTTGAGGCGGTCGACCGCGCGCGCCGCGTCCTCCCCGAGCATCTCCGAGACGTCACCCCGCTGCTCCGGGCTGAGGGGCTGACCACGGTAGGTGTCGCGCAAGGCTCGCTCCAGGCTGTCGAGGTGGGTGAGGTCGCCGATCACATCCATGGCGGCGCCAAACGGCAAGGACTCCTCCCCGAAGAACGAGTAGCGATTGCCGAGCCGCCGCCGCGGCATGGTGGCGCCGAGGTGCCGGGACAGTTCCGCCAGCTCATCCTGCAGCCCGGCGTCGTTCATCGTCGCCTCGAGCATGTCCTGGAGCTGGCGGCGCTGCTCCGGCGAAAGTGACTGAAGCATCGACTCCATACGCTCCATCTGCTGCGCCATCTGCGCCACCAGTTCGTCGAGGTTCTGCGGTTTGGGATCGTCGAAGAACTCACCGTGCCTGTTCATGAACTTGTCGAAATCTGGCTCACGGCCGGCCGCGCGGTCGCGGAGCATCTGGTTGAGGTCGTGGAGCATCTCGCGAATGCCGCTCATGTTCTCAGGCGTGAGGTTGCGCATGCCCTCGTTGAGGTTCTGGAAGTACGTTTCGGCGACCTGCTTCTGCAGCTCGTCCATCAGCTGGCGGTACTGCTGTTCCGCGCCGTTATCCATCCACTCATATTCCTGCAGCTCCTTGAGCGCGGTGCCCGCCTCGGGTGAGAGCGCGTCCAGCTGGTCGAGCTTGGGTTGGGCCATCCTGTCGAGGATCCGGCGCGCAGCCGAGTCCGGCTCGGCCTCCTTGAGTCGCTCCTTGATGGCCCGGCGCTCCTGGCTGAGGATGCGGTCCAGCCGCTCTGTGATGTCGTCGAAGATGCCGTCGAGGTTGTAGTTGTTGAGGTGGGCCAGGCGCCGCCGCCTGACCTGTTCCACGAGCTCCTCGATACCCTGCAGGCGGGCTTCTCCGGGGGAGCGCCAGCCCGAGCTGAGAATGCGGCGCATCGCGAACTCGAAGTCGCTCCCGGCAAAGACGTCCTCCGAGATGCGGTTCATAATCGTCTCGGCGTCGACCGGGAGGGGCTCCTGGCTCCCGTCCCAGGAGGAGTACAGGTTGTGGCGCGAGAACGGTGAGTTCTGGTGGGCGCCGCCGGGCTGGACTATGTCGGATTCCGCCATGCGATCCTCGTGGGGATCAGCCCCCGTAGACGGAGCCGTTGGCGACCCGTGACTTGTTCAACCGCTTGCCGAGGTGCAGTCCCTCGAGGACAAACTCGTAGACGCTTGCCGTCATGGCCGGCGTGGCCTTCACCTTGAGCCGCTGCATCGCCGCGGCCACCTCGGGGAACTGGTCGGCCTCAGCCACGTAATCTGCCGCCGGCAGGCGATCGGACGCCTCGAAGTTGTGCCCGCTGTCGTAGCGCGCGACCAGGTCGGTGAAGTCCGAGGCGTCCAGCTGACGGCGGAAAACGTTCGATACCGCGCTCCGCGTCAGTTTGTCCAGGAGCGCCTCGTCGTCGGCGTCCTCGTAGCTCTCCAGTTCGATCTTGCCCAGCGTGGTCGCGGCAATCGCCGGCAGGTCGCTGACGCGCGGCACCGCCTCCATCTCGCCCACCCTGATTGCGCGTCGCAGAGCGTTGGCCACCAGGTTCTCCTGGTTGGCGATTGAAACGCGGACCGACACCCCGCTGCCCTGGTTGACCTGGGGGTGGCGCCGGGCGAGGTGGGTCACCTCGGCGACGATCTCCTCCATGAAAGATGGCACCCGGACCTGGATATCGGTGTCGAGGAAGTCGCGCTTCTCGCTGCGGACGATGTCCATCTCGTGCGCCACCGTCGGGGGGTAGTGGGTGCGGATCTGGGCGCCAAAGCGGTCCTTAAGGGGGGTGATGATGCGGCCGCGGTTGGTGTAGTCCTCGGGGTTGGCGCTGGCCACCACGAAGACGTCCAGGGGCAACCGGATGCGGTAGCCGCGGATCTGCACATCGCGCTCTTCCATGATGTTCAGCAGTCCGACCTGGATGCGCTCCGCGAGGTCGGGAAGCTCGTTGATGCAGAAAATTCCCCGGTTGGTGCGGGGCACCAGCCCGTAGTGGATCGTCAGCTCGTCCGAGAGATAGCGGCCCTCCGCGACCTTGATGGGATCCACCTCCCCGATCAGGTCGGCGATGGAGGTGTCCGGTGTCGCCAGCTTCTCCGCATAACGCTCCTCACGGGGCCACCAGGAGATGCGCACATCGTCGCCGTCCTGCGCCACCTTCTCGCGGCACTCTCGACACGCCGGCTCATAGGGACTGTCATTGATCTGGCATCCCTCCATCACCGGCACGTTCTCGTCAAGGAGCCCGACCAGCGCCCGAATCAGGCGCGACTTCGCCTGCCCCCTCTCCCCCAGGAAGACGATGTCCTGTCCCGCGAGCACAGCGTTTTCGATGTTGGGGATGACGGTCTCCTCGTATCCGAGGATGCCGGGAAATAGCTCCTGCCCCTCGCGGATCTTGCGAACGAGGTTGCGGCGCATCTCGGTCTTGATGTCGGTGATTTCGTACTCCGCCTCGCGGAGCTCGCGAAGGGTGGTGGGTCGTTCCATGTCTCTCCTGGTTCCTTCTGACGGACGTGGTCCCAATATATCCCCGCGCCACCGCGAGGCCGCCGCCCAGAGTGTCCGTGGGGTGTCCGCCAGCGGCCCGCATGCTGTGGGCGGTGGAGATGATGGTGGATCTGCCGGTGGGCGATGTCGGCGCAATGCGGAGCCGGGCGGGCCGCCTTGGGCTGGAGTGGCACCGGTTGGGCGCGCTGGGGGATGAGGTCGATCGCAGGGTCGCGGCAATGGACTACGACTGCAACGCCGGCCGGGCCTTCCGCGACCTGATTCACCGGAGGCGGTCAGAAGTCGACGGGGTGATCGGGGACCTCAGGGACGTACAGGTACGCATCCTGCGGGAGGCCGCCCGGTTGGAGGCGGCGCAGCACGCGTGCGCACGCCTGGCAGGCCTCGAGATCCAAGGGGGAATCGCGGTCGACGAGGGGGTCCTCGCGGCGTACCGCGAGGCGCAGCGACTGGTGCAGGACCTGGCCTAGCGGTGTCCGCCCCCGACGCCCTGGTAGAGGTCGACCCCGCGTCCATCCGCGCGGTCATCGAGTCGATGCGTGCGTCGGCCGTGGAGTACGTCCGCGTGGCCTCGGCGATCTCCGCCAACCTGCCGCCGATGCCGCCACTGTTCCACCTGGTCATGGAGCAGCAGCTCGAGCGCATCCGCAGGCGCCTGCATAACCTGGCCTTCCAACTCGAGGTGGACGCCCTTCGCGAGGCCTGGCGCGTGGCCGCCCTCGAGGAAGCGGGCGCGACCGGTGTGTTGCGCCCGATGGCAGCCCTCGCCGACGACCTTGGCAATGAGGTTCGCCAGGTCATCCAGGGCCTCCAGGCAGAACCCGGGCCGCAGGCTTCGATCGACCCGGACGCAGCTCGAGTGCACCTGGCGTCCGGGGTGGCGGATAACGCCCTGCAGGTTTGGAACGAAGCCGCCATGGTCGGCCGCCTAGGCCCCAACTACGACCAGGTGGACCCAGCCGGAGCTGCCGAGGCGCGCCAGCAAGCGTTGGCGACCTTCCTCAATCTCTGCGAGCTCGGGGGTACCTGGGACGCGGTCGACCCCGGCATTCGCACGCGGGCTCTTCAACACGCGCTGGGCCGCGCGCTCGACGTGAAGGACCTCGCCGCCGGCGATATTCCCCGGTGGGTTGGCCACGTGGGCAGCGGCCTCGCACTGGGCAGGATCATCGTGGAGCTCGCCGGCGGCCCGGGGCGCGTACCCCCAGCCGTGAAGCTCGAGGACAACCTGACCACCGGGGCACTTGTGACCACGGGGTACGACAACATCAGTCGCGTCAACAGGATCCCCTCGGACCGCGACGAAGGTGACGAAGGAGTGCCCAGCCGGGCGCGGATGGTGGTAAACCTCGAGCGGCGGCTGATCACATCCCTGGGCCCGGCCAAGCCTCCGCGACGCCGGGCGCGGTAGCCGCGCGCTCCACCGAGCACGGTCGCCTACGATATGCCGATGGCGCAGGCGCGCACGCGCAAGCCCGGCATCACCGGCCCTGACTCGGTCAAGCTGCTGGCGTACGGCAGGACGAGCGGTCGGCGCGCACCCGAGGCCAAGCGCCTGCTCGACTGGTACCGGCAGATGTACCTGATCCGTCGCTTCGAGGAAGCGGCGGCCGAGATGTATGCCCTGGGTAAGATCGGCGGCTTCCTGCACCTCTACATAGGCGAGGAGGCAGTGGCCGTCGGTGCCTGCGCCGCCCTGCAGCCGCAGGACCACATCCTGACCCACTACCGCGACCATGGCTATGCGCTGGCCCGGGGGTCCGACGCCGGCGCCGTCATGGCCGAGCTGTTTGGGCGCTCCACCGGGGTCACCAGAGGGATGGGTGGCTCGATGCACCTGGTGGACGCGGAGCGCAACTTCTGGGGCGGTCACGCCATCGTCGGCGGCCACATCGTGATCGCCCCCGGCCTGGCGCTGGCCGCCGTGATGCAGGGCCAGAAGCGCGTCGTTCTCGACGTGTTCGGAGACGGCGCGACCGCGATCGGCGAGTTCCACGAGGGCGTCAACATGGCCGCCATCTGGAACCTACCGGTGATCTTCCTGGTGGAGAACAACCTGTACGGGATGGGCGCCCGGCCGGAGGAGCAGTTCAAGGTGCCGGAGATCTTTCGCCGCGCCCAGGCCTACGGCATCACGGGCAAACGCATCGACGGGATGGACGTGGTCGCCGTGAACCGGGCCATCGCCGAGGCGGCCGAGCGGGGCCGTACCGGGGGCGGCCCGACGATCATCGAAGCCATCACCTACAGGTTCCGCGGCCACTCGATGGCCGACGCCGAGAGTTATCGGGAGAAGGCCGAGGTGCGCAAGTGGCAGAAGCGCGACCCGATCCGCATCCTTGACGAGCGGCTGGTGAAGGGCGGAATCGTGGCCCGCAAAGAGCTGCATGAGATCCAGCGCCAGGTGGAGCTGCAGGTCCAGGATGCGGTGGTCTTTGCCGACAACAGCCCGTTCCCGTCGCTGGACACCCTCTTCCAGAACATCTACGCCATGCCCCTGGCTGACCGTGGGGGCGCCGTGAGCGGCCCCCAGGTGGTCGTCCCCGCGCTCCTCCGGCAGAAGGCCGCCCGCCTGACCCAGAACGCCGAGGACCGCTCACGGCGGCAGCCCGCGCTGTCGTCCCTGGACGTGGAGGACTCGGGTGGGCCTGGGGGCCGCCCCATGGCCGTCCCCGTCGAAACCAAGGGCAGGGCCAGGCGCGCGAAGGGACAGGGCGAGGGTGGAGAAACCACCGCCCAGGGCGACCAGGGCCAGCAGGGCTCGGGTTCGGCGACAGTCGCCCCTGACGACCAGCCCCCCGCGCCTGCGGTCTCCAACGGCGGCGCCACCCGCCGGCGGGGAGCCCCGCTTCCGCAGCCCGGCCGTCCCGGCCGCCCGCCCGGCCGATCAACGGGAGGCTGAGTGGCCGAGCTCACGTACCGGGAGGGCCTGCGCCAGGCCCTGAAGGAAAAGATGCAGGGCGATCCACGGGTGTTCATCCTCGGGGAAGACGTCGGCGCATATGGCGGCGCGTACTCCGTTACCCGGGGCCTGCAGGAGGAGTTCGGTCCCGAGCGGGTTCGCGAGACGCCGATCGCGGAGTCGGGCATCGTCGGCGCGGCGATCGGCGCCGCGATGGGCGGGATGCGGCCGGTGGCCGAGATCATGACGATCAACTTCGCCCTCCTGGCGATCGACCAGGTCGTCAACCACGCGGCCAAGTTCCACTACATGTTCGCCGGCAAGATCAAGGTGCCCATGGTGCTGAGAACGGTCAGCGGGTGGGGCCAGCTGGGAGCAACCCATTCCCAGACGTTCGAAAACTGGTTTGCCTCGGTGCCGGGGCTGAAGGTGGTCGCCCCGGCGACACCCCGCGACGCCAAGGGGCTGCTGAAGACGGCGATCGAAGACGATGACCCGGTGATCTTCATCGAGCACTCGCTGCTCTACGGGGTACGGGGAGACGTGCCCGACAATGACTTCCGCGAACCGCTGGGGGAGGCGCTGGTCCTACGCGAGGGAACAGACGTGACGATCGCGGCGTACTCGCGCATGACCCAGGTCTCTCTGCGGGCGGCGGCCCAGCTCGAGGAGATGGGGATCTCCGCCGAGGTGATTGACCTCCGCACCCTGCGGCCCCTGGACATGGAGACGGTCTACCAGTCGGTTCGCAAGACACACAGGCTGGTGGTGGCCGAGGAGGACTGGCGAACGATCGGCATCGGCGCGGAGATCGCCGCCGCGACCGGCGAGGCGTGCTTCGACGACCTCGACAGCCCGGTGCGCCGGGTCGCCATGCCTGACGTACCCATGCCCTACGCCAAGAACCTCGAGCTGGCCCTGGTCCCCACCGAGGAAGAGGTCGTGGCGGCCGTGCGGTCGCTGCTGGAGTAGGCAATGGCACGCGACGTCCTCATGCCCCAGATGGGGTACGACATGACCGAGGGCACCCTGGTGCGCTGGGTCAAAAAGGTCGGCGACAGGGTGCATCGCGGCGATGTCGTTGCGGAGATCGAGACCGACAAGGCCACGGTCGAGATCGAGGCCTTTGACTCCGGCACTCTGCTGCGGATCATCGCCGAGCCCGGGACGACGCTGCCGGTGGGTGAGCCTATCGCCACTATCGGCGAACCCGGCGAGGAATTGTCGGGCGTCGCCGCGCCAGCCCCAGCGCCCGCGCCGGCGGCGCCGCCGCCTGCCGGCCAGCCACCTACCGCGCCAGCCGTGTCCTCTCCGCAAAGCACGCGCCCCGTCGCCGCGCCCCCGGAGCCAGAGCCCGATCGCGCCCCCGCTGGGGATGGCGAGCGCGTCCTCGCCTCACCGCTGGCGCGCCGTCTCGCCGGGCAACTCGGGGTGGACATCGCCACCCTGGCGGGTTCCGGTCCCGGCGGCCGGGTCATCGCCGCCGACGTGGAGGCGGCCGCCGAAGGCGATGCATCCGCCCCTGCCCCCACCGCTGTGCGCGAGGAGTCCGGGACCGCGTCGGCTGGCGACGCTGCGCCCGCCCCCAGTCACCAGCCCCCTCTGCCGGAGGGCGCGGAGGACACCGAACCGAGCCGCCTCCGCCAAACCATCGCCCGCCGCATGAGCCAGTCCAAGCGCGATGCCCCCCACTTCTACGTGGCCGTGGACATCCGCGCGGACGCGCTCCTCGACCTCCGGAAGACGCTGGCGGCCAAGAAGACCATGGTCAGCGTGAACGACCTCCTCGTCAAAGCCCTCGCGCTGGCGGCGCTGGAGCATCTCGAGGTCAACGCCGCCTACCTGGACGGGACCATCCGCCGGTTCAAGACGGTCGACGTCGGCAACGCCGTCGCCACCGAGAACGGCCTCCTGTCCCCCGCTATCCAGGATGTCGGCGCCAAGACCCTCGCCGAGATCGCCGCCGCGACCGCCGACCTCGCCGAGCGGGCCCGCTCCGGTCGCCTCAAACCCGACGAGTATGGCGGCGGGACCGTCACCCTCAGCAACCTCGGGATGTACGGTGTGGACGAGTTCCTGGCCATCATCAACCCGCCCCAGGCACTGATCGTCTCGGTGGGCGCCGCGACCGAGCGGGTCATCCCTGTGAAGAGCAAGCCGGGCATCGCCAGGGTGATGACCGCGTGGGCCGCCGCCGACCACCGGGTCCTCGACGGGGCCATGGTCGGCCAGTTCCTGCACACCTTCAGGACCATCGTGGAGGACCCCGCGCGCCTCACCAGCTGAGACGAGAGCCATTGCTAGAATGCATCCGCTCGCGCGGGAGTAGCTCAGTGGTAGAGCACTACCTTGCCAAGGTAGGGGTCGCGGGTTCAAATCCCGTCTCCCGCTCCAGCTTCGCGCGGCATCGACCAAGAGGCTAAAGATCCGGTACATTCCTGATGTTCGGCGCCGCGCCGCCGGAGAAGAGTGACGGATGGGCCGCCAGGTGTTGGAGGGTGCTCGTGTGGCAATGTGAGCACTGCGCCGGATCAAACCCCGCGGTATTCAAGTATTGCGGCCACTGCGGCGCGCAGCGCGGTGAAGCGACCGAGTCACCTCGCCTGGCGCCCCTCCCATCGGCTGAGATGGGCGCTGAACGGTTGGAGCTGGCGGAGGCCGTGGTCGAGCGCATTGGCGATGGCGGAGTCGGGTCCGAAGGCGAGCGACGATGGGTGACGGCGCTGTTCGTGGACGTATCCGGGTTTACCAGCCTCGCGGAGACGGTGGCCCCGGATGAGCTGGTCGAGATCATCGAGCCCATCCTGTCCCGGGTGCGGGAGGTGGTCAACCGCTACGAGGGCTATGTCGCGAAGTACCTCGGCGACGCCGTACTGGCCTTTTTTGGGGCGCCCCTGGCGCACGAGGACGACGCCGCCCGCGCGGTGATGGTGGCCCTGGAGGTTCGCCGGGAGTTCGAACGGCTGCTCCCAACGCTGGCCAGCGAGCAAGCAGCCGGGCTCGAGCTTCATATCGGCGTCAACTCCGGGCATGTGGTGTCAGGGTTCGCTGGGCGGGATGTCCGTATCGACGCTTACTCGATCATGGGGGACGCGGTGAACACGGCCCAACGCCTGGAGGCGGCGGCCCCCCCGGGTGAGGTCTACGTCGGCGACATGACCCACGACCTGACCGTGGATCATTTCGACTACGAGCTGGTCGGCAACCTGACGGTGAAGGGAAAGGCTCAGCCGGTTCGGACGTGGCGGCTGGTGGGCGAGCGCCGGCAGGATGAATGGCGTAGCCCGGATGGCGAGAGCAGGATGGTGGGGCGCGCCGAAGAGGTCGCCGCGTGCCAGAGAGCCCTGGATACGCTGCTCACCGGCCGCGGCGGGATCACGACGGTGGTGGCAGAGGCCGGGATGGGTAAGTCGATGCTGCTGCGCCAGTTGCGCCAGGACGCCGAAGGCCGGGGGATCGCCTTTCTGCAGGCCCGCTGCGTGTCCTACGGCAACGAGCTCGCCTACTGGCCCTACGCCGAGCTGGTGCGCAGCCTGTACGGCCTGCGACCCGAGGAGCCCGGCGAGGTGACTCTGCAGCGGCTGACAGAGGCGCTTGTCAGTCGGGGCCTGGACCAGGCCAGGGACTTTTTCGCGGTCCTGATCGGGCTCAAGGCGCCGGAGGAGACCGGGGCGGAGCCCGAGGCCGTTCGCCGCAAGGTACACGAATCGCTTGCGCTCGCCCTGCGCCAAAGGGCGCGCACGGGACCCGTGGTCCTGGCTCTGGAAGACCTCCACTGGGTCGACGAGGCCTCCCTGGCCCTCACGAGGGATCTTCTCGAGGCCTGCGCCGAGGAGGCCGTCCATTTCGTTCTCACCGGCCGACCTGAGGCCTGGGAGCAGATAGAGCCGCTGGTCGAGGCCAGGCCGGCGTCACGACAGACCCGGTTGACGCTGGGCAATTTCGGGGAGGAGAGCACTGCCCACCTCCTGGAGGACGTCCTTGGGGCCCCCCTGGCGCCGACGGTCGCGGGCTTCTTCCAGCAACGCACCCTCGGCAACCCCTTCTTCAGCGAGGAGCTGTCGCGGTCGATGCGCGAGGCCGGGCACCTGGTCTTTCACGACGGCGCCTGGGAGCTGGCGGGCACCGCCGACACCCTGGCCCTGCCGCCTACGGTTGAAGGGGTGATTGCCACCCGGCTGGACCGGCTGCCGCGCCCCGACCTGGCCATCCTGCAGGTGGCCGCGGTTGTCGGGCGACGGCCCCGAATCCCGCTGCTGAAGGGGGCGGCAGGACACCTCGACGATATCGACCAGGGCATCGGACGGCTGGTGCAGACGCACTTCCTCACTCCCGCCGAGGATGACCCAGGGGAGTTCCTGACCTTCAGGCATGTCCTGGTCCAGGAGGTGGTCTACAGCCGGATCCTGCGGCGGCACCGCCGCGAGGCCCATCGCCGGGTGGCGGACGCGGCCATCCGGCTCTACGGCGATGGCGACGATTTCATCGACATCACGGCACACCACCTATACCTCGCGGAGGCCGGCGAGGAGGCCTTCCGGGCGCTGGTGCGCGCGGCCCGCAAGTCCCGCCGCCTGTTCGCCAACGAGGAGGCCATAGTCCACCTCCAGCACGCTCTTGAGATCGCGGTCGCCGTTCCATCACTCGACGGCGAGATTGCGCCCACCCTCCTTGACATCGGGCGGCTGCAGGAGTTGACCGGCGCCTACGACCGCGCCCTCGACTCCTACGGCAGGGTGCGGGACCGAACCGGGCAGGTCGAGGCATGGCAGGGAATGGCGGCCGTGCTGCGCAAGCGAGGTGAGGGCGAGGGCGCGCTTGAGCTCATTGACGCCGCCCTGGACCACGCGCGGCAGACGGGACAGGACGTACGGCCGATGTGGCTGGAACGCGCCTGGTGCCTGGGCGCCCTCAAGAGTCGCTACAGCGATATGAAGGAGGCGCTCGAGGAGGGGTTGCGCGAAGACCCCGGCCGCGCCGACGAGGTCGAGGGCTACCTGGTGGTGCAGCTCGCGCGCGTCGAGGCGGTGATGGGACGGCTCGAGATGGCTCTGGAGCACGCCAACCGGGCGGAGCTGATCTTCGAGTCCCTGGAGGACCTGCTGGGGCTGGCCACGGTCCTCCATTACCGCGGCGGGATCGAGAACCAGATGGGAGATTGCGAGAACGCCAGGTCAACGTTGCGGCGAGCCCTGGTCCTGGCCGAGCGTGTGGGCGCGCCGGACGAGATCGGCGGCTGCCTGATCAACCTGGGGATGGCCGAGATGGGATGTGGCGCGATCGAGGAGGCCATCCAGTGCGACCGGCGCGCCGTTGAGGAGTTGGAGCGGATCGGGAGCAGCAGCCGCCTGGCAACCGCCCATGCCAACCTGGCGGAGAAGCTGGCCCTCGCGGGCCACACCGAAGAGGCGCTGGAGCGCTCCAACGAGGCCATCCTGATGGCGGAGTCGCTGGAGAGCAGCTACACGGTCGCGGACGCCCTGCTGACCCGCGCCCGGTTGCGCCAGGACGGCGAGAACCGTCAGGACGCGGAGGCCGACGCGCGGCGCGCGGCCCAGATCTTTGAGGCCATCGGGGCCCCGGACAGGCACGGCGAGGCGCTCACGGTGCTGGAGCGGATCCAGACATGACAGCGCGAAGCCCGGGCATTCGGCGTGAACACCCGGGCTTCGTGGTTGCGGGGGGATGCGCTAGTTGAGGCCGCTCACCAGCTGTAGCCACCGGGGACCGAGGGGTACGTGAACTTCGCCCCCGGGCAGCTGCTCTTGGTGTCCGTAGTGAGGGGGTACTGGTCGACCTGCACGCCGTCCACGGTCATCACCGCGTACAGGCAGACATAGCTGGGGAACGGGTTGTTCTTCTGGTCGTGGCCTGAGGGCCAATAGGGGGTCTGGTAAGTCCAATCGACGCTGGTAGAACCCGACGCCTCCGCCGTCTGAATCGAGGTACTGTCGCCGTTGGAGAAGGTCAGGTGCAGCGTGTAGACGGCACATGTGTTGGTGCCCGTCGTTTGAAGCTTCGCGCTCACGACCGCCGGCTGGTTGGCGACCGGGCTGAAATACCCGCCGTTCCCAGAGGGCGGCGGGGCGAAGGTCCCCAGGGCCTGGTCGCAGGTGCTTGCTGAGGACGCCACCGGCGCGACGGTGAGCATGCCGGCCGCGACGGACATTGCAGCGAGAATGCCAAGCATTCGCTTCATTTAGTTACTCCTTGTGCGTGGTGACGGTGGCCTTGTGGCCGTCCGGTCGTGGCGGTGAGCTCTCATTGGACATACGTATAGCCGGATCCCGTGAAGCTCCAGGCGCTACCGCTGTTGCTGTTGCCCCGCACGGTCAGGTAAACGGTCTGGTTCTGGAGGCCCGCTCCGGCACCGGCGGTGAAGAACTGGTTCATCGTTCCGCGGTCGAAGGTCGCGGTCCACTGGTTGCCGGTGGTCTGGGTCCAACTGCAGGCGGGTTGAGTGCTGCCCGGGCAGTTGCTGCTCGGATATGCGACGCCGTTGGCACTGACGATGCGAACACTCGCGGGGTTGATGGTCGACAGGTCATGGCCGCTCGGCACCGTCACCGCCACACTCACGGTGTTGCCGTTGGAGTAGGGGTTGAGGGTGTCGGGGTCGAAGCTCTCCGTTGCGCTGACGACGTCGGGCACGGTGACGGAGGCCGTGGTTGTCGCAGTCAGCCCCGCGGAGTCAGTCGCCAGCAGCGTAAACACGTACTTCCCCGAAGCCCAGCGCCCGCCCGGCGGGTCGAGGTAGACGCTCCCGCCACTCCCGGCCTGCACGGCGCTGCCGCCGTTGTAGGTATAGCTCCACAGCAGCGGGCAGGCGGCGCCGGCGGCGCAACCATCCGCGCTCAGCTCCCCATCCTGGGGGTCCTTTGCCGAACCCAGCAGGTGGATCTCGCTGCCGGCCTGGACGATCGCGCCGTCGAGCGGGTTGGCCACTGCGGGCACCGGTGGTTTGGCCGCCGACCGGTCCTGCACTCCGCCTATGGCCTTCAGTCCGCTCCAGTTAAAGCCGTCGTTGACCGCCGCGTAAAAGGTTCCCCCACCGCAGCCGAGGTTGCTCGGCAATTGGATGGTCCAGGTGGCTGTAGCCCCGGAGGTGCTGTCCGGCGCAGTGGCGTTCTTGACAGGGTAGGTCGCCTGGCCCGAGGCCGAGGAGCACCTGTAGTACACGTCAAGCTTCATGGAGGCGGCGCCGGCGCCGCCGGTGGCCGTCACCTGGAGGGCCTGGCTGAGCGTGGACATGAGGACGTCTGTGCCCGAGGTCTGGTACCGATCGAACACCAGTGCGCGCCCAGAGAGGCTGACGCCGGCGTCCGAGGAGCCGAGAGGGGTCACCTGGGCGGGAGGCACGGAGCCGTCAAAGCGGGCCACTGTCACCCCGCCGACCCCGCTCGTGGGGCCGCTCAGGTAGCCGATGTAGCCACTGCTGGTATTGGGCGCGCCGGCCACGCTGGGCTCGACCGCCCACGAGGGTGCACTGGCCGAGCCGGCGAACTCGGTAGGGGCCTGCAGGATGCCCCCGTTGGCGTTGAGGTACATGACGCAGGGAGAGTCGTTGTGGGGGCAACCCGAGCTGCGGGTGAAGGCGATCAGGTTGTAACCCTGGGTCCCGCTCGCGGCCGGCGACCAGGTCGGCTCGGAATCCGTGGTCAGGTTCGTCAGCTGCACTGACGCGGGGGTCGGCACGGTGGCCGTCGGGGTGGAAACTTTGAAGAGGTTCCCCTGGGACTCGTACACGAGCTGGGTGTCGTCGAGGGACCAGCTCGGGTCCCGGGCGAGGGCCGCCAGTGGCAGCGTGGACGGCTTGCCCAGGACCGCGACCCCGCCCGCGGAGATGAAGCTCACGGTGAGGAGGTCGCCGCCGCTGTCCGAGCCGCCGCTGACGAGGGCCAGGGTCTTCCCGTCGCGGCTCCAGGCCGCGTCGTGGGATGCGAAGGGCGCCCCGCTGTTGTCCGTCACCATCACCGCCCGCGAGCTGTCACTGACCGGGGCGACCGCCACCACTGAGTTGCCGGTGCCGGCGCCAGAGCTGAAGGCGACCCACTGGCCGTCCGGCGACACGGTGGCCTCCGGGTCGTGTTGCCCGGCCGGGGAGATGTAAGTCCTGAGGCCGTCATCCGGCGGGGACCCAGGCACTGTCCAATTCGCCGAGGCGTTCAGCGCCGAGGTTCCGCGGTTGACGGTGTACAGGACGGTGGCGGGGGAAGTGGCGGTGTTCTGGAGTTCGATGTGATCGGTGGCGGAGTTGAGCGGTACCGCGGCGGAGATCTCGGCGAGCGGCCCGGTCACCGTGCTCGTCGTGCTGGTGTGGTCGGAGGTGAGCACCGACGACACCACACCGTATGGCCCGCCGACCGGCAAACCCGCGCTGAACTGCACCACCTTGATGGCGTTTGTGTTGTCGAAGAAGGGCTGGACCGGGCCGGCGTAGGACTCGGTCACGGTGGTGTGGGGGGCACCCGCCGCCTGGCCGTCGGTGGTGCCACTGATCTCGAAGTAGCTGGCCCCCGCGGCTACGTTGACGGCCGTGCCCACGGTGCCCGTGGTGCAGGTGGTGCTCCTGAGACCCAGGCAAGACAGCTCATAGTTGTAGTCGGGCGCCTCGAGAAGGGTGTTGGAGTCGCTGTACGTTCCGTCCCCTGAAGCGGAGAACTGCATCACGCTGCGATTGTTGGCGCCCAGGTAGGCGTCGGTGACCAGGTTGTAGGGCTGCGGAAGGGCGCTGAGGTCCGCGTTCCGGTTCTTCGAGTGGTAGGGGCTATAGGGGTCAAAGTTGCTCGCCCCCGAGGGGATGCCTCCCAGGGTGTGGTCCAGCTCCATGGCCATCACCGTCCCGCTCAGCGGCGTCGCCCCGTAGGTCACCCGAACGAAGGCCGTCGTTGACGAGATGGCCGTCATCCCCTCGGCGCAACCGGACACGTAGCCGTCCGAGATCGCCTGGTCGACCACGCCCACGACCCGGTCGGCCTGGTTGGCCGGTGTCCCGGAGTTGGCCGTGTTCCAGTTCTGACGGAAGGTCTCCAACTGTGCCTTGACGGCGTCGAAACTGCTGCCGGTGCCGCAGAATCTTCCGTCCGCCGTGTTCATGGTCCCCGCCGCCCGGAGGTCGAGCCAGCCCTGGTTGATGCTGTATCGGAACCCGCCGCTGGGGGCGGCTGCCGCCAGGTCGCCCGTGCGGCTCTGGACCGGCATGATGCGGGCGGAGGTTGCCGCCGCGTTCTGCAGGCCCTGCTGGGCCTGCGTGGAAAAGCTGGATGTGCCTGCGAGCGAGTCATACATCGGCACCGCGAGGACGCGGATGGCGTTGGTCTTCTGCGCCACCTGGACAGTTTTAAAGGTACCCAGGGAGAGGGTCTGAGGACCTGTCGACACGCCATTGACAACGCCGCTCCAGGTGATCGTGGCACTGAAAGAGACCGGAAATGACGAAGTGGTCCCCGATGGAGCCAGGACCGCGCCGGGGACGAGGAACATCGGGTTCCCCGGGACGTCCATGACCGGGCTGGCCTGGTATGGCGGTATGGATGGCGGCAAGACCGTGTTGATCGGGGGCGTCGGTCCCTGGTTGCCCAGGATCGTCGTCGGCGTGGTGCCGATGGTCGCCACCGCGGACACCTGCGCCGACAGCAGGCTGGCTGTGTCGGTCGGTGCCGAGCAAGAGGGAAGGCTCAGGGTCAGCCTGACCAGGGTGTCCTTGCCCCGCACGAGCGGCGTGTAGCCGTCGAGGCCCTGGCTGACGGTCGAGGCACGCAGCACCGGCGCGAACTGTCCCGTCGTGCACGACGCGCTTGCCACCGAGGCTAAACGCATTTGGGCGCCGAGCGCCACAATCAGGCCCGCCAGGATAAGGGCGAACGCGCGCCGGCGCTTGTGGTAAGTCCTCAGGCCCATCGTGCGTCCCCCTTTGTTCGCGTTCGCGCGGAATGGCCCGCGCTGCACCAAGGCATGGCGAAGGCTGAATGTGATCGTCACACTAAGCGCACCGCGCCCGCTTTACATCAGGAAAGCGCCTGATCTTTAGGCGAGCGACACTATGCCGTCGCACTGGCGTCCCCGGCCTCTGGGGCTGCCCAGCGCCGCATCAGCTCTCGCCGCGAGGCGATGCCGAGCTTGGCGTAAATGTGCTGCAGGTGGGTGTCCACGGTTTTGGGCGAAACCGACAGCTGGCGTGCAATGTCCGCGTTGGTGCCGCCCAGCGCCGCCAGCTGCGCAACCCGTTTCTCCTGCTCGGTCAGCTCTGACCCGGCGTTCTTGCGCCGGCGTCCGCCGGCGACCCGCAGCTCCTCCGCGGCCGACGCCGCCAACCATCCCGCTCCATGTCCCTCGGCGAGCGAAACGGCCTCCGCAAGCAGGGCCCGCGCACGGGAGCTCTGGCCCGCTCGCCGCAGAAAGGCGCCGTAGTCCAACAGGGTCCGGCCCCGCTCGAGCGGCAGCTCCACCTGCTCGTGAAGCCCCAGCGCGAGCTGGTATTGCTTCTCCGCCAACCCGCGGTCGCCGTCGAGGTCGGCCAGGAACGCCCGGCCCGCCGCCACCGCGATTCGCGGCCATCGGCACGGCAGCCCCGCGGCCAGCGTCGCTGTCGACTCCAGGACTCGCAGCCCGTCCTCGCGGCGGCCCGCCGCGAGGTGAGCCTGGATCCCGTCACGGGTCCAATGCAAAACGCATGGCTCGACGATGCCGATCCTCGCGGAAACCTCCTCGAGCTCCCGGTACAGGTCGCTGGCCTTGGCATACGCGCCCGCGCGCAGGAGTTCCTGCGCGGGTAGGTGGCGGCGCCACAGGCGCGCGGCCCACACGTGGCGTGCCGCCGGCATCTCCCGCAGGAGATCCAACCAGGCCTTGCTTTCGCCCGATCGCCCCGCCGTCTGCAGCACCTCGGCATAGGACAGCGCCAGGAAGGGGGCCAGTACCGGGCACAGGTCGATGCGTGCCTCGGCCCTGGCCAACGAGTCCATGGCCTCGGTGACCCTCCCCCGGCGCAGGAACACATTGGCCTGACCGAGGTGCACCGCGGTGACCATCAGGGGCTGGTCCAGGCGCGACGCACGCTCGAGGAGGATCGCAAAAAGCCGCTGCGCCTCGTCGAAGTCCTCGGCCAGCTTCGCCACGTTGGCGGCGTTGTACAGCATGTTGTCCTGCCAGCTCCAGTGAAGGTCCGACGGGTGCAGGCTGGTATCCGATTCAGCACGGGCGCTGAACTCGTGGATCACCTCCAACCGCCCGGCATCGCCGGAATAGAATCTCAGGGTCTCCCATTCGGCCTCCGCGCGCGCCTGCAGGAGGGTGTCCGAGGTCTGCGCCGCCAGCTCGCGGGCGATCGAAACCGCCTGGTGACCGTGACTCGGACCCCCCGCGAGCTGCCAGTACGCAGCCTGCTCGAGCAGTAAGCCGGCGGCGCGGGCGGGGCTATCGGATTGCGCGATCGTGATGGCCTCCGTGAAGGTCAACTGGGCATTGCGGTAGTCCCCGGTCAGGAAGCGACCGCGCCCCAGTCGCAGCAGCAGGTTGCACCGCGCGGGCGACGCTAGGTCCGGTTGGCGCAATGCCCGTTCGATCACCGGTATGGCAGCGCCGGCCCTGCCGCATGCCAGCAGCGCGTCGGCGTATGAGCTCATCAAGGCGACCGACGCCCCTTCGCCCGCCAGTCCCAGGGCCGACCCGAACTGGGACGCCGCGGTGGCAATGGCGCCGGTACTGAGTGCCGCCCGACCCGCGTCCTCCAGGGCCTGCACCGCCGCCGGATCCCCGACCAGGTTGCCGCGAAGAGCATGCTCGGCCATTTCCGAGGCCTCTACCCGGCGCTCCCGGAGCAACGCGAAGGCCTGGGCGTGGAGCCGCTCCCTGAGCGGCGGCTGCATGTCGTCATAGAGCGCCTGGCAGAACAACGGATGAACGAAGCTTGCCCAGCCGGGGGTGGCGCCCACCACCAGGCCGGCGGCCAGCAGTGCCTGTAGGGCAAGGTCCGCTTCGCGGTCTGGGAGATGCGCCATCTGGCCCGCCAGTGCAGGCCTGAAACGGGCACCGAACACCGACGCCGCCTGGGCCAGGCGCAGGGCGGCGGCGGGGACCCCCGCAAAGCGCGCCAGCAGGATGTTGTTGACGTCAGATGGCCGAGCGCCGGGTTCGGGGACCTCATCACCGCGGGCGATCCCCCGGGCGACCTGTTCCAGCAGCAGGGGGTTTCCGGAGCACAGCCGCCACGCGCGCTCGGTGAGCGAATTGCCCAATGTGTGCCCCACCCGCGACTCCAACAGCGTCGAAGCCCCTGCCGCAGTGAGCGCCGCCAGTCGTTCGATGGACACATGGCCGTCAAGAGCCAGCCCCTCGACAACCTCGCGGGCCTCGGGCGGCCATGGTCGGAGCGCACCGACGATGGCCACCGGCAAGTTGCGCAGCCGCCTGCACAGAAAGGCCAGCAGTGACAGCGAATCGGGGTCGCTCCAATGGAGGTCGTCGAGGACCAACAGCAGCGGCTGGACCGCCGTGCGCTCCAGCCATTGCTCCACCCGGAAGAACTGGGACGCGCGGGTATCGGTCTCCGACGAAGGGCTCAGGTCCACGCCCCACTCCAGGAGTGAGCCCGGGACCTGCCTCAGCGCTTGGCGGAGTAGGCCGAACGGCAGGGACGACTCCATGGCGTCTGCCTTTGCGGATGCCACCACCCAGCCAGGAGCGACCATGTTCCGCGTGGTTTCGAGGCCGGTCGTTTTTCCCAGCCCTCCCTCGGCGAGCAGGAATAACGCCCCACCGTGGCCGCCAGCCGCACGCGCAAGCAGGCGTCGCGCCGTCTCAGCCACGCCGTCCCGCTCGAGGTACAGCGAAGGTATCGGCCCCGCCGACGCCCCCTCAACCGCATCCATTCCAGTCTCCCCAAAACTCGATTTCCATCAGGTAACCATGAGGTCGTGGCCGGCGTCTATGTCGAATTACACACGGCGGTGATCGGCGGGTGCTTAAAGATCGGGTAAACGCCGGATGCCTGGGCCGGCTGCGGGGGATACCGTGTGACGGATGCAGGAGACCGTGGGGACCACTGAGGGCCTCATGCTGCGGCTGGTGCTGACGGACTCCGACGCGTGGGCGGGGACGATCCATGGTGCGAACGGTAGGGGCGAGAGCTTCAACGGCTGGCTCGACTTCATGTCCCTGATCGATGGCATACGCCATGGCGGTCAACGAATCAGCTGGGAACTCCCCGCCGAGGAAGACTGACCCACAGGTTTGGGGTAGGGCCAGGAGTAGCCGGCCTCGACTAGCCCTTCAGGCCGGCTGCTTCGTTCTGACGAAGCCGCTGGGCCATGGCCTGCATCACCTGGATGGCGATTTTCTCATTGCCGGTGATCGCGTCGCGAAATTGCTGGTGGCTCAGGACCAGGACGGTGGACGGCGACGTCGTGGTCACAGTCGCCGTGGCGTCCCCCCGGTCGATCATGCTGATCTCGCCGAAGAAGTCGCCGGGCTTCAGGGTGGCCACCGCCTTGTTGCCGATCACCACCTCCGAGGACCCGTCGAGAAGGATGTAGAAGCTGTGGCCGTGTTTGCCCTGCGTGGTGAGCTTGGTGCCCGCGGCAACCTCGATCTCGTCCATCTGCGCGGCGATGAACTCCAGCTCTTTCTTTGAGCACTGCGCGAACAGGGGCACCCGGCGAATTGCTTCGAGCTTACGATCCCCCATGGCGCAACATTATGAACAAAATCGGCCTCAGAGGTGTGGCAGTTTCTGCTTGAGCTTCATCAGCGGGGCGAACAGGTCGCCGTGCTCCTCCACTCGCCGGAGCACCGCCTCTGTCTCGAACGCCAGCAGTTTGAGCTTCCCGCTCGCATGGGCGTCGACCTCGTCCCAGGTCACAGGGGTGGACACGGTGGGGTTCTCGCGGGCTCGTAGCGAGTACACGCAGACGGTCGTCTTGTGGTCGTCGTTCTGGCTCCAGTCGACGAAAACCTTGCCGTGTCGCAGCTCCTTCTTCATGTTGGAGGTCACGGCGGCCGGCGTCTCCTGTTCCAGGTGCTGGGCGACCGCCAGCGCGAAGGGCTTGGTCTCGTCGTAGGTCAGGGGCGTGTTCAGGGGTACGTACACCTGCAGTCCCTTGGAGCCTGAGGTCTTGGCAAAGCACTGTAGGCCGAGCTCACGGAACATCTCGCGGAGCCTCAGAGCCACGGCACAGCATTCCTTCACCGCCGCCGGCGCGCCGGGGTCAAGGTCAAAAACGACCATCGTCGGCCGCTGAATGTCACGGGCCAGGGCCAGTGAGGTGTGCAATTCGATGCTGGCGAGGTTGGCAGCCCAGACCAGTGTCGGGATGTCATTGCAGAGGCAGAAATCGATGTTGGCCTTGTTCTGGCGGCTGTAGACGGCTGCCGTCTGCACCCAGTCTGGGCGGTGCTTGGGACAATTTTTCTCGTAAAAGAACTTGTCCTCGACGCCGTTCGGATACCGCTTCAGGGTCAAGGGGCGCCCCTTCATGTGCGGCACCAACACGGGGCCGATCCTGGTGTAGTAGTCGATCACCTGGGCCTTGCTGAACCCGCTGCCGGGGTAGAAGACCTTCTCCAGGTTGGACAGGCGCAGTTGCCGCCCGCCCACCTCCACGTCGATACCGGCTGCCATACTCCACAAGCTTAGGAGCGGGATCGTTAGCAATTCTTTACCGCTCTTCAATGACGAGAGAGGGACCCATGACCGAAGCTAGGAGCGTGTTGATTCCTCGCCTGCCGGTCGCGCGCGCCTTTGCCGCCGCCGCGGCGCTATCGATCGTCGCCAGCCTCGCCGCCTCGGCGGCAACCCCTCCCAAGCCGGGCGCCCCCACGCCGGCGCCGAGCGGCAGCCCGCAGACGGCCACCAACTGCGCCGTGGACCCGGCCATGCATGCCGACCCCCAGCTTGCCGCGCTCGAGGCCCGCTGCAAGGCCGACCTCGACGCCATCAACGGCGACAAGTCCAAGCTGCAGGACAGTATCGCGCTGGCCCAGGGCTCCGCCGTCGGTCTCCAGGACATGCTGAAGCAGACCCGCGACGCCATCGAGGCAACGCGCAAGAAGGAGGATGAAACCCGCGCCAGGATCCACGACCTCGAGGTTCAACAGGTCGAAACCAGCCGCCAGATTGATCTCACCAAGGTCAGGCTGGTCAAGCGCCGCGCGGAGTATGCCGACTTCCTCCGCCGCAACTACAAGTTCTCCCCCCAGCTTTGGGCGTCGCTCTTCGAGAGCAAGGGCATCAGCGACTTCCTCAGCAAGGCGACCACGATGGTGCAGGTCCAGGCCTTCGGCAGGGAGCTACTGCGGGCGGTCAAAGCCGAGGCGGAGCGCCTTGACCACCAGCGCGCCCAGCTCGACAAGGACCACGCTGACTCGGTCAAGCAGCAGGACGACCTGGTCAAGGCCCAGATTCAACTCGCGGCTGACGACAGCCGCGAGACCACGATCCTGATCCAGCTCCAGAACTCCATCGCCGACGCTACCAACGAGCTGAACAACGCCGGCAGCCAGAGCGCCAGCCTGGTGGCCCAGATCGTGGCCGCTGAAATCGGTCGCGAGGACCAGCTCATCCAGGCGGCAAATGACGCCGCGTGGCAGGCCGCCCAGTCCTGGATGGCCGCCAACAGCGCCCAGTACCAGAACCTGGCGAGCTCCGGCCACTCGCAGAAGTACCGCTTCATCTGGCCCGCGCAGAAGGGGGTCATCACGCAGGGCTTCGGGCCGACAGACTTCGCCCCGGAACCACCCGGGTTCGGTGCCGCCCACTTCCACGCCGGGGTGGACGTCGCTAACAACGCCGGCACCCCCATCCTCGCCGCGGACGACGGCATCGTCGTGGCCGCAGAGGCGAGCATGCTGAACGGCAGCATGATCGGTTACGGGCGTCACGTCATCATCGCCCACAACCAGGACATGCTCACCCTCTACGGCCACCTCGACGCCTACAACGTGAAGCCCGGCCAGACGGTGCACCAGGGGGACCTGATCGGCGTGATGGGCTCGACCGGCAACTCAAGCGGCCCCCACCTGCACTTCGAGCTGCGTATCAACCGCACCCCCGTGGATCCCATGGCATATCTCCCGCCCAACGGCCCAAACGACTTCCGCGGCTGAGCGGGGCCGCCTGAACGGCCGGGGCGGGTGTCGCCGTACGCGGCTGCGCCGAGCTGCGGAGGGCGCGCTGAGCTAAGCCGCGCGGCCTGCTTTGCGCCTCAGGCGGGCGTCCCGTCGCCGCAGGTCGACAAGGCAGCGGTCATCGCGCTGCTCGCCCGAGCCGACCGTCTCCAGCGCCTCCAGCGTCGCCCGCACCACCTCGAGCGCCGCGCCACGGTCCTTGCGCTTGTGTTCGAGGTGCTTGGCCAGCATGATGCCCGCCTCCCAGGGCTGGGGGTGCCTCCGCCAGAGCGCCGAGAGGACCGACTCCGCGGCCTCGTGGTCGGCGCGCCGGCGATGTATGGTCGCCAACCTCAGGCCGACCACGTATGCGAGCTCCACCGGTGTCCACGCCCCCGGCCAGACCTCTCCGTCCCAACAGCCGTCGCACTCTTCCCAGAGCGCCAGGTAGAAGGCCAGGGCCCGCTCCGTCTGGCCCGCGCCCTCCAGCAGGCGGGCGGCGCCGAAGCGGTCGAGCGGGTGCGCGCCCGCCCGGTCTCGCAGGCACAGCACGAGGTGGTCCAGCAGCAGGCTGAGGCTCACGACGTCCTGGCGGTTGTGCGCCAGGACCCGGCCAAGGACCCCGGGGTCGCGGTGGCGCAGGTAGTCGAAGTACATCTCGGGGATCAGGAAGCCGGGAATATCCTCGCCGCGGTCGCGCCCAAGGACCATCGCCTCGACGTTCTGGAGGTTGCAGGCGCCCAGCCGCGCTTTGAACAGCCTCCGCGCCGGGTGCAGCAGGTCCAGATGGGGTCTCCGCAGGCAGCCGGCCGGGTAGCGGTTGAGCACCAGCCGACCCTCGAGGACGGGCACATCGAAAGTCTTGCCGTTGTAGCTGACGAGGGCGTCGCTGGCATCCATGTCCGCGGCCACCGCCGCGAGCATCGCGGGCTCGAAGGCGGGATCCGGGAGAACGTACTGGCGCAGGAGCATGGCCTTTCGCATGCGCCAGCCGAGCGCCACCAGGAAGGCGTGGTTTCCCACCCCCCCTGAGAGCCCGGTGGTCTCGGTGTCGAAGAAGCAGAGCCCGCCTTCGGTCAGGTCCTCGCCGTCGTTCCCGGCCAGCCAACCCGGCTCCAGCGGGTCCCACGGCAGCCCGGGGGGCAGGGGCATGACCTGCTCCACAATGACGTACTGGCCGAACGCGTTTTCCCGAACCTCACCATCAAGTCCCCGTGCCAGCAGGTCGACATCAGCCTCCGCCCGACGTCGGGGGGCGACCGTGGCGCGGCCCAGGCTCTCAAGCCGCTCCCGCAGCAACACCCTTTCGCTCCAGCCTGGTCGAGCCGTCCTCGCGGCGCGCCAGCCGCAGCGCGGTCGCCTTGGCGTCCACGTCCCTGTCGATGATCGCCCCGATGCATGACGGGCAGCCGCTGGAGCAGGGGCAGCCCGCCACCAGGTCAGCGCTGGCATCCAGCAACTCGTCGTGCAGGTCAAAGAGGCGAGGGCTGAGCCCCACCCCGCCGGGGAAGACGTCGTAGACGAAGATGGTGGGCCCGCCGGTCTGCGGCGACCGTACCTGCGGCGCCACGCCAAGGTCGCGGGGATCACACATCAGGAACACCGAGGCGGTGTGGCGAAGGACGTTCGCCAGGCCCTGGAGGCCCACCTCGAGCTCCAGGCGCGAGTATGTGAGAGTCAACTCCTCCCCCAGGCGCATCCAGTAGCTGGTGGTGTGCAGGTCGACCTGCGGCAGGTCGATCGGTCCCGCGCCGATGCTCTCGTGGGTGTAATACCGGATCTTCTTGAAGATCGTCGCCAGCGATGTGACCTGGACCTCACCGTGCGCCCGGTGGAGCCGGCCGGGCACAGATTCGAAGGTCTGCAGGGCCTGCACGCTGGCGGCGCGGTCGGCGTCGGTGTAGTAATCGACGCTGACCGGCCTTACGTAGGCCTTTTTCTCAGCCCAGTCGAGCTTGTCGACGTGGTACTGCTGCCCCTCATGAAGGTAGATCGCCTGGTCGTGGAGCAGGGTCTGAGCCGCGAACTGGTCCATCTCACCGATGACGCGCGCCCCTGACCGCGGTCCGGCGGGCGATGCCGCCGCCAGGGGACGATGAAGCTCGTCCGCGGTGTCGATGATCACCACGTTTTCCGCGAGGATCGACCGCAGGCTCACCTCGCTGGCGGGGAAGGCCTCCGACGACCAGAACCAACGCTGCCCGGAGTGGTGCGCCTGGCCCTCGTCCTGCAGGACCTGCAACAGCTCCTCGGGGTTCGCGCCACCAAAACTCTCGCCATCCGGAAAGGGCACCTCGAACAGGGACGCCTGCAGGTGGCCCATCAGCACCAGCAGGTTGTCGGGATCGACCAGGCCGTGCTCCGGGGAGCGCGACAGAAAGTACTCCGGGTGGGAGGCCAGGAACTGGTCGACAGGGTTGCTGGAGCAGACCATGATCCCCACCGAGGGCTCGTCACGCCGGCCGGCACGACCAAGCTGTTGCCAGGTGGAGGCAATGCTCCCGGGGTAGCCGCAGAGTACCGCGGCTTGCATCTGACCCACGTCGATCCCCAGCTCCAGGGCGTTGGTGGCCACCACGCCCCTGACATGAGCGCTGCGCAGGCCTGCCTCGATCTCTCGCCGCTGTCCGGGGAGGTACCCGCCCCGGTAGCCGCGAATGTCGCCGCTGCGCCCCAGGCGGTCGCCGTGGCCCTGCTTGAGGTACGTGAGCAGGATCTCGACCTGGAGGCGGCTCCGTCCGAACACGATGGTCTGAGCCCCGCCATCGAGAAAGCTGCTGGCGATCCGCTGGGTTTCCAGCACCGAGGAACGGCGGATACCGAGCTCGGCGTTGACCACCGGGGGGTTGTAGAAGACCAGTCGCCGGGGCGCCGCGGGCGCGCCATTGCGGTCGACCACGACGACCTCGCGCTCGATGATCTTCCCGGCCAGTTCACCGGGGTTGGCGATGGTGGCGGATGCCATCACGAAAGTCGGGCTGGAGCCGTAGAACTCGCAGACGCGGTGAAGCCGGCGAATGACGTTGCCGAGGTGGCTCCCGAAGACCCCCCGGTAGGCATGGAGCTCGTCGATCACCACGTACTGCAGGTTCTGGAAGAGCTTCAGCCACTTGGTGTGATGCGGCAGGATGGCGGCGTGCAGCATGTCGGGGTTGGTGATGACGACGTGCCCCGCCTCTCGGATCGCGGAACGCGCGTTGGGCGGGGTGTCGCCGTCGTAGGTGTGGGTGCGGATCCCGGCGTCCAGGTCCTCGCAGAGTTCGGTGAGCGCAGCCAGCTGGTCCTGGGCCAGGGCCTTGGTCGGGAACAGGTAGAGGGCCCGGCTCTGGGGCTGCTCCAGCAGCCGTGATAGGACCGGGAGGTTGTAGGCCAACGTCTTCCCGGAGGCCGTGGGCGTCACCACCACCGTATGCCGGCCGGCCTCTGCCGACCTGTACGCCTCCTCCTGGTGGCGGTACAGGCGTGGCACGCCCCGGCGCTCGAGCACCTTACGCAGGCGCACGGGCACTGACGCCGGCATGTTCGCATAGGCCGCTTCGCGGCCGGGCAGCAACCGATCGAGAACCACCCCGTCGCTGAAGCTGCGGTCCCGGAGGAGGTTGTCGAGAACATCGACCGCACCCATGCCGGCCGGATCATAACGCACAGGCGTTCGCCACACAAGTGTTCGTTACCTCGTGACCAGGGAAGTTCCCCTCGCGATCACTAGAGTTGGGCGGGTGGGCCGAGGCAACAGCGTCGAGGTGGAGCTCAAATACCTGGGCGCCGACCTGAACCAGGTTCGCCGGCGGCTCCGTGAGGCCGGCGCTCACCTCGAGGGTGAGCGAAATCTCGAGACCAACGTTCTATTCGACGATGAGACGGCAAGCATGGCCAGCTCCGACCGGCTGCTACGCCTTCGGAACGGCGGTGAGCTGACCGTCAAAATCCCCGTCGAGGACGAGCGATACAAGGCCCGCCGCGAGATAACCGTCCAGGTCAGCGACGGGGATATCGAAGAACTCCTCGGTGGACTCGGGTTTCGCCCGACCTGGCGCTACGAGAAATACCGCGAGGGGTGGGACCTCGAGGGGATGTGGATCACCCTCGACGAGATGCCGTTTGTCGGGCCCGTGGTGGAGATCGAGGGCGAGCGGGAGCGCATCGATGGCGTCGCCGCGCGCCTTGGGCTGGCAGACGTGCCTACCTCAACGGGGAGCTACCGGTCACTCTACGACGAATACGTGGCCCGCAAAGGCATGGAGCGTGGCGATATGACCTTCTCGGCCGAACAGGCCGCGAGGTAGCGCGGGGCTTTAGCCCCGGTCGACCGCCTTGCCGGCGACTTCCCAGCCATTGGTCCCGCCGGCGATCGAGGAAACGTCCCTGCGCCCGGTGGCCTCCTCGACCATCGCGGACGCGACGGCCGACCGGATCCCCGTCGCACAGACCATCAGGAGGCGGCCGTCGGGCAACTCGTCCATGCGTGAGGAGAGGTCGTCGAGGGGAATGTGCAGCGACCGCGGGATGTGCTTGACCTGGCGCTCGTCCGGCCGTCTGACATCGACCACGGTTGCGCCTTCCGCTCGCAGTTCCTCGGCCTGGTCGAGCGAAACTTCGTCGTACTCGATTTCACGGCCCTGCATGACCCCCTTGGTCCTCACGCCGGGACACCCGCCTCGAGCTTGTGGATGATCGCGTCCGCCACCTCACTGGTACCCACCGCGGTCGGGTCGTTGCGGTCGGGCTTCATGTCGTAGGTGACGTCCCGACCCTCGCGGATGACCTCCGCGATGGCCGCCTCAAGACGCCGCGAGGCATCCTTCTCGCCAAGGTGGTTCAGCATCATGACACCCGACAGCAACATGGCCATCGGGTTCATCTTGTTCTGACCGGCGTACTTTGGCGCGCTGCCGTGGGTGGCCTCGAAGAGCGCTATGTCGTCGCCGATATTCGCACCGGGGGCGAGGCCCAGTCCTCCGATCAGGCCGGCGCCCAGGTCGCTGACGATGTCGCCATAAAGGTTCGGCAGAACCAGCATGTCGTAGAGCTCAGGCTTCTGCACCAGCTGCATGCACATGTTGTCGACGATGCGGTCCTCGAACTCGATGTCCGGGTAATCGCGGGCGACCTCCTGGGCAGTGTGCAGGAAGAGGCCGTCGGTGTGCTTCATGATGTTGGCCTTGTGCACCGCGGTGACCTTTTTGCGCCCGTTGGCACGGGCATACTCGAAGGCTGACTTGACGACCCGGAGGCTGCCGAAGACCGAGATCGGCTTGATCGTGATCCCGGAGTCCTGGCGAATCGGCTTGCCGGACTTCTCGTTGAGCATCTCGATGACCTCGAGGGTCTCGGGCTGCCCCTCCTGGAACTCGATGCCGGCGTAGGCGTCCTCGGTGTTCTCGCGGACCATGAGGATGTCGATGTCCTTGTAGCGCGAGCGCACACCGTCGTAGCTCTTGCAGGGCCGGAACAGCGCGTAGAGGTCGAGCTCTTTGCGAAGCGCGACGTTGACCGACCGGAACCCCTTGCCGACCGGTGTGGTGATCGGCCCCTTGATGGCCACCTTGTTGCGCCGGATGGACTCAAGGACGCTGGCTGGAAGCGGCGTACCCTCCTTCTCCATCACGTTCTCCCCCGCCTGGACGACCTCCCACTCGAACCCCACGCCGGTGGCGTCAAGGACACGCATGGTCGCCTCGCTCAGCTCAGGCCCAACGCCGTCGCCCGGGATCATCGTGACTTTGTGTGCCATCTCTATCTCCTCAGTTGTCCGCTCAGAAGACGAACTCCCCGTCCCGCATCAGGTACTGCCCGTCCACCTTGATCGTCGCCCGCGTCGATACCACGTCGCAGTGCGTCGGGGCGTCCCACGTGGCCCCCGTTTCCTCGTTGTAGGGATGCCCAAAGGCGATGTGGAGGCCAGGGATCTTCTCGTCCTGCAAGAGGTTACCGGATAGCTTCTTGAGCGCCACGTTGGTCCCGATCGCAAATTCCCCGGCGCGGTTGCTGTTCTCGTGAGAGGCCATGTATCGCTCAACGTCCTGACGGACCTCGTCATCCGGGAAACTGATACGGCGGATACGGCTGTCGCCAATCTCGAAGAGCATGGGCTCGGGCAATAGCCCGTATCGCTCGTCGAAGTAGTCACCGAGCACCTCACCCCCGAGGATGCCATCCACCCGGGCGGGGCTGGTGTAGGTCTCGCCGTCTGGCAGGTTGCTCCACTCCCCCGGCCGGTGAATCAGGCCGGTGCACGGGTGCCACCGCAGGGTGGCGGGGTCCAGCCGGGCCCGCAGGTCGGTCCCCGACGGTGCCTGCACCTCGATCAGGCGCGCCTCGCGCACCACCTCGTTCACCCGCAGGGTCAGCGCCGCGATCTCCTCGTAGTCGCCACTCATCCCCTCCTCCATCAGCTGGTCGTCGATGCCCACCATGTGCCCGTGACGGGTCTTGAGATCCCGGAACCAGTGGCGCGTGAGCGGGCCGCGAAACGCCAGCTCGCCCTCGGCCTTGCCCGCGGCGTAGATCGAAACGGTGGGTTTGAAATCGTCAACCTGCTGCACGAGCTGCTCCGGGACGATGCGCGCTGGGCGCTTGACGAAGTCCTCCATGACCAGCAGGAGCGCCGGGGCTTCGGCCAGCTCGCACTCCGCCGCCAGCGCGTGCCCGATGTGCTCGCGCTCCTTGTCGGTGAACACGACGACCCGGTCGTTGAGCCCCACCGCCAGGCAGGTGTGGATCGCGTTGGCCGCGCCGCGCCGGATGTCACTCATGGGGTGCGAGTCTAGCGGCGCTAACATCGCCCCTCGTGGCGACGCATTCGATCGTGGTCCTCGAGGGCGACCAGACGGGGCAGGAGCTCCTCGTTGAGGCCCTGCGACTCCTCGACGCGGAGATTATCGGTTTCCCCCTGGAGCTGCGCCCCTTCGACCTTTCGCTGCAGAACCGACGCGCCACGTCCAATGGAGTCGTCCACGAGGCCGCCGCGGCCATGCGGGAGAGCGGGCTGGGCCTGAAGGCAGCCACGGTGACACCGGAGACCAGCGGCGATGTCGGGAGCCCCAACCGGATCCTGCGCGAGGAGGTTGAGGGCAAGGTGATTCTCCGCACCGGCCGGCGCATACCCGGCATCAATCCCCTGGGAGGGGTGCACGCACCCATATCTGTCGTACGCATGGCGGTCGACGACGCGTACGGTGCGAAAGAGTGGCGCGAGGGGGAGGGCCTTGACGAGCAGGCCTTCAGGACCGAGAAGATCACCCGGCGCACCTGCCGGATGGTTGCGGAATTCGCCTTTCGCCACGCCGAGAGGACCAACGCCAAGGTCTTTGGCGGCCCCAAGTTCACCGTCAGCCCGGTCTACGAGGGGATGCTCAAGGAGGAGATGGACGACGCGGCACGTCGCCATCCCGCCGTCCGTTATGAGCCCCAGCTGATCGACGCAACCTACGCGCTCCTGCTGAGCACCACCGGCGAGGCCATGGCCATCCCGTCCCTGAACCGCGACGGCGACTGTCTCTCAGACCTGGTGCTGCAGATGTTCGGCTCGATCGCCGGCGCAGAGTCACTCCTGCTCAGCTTCGATGACGACTGGAACGAGCGGGTGGTGATGGCCGAGGCCCCCCACGGGACCGCGCCGGCGCTAGAGGGCAAGAACGTGGCCAACCCGATGGCGATGATCCTGGCCTCGGCCTCGCTGCTGGGCTACATCCGGGACGAGCCGCGGGCAGCCGGCGCCTCCCGCGCGATCTACGAGTCGGTGCTGGAGGCCGTCTATGAGGGGGTGCGCACCGCGGACCTCAAGGGGAGCGCGACCACCACCGAGTTCACCGACGAGGTCATCCGGCGCACCCGGACCAAGCTCGGCGCCTGGGAGGCGCTGGGGACCCGTTAGGGCGTCAGCTGGTTGCTTCCGCCAGGGCGACGATGATGCCCGCGGGGCCACGCAGGTAGCAGAGCCGGTAGCTGTTTTCGTACTGCGCGACATCGCCGAGGAGCTCGGCGCCGTGGGCGCCAAGCCGCCTGACGGTGTCTTCGATGTCGTCCACGGCGAACATGAGGCGATGCATGCCCAGCGTGTTGTGCGGCGGATACCCCGACCCGGGGGCGACCGCTGCGGGGTTGAGGTACCTCGCCAACTCGATCCTGCCATCGCCGTCGGGGGTCCGCATCATCGCAATGTCACATCGGACCCCATCCAGCCCGACGGTACGGTCCGCCCAGGGACCTTCGACCTGCGCCCGGCCTTCCAGCTCCAGGCCCAGCTCGGCGAAGAAGGCGATCGCCGCCTCGAGGTCGTCGACGACGATGCCGACGTTGTCCATCCGCAGGATGGCCACGTCTGGGCTACTTGTAGCGGTAGACGATCCGGCCGCGACTGAGGTCGTAGGGGCTGATCTCGACCTTGATGCGGTCGCCCAGCAGGATGCGAATGTAGAACTTCCGCATCTTCCCCGCCGCGTAGGCGATGACCTCGTGCTCGTTGTCCAGCTTCACCCGGAACATCGCGTTGGGAAGCGCCTCCACCACCTCGCCGTCAAGCTCAATGGTGTCTTCCTTCTTGTCGGCCGCCTCCTCAACGGACTTGCCACGGCGGCGTGGACCACCGCGGGGCGGACGGCGTGGACCTTTCCTAGGAATTTGTGCACCTCATGGACGCTGGAGTTTACAGGGAGTGGTGCCCGCGAACGGGGGGATTGTGCCTAGAGAGCGGGGATATGGTGCCGAGAGACGGATTCGAACCGCCGACACGCGGTTCTTCAGACCGCTGCTCTACCAACTGAGCTATCTCGGCTTAAGGTTGCGTCTCTCGGCGCAATTCCACGCCGCAGACGACTTGGCATTCTATCCAACCGACCTTGGTGGGCGGAGCAGGGATCGAACCCGCGACCTCCTGGGTGTAAACCAGGCGCTCTGACCAGCTGAGCTATCCGCCCCGGTCACCGGGCCAGAGTCTATCGAGCGAAGCGCTCCAGGACGACAGCTGAGCGGCCGAGGGAATGGGCGATCATAGGCGCGTGCCGACCGCCCTATCGACGTACCGACACCTGTTGGCGGTCGTGGGTCTGTTCCTGGGGGGCACAGCGCTGCTGCTGACACTGGCCTACTTCCGACCGGTCCCGTTCGGGATGATGCTCATCGCCACCGCCGCACTGGTGGCGGTGGCCATCGTGGAGCCGGGCCCGGAATTACTGCCTGGGGACACTCGCTATCCTGCCGTACTGGGGCTCTTTGGTCTCTTCTACGGGTTGGGCCCGATGTCGGCCACCGGCCCCCAGCGCCTGGTCCTGCTCATCCCGGTGATCCTCATCGTGGCGGCGGCAGTCCCCGCCGTCCGGCCGTTCTGGTTCTGGGCAGCACTGGCGGTCCTGCTGGTATCGCACGTCGGCCACATCCTCGAGACCGCCGGGCTGCGATCGGACGTGAACATCCTCTTCGTCACAGCCGTGCACTCGCTGGTGCACGGTCATACGGTGTACTCGCCGACGGCTGTCACGGACGGCCCTCCGATTCCCTTCACCTACCCTCCCGGCGCCCTTGTGCTCCTGGCGCCATCGGTATTGCTTGCCGGCGACGCCCGATGGGCGCTGGTCGGCGGTGAGCTCGTTGCGTGCGTGACGATGTGGGTGCTGCTGCCGCGGAGGGAGGGTCGGGTCGATGTGTGGCGCCAGGCGCTGCTGCTGATACCACTCGCACTACCCAGGGTTGGCGAGTACTTCTTCGAGGCAGCCAACCACGAGTGGGTTGTCCTGGCGGTCACTGCGCTGTTGCTGCTGGCAATCGCACGCCGGCGCGAGGTGGCGGCCGGGCTGCTGCTGGCCCTTGCGCTCTCCACCAAGCAGACGGCTCTGCTTTACCCCGGCGCCTTCATCGTGCGGTTCGTCAAGCCGCGCATGGCGGTGCTGGCGGCTGGCCTCGCGGTTGCCTCGGTGGCCCCATTCCTGGTCCAGGATTTCCACGGGACGATCACAGGGGTGCTCGACCCCGGCTTGCATGGCTCCGGCGACTACCCAAACCGGTTACACGTCTACGCAGCCCTGGTGGCGCTCGGACTGCATCCCGGCCGCGCTGTGCAGCTTGCCCTCCAGGCGGTCGGCCTTGCCGCCGGTTTTTTGCTCTGGCGACGCGCCTCCCAGTCGCCCGCGCGCGCGCTCACGGCTGCCGGGGCGGCATGGATCGTCCTCGTCATACTTTCGCCCTTTGCCGGCTACAACTACTACGCCTACGGCATCGCGCTTTGTGCCTGGGGGTTGGCCTTGCAGGTCAGTCCCCCGGCCGGGGATGAGGTCAGGCCGATCGGAGGCTGACCAGCCGGTCTCGGTCGACCTGGCGCTCGGCGTGATAGGAGCTGCGAACGAGGGGACCGGACTCGACCCAGCGGAAGCCCATCTGGAGGGCCTCTTCCCTGAGCGCCGCGAACTCGTCCGGGTGGTAATAGCGGATGAGCTCGTGGTGCTTGAGGCTGGGCCGAAGGTACTGCCCGATGGTCAGGATTTCGACATCGACTGCGCGGATTTGCTCCATCAGCTCGAGGATCTCCTCCCAGGTCTCGCCCAATCCGACCATGAACCCGGTCTTGCTCTGGGTCCCGGCATCCAGTTCACGGGCGAGGCGCAATAGTTCGAGGGACTGGCTCAGGACCGCCTTCGGGCGGACACGACGGTAGAGGCGGCCCACGGTCTCAACGTTGTGGTTGAGGATTTCAGGCCGGGCCGCCATAACCGTAGCCAGGGCGTCCCAGTTGCCCTGGAAATCGGGGACCAGAACCTCGATGGAAGTCTGCGGACACAGCTCGCGCGTGCGGCGAATGGTCTCCGCGAAAATGTGAGCGCCACCGTCTGGAAGGTCGTCGCGGTCGACCGAGGTGATCACCGCGTGGACCAGGTTCATGCGCGCGATCGACTCGGCGACTCGACGAGGCTCATCCTCATCCAGCCAGGTGGGACGCCCGGTCTTCACCGCACAGAAGCTGCAGGCCCGGGTGCAGGTGTCGCCCAGGACCATGAAGGTCGCGGTACCCGCTCCCCAGCACTCCCCGATGTTCGGACAGTGGGCCTCCTCGCAGACGGTGTGCAGGTTCTCCTGCCGCATCAGCGACTGCAGGCGGGCAAACGTGGGGCCGGTTGGCAGGCGGACCTCGAGCCACTCGGGCCGGCGGCCGGCGAAGTCGTCGGGTGTGCCGCCCCCGCCGGGCTGGACCACGGGCAGTTGGTCCACCTAATACACCGGGAGCCCGGGCTTCATGGCCTCGAGGTTCTTTTTGACGTCAACCAGGAATGTCGCCGCCTCCAGGCCGTCCATGACGCGGTGGTCAAAGGAAAGGCCCATGAACATCATCGAGCGAACCCCGATGGCATCGCCCGGCAGGACCACCGGGCGTTTGACGATGGCCTCCATTGTCATGATCGCGGCCTGGGGCTGGTTGATGATCGGCGCCGAGATCACAGTGCCGAAGGTTCCCGGGTTGTTGACGCAGAAGGTGCCGCCTTCGATATCCGGTAGCTTCAACTGCCCTGCCCGGGCCCGCGTGGCGACGTCGTTGAGCTTGTGCGCCAGCCCGGCGATGCTGAGCATGTCGGCGTCGTGGATCACCGGGACCATCAGGCCGCCCGGCGAGCTGACGGCGACGCTGATGTTGATCGCCTTGCGGCGCAGGATGCCGTCCGCCGTCCATTGGGCGTTCACCTCGGGGTGATCCTTCAGTGCCTCGACGGTCGCCTTGATGACAAAGGGTACGTAGGTGAGGTCGACACCCTCGCGCGCCCGGAACTTCTCTCTCTCCGCGCGGCGAAGCTCCACCACGGAGCTCATGTCAACCTCGGTCGCGCACCAGGCGTGGGGGGAAGTCTGGCGGCTGCGCACCATGTGCTCGGCGATGGCCCTGCGGATCGGCGACAGGGGCACCAGCTCGTCCCCGGGACGGGACTGGGGCGCGGGTGCGCTGAGTGGCGGGGTCGTCGGGGACGCCGAGGGGACGACCGGCGCGGGCGACGGCGTGGCAGCTGTCTGCGCCGGCGCGGCGGCAGGCGTGGGCGCTCCGGCGGCGGCCCCCCGCCCCGCCCCAGTCCTCAGGAACTCGTCGACGTCGCGCTTGGTCACGCGTCCATCGATGCCGGTCCCGGCGATCTTCGAGATGTCCAGGTCGTGCTCGGCGGCCAGGCGCCGAACGGCGGGGCTGGCGCGGCCGGCCCGGTCGTGTCCGTTGCTGCTGGGAGCGGCTGGGGCGGCAGGGGTCGCCGCGGGCACGGCGGACACGGCCACCGCGGGGGCCGGCTGGACCACTGGCGCCGGGGTCGCGGGCGGCTCCGACTCGCCGGCCTCCGCCGGCTCGCGCCCCGCGCCGGCCTCAGCGCCGATGCTGCAGATCAGGGTCCCCACGGCGACCGTTTCGCCCTCCTGCACGTTGATTTCGCCCAACACGCCGGCAACCGGCGCCGGAACCTCGGCGTTGACCTTGTCGGTGATCACCTCGACCAGCGCCTCATACTTTTCGACGCGGTCGCCCGGTTGCTTGAGCCAGCGACTGATCTGGCCCTCGGTGACACTCTCGCCGAGCTGCGGCATGGTTACGCGGGTCACGCCCCCCTCGGTGATTGGCCCTCCGTGTGCCATCAGTAAGCCGCCAACTGTTTCATCGCCTGGACGATCTTCGCAGGGTTGGGCATGAAGAAGTCCTCCATCGGGGGGCTGAAGGGCATCGCGGGAATGTCCGGACCCCCGAGCCGCAGAACGGGGCCGTCAAGGTATTCGAAGCATTCCTCGGCGATCATGGCTGCCACCTCGGCCCCCACCCCCAGCGTCCGGTTGGCCTCGTAGACGATCAGGGCCTTGCCCGTCTTCTGCACCGACTGGATGATCGCTTCGCGGTCCAGGGGCCGTACCGTGCGCAGGTCGACCACCTCGACGGAGTGCCCGAGCGCGGCCATCTCCTCCGCAGCAGTCATGGCGTAGTGAACCATCAGGCCGTAAGCGAACACAGACATGTGCTCCCCGGGTCGCGCAACCCTGGCCCGCCCGATCGGGACGGTGTAGTTCTCACCCTCCGGCACCTCTCCCTTAACCAGGCGGTAGGCCTTCTTGTGTTCGAAGAACAGCACGGGATCGGGGTCGCGGATCGCCGAGACGAGCAGGCCCTTGGCGTCGTAGGGGGTCGAGGGGATGACCACCTTCAGCCCCGGAACGTGGGCGAAGAACGCCTCCACGGACTGCGAGTGATAGAGCGCGCCGTGGACACCGCCGCCGAAGGGCGCCCGGATGACCATCGGCACGGCGTAGTCGTTGTTGGTCCGGTAGCGCATCTTGGCCGCCTCGCTGACAATCTGGTTGAACGCGGGGTGGATGAAATCGGCGAACTGCATCTCGGCCACCGGCTTCATGCCGTTGAGCGCGGCCCCAATCGCGACGCCCGCGATGGACGACTCCGCCAGCGGCGTGTCGATGACCCGCAGCTCGCCAAACTGGGCCTGCAGGCCGGCCGTCGCGCCGAAAACCCCTCCCTTCACGCCGACGTCTTCGCCGAGCACGATCACCGCGTCATCCCGCTCCATCTCGTCGCGCAGCGCCGATTGAATGGCCTGGATATAGGTCATCTGGCCCGCCGACGTCTCGACGGTCTTGTGGGTACCCAGCCCGGCCATCAGTCGGGCACCCGCCAGCTCACCCGGGGCTCGCCGCGGAGGTCCTCCAGTGACGGCGGCTCGCTTCCGTACACGTGCAGCAGGGCATCATCCGCAGGAGGATAGGGCGCCGCTTCAGCGGCCTGGGTGGCGACGTCGATCTCGGTGCGGATCTCCCCCCGCATCGCCTTTTCGGCATCCTCCGACAGCGCCCCCTCGCTGAAGAGATGGTCGCGGAAACGGGGCAGACAGTCCTCGCGTTGCTCTCTTTCGAGCTCCGCCTGCTCGCGGTATACGCGTTGGTCGTCGTCCGACGAGTGGGAGGTGAACCTGTGCACCTTGGCCTCGATCAGCGTCGGTCCCTGCCCAGCCCGTCCCCGGTCCGCGGCCTCCCGCGTGACGCGGTGGACCTCAGGGACGTCCTGGCCGTCCACCACCACGCCCGGCATGTCGTACCCCGCCGCCCGCGACGCGACGTCGCGCACCGCCATCTGCAGGTTCTGGGGGACCGAGATGGCGTAGTGGTTGTTCTCCACAAAGAAGATCACCGGCAGCCGGTGCACGGAGGCGAAGTTCAGGGCCTCGTGGAAGTCCCCCTGGCTGGTACCGCCCTCGCCGACATAGCAGATGGAGACAGCGCTCTCGCCGCGCGACTTGCTCGCCAGAGCGGTGCCGACGGCGTGCAGGGCCTGCGTTCCCACCGAACTCCCCTGCGAGATGATGCGGAGCCGGCGATTGCCGAAGTGGCTCGGCATCTGCCGGCCACCGGAGTTGGGGTCCCCGGCTTTGCCCATCACCGAGAGGAGGATGTCGGCCGGCGTCTCGCCGAGGGCCAGGACCACGGCCAGGTCTCGATAGTAGGGTGCGAACCAATCCTGGCCCTGGTCGAGGGCGAAGACGCTTCCGACCTGCGCCCCCTCCTGGCCCTGACAGCTGATCACGAAGGGCGCCTGGCCGCCTCGATTGAGCAGCCAGCAGCGCTCGTCCACCATCCGCGCCAAGAGCATGGCGCGGTACATCTGGCGCAGGGTTGCGGCCTCGATCCCCGGTGAGCGCTCGGCCTGGACCAGCTTCACCCGCGTGGTCAGATGTGGATCGCCCGACCCTCGAGGGCCAGCGCGGCCTCGCCGATCGCCTCGGAGAGGGTGGGATGTGCGTGGACGCTGATGCCGAGCTCCCAGGCCGTCCCCTCGAGGAGCTGGGCCAGGGCCGGCTCGGCAACCAGGTCGGTGACGTTGTGGCCCACGAGGTGGGCGCCGATGATCTCCCCGGTGGAGGCGTCAGCCACGACCTTGACGAAACCGTCCGTGTCGTCATTGATCATCGCCCGGCCCAGGGCCGAGAAGGGGAACTTGCCCACCTTGACGTCGACGCCGGCCTCCGTCGCCTGCTCCTCGGTGAGACCGACGCTTGCGACCTGGGGCCGAGCGTACGTGCAACGGGGCATCTGGTTGTAGTTCAGCGCCTCGGTGGCGACGCCCGCGATCACCTCCACGGCGTGCAGACCCTCGTGCGACGCGACGTGCGCCAGCAGGTAGCCACCGACCACGTCGCCAATTGCGAACACCACAGGATCGTCGGTGCGCAGGTCCTCGTCCACCTGGACCCATCCCCCTTCCACCTTGACGCCGGTGTTCTCCAGGCCGATGCCTTCGACGTTGGCACCCCGTCCGACCGCCATCAGGACGATGTCGGCGCTGAGTTCGGCGCCGCCCTCCTCGCTCTCGTAGCGGAGTTGGACCCCCTCACCGGAGGCCTTGACGGACTTGAGGTCGAGTCGGGCACCAGCCAGCACCCTGATACCGCGTTTGGTGAAGGCCCGTCCCACCGCCTGGGAGACGTCAGGGTCCTCAAGCGGGGTGATCCGCGGCAGCGCCTCGACCAGAGTGACCTCGGCGCCGAGATCGTTCCACATGGAGGCGAACTCCACGCCCACGGCACCCGCCCCAATGACGATGGCGGACCTCGGGACCTCCGGCAGGGCCAGCGCGTGGTCGCTGGTGATGACCCGCTTGCCGTCGATCTCCACCCCCGGAAGGCTCCTGGCATAGCTCCCCGTGGCGATGATCACGTTGCCCGCCTCGATGGTGCGGGCCGACTCGCCACCGTCAATGCGGATGCGGGTCGAGGTCTCAAAGACGCCGGTTCCCTTGATGACTTCGACCTTGTTCTTCTTCATCAGGAACTGGACGCCCTTGTGCAGCTGGTCGACGATCTTCTGCTTGCGCTGGTTGGCGGCCGCCCAGTCCAGCTCCACCCCGGTCGCCTTCACGCCGGCTGCCGCCCCGTTCTGGGCGTTGTGGTAGAGCTCCGCGGTGTGCAGAAGGGCTTTGGTCGGAATACAGCCCACGTGGAGGCAGGTGCCGCCGAGCTTGTCCCTCTCCACCAGGGCGACGGATTTACCCAGCTGGGTCGCCCGGATGGCCGCGACATAGCCCCCCATCCCCCCGCCGAGGATGACTATGTCGAAGCGGTCAGCCAAGTCGAAGCAAGGAGTTCACGGCACGCACATTGTATTCCCGGCGCCCTCGCCCGCCCTTGCGGGCACGCGCCCTACCTGAGAGCTTTGAGAGCGGCCTGCAGCTGGGTGTCCCGGGTGGCGTCGGCGGCGGGCTCGGCGATCTCGTAGAGGTCTTGCGGGTTGGCCAAAGGGACGACCTGGTCGGGCGTGATGCCAAGAAGGTTGATCGACTTGCCCGACGGGCGATACCAGTAGGCGATGGTCAGGTGGAGGTCGCCCCCGTTGCGCAGCGGGAAATCCTGTTCGACCAGCCCCTTGCCGAATGTCTTGTGCCCCACCAGTGTCGCGCGATGGTGATCCTGGAGGGCGCCCGCCGCGATCTCGGACGCACTGGCGCTGTTCTCGTCGACCAGCACCTCGACCCGGGTGTCGAAGCCGACGCCCTGCCCGCTCACCTTGTGTTCATCCCGTTTGTCGCCTCGCCCGACAACGGTGACCGTGACGCCCGACCGCACGAACTCGGAGATGACCCTGTCGGCTGACGACACGAAGCCTCCAGGGTTGCGGCGCAGGTCGAGGATGACCTTCTTGTCGCCCCGTTTGATGGCGTCACCCAGCTGCTTGTCAAAGTCGTCGGCCGTGTGCGCTCCAAACTCATAGATGCGAACGTAGAAGACGCCAGGCGCCAGCTCCTTGCTGCGGACGCTGGGGACGCTGATCTGGGCGCGCCGGATGTCGATGTCCAGCCCCTTGCCGGCACGCAGAATCGACAGGCGCACGGTGGTGCCGACCTTGCCCCGGATCCGCTGCACCGCGTCGTTGACCGTCAGTCCGGTGGCGTCCTGGCCGTCGATGCGTGTCACCACGTCCCCAGGCTTGAGTCCGGCGGCTTCCGCCGGTGACCCCGGGACAATCGCACTGACCGTCAGCGCCGCGTTCTTGGACTGCATCGTCGCCCCGATACCGCCGAACGAGCCGGCCAGGAACTCCTGGTTCTGGCGCAGTTCGTCAGGTGTGAAATAGAGGGAGAAGTCGTCCTTGTACTTCGGCGACCCCAGGAGGTTGTGAACCATTCCCTTGGCAGCCGCATTGAAGGCATCCGTCGAACTCAGGCCCTCTTTGGCGTACTGCGTCTGCATGATCTCGAAAACCTGGTTCAGGGTGCCCAGGTCAAGGCTGTTGATCGGCCCGGCAAAGAGGGCCGGCGCAATCAGGTGGTCCAGGTCCGGGCCGGCATGGAACTCGAAGAGCATGCCCGCGTAGAACGCCACGGGAACCAGGAGCGCGACGGCCAGCCTCCTGTGCCACCGGCGCGGCTGTCGGAACTCCGCCTGCCTGTTCCCCTCAGGCGGCGGCTCAGCAGCCAACGTATCGGCAGGGGTCTTGGTAGTCGTTGTTCAGGCGGATCTCGAAGTGTAGATGGGCGCCTGTGCTGAAACCGCTGCTCCCCTCGTACCCGATGCGCTGACCCTTGGCCACGCTGGTGCCGCTGGCCACGGCAAAGCTGGAGAGGTGCCCGTACAAGCTGGAGAACCCGTTGGAGTGGATCATGATGATGTGGTTGCCGTAGCCCGATCCGCCGGAGTACGTGTACACGATGCCCCCGTCCGCGGCGGTGATCTCCGCGCCGTAGGGACCCGCGATGTCGATCCCGGTGTGGAAGCACCCCCGGGGGTAGTAGTTATGGGTGCATGAACCCGAGGAGGGGCATGTGATCCCGCTCGGGGGCGAGGGCTCGCCACCGAAGTCAGTGCAGCCATAGGTCTGGGTGATCGGGCCCTGGACGCCGGGCCAGGCGAACACGCCTGACGAATGGGCGCGCTTGCGAGCCTCCTGCAGGGCGGCGATCTGCGCGCCCACCGCGACGAGTGCCTGCTCCGAGGCGGCGGCCCGCTGCTGCAGGGAGAGCTTGGTGGCCTGCAGCTGACCGTTCAGGGCGTTTTGCTGGACGTACTGCCCGCGGAGCGCCACTTCCTCCTCACGGATCCCAGCGATGACCTGCTGCTGGGACTCCTTCTGCCTGGCCTGCTGCGCCGCCAGCTGCTCGATCGTGTTGCGGTCCGCCTGTACCTGCTGGACCAGGACCTGGTCGGCGTGGGTCACGTCACGCATGACGAGGAAGCGGTCGAGAAGCTGCGAGAAGGTCGCAGAGGTGAAGAGGCTGTCCATGAAGCTCGCGTCGCCCCCGGTCTTGTAGAGGTTGCGGGTGCGCTTGTTGAGGATCTCCTGGCGGGCGACAAGGTGCTGACGGGTCTCCGCCAGGTGGCGCTGCGTGTCCTCTATCTGCCCGACGATGGCGTCCAGGATGGCGTTCTGGTTGGCCAGGTGCTGCTCGGCGTTGGCGATAAGCGACGTGAGAACCTGCATCTGCGCCTGTACCGACGCCTGCTGGGCCTGCAACTCCGCCAGGCGTGCCTTGTCCCTGGCGATCGACTGGCCGAGCTGGGCCTGGTTGGCCTGGGCGTTGCTGAGGTCGTCCGCGCTCACCGGGAGCAGGGACTGCAGGGAGCCCACGGCACAGAGCGCGGCAAGGACGTGGAGAAGGCGGCGTCGCATCTGTTTGTCCCCGGCTAAGCCTGCAGGAACCTCCTCACACCAAGGTAACTGCCGAGCGCGCCGAGCGAGATCCCGACGCCGGCCATGACCAAGCAGAGCTGCCCGAGGAAACCCGCGTCATAGCTCAGCGGCAGGAACGGGACGGCGCCCCGCACCTTGTCGACGAATGGATGGTAACCACCTGCGACCACGATCACCGCCAGTATGGACGCCAACAGGCCCGCAAGCATCCCCTCCATCAGGAATGGGCCGCGCACGAACCAGTCGGTCGCCCCCACCAGCTTCATCACCTCGATCTCCTTGCGGCGCACGAAGACCGCGGTCCGGATCGACATCATGATGATGAAAACCGCGACCGCCCCCAGGCCGCCCAGCAGCACAGTGCCGGCAATCCCGACGAAGCGGCTGAAGAGGACCACTTTGTCGATGACCTCCTTGCGGTAGTTGGTGGCGCCCTGCTTGTCGAGAAGAGGGAGCCCGTTCACCGCGCTGGCCATGGCGTCAAGGTCGTTGATGTTCTTGACGTCGACGTCCAGGGACGCCGGAAGAGGGTTCTGGCCCTCCAGGTTGTTGATCATGTCCGGCGGGATGTTCGGGTCCTGTCGGTACTTGCTCAGCGCGCTGCCCTTTGAGACGTACGTGACGCTCCGCACCCTGGGGTCGGCCCGGAGGTGGTTCTCCACGTTGACAACGTTGGCCATCGGCGTCGGGTCGGCGATGTAGATGGAAATCGTGGACGCCTTCGACTTCAGGCTCTCGATGGTCTGGTTGAACGAATGTCCGAGCACCAGGGCAACACCGGTCATCAGCAGGACGACGAACATCACCGACACCGCGAAAACAGAGAGGCCCTTGTTGCGCCAGAAATTCTGAACCGCCGACCGGGGCGCGAACGACAGGCTAGCCCACATCCTGGCCGTCCTCCGTTGGGGCTGGGTCATCCCCGCTGTAGCCGCCAGACGCGTCGTCGCGGACCACGGTGCCGCCATCGATGACGATGACGCGCTTGCGCAGGATGTCGACGATCTCCTTGTTGTGCGTCGCCATCACGACCGTGGAACCGCGCTCGTTGATCTTCAGCAGCAGCTGGAGGATCTCCCAACTGGTCGCCGGGTCAAGGTTCCCGGTCGGCTCGTCGGCGACGAATATTTTGGGGTCGTGGCTCAGGGCTCGCGCGATCGCCACGCGCTGCTGCTGGCCACCGGACAGCTCGTCCGGGAACTTCTTCTCCGTGCCCTCGAGCCCGACGATGCTCAGGACCTCCTCGACCTTGGCGCGCGTCAGGCGGTCGACGCCGCGGGTGACCCGCAGTGCGAACTCGACATTCTCGAAGACCGTGAGCTTTGGGAGCAGCTTGAAGTCCTGGAACACGATGCCGATCTTGCGCCTCACCCTGGGCAGGTGGCGGTGCTTCAGGCGCCCCAGCTCCTGCCCGTCGAGGAAGATCTTGCCCACGGTCGCCTTCTCCTCACGGATCATCAGACGCACGAGTGTGGACTTCCCTGCGCCGCTCGGGCCCACGAGGAAGATGAAGTCCTGGCGCGCGATGTTGAGGTCCACACCCCGCAACGCCAGGGTTCCATTCGGGTACGTCTTGCTGACGCCCTGGAACCGGATGATGGGAGCTTCGGCGGGCTCGGTCTGTAGCCTGGTCTCCGGCTGTAGTGACGTCAGCAAAATCTCCGTGACCCCGGTCAACATCCGGGGAGCGGCCTCCTGCGGCTGGCCGGCACCGTGAGCTCGGTCCCGGTGATCAATTCGAGTTCGTCCAGGACCAAGTCACTATAGCATCCGGGTATTCGGAACCAGCGTAGCTGGACCTCTTCTACAATCGCCCGGTGAGGTCGTCCCGGGCCGGTGGAAACAGGGACACGAGATGGCAGGGATGGGTCGGCGGCCGGGGAACCGCACTATGCCTGACCTTTGGCGTCGTCTTCACCGCCTATCTCTTCTCCCCTGCCTGGTGGCACGAGATCGGTGGGGATACCAAGGTTTTTTACGCGGCGGGGCGCGTCGCGGCGTCCGGCGGGGACCCGTACGACGTATCCCAGCTCAACCGCATGGAGGATGACCTCTACAACCGGGGACCGTCCGTGCCATTCGGGCACGCCCCTTACGGGTACCCCCCCGTGGTCACGGCGGTTCTGACCACGGCCTCCAGGCTCCCGGAGGCCGGCTTCTACCTGTTGAGCCTTGGCATCCTGATGGCCTCGGGCGTGGGAGGCCTAGAACTCTGGCTGAATTTGCTCCAGTGGCCATCGCGAGCCCTTCCGCGCCTGGCATTCCTGGCCTCGGCCCCCATGGCGCTTGACGCCTTCGTGGGAAACCCCTCGGCAATCCTGCTGCTGGCATCCGCCGCGACCGCCTGGCTGGTTGCCAGGGGGCGACCGCTGATCGGTGGCCTGGCCCTGTCGGTGCTGTCCCTGAAGCCCCAGGTAGGGCTGCCGCTCGCGCTTGCGATTCTCCTCAGCGCTCCCTTGGCCGCGGGCGGACGTCGCTCCGCCCCCCGAACAGCCCTGCTCGCGACCGCCGGCTTCGGGTTGGGGGCTGCCGCACTCGCCGGCATCGGCCTCGCCCTCCAGGGACCGGCTGCATCAGCTCACTGGACCATGACCCTGACTGCCTTCAGCGCCGCGCTCGGCCCCGGCGGCCGGAGCTCGGCGTTCGCCCAGAGCGGCCTTGCCGGGCTGCCGTCGCTGCTGGGGCCCGCCCTCCCCCTCACGGCTGCGGTTCTGGTCACCGCCGCTGTTCTCGCCCCCCTGCTGGTGGTGGCGCTGCGGCCCGGGCGCGGCGTCCTTGACCGTCCAACCGTCGCGCCGATGGCACTGGCCATCGCGGCATCCCTGGCGGTCAGCCCCTACCTGCACCTGAACGACCTGGTGCTGGGGGCTTGTCCTGCGTTGTTCATCGCCTCGCAGCGCCAGGACCTCCTCACCCGCATCACCCTGGTGATCTGGACCATCGGTGCACCACTTCGGTTGGTGGCCTTCGGCCTTCTCGGGCCCGGCTTCAGCAGCGGGCCCGCCAGCCAGGCCGGCGCCGGGGTTTTCCTCACCGGTTCAATGCTGCTGTCGGTGGCCTGGGTGGTGGCCACACGACCAGCCGGGGCCCCAGGGGAGTCCACATAAAACCTCATCACGCCCTCCTCGCCGCCATGGCGCTGTTGTGTGCCGCGGCCGGGCTCCAGGAGATCGCCCTGCTGACCGGGCACCCCGGGGCAGGCATCTGGTTCGTCGCGCCGGCGTTGCTGGTCGTGGCTGCCCTGTGGCGGCCAGGCCCCCTTGTGGCAGCGGTTGTCCTGCTGGCGCTCGGCCTTGAGGCAGTGCTGACCCTCCACACCGGTGGAACGCGCTACTCGGACTGGGTGCTGCACTACGAGCTGGCGCGTCATTACGCAGGTTTGTCCAACTCCGCGTCTATGGCCCTGATCCCGGGACGGACTCCCCTCTTCCAGCTCCTCGCCGGCGCCTTCCTGGCGCACGCGCCCGGCTTCGACGCATTCCAGGTGGTGTCCGTGCTGCTCAACTGCCTGTGGCTGTGGCCGGCGGCCCTGCTGGTGGAACGCGCCGGGGGGCGGCGGGGCCCAGGGCGTCTCCTGTTCGTGGCTGTCGGGCCCTTCGTGCTGGCGTACGCGGTCTACACCTGGCCGTGGGGGTTATGCGGTTTCTTCGTCCTCGGAGCGGTCCTCTTCGCCAGTGAGGACGGTCGATTCGCCGCCGGCGCCACCGGCGTCGCCATTTCCGGCGCCCTGCTGACCCACCCCGGGGCGCTCGGGTATGTCGCCGGGCTGGCGGTCCTCCTCATCGTGCGCCGCCGCCACGTCCTCAGCACCCTTCTGGGCGGCATGGCGGCGGCAGCCACGGCCATCCCATGGGTGCTGAGCGTCAGCGGAGGCGACCTCGGTCGCATGGTTCGGGCGTCGGTGCCGGCGCGCCAGGCGGTCGGGCCCTCTCTCTACCTGCTCACCCGCGTGGTGACCGTCGCGGCCAGCTTCTTCCCGGTCGAGCCCATAGGGCCAGACCGGCCCGCCGCCAACTGGCTCATCGCGTTCTTCGTCCTCACGCTGCCGGGCGCGCTGGGCCTGACCCTCATGTTCCTGGGACCGCCTCGCCACCCTCCGCGGCCGGCGGTCGCGGCGCTGCTCGGCGGGGTGGTCGTCGGCATCCTGATCTACCCTCCGAACAACGCCCTCACAGGCATGCTGGACGCGCTCTACCCGGCCGTCCTGATTGTCCTCGTGACGACGGTGGCGACGGCGCGGCAGGGCAGGGTCGCGCTGCTCGGCGCAGCCAACCTCGCGGCGGGGGTGCTGTTCGTGGCGTCGCTGGTCTGGCTTTCCAACTGGGCTGCGCCCGCCGACGCCAACCTGCAGCTCAAGATCCGGTTCGGCCTCAGCTTCGTCGCCGACGCGCTCGGGCCAGCGCCAGGCGTCATGCTGCTGGCGCTCTCGGCGGTGCTGGCCTACCTGGGCCTGCGGAACGGGGGCCACTGGAGGGCGGAGGGGCCAGGCGGCGCGTCGGACGCGGCGCTCGCCCGCGCCACCTCGTAGATGTCCGTGTCGCCCGACGAGAAGGCTGGTCTCAAGAAGGGCATCTGCTCGGGCCGGATCCGGGCGTAGCGCCGTTCCCGGGCGCCGAAATAGACCCACCGAACCCTCCGGTCCTGGAGGTATTTCTGGGGATCGTCCCGGCCCAGGTAGAAGGCGGCCAGGCGCTGGCCCTCGAGGTCGTACCCGGGGGTGTACGCAAAACTTCCCCAGGCAGCCCGGACCGCGCCGTACGCGACCAGGAACTGGCTGCTGGTTCCCTCGCCAACCGCCACGTCATCACGGTGGGCGTGGTCATTGAGCCACGAGAGGGCCGCCCGGTCGTCGCGGCTGACGTAGGCCTCAGGGGCGCCCGCCACCACCGCGCGAGGGCTGGCGAAGGTCAAACCCAGGACCGAGGTTGAGCTGAAGATCAGCAGCAGGTTCAGAGTGAGCAGCCGGAGCCTGCGCCGCGAGAAGCCAAATGGTCGGCGATGGGCAAGGGCACGGTAAGCCCGGGCACGCCACAGCCGCGGCATCACCACCTGCACCGCGCCCCTGCCAGCCAGGAACGCCAGCGCCAGCTGGAGGCCCTCGGCGCGGTGACCCACGTTGTGGAAGGGCACCAGGATGATGGCGAAGCCGGCGATGACGAAGGCCCACATCAGGGCATCACCCTCGTCGGGCCGGCGCCACATCCTGACAAGGCGGGGAACACCCGCGAGGGCCAGCAGAAGGGGCAGCCCGAACCCGAACCCGTAGTAGACAAGTGGGTCGGACACGGCCTCGTGGGGCAGTCCCTGGGCCATCAGCGACCGGATCTGCGGGTCCCCGGCGGTGAGGGTGAAGCTGTATGCGACATATGGCAGCGACGGCACCAGCATGCAGCACGTGAGCAGCAGCGCCCCGCGGCTGACCCGGCGGGTCAGCGCCTGGCAGGCGATGAACAGCAGGGTACCGATGCCGAGGACCGCGGCCTTGTCGGGGTGAATCGTCACCGCGAGCAGGGCCGCCAGCGCTCCCACCAGCGCCGGCACCAGCCCCCCCCGCACGGGGCGCCGGCTCACCATCAGGACCATGCGCATGTACACCAGCATTCCCAGGAGTACGGCGGCGAAATGCGGCGAGAACACCAGACCCGCGTAGGTGCTGCTCTCGGTTATCAGCAGGTCGAACGGGGGCTCCGGCGTCCTGAGTGCGGGAACCAGCAGCTGGTAGACACCGACGCCAGAGGTGAAGAGCAGGAACAGGAAGCCGACTCGCCGCACCGCCCGGGACGCTGTGGCCTCGCCGTAGAGGAGCCAGGCCTGCCAGATGAAGACGGCGGCGAGGGCCAGCCTGGCAAGGTGGTAGCCCAGCCCCAGGCCGATCGCCCCCAGCGCGGTGGGGACGAGGTGGCCGATCAGCGAGTACAGCGTGTACGCCAACAGAGGCTGGGCAGGCAGGTAGGTGAAGTAATCGCGGAACAGCCACGCGCCGTGCTGGGCCTGGGCCATCTGCGCGTAATAGAGGAACGTATCGTTGGGGTTGAACAGGATGCCCGTATATGTCGACCCCCTGGGCCCCGTGAACATGAGCACCGCGTAGGGCAGAACCAGGAGGCCCATCGCTGTCAGGGCCTGGCGACGGAAGAACCGCCGGCCCGACCGCCCCGCCGGGCTCAATCCTGTGCCCCGGAGGCCTCCCACCGGAGGTGGGCCTCCATCAGCCCATCAAGGTCGCCGTCCTCCAGCACCCCGCTCGCATTGCCAACCTCGAAGCCGGTGCGATGGTCCTTCACCTGGGTGTACGGCTGCAGGACGTAGGAGCGGATCTGGCTGCCCCACTCCGCTTTCACGTGCTCCCCCTTGAGCTCCTGGACGTGCTCGAGGTGCTGCTCCTGGGCCAGCGCGACCAGCTTGGAGCGCAAGATCTTGAGCGCGACCTCCTCGTTCTGGTGCTGTGACCGCTCATTCTGGACGCTGACCACCAGGTCGGTCGGCAAGTGTGTCAGCCGGACCGCCGAGGAGGTTTTGTTGACGTGCTGCCCACCCGCGCCACTGGAGCGGAACACATCCCGCCGGATGTCCTTGTCATCGATCACGATCTGGGCCTCGGTCACGTCGTCCAGCTCCGGCACGACTTCGACCCGCGCGAACGAGGTGTGGCGGCGGTGCGCAGAGTCAAACGGCGACAGCCGCACCAGCCGGTGGATGCCACGCTCACTTTTGAGCCATCCATACGCCCGCTCACCGGTGACCACCATGGTTGCACCCTTGATCCCCGCCTCCTCCCCCGGGGTCACCTCGACGATCTCCACCTTCATCCCCCGCTTCTGGGCCCATCTGAGGTACATCTGCTGGAGCATCTCGGCCCAGTCCTGCGCGTCAACGCCGCCCGCGCCCGAGCTCAGGGAGACCAGCGCGGCGCTCTCGGCATACGGGTCGCTGAAGAGGACATCGAGTTCCCGGGTGCCCAGGTCCTTTTCCAGGCGATCGAGTTCTGAGGCGAGGTCCGAGGTGAGTTCCGGATCGGGCTCGACCGCGACCAGCTCCAGCATCTCCCCCACCTCGGCGGCCTCGCGGTCAAGGGTCTCCAGCGATTCCACGCGCGTGCGCAGGGTGGCCGCCTCGCGCGTCACCTGCTGGGCTCGCGCGGGGTCCTCCCACAGGGCGGGGTTGGTGAGCTCGGGCTCTAGCTCCTCGAGCCGTGCCTTCTGAGCGGCAAGGTCAAAGGTGCTCCTTCAGCTGCTGGACACGGCGGAACAGATCCTCTGCGTGTGCCTGCAGCTCATCGGCGCTCTTCTGCTCTGTCAAGTCGACCAAGCATACGAAGCCGAGTAAGCACGCAGGCACGCCAGCCACAGCACGACTATCCCCACCGGCCCGAGTTCGGCGCCGACGCGCAAGGCCATGTCGACCATGACGGCCGGGTGCCCCGTCGAGAGCGCCATGTTGAGGTTGGGGCCACGCAGGAGTTGGCCAAAGAGCACGACGTAGGCGAGGTGCAAGGGCCCGGTCACGAGCCAGGCAAAGGCCGCCGCGAGCATTCCCGGGACGTGGCGCCTCCTTACCGAGTCCACGGTCAAAACCACCAGAGGCAGCAGCAGCAGCACCAGGTGGGTATCCCAGCTGAGCGGCAGGAACACCGGCGTGGCGGCGACCACGGCGGCCACTTCCAGGCAGCGCTGGCGCCGGTCCGCTGGTCGGTGCACCAGGACTCTGAGGGTCAGCGCGAAAACCAGCAACCCGAGGACGGCGGCGGTGACCGCCACCTCGGCGCCGGTATCCGGGGTGGTCCTGTAGAAGCTCACCGGGTGCAGCAGGCGAGCGGTGAGCGCGGCGGGGGCCTGGTTCAACACCCATCCTGTCCCCCGCCCCACCCGGGGCAGGACCCGGGTGGCGTACTCGCCCAGCCAGGGAAACCCCGCGATTAACACCGCCAGCACGCCGACCAGCGACGGCCACAACATGGACCAGCGACGGCGCCAGAGCACCAGGGCCAGGCTGGGAGCCTGGATCAGCTTGAGCGCAACCGCCACCCCTGCCGCCAGCCCGCCGACACCCTCGCCGACCCCCTCACGGCGCGGGCCGCCCGCCCAGCTTGCCAGCCAGACGGAGGAGAGTGCCAGCAGGAGCAGGTTCACCTGCTGGTACGCCAGGTTCTGCCAGAGGGGAAAGAACAGCATGGTGAGGAGGCCGATGAGCACGCCGAGTCGCGCAGGGACCGGCCCCACCGCACGCAGGATGGCCGCCAGGGAGACGAGGAGGAGCAACTGCAGCACAATCGCCACCAGGGCATGGGAGAGCGGTCGCGGCACGTGGGCCAGGGGCTGCAGGCACCACGCCAGCCCGGGCGGATAGATGTATCCGCCGGTCAAGGTGGGATCCACCTGGCGCGTGACGGCGGCAAAGTCGCCGTACGGGTCTCGCCCGGCGGCCATGTCAGCCGCGGCACGGAGATAGACGTCGAGGTCGTTGCGGCTGCCTGGATCCGCCCTGAGCGGCCCGATGATGAACGTTGAGAGGTAAAGGAGCAACCCGGGGATCCCCACGCCAAACAGGATCGCCCAGTGAAGCCGCGGGTTCCGGAGCGCGGGCGTCCGGGGCTGCGTCAGTGGCCGCTCACCGCCCGTGGCACTTCTTGTACTTCCGTCCGGACCCGCACGGGCAGGGGTCGTTTCTCCCCACCTTGCCCGCCATCGCCGCCACTGCGGCGGCGTTGATGGCCCCTGGCGGGCCGATGGGCGGTACGGGGGCACGTGGGGGCGGAGCCTGGCCCTGGGGACCTGCTTGTGGTATGGCGCTGCCCGGCAGGTGACCGTTGGTCACCTCCTCTGGCGGGACGGGGCCGGAGGTGGAGGTCCGCATGGTCTCGGTCAGCGGCGGCGGGGCTGACCTCTGATCCTCCCGCTTGACCTCGACGCGGAAGATGTTGGTGGCGATCTCGAACTGGATGTCCCGCTTCAACTGCTCGAAGGTCAAGAAGGCCTCGTTCTTGTACTCCACCAAGGGGTCCTTTTGGGCGTAACCCTGGAGGTGGATGGCCTCCTTGAGATGATCCATGCTCGTCAGGTAGGCCACCCAGCGGGAATCGATCGTGCTGAGCATGACCCAGCGCTCGGCGTAGCGCATGATATCGGCGCCGCTCTCCTGCTCCATCTTCTCGTACGCCTGCACCACCATGTCGTGGATGGAGTCGATGATCTCCTCTGGGGAATTGCCCAGCTCAGCGCTGTCGACCTGCTCCCACGGCGGTAGCGGCACAACCTGGCCGATGTGCTCCCACAGCTCATCCAGGCGCCACAGGTCCCGGTGCTTGGCGTCAAGGTACCCGGGTACGGTGTCCGCGATCATCTCGCGGATGAAGTTAAGGACATTCGCCCGGGTGTCGACACCTTCGAGGATGCGCCGGCGCTCGGCGTAGATGATCTTTCGCTGGGTATTCATGACGTCGTCGTACTCGACCACGTGGCGCCGGGCGTCGAAGTTGAAACCCTCGACCTTCGACTGGGCGCTCTCGATGGAGCGGCTGACGAGCCGGGACTCGATGGGCGTGTCCTCCTCCATGAGGCCGCCGACACGCTGCATGTTGCTCCCGAAGATCCGCATCAGCTCGTCCTCTAGCGACAGGTAGAAGCGGGTGCTCCCGGGGTCACCCTGGCGGCCGGAGCGGCCGCGAAGCTGGTTGTCGATGCGTCGGGACTCGTGCCGCTCGGTGCCGATGATGTGCAGGCCCCCAAGCTCTGCGACGCCATCACCGAGCTTGATGTCGGTGCCTCGACCCGCCATGTTGGTCGCAATCGTGACCGCCGCCGCCTGCCCGGCATCCTGGACGATGTCGGCCTCTTTCTCGTGGAACTTGGCGTTGAGCACGGAGTGGGTGACGCCGCGCTTCTCGAGCAGCCGGGCGATGCGCTCGGACTTGGCGATGTCGGTGGTCCCCACCAGCACCGGCTGTCCTGTGGCATGGCGCTCCACGATCTCCTCGACCACCGCCCGGTACTTGCTGTCCTCGGTCTTGTAAATCACGTCGGCAGCATCCTCGCGGACCATCGGCTGGTTGGTCGGGATGACCACCACCTCCAGCTTGTAGATCTTGTCGAATTCTTCGGCCTCGGTGACGGCGGTGCCGGTCATGCCGGCCAGCTTTCGGTACAGCCGGAAGTAGTTCTGGAAGGTGATCGTCGCCAGGGTCTGCATCTCCTGCTGCACCTTGACGTTCTCCTTGGCCTCGATCGCCTGGTGCAGGCCGTCAGACCAGCGCCGCCCCGGCATGCTGCGACCCGTGAACTCGTCGACGATGACCACCTCGCCGTCCCGGACGATGTAGTCCTCGTCTCTCTTGTACAGCGCATGAGCCTTCAGCGCCTGGTTGACCTGGTGTGCTTCCTCGACATTGTCGAAGTCGTACAGGTTATGGATTCCGGTCCACTTCTCCACCTTGGCGATGCCGTCCTCGGTGAGTGCCGCCGACCGGGTCTTCTCATCCACCGTGTAGTCGGTCTCGGCCTCCAGTTGAGGGATGATCCGAGCGTACTGCTGGTACTTCTCCGTCGAGTCAGTCCCCTGGCCGCTGATGATCAGCGGGGTTCGCGCCTCGTCGACGAGGATCGAGTCGACCTCGTCCACGATGGCGAAGTAGAGGCCCCGCTGGACGCAGGCCTCGAGCTCCGTCGCCATGTTGTCGCGAAGGTAGTCGAACCCGAACTCGTTGTTGGTGCCGTAGGTGATATCGGTCGCGTAGGCCTCCGCGCGGCTTGACGGACGGAGGTGCTTGAGACGGTCATCGGTATGGTTCTCGTCGACGAAGTCAGGATCGAAGACGAAAGACTGGTTGTATCCCCCGCCCTGTTGCGCCGGCCCCATGATGACCCCGACGGTCATTCCCAGAGCACGGTAGAGCGGGGCATTCCACCCGGCGTCGCGACGCGCAAGGTAGTCGTTGACGGTGACCAGGTGCGCTCCCCTGCCCGCAAGCGCGTTGAGGTAAAGCGCGAGGGTGGCGACGAGGGTCTTCCCCTCTCCGGTCTTCATCTCGGCGATCTTTCCCTGGTGAAGCACGATGCCACCGATGAGCTGGACGTCGAAATGCCGCATCCCAAGCGTCCGTCGCGCCACCTCCCGGACGGCGGCAAATGCACGCGGCAGGATCTCCTCGAGGACCTGGTCGACCGCCTTTTCCGCTACTTCCAGCCGGGCCGCCTCGGCCTCGGCAGCCTCGGTCGGGTCCTCCAGGGTCACCTCCGGGGCAACTGCAAGCGCTGTCTCGCGGGCTGCAACGATCCTCGAGCGGAACTCATCGGTGAGGCGAAGGAAGTCTTCGTCGGCCATGGTCTGCATCTCGGGCTCGAAGCCGTTGATCTCTTCGACGCGACGGATGTGGCGGCCGATCTCGCGGTCGTTGGGGTCTCCAAAGACCCTCATCAGGAAGCTCATGCCTTGAGCCTACTCGTAGCGGATTGCTGCCACCACCGAGGTGCGGGACGCCCTGCGCGCGGGCAGGGCCACGGCGAGAAGGGCGCCGACGACGCTGGCCACGATGACCAGGCCTATCACGCTCCAGGGGACCTCGTACACCGGCTGGAAGCCAAGGCTGGCGCCCGCGCGGGTCATAACCGCAACCAGCAGCGCGCCCACGGCCGCCCCGCCGATGGCCCCGGTGAGTGAGAGCAGGCCGGACTGCGCGAGGATGATCCCGCGAACCTGGTCGGTGGTGGCCCCGACAGCCCTCAGCAATGCCATCTCACGGCTCGACTCGCTGATATTGAGAAGGATGGTCTGGACGACCGACACCAGCCCCATGACCACGCCGACCAGGCCCACCGCCGTGAGCAGCACGAGAAGGGCATCCAGGCCACGCCGGACACCTGCCTGCACGCTACTGACCGGTTCCGGCTGCAAGCCATACCGGCTGGCGGTGCGGTCCAGGTCGGCCGCGAAGGCCGCCCCGGCCCCCGGGGACGGTATGACCTGGAGGATATTGAAGCCGGTGACGCCGAAGTCCTGCCGGGCGTTGGCCAGGGAGATCATGGCCGTCTCCTCCCCTCCCGGGGCGGGGAGCGAATGCTCGACGACCGCGGCGACATGATACGTCAGGATCCCGTTGGCGGCGGTCAGGGGGACCGCGTCACCGGGATGCAGCCCATCGAGCTGCGCCAGGCGACGGGAAACCAGGATCGAGCGTGACTCCTCCATCTGGGTGTAGGCGCCGGCGGGGGTCCCGGGGGCAAACTCCAAGCGCCCGTGCGAGGCATAGTCGAGAGGGTCCACCGCGGCGAGGTTCAGTGCCCGCGAGCCCGCCCGTAGGGTGAAGAACGCGATCGGCGAGGTGGCGTCGATCCCCTTGACCTTGTTGATGTCCTCACGGACCACGTCCGGCTGCCTCACCGGCGAGACCAGGAGCTGGTCCGAGACGAACAGGCTGCCGACCCATGACGACCCGGCATCCAGGGCGCCCTGGCTCAGCCCGGACACGGCGACCACCAGGGCGCCGCTGACCAGCAACCCGCCGACCGTTAGCGCGCTCCGTACGGGTCGCCGCAGCAGGGCGTTGCGCGCCAAAAGGGTCTCCGCGGGGGCCAGCGCCCGAAGGGGCGACGCCAGCACCCTCGTGAGGGGGGCAAGCAGCACCGGGGTGATGGCGATGAGCCCGCCGAAGAGAAGGACTATGCCGGTGGCGACGACGGCGAGCTCGGACGCGGGCAGCCGAGGATCGGCCGGACGGCTGGCAAGCCCGGAAGCGATCAGCACTGCGGCCAGGACAAGCACCGAGACCCCAAGGGCGGTGGTCCGGCGCCGGTTCCGCTCGACGGTGAACAGCTGCTGGGGACGGATCGCCTCCAACGGGGCCACCCGCGACGCCCGAGCGGCCGGTACCACGGCGCATACCACCGTTGCGAGGAGTCCCAGGGCCGCCACCTGGAGGATCACGACAGCATCGAGAACCAGGGAGAGGCCCGGCTGTCCGCTGGTGCTTCTGAGATATTGCACAAGCGCAGCCGCGACCCCCACGCCCACGACCGTCCCGAGCGCAGACCCGGCCACGCCGAGGATCAGGGCCTGGGTCATGAACAGTGAGCGGACCCAACCGGGCGTCGCACCGGCTGATCGCAGCAGGCCGATCTCGCGGCGTCTCTCGAGCACGCTCATGGCTAGGTTGTTGTAGATCAGGAAGAGGCCAATGACGAGGGCCAGCACGCTGAAGAACACCAGCACGGGCTGGATCTCCTCATAGGGGTTGCGGTTCGCGGCGAAGAAGGCCCGGTTGTCGCGCACCGTGTACTCCTCGGTCGCCTTGAGCCGCAGGTCACGGCGAAAATCCGGGTAGCTGCCAGTGAGCCCAACGCTGATCTGCGTCACCCGGGCCCCCAGCTTGAAGGTCTTCTGGGCGGCGCTCAGGGGCACCAGCGCTATTGGCCCGAATGTGGACTGAACGAAGGAGGAGTCGCCCAGCAGGCCCTTGACCTTGAAATTGTCCGGGCCGGTGGCGGTGAAGAGGGAGACGTCGGCACCGACCCCGACGTTGTGCGCCCTCGCCCACTTCTCGTCCAAGAGCACCGTCCCCTTCTCCCCCGCACCAAATATCGATCCGCTCGCCACGTTGAGCGGGTGCAACTTCTGCTCGGCGACGGGATCTACGCCCAGCAGCTGGAAGGTGTAGCTCGAACCCGCTGCCTGCCCGAAGACCCGCTTGGATACCACCGGCGCAACGGTGCCCACCTCCGGCAGCCCGGACACCACTTTGACCATCTCCGGCCCAAACCCGGTCTCAGAAAACGCGAAGACCTCGGCGTCCGCGTTGCCTGCCAGATTGGACGCCGATTGCCGCAGCTCCCGCTGCAGGGCGCGGGCGCTGAGCTCGGTGCCAAGGATCAGCCCGACGCCCAGCGCGACGGCGACGGCCGTCAGGATGGAGCGCTGGAGCCTAGAGGCCGAGTTGCGCCAGGCGAGCGATAAGAGGAGCGGCACTGTGGTCCTCACGGCGACCGAGGTCGACCGTTTCGATGATCCGGCCATCGCGCATCACGAGCACGCGGTCGGCGTAGGCGGCGGCCCTGGCGTCATGCGTCGCCAGGATCCCGGACTGTCCATGCTGGTGGCAGCGCGCCCAGAGCAGGTCAAGAACCTCGTTCCCGGTCGTGAAATCGAGGTTGCCCGTGGGCTCGTCGGCAATGATCACGGCCGGTTCCATGAGCAACGCCCGGGCGATCGCCACGCGCTGCTGCTCACCTCCCGAGATCTCCTCAGGGCGGTGGCCCTGCAGGTTGCGCAGGTTGAGGTCGCGCATGAGGTCCGCGACGCGGTCGAAGTGGGCCGAACGCGAACCCGCGATGCGCAGAGGCAAGGCGATGTTCTCCGCCGCCGTCAGGTTTGGCACGAGGTTGAAGAACTGGAAGACGAAGCCGATCTTGTCGCGACGGAACTCGGTCCGTCGCTTCTCATCCATCGCAGTGATCTCCTGGCCCCCGATCACCACGCGACCGGAATCCGGCGGTTCCAGGCCGGCCAGCACGTGCAGCAAAGTGCTCTTGCCGCAGCCTGAGGGACCCATGATCGCAACCAGTTCACCCGGGGCGACCTGGAAGCTGACCCGGTCGACGACGACGTGGGGACGGGTCGAGATCCGGTAGGTCTTGCTGAGGTTGTCAGCGACCAGAATCGGCTGAGTCAGGACCGGCGCCTCAGACATTCAGGAACAGCCTAAGCACCTGGTCCACAACCGTCTCCAGGATTCCTCTCCGTGTCGCCTCACGGTCCGTTCCCGCGACCTCACCGACCGGCTGGTCGACGACTTTTGCGTCCTTGACCGTTGCGCCCGCGACGGTCTCGAGGGTCACGCGGTTGCCACTGATCGCGGTGACGCGCCCGGTCAGGTCGGCGCCATCGGCGCCCGCACCGGCCACGGAGAGGAGGTCGCCGACCGCCATCCCCGCCACTGCGCTGACCCGCACAACGCGCGATCCACTATCAATCGACCCGGTCACGCTGATGCTGGGCGCGGGACCGGCCGACGGTCCAGCCCCGACGAGGTTCGGCGTGGGGCAGGGCGCCGGGCCGCCATCCGACGCCAGCGTCGGCGCCGGCGAGGTGCGGTCGGCCTCGCCGATCTCCGTGGGCACAGGGCAGGTGGGGATGCTCGGGGTTGGAGAGGGGACTTCCACCGGCACCGCCGCGGGCTGCGTCGTGTCCTGGGAGGCTGGCGGCGGCGCGGCGCCGCCGCCGCCGCCGCCGCTGGGAGCGGAGGGCGGGATGTATTGGCGCACCGCCGGCGGCGGCGGCGGGGGCGGGGCGGGGGC